>JAIPBL010000015.1 GCA_021739645.1 Saprospiraceae bacterium | reverse complement strand
AGGTGGTTATGTTCTTTCGGCTTTGCCTTAAAAATAGCACGTTTTCAAGTCATGAGGGCCGTTAGGAACACGTATTGAGGGCAGGCCCCCTATGGGGGCTTTTCAAAGCCACCTGCTTTGCAGGTGGATTCTTTACTAAGCACGGCTAGTTAAAAGTGTAAACCAGTTTTTCACTTTTTCTGAAATCATTTTAATTGGCCGATTCTTAATTAAATCTATTGTTTATCCGTATTGATGGGTCAAAAGTAGGTGCAGGAGAAAAGGTGCTAGATGAGGTAAGTCAACCAGTGTAGTGACAATTGTCACCAAAGTGTCATGGAGGCAGCCTGTCCAGATTTGCCAAAAACGCATCAGGTCATCATACTGGATACCGCAAACCCTTTTTGCCTTTTACCCGTACATTTGCCAACATTTTTTGCGAAAAGCAGGCATTATCAAATTTCAGTGCCTGTTACTTCTTTGTTTTAAAAACCTGAAGATGAATAAAAGCCTGTTTACGCTGTTTTGCACTTTGGTTTGTTTTGCCCTCCACGCCCAAGACCAAGCACTCCTGACTGGTACTGCTACCGATGCCCTTTCCGGGCAGCCTATTGAACTGGTGACTGTGTTCGTAAAAAACACGAACAATGCCACCGAAACCACCGACAAAGGCAAATGGCGACTCGAAGTGCCTGCTAATCAGCGAATTGTGCTGGTGTTTACCCGCATTGGGTACAAGGAATCTTCGGTGGACGTAGAACCGCTGCCCAAGGGTGCGAAGCAGCAGATTGACGTGGCAATGCCACCCGCCGACGCCTCAGTAGAAGTCGAAGTACGGGAAAGCCGCATTGAACAGGGCGGCATGATTCGGGAGAAGATGGACGAACTAAAGTTGCTACCGACCACCACCGGTAACCTCGAAAGCATGTTGCCGCACTTGGCGCTCGGCACCTCCAGCGGCTCCGGCGGCGAGTTGACCAGCCAGTACAACGTGCGTGGCGGCAACTACGACGAGAACCTCGTTTACGTCAATGATTTCGAAATCTATCGCCCGCAGCTCATCCGGGCCGGGCAACAGGAGGGACTTACTTTTCCCAATATTGACTTAATCAGCAGCTTGACCTTCAGCTCCGGTGGCTTTGAGGCACGCTACGGCGACAAGCAGTCGAGCGTGTTGGACATCCACTACAAGCGGCCAGAGCGATTCGCTGGGAGTGCAACGGCCAGTCTGCTCGGCGGTTCAGCCCACCTCGAAGGGGCGCACCAACTGGGCAAAACCAAATACCAAAAACTTCGCTACCTCGTCGGCGCCCGATACAAAACCACGAGCTACTTGTTGGGTTCGCTGGATGTCACAGGAGAGTACAACCCCAATTTTACCGACGTTCAAGCCTACCTCACCTACGACCTCAGCCGCAACTGGCAACTTGGCCTCATCGGCAATTACAACCGCAGCGAATTCTTTTTCAAACCGGACGAACGCCGCACGGCCTTTGGTTTGGTAAATTATGCGCTGGAACTTTACTCGGTTTTTGGGGGGCAGGAGGTGGACGATTTTACTACTTCAATGACGGGGGCTTCGCTCACCTATTTGCCCGAAAGGGACAAAAACCCGCTCTTCGTCAAGTTCCTTGCAAGCACCTATCGCAGTGACGAAAATGAGCGCTTTGACATTATCGGGCGGTACAGCCTCCGGCAAATTGAAAGTGGCCTTGGCAGTGACAACTACGGTGAAGTGGTGGCAGAACTTGGGTCAGGTACCCAGCACCAATACGTCCGCAATTTCCTGAATGCCAATGTTTCCAATGTGGAAATCAAAGGTGGAATTGAGTTGCAACCCAAATCCAAAAATCAGTCAATTGAAACTGACTCCGAATCCGCCATCCGCCATCCGCCATCCGCAATTGAAAAGTCGCACTTCCTGCAATGGAGCGTGAAATATCAGCGGGAGGACATTGACGACCAAATCAACGAATGGGAGCGGCTGGATTCTGCGGGGTATTCGCTGAGATACGACACGACTCAGTTGCTGCTATACTCCGTTTTGAAAACAAAAAACAGCCTTGGTTCCAACCGATTGAGTGCCTTTATCCAGGACACCTACACCTGGCGGCGTGACAGTGTGGGGGAAATGAAGGCATCCTTCGGAGTTCGGGCAGCGTACTGGGATTTGAACGATGAGAAATTCGTGACACCAAGGGCGCAGTTGCTGTACAAACCATTGCGCAGCAACAAAGACATTTCCTATCGCTTCGCAACGGGGCTGTACTTCCAGCCGCCGTTTTACCGGGAGCTTCGCAATTTGGAAGGCGTGGTGAATCGGAACGTACAGTCGCAAAAATCGGCGCACATAGTGGGCGGTTTCACTTACGATTTTTTCTTGGGCAAACTCAGCCCGACGAAGTTCCGCCTCATTGTCGAGGCATATTACAAGCGCCTTTGGGACGTGGTGAGCTACGAGATTGACAACGTGCGCATCCGTTATTACGGCCAGAACGACGCAAGCGGCTACATCACCGGCCTCGACATGCGCCTCAACGGCGAGTTTGTGCCGGGCGTAGAGTCGTGGTTCAACCTTTCGCTGCTCCGGGCACGGGAAAGCATCAACAATGTCCAGCACCTGGAGCGGGAAATCGGCAGCACGGAAGGCACCCCGGTGAAGGACGTGCCGAGGCCCTCCGACCAGTTGGTTACACTGTCCGTTTTCTTTCAGGACTACCTGCCCAAGCACGAAAACTTCAAGATGCACCTGAATGTGTTCATCGGCACGGGACTGCCGTATGGCCTCAAGGACAACAACCGCATTTACCGAAATACCTACCGCTTCAAGCCCTACCACCGGGTGGACATTGGATTCTCCCTGAAAATATGGGACGAAATCAACCGGGCCAGTCGACCGAAAAGCCCGTTCCGTTTCACAAAAGCCAGTTGGATTAGCCTCGAAATCTTCAACCTGATGCAGGTGCAGAACGAGGCTTCGAGGACTTGGATTAAGACGATTTTTGCGCAGCAGTTTGCGATTCCAAACTATTTGACGGGGAGGCGGGTGAATTTGAAGTGGCGGGTGGAGTTTTAGGTGGGATGGGACACTGATTTAACTGATTTGCACTGATTTGGCTTTAGGATAAATAAATCTGTGAAAATCAGTTCAATCAGTTAAATCTGTGTCCCATCAAATCACGAAGGAATTTACTTCTTGTCAAACGCAAACATCTCAAACTTCTGCAAACTGCACTCCAGCACCACCTGGATACAACGTCGGCGAGGTTCAAAATCACCCCGACCCTTTTTCTTTTGGTCGATACTGCCTTGGCCGCAGAATGGTTTAGAAGCCAGACCAGACAGGTTTTCAAAACCTGTCTGGTCGTCGCAATGCTGCCTTAGTTGCAGAAGGGTTTAGAAGTAGTTGAAGCTACATGCGGCAAGCCGATAAGTGCCTAACTTGAGCCTGATTGAAATTAGGAAATCCGCTAAATTTTTAAGCAAAAAAGATTTTAAAAATCGAAATCAAATTATAAATTTGCTCCATCACTTCCAAGTCCGCCGCTCTGGCGGCAGTGTTAGGGTAAGCATTATACTTTATATCAATAGGCAGCCTTCAAGCTGCCTATTCTTTTTTCAGCTCTCCCTCGTTTTCCAAACCCTCATATTTCTTCCCCGCAAACATCTCAAACTTTTGCAACCGACACTCCAACGCCCCATTGAACAGCTTGATTTTCCTCGTTGGCCGCAGCCCCACATGTTTTAGTGCCTCGGCGTTGGCACTGATAATCCAGGCCGTGTGGCCGGCGTAGTGATGCTTGAGTTGGTTCCCAATTTCCCGGTAGTGCCCGACGATGTCATCCGTTTCGAGGCGCTCGCCGTAGGGTGGGTTGAACAGCACGATGCCGCTATCACCCGGCGGTTTTGATTCAAAAAAATCGGCTTGTCGGTAAATGATTTTACGGTCCACACCAGCCCTTTTTGCGTTTTGCTCCGAAATTTCTATGGCATGAGCGTCGAGGTCGCTGCAAATCACCTGACCGGGGTAGTTTCGTTCGGCTTGCACGGCTTCGGTTTTTATTTTTGACCAAAGTTCACCCTCAAAATCCTTCCAGCGCTCGAAGCCGAAGAGCCGCTTCTTGCCGGGTGCGATGTTCGCTGCCAGCATCGCCGCCTCGATACCGAAGGTGCCGGAGCCGCACATCGGGTCGAGGAGGTAGCCCTCGCCCGTCCAGCCGGATAGCATGACGATGCCCGCTGCCAGCACCTCGTTCATGGGTGCTTCCGTGCGGCTGAGGCGATAGCCCCTGCGATCGAGGGTGCCGCCGCTGCTGTCCATGGAAAGGGTCACGAGCTTGTCGTGGATGTGTACGTTGAGGCGGAAGTCGGGGCTTTCCACGTCCACCGAGGGGCGGACGCCGAAGCGGTCCCGGAACTGGTCAACGATGGCGTCCTTTGTTTTCAGCGCCGTAAACTTGGAGTGGTGGAAAATATCGCTGTTCGTCGTGGCGTCAATCGCCAGCGTCTGCTTCGGCGTCAGGTATTGCGACCAATCAATTTGCCGCACACGTTTGTAAAGCTGGTTTTCGTGGTGGGCGTAAAACGAGGCGAATGGCATGAGCACTTTCAGTGCCGTGCGCAGGTGCAGGTTGCTTTTGTACAAAATGGCTTTGTCGCCTTTATATTTCACGGCACGGGTCAGCAACTCGATGTCAGTTGCGCCCAGCGCACGCAGTTCAGCGGCCAGCAGTTCTTCCAGGCCGAACTGGGTTTTGGCGACGATGTCAAAATGGGTAGCTTGTTCGTTCATGCGGCAAAGGTAGCCGGGAATGGAGAATTGCGAATTGAAAATTGAGGCGACCCGGTTCTTTCTTGGTCAAATGCATTCGCAATCCGGGTCAATTTTTCTTTTTCTGCGCTTTCGCCTGTTTTTTGAAATAGCGCCGGAAGAAGAAATTGTGCTTCAGCGCCTCCATGTTTTCGCTGAAACGAGCGGTGCCTTCGTTCAGGTTGTCCAGCGTTTGCATCAGATTGGTAGTGGCGATGGTGTCGTTGAGCAAGGCGTTGGCCAGCCCATCGCCAGAGTTGATGGATTGGAGGGTGGTCTTGAGGGCGGCGCTGGAAGCAGCAATGTCCTCTCCCGATTTTTGCAAATTGGCGATGACGGGTTCGGTTTGTTTTATCACGACACTGTCCAGCCGGGTCATGAAATCTTCCATTTGGTGGGGTAGGGTCTGGTCGTTTAACAGGTAGCCAAGTGTTCCTTTTCCTTCGGAAATGCCATTGATGGATGTGCTTAATTGTTGGCTCATCTTTGCAAAATTGTCAGAAGCGATGCGCAGGTTTTTCAGTGTACTGGCAAAGTCGGCTGCCATGAGCGAGTCACGAATCAACATGGGAATCGTGCCGTCACCCTCGTTGAGTTTATTGGAAATTTCGAGCAGCTTTTTGGCGAGTACGGCAATGTTTTCGTTCGTGCCGCCCAGGGTTTCCATCATATCTGCCCCGTCCCGCCGCTTATCCGAAGGCAAAATGTCGCCATCTTTTGCCAATGGCTCAGTACCACCTCCGGGCTTGATGTTTACCACTACGTCACCTACCAGACCTTCTGACCCAATGCTTGTGGTGGCGTTCTTCCGAATGAGTTTTTTGAGGTCTTTGTTCAGCAGCATTTTCACCTCCAAAGTAGTGTCATTGAGGAAGATGATGTCCTCCACACTCCCGACTTTAATGCCGGAGTACCGGACGTTGTGGCCAACTTGGAGCCCGTTCGCATTTTGAAAGAAGGTGCTCAAATGGTATTGTTCGCCAAACTTATGCTGCTGTGCTCCAATGATATACACACCAGATGTGAACAGGAAAAGGCCCAAGGTGACAAAGATGCCTAAGCGGATATTGTTTGCTGTCGATTTTGCCATAGTCAATATGTCTAAATCCCGGTTAAAAAAATAACTCCCAAATTGCGGGGTAAGTTAGGCCGCAACTTCAAGTTGCGACCTAACTTGAGCCTGATAGAAATTAGGCAGTTATTTGAAAAAAGCTTTGACATTTGGTTCGTCAAGTGCCGCCAGTTCCCGATAAGTCCCTTCCCGATAATTGATGCCGTTGATTAAGACAATCATCCGATTTGAAATCACCCTAGCGCAGTCCATATCGTGGGTGATTATCAAGGAGGCGGTATCGTATTCCTTTTGTATTCTCAGAATCAATTCGATTATTTCCTTGGAAGTGATGGGGTCGAGGCCACTGGTTGGTTCGTCGTAGAGGATGATTTTTGGTCTCAAAATAAGGGTTCGGGCCAGTGCTATTCTTCTTTTCATGCCGCCGGAGAGTTCCGCTGGGAGCATGTCGATGGTATGTGCCAATCCAACACTTTTCAGCGTGGAGTGGATTAGGCTTTCTTCATCCAACCCTTGCATACGTTCAGTGTGCCGCCGCAATGGGAACTGCAAGTTTTCACGCACGGTCATGGAGTCGTAGAGCGCACTGCCTTGGAACAGAAAACCAACATCGGCCCTTAGTTGGTCAAGTTCGTTGTGGTTGAGCGTAGGAATGTTTTTTCCCAAAACTTTTAGCGTACCCTCGTCAATCTCCTCTAACCTTACGATGCACTTCAGCAGCACCGACTTTCCTGAGCCTGATTTACCCACGATTACCAAGTTTTCCTTGTCGTACAAATCCAAGTCAAAACCGTTCAGTACATGGTTTTGCCCAAAAGCCTTGTGCACACCTCGAATCTCAATGAGCTGGGGTCCGGCGAAGTCGCCGTGGTCGTTTGAATTACCCAATGTTTGCTGGTTTGATAGCATTTTAGTTTCAACTACAAGTCATAAAAAATATCAGAAATCAACACGGCTATCAGGTCAATCACGAACACAAGCATGGAAGCAATGACTACCGCTACATTTGCTGCAGCACCCACGCCAGCAGTGCCTTTTTTGGAGGTGTAACCTTTGTAGCAACCAATCAATCCGATGGCAAACCCAAAGAAATAGGATTTGATAAAAGAGGGTATCATATCGCCGAACGACAGGTTGTTCATCACCTTGTTGAAGAACAATTGGAAAGTCACGCCGCCTTTCATGCTTTCCACCAAATAAGCGCCGAAAAGACCAACTGCATCAGCCATGATGACCAATATTGGGAGCATCAGCGTAGTTGCCATGATTCTTGTTACCACCAAATACTTGAAAGGGTTGGTGCCCGACACCTCCATGGCGTCAATCTGTTCCGTTACTTTCATGGAACCAAGTTCCGCACCGATGCTGGAGCCAATTTTACCAGCACACATCAGTGCTGTAATAACAGGCCCGATTTCACGCACGATAGATATGCCAATCATGGCGGGCATATACGATTCGGCACCAAACTCAATCATGGTGGGACGGGTTTGCAAATCAAACACCAGACCCATGATAAATCCCGTCAGTCCAATCAGGAAAAGTGACTGATAACCAATGACATAGCACTGTTTCAGCAGTTCTCGGAATTCATAAGGTGGTTTTAGGAACTCTTTGAAAAAACGGCCTGCAAACCTGGCAACCTTGCCAACCTCATCAAAAAAGGAAATGATTCCTTGGAAACGAAAGATGTCTTTGACCATGTTGAAAAATTAGGCTATCCAATTTTTCGCAAGATAGTTGGCTGCCAGATTGAACGAAATGGCATTTTTTACTTGAAAAGATGATTTTTGTCAAGTTGAATTTTCGTTCGGCAAATGCTATTTGTCGCCAAATTGGGTTTTGGCGATGCTGACAAGTAGGTAGCATGTCCCTTCATGTATTGACGGTTGTTGAGGTAAGAAAATTGAAAATAGGAAATGATGCGCCGTAATATTTTCAAAATACTAGTTTTGCGCTTAAATCAATCTAAAATCATTTGCTACAATGAAGAATACACAACCTCTGAGCATACTGCTTTGCTTTTCTGTTTTAATGTTTCTTACTGCATGTGGAAACTCTGCTCCTAGCCCGACTGATTTTCACGTGGGGAATTTTAAGTATGGAGATGAGGCAAGGTTTGGTGATTTTGTCATCATTCGCACCGAAAACAGTCAAGTAGATTCCGGCACGAAAACCCAACTCGTTGTTAAATTCGACTTAGAATGGGAGACGGATGAGGCGTACACGCTAAGATTTAACTCCGTCGTTGCCAATCCTCAAAATCTTCAACTTCCTGATTTGCAGGGCATGTTCCGCAAATGCTGGATTACTGAATTAACAGATTCAAGCTACGTTGAAGTGTCAACAACCAGCCTCAGCCCGGATACGATAATCACCCAGATTCTAAAAAATTGAAGACCAGTGGGTGCTGCTTAAATTGAAGTCAAGATGGTTAGGTTGGTACACCGCTATTAGAATTTATAGCTCATGAAATACTTACTACTAACCTTTTGGCTGCTTTGTTTACCAGGACTTAAGCTCTTTTCACAAAATGCCAGTTTCCCTCCTGGCTTTGCTGCCGTTCAAGTCGCAACTGGACTTGACCCTGTTGCATTTGCCCTAGCGCCTGATGGCCGAGTATTTATCGTTGAAAAGTTTGGCCGGGTGATGATTGTGGAAAATGGTGTGCTCCGCAATGAACCATTCCTCGAATTGGAGGTGGACAGCTACACCGAGCGGGGCATGAGCGGCATTGCTCTCGACCCTGATTTTGATACGAACCACTTCGTTTACATTTATTATACGGTTAAAAACGAAGGCCATAACCGGGTGAGCCGCTTCACTGCGGATGGCAACTTTGCCGCTCCCGGCAGTGAAGTCGTTCTTCTCGACCTCGACCCGCTCAGCGGCCCTTATCACAACGCCGGGGCATTGGCCTTTGGCAACGATGGCAAGTTGTACATCGCCACGGGCGATGGCTTCGACAAGGACAACGCCAAATCAAAAAACAGTACCCTCGGCAAAATCCTCCGCATCAACCCGGACGGCAGTATCCCATCCGACAATCCTTTTTTTGGTGAAACAACCGGGAACAACCGGGCCATCTGGGCCATGGGTTTTCGCAATCCATTTGCCATGACCATCGATGCTGCCACTGGGCGCATCTTCGCCACCGACGTGGGCAGTGACCAGTTCGAAGAAGTCAACGAAATAGAAAAAGGCAAAAACTATGGCTGGCCAGATGTGGAAGGCAAATTGGTGGGGTCGCCACCCGCAAACTACAAAGACCCGGTCTTTGCCTATGACCACGATTTCGGATGTGCCGCTGTTGGCGTCACACTTTACAACCCGGCAGTGCCCATGTTTCCTGCGGAATATGAAGGCAAAGTTTTTTTTTCCGAGCACTGCAACAACCGCATTTACACCCTCAGTGATGTCAGTGGCGACGTTCAGCTTTTTGCTGAAAACCTACGTACCCCACTGAACCTCCATACCGCTCCTGATGGCACGCTTTATATTTTGGATAGAAATGGGACACAAAGCAACTATGCTACAAACACGGGCTCACTTTGGCGGGTGTTTTACACCGGCAGTGATGCACCGTTTGTGTCCATCCAACCTCAGCCAGTGTTGGTCCCGATAGGCGAGGAGACTAGTTTTAGGGTAGCTGCAGCTGGGGCTTCGCCGATGAGTTTCCAATGGCAAAAGGATGGGGTGGACATCGTTGGTGCCACGGACGATACGCTTTTTTACCAAAACCCTATGTTGAGCGACAGCGGTAGCATGATACGGTGCATGGTAACAAATCCTTCGGGAATGGATACCAGTCAGACGGCGGAGTTGCGGGTCACATCGAGCCACAGGCCCGTGCCGGGGATGTTCAGTCCTGCAGAGGGTGACCGGTTCAGGGGAGGGGAGTGGCTTCACCTGCTCGGCCAAGCCACTGATGCCGAGGATGGGGTTTTAGGAGCCAGTAGGTTCCGTTGGCGGGTGGACTTCCACCATGTCGAACATTCGCACCCAGCATTCGGCCCAGTCTCGGAAACTACCGAGGAGTTTTACCAAATACCCGCCGCCAACGAGGTGTCAGATGATATCTGGTATCGGGTTCACTTGACTGTCACTGACATAAGCGGACTATCGGCCAGCGTGGCAAGGGATGTTTTGCCCATAAAAACCAATTTGGTAGTTCAAACCTCGCCCCAAGGTTTCCCAATTTTAGTGGATGGGCACAAACTGGAAACGCCCGACACTGTGGTTTGCGTTTCGGGTGTTCTGCACCAAATTGACGCACCAAAATCCCATGTGACACTGGATTCAGTTTATCTGTTTGAAAAATGGGCTACCGGGGAAACCAGCCCCACACTTCTCCTCCCAGTTGACGACGCTGGCCTGAACCTCCGTGCCATTTACAAGGCAGCCAGGCAAGTTGGCACGGGAGAAGGCCTAACAGGTTACTATTATGACCGGGGGATGGCCGGAACCATTTTTGAAGAACCCTATCTTTTCAACCGTATTGATTCTGCAGTCAACTTCAACTGGGGCTATGGCAGCCCGGATACAGCGGGCCTTGGCCTCGACAGGTTTTTGATTCGATGGGAGGGGTGGGTGCAGCCATTTTTTGATGAAAAGTTGAGCTTCCATCTTTTCATCCACACCGATGGAGCCAGGCTCTGGGTGAATAATGAAAAATTGATTGACCGCTGGTATACCTCGCCCACCGTCGAGCAGTCAGCTTCCATTGACCTGAAGGGCGGGCTGATTTATCCCATTAAATTGGAATACAACGAACAAGATGGCCAGGCCATTTGCCAGTTGCTGTGGAGCAGCGACAAGCTAGCAAGGGATTTTATACCAAAATCACAACTCTATTCGGCCATTATTGTGGACAGTGGTTTCACTGTGCCTTATCGAATTTTTGCCCTTCCCAACCCGGTTCAAGATGTTCTGGAAGTAGTCATTGAATCATCCGATTTTTCAAATTTTGACATCGAACTTTACAATTTGTTGGGAGAGTTGGTTTTAAAAAAACGCATTGCTACCTTGCCCGGACGAACCACTGTTGAAATCGAAATGAGTGACTTTGCTAATGGGCTCTACCTTGTCAAAGTTTACGCTGAAGACCGAGAAGAAGTTTTAAAAATATTCAAATACTAAAAAAATGAAGGACAAACAGCCACGCCGGAGTTTTCTGAAAAATGCGGCAGCACTTGCCACCCTGGTCGGGCTTCCCAGCAACCGCAGTTTTGCCAAAGCCGATGCCAATGACTTGGTGGAAGCTGCTTCACAGACAATGCCCATCATTGGCAAACCCGTTTTTGGGTTGAAGGTGCCAGCAATAAAACAAGTGCGGGTTGCGGTTATTGGGCTTGGAAATCGAGGAGAAGAGCATGTTCGACTGCTCAATGCTGTGGGTACAGATAAGTGCAAAATCACTGCGATTTGTGATGTCCGGGATGAGTTTGCCCAAAAAAGCCTTCAAATGCTGAAGGGAAATGGCGGGCAAAAACCAGCGGTTTATTCCGGCAAACTGGATGCTTGGAAGGAGCTGTGCAAGCGGGACGATATTGACCTCATCACCATTGCTACACCGTGGGAAGACCACGTGCCAATGGCGGTTTATGCCATGCAGCAGGGCAAACATGTGGCCATTGAAGTGCCATGTGCCCTCACTTTTGATGAGTGCTGGCAATTGGTGAACACCTCCGAGGAGACCCAGCGAAACTGCATGATTCTCGAAAACTGCTGCTATGGCAACGAGGAACTTTGGCTGCTGAACATGGCGCAAAGTGGTGTTTTCGGAGCGCTCACTTACGCGGAGTGCGCCTATATCCACGACCTCCGGGAGTTGCTTTTCAGTAAAACCTACTACTATAATATGTGGCGTATCCGCCACAACGAAGCCCGTGATGGCAATCTTTACCCGACACATGGGTTAGGGCCAGTCGCTCAGTACATGGACATTGACCGTGGAGACAGATTTGATTACTTGGTTAGCATGAGCAGCCCTCAGTTCGGTCTTGACGAATATGCTCAGACGGTGGAACCTGACAATGAATTTTACAATAAAAAAGGTTTCAAGCATGGCGACATGAACAACACGCTCATCAAAACAGCTAAAGGCCGCACCATTTTATTGCAGCATGACGTGGCGACGGGCCGTGCCTACAGCCGCATCAATTCACTGGCTGGCACGAAGGCATTTCACAAGGGCTACCCAAGCAAACTTTCGGTGAGCGGACACGGTCATGGTTTTTTGAAAGAGGAAGATTACAAGGAATACCAAGAACGATTCGCCCACCCACTTTGGAAAAAATTAGAGCCACTTGCCGAGAAAAACGGCGGACACGGCGGAATGGACTTCGTGATGTTGTGGCGCCTGGTTGATTGCCTAAATCGTGGCGTTGCACTTGACATGGATGTGTACGATGCTGCCGCTTGGTCAGTGGTGACTCCGGTTTCAGAACTGTCTGTTCAGTTGGGTAGCGTTCCGGTGCGGTTTCCAGACTTTACAAGAGGTTATTGGAAAAATGAGCGGAAGCTGGGTGTGATGGCGAACCCTTAGAAGGTATGAGGTATGGGGTTTGCCCAGCATACCTCATACCTAAAATAAAGCTGCCTGCGGCAACTCCTTTTTAACTTCTTTTTGCTCCAATTTGGGAGAAATCCGCTGTGCTAAAACTCGTTTTGCCACCCGGAGTTTGTGGGTGTAGCGGCTTGTTTCTTCATCAAAAATTCCGAAATGGTCAATGCGGTCAATGCGCACCTGTTCTGCGGTGTGAATAATTTTACCGTCAGGTAACAAAATGCCCGAATGAGCAATGGTACCTGCTGAATTTTCAAAAAAGGCAAGGTCGCCAGGCTGTGATTGTTCAATGAAATCGACTAGTTCGCCTTGATGAACTTGGGCATCCGGTGTGCGGTGCAAATGGATGCCGACCATTTTAAAGGTCATCTGAGTGAACCCACCCGCATCAATTCCAAATGGGCTGCGCCCCCCCCATTGGTAGGGAGCAAAAAGGTAGCGGCGGGCGATTTTCAATACCCGCTCAGGTGTAGGTTCTATATTTTCAGGAAAAACTGCTTGCCCTGCATAATTGTAGGACTTACCATCGAAGATGAACTTCATGCCATCAAAGTCAGGAAGCCTTGAACCGAGGGGGATTGGCATCGCAAAATCGCTTGACATGAGCGGTTGAAAAAGGTCGAGGCAGTAGGCAAATTTTTCGGTAAAAAGCTTTTGTTCCGAGCTGGTGAGTGGTTTCACTTGCCTGCTTTGTACCCACCCAATACTATTATCCCAGGTGCATCGGACTTTAATCCAAGACCGGCCTTTCCATTCAAGTAGTTCCACCATTTCACCAAAAAGCAACTGGCTGACCTGCTCACTTTTATCGGAGGGGCTGCTGCGTATGGGCACAACACTGAGATGGCATAAGGCGAAGTCCATTATTCTGGCGTCTTTTTTTTTGAAGGGCAAAGCTGACAATTTTTCGGTGGATTTGGTTATTTGAATTGGCAATCATTCATAAATGTGCCGTGGGACAGGAGTCTTCGTGAACTGATGCTGCTAAAACTAACCAAAAGTAAAATATAGCAGTAAAAATCTCCGTTCGGTTACTCTTTGAAAATCACCTTACCTTTGCCGAAATTTTTAATAAATCAGTAAGCTGAAAGTCATGCGTAAACTCTTCATAGCTAGTTTTTTACTCGTCTTCTTTTTTAATATTCAGGCTCAAGACCGATTGTTCAGTCAGTTTTATGCCTCGCCATTGACCTTAAACCCAGCCTTGACAGGCGCCTTCGAGGGCAAATTCAGGGTATCCTCTATTTACCGTGACCAGTGGCGACAAGCATTGGATGAACCATACCAGACTTTTTCTAGCGCCCTCGATCTCCGTTGGCGAATGGGGAAGGACAAAAGCCGCCATAAAGACCATGCGGCGGTAGGGGTGATGTTCTTTCAAGACAAAGCAGGTGCCGTCAATTTTTCAACCACCCAAATTTCAATTTCAGGTGCGTATCACAAAGCATTGGATATCCGCAGCACACAGTTTCTTTCGCTCGGTTTTCAAGCTGGAATAGTTCAACGAAACCTCAATTTTGGAAACATCACATTTGAAGACCAATTCAACGGTACAACTGGCTACTCTGACCCATCCCAAGAGCGTCTTCCAGAGAATAATTTTTCTTTCGGCGATTTTTCAGTTGGTTTAAATTATGCTTATGCGCCGAGGTCGTCAAAATTTAGATTCTTTATAGGCGGTGCGATACACCATTTTCAGAATCCTACCGTCAGTTTTTACCATAAAACAGATAGTGAATCCTTGTTGCCAGATAACAAACTTGCTCCTAGGTATTCTGCGCAGTTGAGTGCGCAGGTTCCAGTTTCCAAAGGAATAACATTTTTGCCAAGGGCTATTTTTGACAGCCAGGGAAGCTCCATGAAACTTGATGCTGGTGGAAATTTCCGGTTAGCATTGAGCGATTTCCGTTTGGTGTCATTGCATTTAGGAAGCTATCTTCGGCCAGTTACCGATTACAACAATAGTTTAAGATTGGATGCAGTTGTCGCTTTGGTTGGCGTCGAGTTCAACAATATTTTGATAGGTACTAGCTATGATTTTCATGTTGGAAGTACCGCTGGATTCAATAGGGGCACCTTTGAAATGTCCGTAGCTTATCTTGGGGAGTACGAAGACGACCTTATCTTATGCCCTAAATTTTGAATTTTCATAATTTTTTTCCACATAGTTTTCCACATTGACTTTTACTGAGTATCAGCACTTTTTCCATAACAAAAGATTTGAATGAGTGCTAACATGGCGGTGTAATAGCCTGTTTTTCAATTACTTGCGTAAAAGGCTCAATTCTTCAAAATTGCCTCACGTGGATAAAATCTACCTTTCATTTTTCAGTAGCACTTGGAGAATGCACTATCTTCGTCATCCTTTTCTATGAGAAACATTAAATCTGGGTTTCTTCTTCCGTGAAACATATTTGACGTTACATCCGTAACAGAGGGGCATCTTAGACGGAACATTGTGAAACGTTTCCTTGAGAAATGATACCGTTCCGTAAATAGGTATGACCGTTAGACTTTTAGGTATTGTGAATTTTGATATTCGTTCATACCTTTATGAAAAGTTTATAAATCCTTTTGTCTATAGTATCAGTAAGTTAGATAGGCTCCTGCTACATTACTTTTGTGGCAGGACTTTTTTTTGTCCCAAACCCAAATACCTCAGCTTAGGGCGCAGCCTTTTCTTAGGCAACCACTATCTTTGCGCCGTTTTTCGGGAGTCAGGTTGGCAACCGGCGAGCCAGCATTAGTTTCTTAGCTGGTATTCAACATCAAAAAAATAAAATCAATGAATTTTGACCTAATCGTTATTGGCAGTGGCCCTGGGGGCTATGTTGCAGCAATCCGAGCTGCGCAGCTTGGTATGAACGTAGCTGTGGTAGAACGTGAATCTTTGGGCGGCATTTGCCTAAACTGGGGTTGCATCCCTACCAAAGCGCTTCTAAAAAGTGCCCAAGTTTTCGAGTACATAAAACATGCTGCTGATTATGGCATCGTGGTTGAAAAGGCAAGCGTCGATTTTGACAACATGGTAAAAAGAAGCCGTGGTGTTGCCGATGGCATGAGCAAGGGCATCCAATTTTTGTTGCGTAAAAACAAAATTACCGTGATTGATGGTACTGGAAAATTGCTGCGTGGTAAGAAAGTGGAAGTAACTGCGGCTGATGGTAAGAAAACGGAATATGCCGCCAACCATATCGTACTTGCTACCGGTGCCAGGGCCAAGGCACTACCCAACTTGCCCATCGACGGCAAAAAAATCATTGATTATCGGAAAGCAATGACCCTCGAAAAACAACCAAAGCGAATGGTCGTAGTAGGAGCTGGGGCAATCGGTGTAGAGTTTGCCTATTTCTACAATACTATTGGTACAGAGGTGACAGTTGTTGAGTTTCTTGAACAAGGACTTGTCCCAAGGGAAGATCCAGATGTTTCGAAGGAACTGTCAAAGATTTTCAAAAAAAGCGGTATCAAAGTAATGGCAAACACCTCGGTTGAATCGGTGGACACTTCAGGCAAAACTTGCAAAGTGAAAACAAAAGACCGCAAGTCGGGTGAAGAAACGGTCATTGAATGTGATGTTGTGCTTTCCGCAGCTGGCGTCGCACCGAACACCGAAAACATCGGCTTGGAGGCGCTCGGCATTCAAACTGACAGGGGGTTGGTGAAGGTGGACGAGTTCTACCGCACTAATGTCGCAGGTGTTTACGCCATCGGAGATATAGTTCCCGGAGCAGCATTGGCGCACGTTGCAAGTGCAGAGGGCATTATTTGTGTTGAAAATATCGCTGGGCATCACCCGCAGCCACTAGATTACAACAACATTCCATCCTGTACTTACTGTTGGCCAGAAGTGGCTTCGGTGGGTTACACCGAGCAGGGTGCTAAAGATGCTGGCTATGAAATCAAGGTAGGCAAGTTCCCGTTCAGTGCCTCAGGAAAGGCTAAGGCTTCTGGTGCATCGAATGGTTTTGTAAAACTGATTTTCGATGCTAAATATGGAGAATTCCTCGGTGCGCACATGATAGGTGCAAACGTTACTGAAATGATTGCAGAAGTGGTAGTTGCTCGCAAGCTGGAAACTACGGGGCTTGAAATTATCAAATCTGTACACCCGCACCCAACGATGAGCGAGGCTGTGATGGAAGCTGCTGCTGCTGCATACGGTGAGGTGATTCACCTATGATATCTGAAAAATAGCAAATAAAAATGCCCTGTCAACTGATTTGTTGCAGGGCATTTTTCGTTTTGGTAGCCGCTTAAATTCCAACTGCCTTTTTAAATTCTGCATCACCTGGCTTCACACCAGAAGGGAAAAAACTCACCAGTTCGCCCTTTTCGTTCACGACATATTTGCAGAAGTTCCAAGTAGGTTCTTGCTCGTTCCAACCATTCAATGACTTTTGGGAGAGCCATTGGTACAATGGGGACTTGTCGTTCCCTTTAACACTGATTTTTTGGAACATCGGGAAAGTCACGCCGTAGTTTTTTGAACAAAAGCTGGCAATTTCTTCATTGCTGCCTGGTTCTTGTCCCATAAAGTTGTTAGCAGGGAAGCCAAGGACTACCACATTTTCGCTATTTTCTTCGTAGAATTTTTCCCAATCTCCGTATTGTGGCGTGTAACCACACTTGGATGCAACATTCAGGATTACTACTTTTTTGCCTTTATATTGCTGAAAATCAACGAGTTGTCCCGTTTCCAATTCAGGCAATTTGAAATCGTAAAAGGATGCAGTAGAACTAATAGCCTCATCTCCAGCAGGTCGTTGACGTGCTGATTGGTTGGAGCAGGAAACCAAGGCAATCAAGGAAAGGAAAAAGGAAATCAATTTCTTCATGTGCTTATTTTTTGACATCAACAGGTTTGAAATGAAAAGGTTTTGAATCGTTTGAAATTAGAATAGCATTCAATTGGGAATGGGAATTGAGTCATTCAATCACCTGCCGAAACAATAGTTACTCGCCATTTTATCAAAATTTGTGTTTTCGTAAAAAAATCCGGTTCTTACAACCTCATTCTTAGGCAGTTATAAAAACAGGCACTATTTTATTGATGACTGCCTTACAACAAACATCGCGGCAATGAGGAGTAATCAATCACCATCTATTTATTCCATTTATCACAATTCCCTACCATTCTACTTGGATAGGGCTGATATCTGTGCAGTTGACGAAGAGACCCCGGTTTTTTCCTCCGTATTTTTGGATGAAATGTTGACTGGGAAGATTTCCCGACAGGTCAATGTAGTTGGGCTTGCGGCGGATAAGCTCCGGCACCTCTACTTTGAGTCCCGAAATTTTGAAAAAATCTTTGGTGCCAAATCATTCGGCTTCGGCTTTCCGTTGGTCATTGATACTTTCAACAGCGACCTAGTGGTGTCGCCAGTTTTCATCTGGCAAATGCAACTTGACCCTGCCCAAACTCGTGTGGATTCATGGGTGATAAAAAACTCGGAGCAACGGCATATCCTTCCAAACTATCGCCTTCTTGACCATTTAAAAGAGAAATATGGTCTTGACTTAAAGCAGCAGGCAGAGGATTTGGCATTTTCAAAAAAAATAAAGCAGGAACAACTAACCGAGTTTTGCAATGAAATAGCCGCCCGGCTAAATTTTGAAATTTTCGGGCAGACTGAAGAGCCTATTCCAGCACCTGGCATTGACGAAATTGGGTCTTTCACACAGAATGGGGCGCTTCATTGGTCAGGTGTATTGGCGTTATATCCACCGCAAAATAGCCGCTGGACACCAAACGACACCCGACCAGAAGATGTCTTTGTGCCAAAAGAAGAACTTGAGCAAGATAATTTCGTTTTTGCCTACCAGCCCGATGACCCTGAACAAACTACAGCACTGGAAGTTATTGCGCGACAGAAAATCACTGTAGTGGAAGGTGAGGATGCACTCGGCAAGGCTCAGACATTGGTGAACTTACTCATCAATGCACTTTCTGAGGGGAAGAAATGCCTTGTTGTTTCAGAGCGAACTCAGTCATTGAAATTCACCCAACAGATGTTGAGCAAGGCAGGGATTTTTCAATATCACTTTTTATTGGACGACGCGTTGGGTGATAAAATGCCGCTAATTGAGCTTTTGCGCACAACAGCAAGCGGGGGAGGCAGAGAGGTGGTGCATAATCAAAATGCCTTCAACGCCCAAAAGACAAAATTCCTCCAGGCACGAGCAGCTGTACAGCAATCTTACAAAGCGGTGAAGGGCAAAATCTTTGGAGACAAAGACTGGACAGAGACCGTTGGTTTGTTCTTGGCCAGTAACAGAATTGAGGGCAAGGAACGCTTAGCGAGCCACTTGAATGCTTCCGACTTCAGCTTCTTGCCTAATGAACATGAACAAATGGTGGCGGGTATTTTGCGAAGCGAACCGCTTTTTGAATCAGTAAAAACACTGACCCACCCACTAAGCAATCTCAAAGACCAGATTTTTGTCAATTCAGAAACCAAGAAAAGTCAGCAGTTCGTCGAAACAAACTTGCGGCTTTTCACTGCAAAAACCAATGAATTGCAGGGGGAATACATTAGCCAAACGGACAACTACGCTGCTAGGCTCAAGGAGCATTACCGTGACTATTTTAATCAACTTGAAGGTGGTGCCAAAGGACTTTTAGAGAAAATACAAAACCATACGGCACTGCTTGGGAATGGATTTGCGAATGCTGGGGCAGGCTCATTTGAGTGGCCATCATTCTTTTCATCAAAAAAGAAAAAGATAAAGGACGCACAAGCGGAAGTCGGCAAGCGATATCGGGCATTTCTCAAATTGTATGAGAAGAACCCTTATTTTGATGTCGAATTTACCGCCTGCAAGGACGGACTAAACATTCCGAAAACTTCAGAAAATCTTGCCCATTTCAGAAGGGTGCTGGGCCAATGGTACGCTAACTCCGACAGCCTTGTGCAAGAAGAAGTGATGCGTTTGAACAGCAAAACTGCTCACCCAAGCCTCGATGTGAAAGAGCAGGTAACGATGTTAGAGTTTGCTTTGGACACGCTGATAGAGGAATTGAATGAATCGGGTCTTTACCAAAAACTACTTGAAAATAAGACTCTAACCATTCCACAGCGCCAAAAGTATTTGGAAAGCATCATGGAGCAACTGGAGGCCACACAACTCAACATGCGAGATTTCGACCCATTCCATGCTTGGCAGTCCAATTGGTTGGGGTTGGGTGTTTTAGGCCAAAAAGTAGTGCGGGCGCTGGTGAAAGTTAAACCTGGTGATTGGGTTGCAGCTTTTGAAAGTTGGTATTTCAACAGCTTGTTGACCAAAATGCATTCACCTTCCCTACTCAAAGACTCTGAGGCCATTTTGCAGTTTAACGAGGCATGGCACCAGCTAAAGCCACTGATTTTCAATCTATTAATTCGACTTTGGCAAGAGAAACAGGCGTCAGAAGTAAAGGCTTTAAAAAAGAAAAACAAGCAGGCTTTTCAATTGATTTTCGAAAAATCGGGGCAAAAAGCAGCAGAGACGCTCCCGCTGTCAAAGGTGCTTGAGAACAGCTTTGATGCAGTGTCGGCGTATTTGCCCATTCTCTTCGTAACGCCGCATGTGGCCCTCAACGAGTTACCCAAAAGTGAGCACTATTTCGATTATGTGATTTTTGATGAATCCAATAAGTTTTCAGTAGAGACAGCGACAGCCATTGCAACGCTTGGGAATAAATTGGTCATTATGGGCAGTAACGACAGCTTCGGAAACGAGACCAGCCTACTGCAATATGCCCTCGAAAACGGTGTTCCCTCCACATTAATTTCCAATCGCTACGAGCCGCCCACACCTATTTCTGGGCTAGTTAAGGAAGACCAAGATTTTCCACATCAACGGGTGAGCTACCTTGTGGAAAACGTTGAAGGTAGATTTCATGAACTGGAAGGCACGAACGACACTGAAGCGCAAACTATCATTCGGCTTTTGAATCAAGTTAAGCAAACGCCACAACGAATTTACCCATCGGTAGGCATAGTGACCTTTACTGTTGAGCAACGGGACCTCATCGCCAATTACCTACTTAAACTCAAGCAACAAAACGTACTTGGAAGTGAGAAGATTCAGCAATTGGAACGCAATGGCATGGGCGTTTTTCATATCGACGAGCTGTTTGGCCAGCACTTCGACATTATTATTGTGTCCTGTACCTTTGGTTTGGTTAACTTAAAAGGGGAGTTGTCGAAGAAGCTCGTTTTCCTAAACACCCCAACCGGAATTGGTCATTTGCGGATGTTGGTGAACAAACCTGCGCAAGCCTACCACATCATTCATTCATTTCCAGATGAGCAAATCCAGGGTTTTGAAGGTAAGAAATGGGAGGAAGGCACTTGGCTGCTAGCACATTTCATCAGGTTGGCCGAAGCCACCCAAAACGGGAATAAGCCCCAGATAATGATTTCGATGGAGGCACTTGGCAAAAATATGAGCAGCGGCGCAACGCCTTCTATTTTCACCAATGAAGTTATTCAGGCGCTATCGCCGTTCATTGATTTGAAACGCATTTCCACAAAAGTCTCAACCGATTCAGTTCACTTTCCAATTACTGTTAAGCCATTAAGCATTGCTGGGAAAGCTGTTGTGTTGCACCCTGATGGGTTCTTCTCAGGAACGACATTTACCTCGCCGCTTTGGGAGAAAAGCCAAAGAGACGCCATTGAGAAAGCTGGAATGGTTTATTTGCCATTTTGGTCGGTGAATTGGCTGAGAAATCCCAATATGGAAGCTAGGCTTTTAGCCAGCAAAATCATAAACCATGATGTAGCTGAAGGTGCAGCGGACAAACATTTGGAGGACGAGATTTCTTTGGAGGACAAATTGAAAGAGTAGTGTAGTGAATTTTTTAACTTAGGTTCAAGTATCTGTGTATCAATTATTTGCGTTTAGATTTCTATCTAAATCCTCCTCGGTATTTCTACTGAAAAATAGGATTGAGGGAACATCCTTTTCAAATTGGCTTACCTTTGACCCAATCCTTAGAACCTCCATACAATTGCTTGAATATTTTTCAGGAAGCTATTATCTACCTCCTTTTATCCCCCTATTATTTTTAGAATTGAATCAGTCACGTATCGTCAAAACAAAAGGAAAAATTGTTTTGGTTTCAATCGTGGGCACTAGAGACCTGATAGGTAAAAACCGAGTTTGAAACCGGGTTTTACAAGAGAACATCCAACCATCAGCTACAACTTAAGCCAACGAAAAAGCCCGACGGAGAACCTGTCGGGCTTTTGAATTTTATTCTTTGATGAAATTAGGCCGAGAACGAAGTTCCGCAGCCACAAGATGAGCTTGCATTCGGGTTATTGAAAGAGAAGCCTCGGTTGTTCAAGCCATCAACCCAGTCTATCTCCATGCCAAGGAGGTAAATAGCGTGGGCTTTATCCATAAAAACCCGAAGGCCATCAATTTCGAATTGGTCATCTTTGTCGGTTTTTGCGTCAAAGCCAAGAACATAGGTAAAGCCAGAACAGCCTCCCCCTTTCACCCCTATGCGCAGTCCGTGGTCATTGGGAATATTCTGGTCTTCCATGATGGAACGCAACTGGCCAATTGCACTTTGTGTAAGCGAAACAGGCTGAACAGTAGTGGTAGTATGCATTTTACTTATTTTTAGGCACAAAAATAACAATTCTGAAATTCATAAGGCGAAACAAATCAAATTGGGCTTCGGTTGAGGCGGTTGGAATGATTTTTCAATTTAATGGTTTGGCTTACTTTTGCGACCCGAAAAACAGGATGCTGTTTCATTTGCCATTTAATGCGTTACAAACAAAAACTTGAGATATGTCAAATTGGTTGAGTGCCCTTCTGGAAATTATAAAAATCACCGTCCCTGCGCTGATTGTTTTTCTCACGGTTTACTACCTAATGAAAACCTACCTTGACAAGCAATACCAGCTAAGAGTCTTAGAATTTAGGCAAAATCAAAACAACACAACAATCCCCGCACGATTGCAAGCATACGAACGGTTGTCGCTTTTTTGTGAAAGAATAGCCATCCCAAGTCTCATGCTCCGACTTCGAGAAGAGGGGCAGAGCAATTCCCTATTGCGTATGGCGATGCTGCTGGCAATCCAGCAGGAGTTTGAGTACAACATAACCCAACAGGTTTATGTATCGGACCAATTATGGCAAATCATCAAAATTTCCAGGGACAATACCGTAATGGATATCAACGGGCTTTACGAAAAAGTTGACCCAAAAGGGTCTTCCAAAGAGCTTGCCTCGGTGTTGCTGAATCAAATTGAAGGTCAGTCTGCCAACTCTTTGAACACAGCGTTAATGGCCATCAAGAAGGAAGCATCAATTCTGATGTAAAATGCTGTCCATAACTCCTTGATTATCAGCAGTGTTTTTTATAAAGCACTGATTTTCAATGAGTTAGTCTTTTGTATGCCTATCACCCTGATTCTGAACGGTTTATGAATTCTCCACACTTAGTAACACTTATATGGGGAAAAAAAATCAAAAAAAGTTGAAGATTCCCCATCTGGTTTAATGGAATTTGCCCACCTTTGCAACTCTCCAATCAATGAAAGCTAGATTGATGATTGAGTCAGCGACTTATGTGTTCCGCTACATACCCAGAGCATTCACTCGGAGTAACTTCCTAATTTACTGATACTATAATTACCCGACAAGGACGGGAACCGAAACCTTATTTTATTAACTGCCAACTAATTTTGGAGAATGGTAAAGGATTGCGTAACAGTATGGGATAGCTGCTTGCATGTTATCCGAAGGAACGTTAACGGACAGAGTTTCAAAACTTGGTTCGAGCCTATCAGGCCGATCAGACTTGAAAACAATGCACTGACAATACAAGTGCCGAACAAGTTCTTTTATGAATGGCTAGAAGAGCACTACGTTTCGTTATTGAAAATGTCCATTCGCAAAGAATTGGGAGACAAGGGCCGATTGGAGTATCAGATTCTTTCCTCCAGTTTGCGCCAGCTGCGCAACGAAGAAGCGGTGAAGAACGAAGTTTCAACCACTGCTGCGAAAGGCTTTGGCCAATCCAGCAACTCGAACCCCGGAAGCATTGATACGAGCAGTATCAAAAATCCATTTGTAATCCCAGGAATCAAAAAGCTCAAAATTGAATCCCAACTCAACCCAACCTATACATTCAATACCTTTATAGAAGGTGATTGCAACCGATTGGCTCGTTCGGCAGGCCATGCAGTTGCCAAGAAACCAGGCGGAACTGCATTCAACCCACTTGTGATTTTTGGCGATGTGGGTTTGGGTAAAACGCACTTGGCTCATGCCGTTGGCAATGAAGTCCTGAAAATTCACGATAACAAATCAGTGCTCTATGTTTCTTCCGAGAAATTCACAGGGCAAATCATTGATTCCATCAAGAACAACGCAGTCAATGACTTTGTAAACTTCTACCAAATGGTAGATGTGTTAATTGTTGATGACATTCAGTTTTTGGCAAACAAGCAGAAAACACAAGAGATTTTCTTCCACATCTTCAACCAACTACACCAAGGCGGCAAGCAAATAATTTTGACTTCCGACCGGCCTCCTAAAGACCTTGACGGAATGGAGGAGCGCTTGATTTCACGTTTTAAATGGGGGCTTTCTGCCGATTTGCAAGTGCCTGATTTTGAAACTCGTGTAGCTATCTTGGAATCAAAAATGAACAGGGAAGGTGTTGAATTGCCGAACAGTGTGGTAGAATTTATTTGCTACCACATCCAAAACAACATTCGGGAATTGGAAGGAGTGCTTGTTTCGGTTATTGCCCAATCGTCCCTTAACCGCCGGGAGATTGACGTGGATTTGGCAAAGGAAGTCGTGAAAAATTTTGTAACCCAAATCAACAAAGAAATTACGCTTGAATTCATCAAAAATCTAGTTGCAGACCATTTTGACCTACCAGTTGAGAAACTGGGTGGAAAGACTCGCAAGCGACAAATTGTGATAGCACGCCAACTTTCCATGTACCTCGCAAAAAATTTGACAGACAAGTCCTTGAAAAATATTGGAGAGATGTTTGGAGGACGCGATCACAGCACTGTGATATACTCTATTAAAACGGTGCAAGATTTAATGGAAACGGACTTGGTTTTCAAGGATACGGTTTCAGAACTGGAGAAAAAAATTCGTTTGACGCTGAACGAAAAATAATTGGTAGGGGTTTTGCCATTGCCGTGAAGAAATTTAATAAAAAGTGCAAATGTTAGATTTGGATTTGTGAAAACTAAATTTACCTTTGCACCCGCTTCCGCAAAAGTACGGTGAGATGGGTGAGTGGCTGAAACCAACAGTTTGCTAAACTGTCGTACTGGGAAACTGGTACCCCGGGTTCGAATCCCGGTCTCACCGCAACCTTTTTAAGTTGCTTTCGTTTGACACCCTAGACTTCTTTCCACAAAATGTTGTGGCTTTGAATTTAAAGCGGAAGGGTCGCTGGTACAAATCCAACGACCCCTCCGAATGGAGGTTTCGGGGTGTAGCGCAGTCCGGTTAGCGCACCTGTTTTGGGAACAGGGGGCCGCAGGTTCGAATCCTGCTACCCCGACTGACTAAGGGTCATGAAGAAATTCATGGCCCTTTTTTTATGTGCGCAGTTTTTTGGTTTTCGACGGATTCGTTCAGACTTTGTAACCAGAACCGATGATTCCGATGGATAGTGGGTTTAGCAATAGGAGCGGAGTTGGGGCATTACATCCGTTTTGGTTATAAGCTTCAAAATGGCGTAGGTTTAAAAGATTTTGGATATTTTGCCGCCTGATTTTTTTTTTGGGTGAAGCTTAAAAATCAAGGTGAGCGATTCGATTTTTTATCTCGCCCTTCACAGTCATTCTCTAAAATGATAGGAACATGAAACGACGCCAAGCCCTAAAGCACCTCGTCATCATCTCATCGGGTGCGGCAATCTTACCGAGCTGTGGTGCAGAACCGTCTGGTCCAGTTTATGAGAACATTTCCCTCACCAATAAACAAAGGCGATTGTTCGAAGATTTTACCAATGCTTTGTTGCCGAAGGAAAAAACGAGCATCATCACCCCAGAAACGACGCCAGATTTTATCTTGACGGTACTGAACAACTGTCACTCCCCGGCTGACGTCCAACAATTCGAATTGGGACTGACAGCGCTTCAAGCATTGGTGAATAAGAAATATAAGGCCGATTTTGGAGCACTTGGAACAGACCAACAGGCCGAAATTCTCAAACAATTATCCGGTGAAAATGGTGTGTCTGAACCTTTGAAGTTCTTTTATGACACTGCCAGGAAAATGACCGTTGAGCATTTTACCTCATCAGAATTTTTTATGAAAAATATCACCGGATGGGAGTTTGCGCCGGGTTATTTTAAGGGCTGTGTGGCGACAGGGTAGGTATAGATTGTCTCTAAACTTCAATTTCCAACATTCAAATCTAAAAAGCAAAATGCCTAACACAACAGACCATCATTTCGATGCCATCATCATAGGTGGGGGCATGACAGGCGGCTGGGCTGCCAAGGAACTCAGCGAAAATGGCCTAAAAACACTCATGCTGGAGCGGGGACGAAACGTGGAGCATATTAAAGATTACCCAACCACCGGCATACAACCTTGGGAGTTCAAGCACCGTGGCCGCATCCCCTACGAAGTGGCAAAAGAGAACCCCGTCATCAGTCGCTGTTATGCGTTCAAAGAGGACGCCATGCACTTTTTCGTGAAGGACACCGAGCATCCCTATATCCAAGACAGACCATTCGACTGGATTCGAGGCTATCAAGTAGGCGGCAAGTCGCTCATGTGGGCCAGGTACGTCCAGCGCTGGAGCGACTTCGATTTTGAGGGGCCAGCACGTGATGGCTTTGCTGTGGACTGGCCCATCCGCTACAAGGACTTGGAGAAATGGTACACCCATGTGGAGCAGTTCATCGGCGTGGCGGGCAACCATGATGGGCTGGATACCTTGCCGGATGGCGACTTCTTAAAACCCTGGGACCTCACCTGTGTGGAGGAGCATTTCAAGGATTCCCTCAAAAAAAACTTCAAAAACCGGCACCTGATATTTTCACGTTGCGCGCACCTTACCGAGGAGCGGGAGATTTTCAAGCAACAAGGCCGAACGCTTTGCCAAAACCGCAGCATCTGCCAGCGTGGCTGTCCTTTCGGCGGCTATTTTAGCGCCAATTCGACGCTGATCCCTTGGGCCATGAAGACTGGGAATTTCACCTTGCAACCCCATTCCGTCGTGCATTCCATCATTTTTGATGAAAAAGAAAACAGGGCAACTGGCGTGCGGGTCATTCATGCCGAGACGAAGGAGACGACTGAATATTTTGCCAAAATCATCTTCCTGAATGCTTCTACGCTCAACTCCAATTTAGTGTTGTTGAACTCGAAATCTGACCGATTCCCCAACGGGCTGGGCAACGACAACGGACTTCTGGGCAAATACGTGGCATTCCACAATTACAGGGCAAAAATTTGGGGAGATCACGAAGGCCACCAGGATTTCAAAACCGAGGGGAGGCGGGTGATGGGTGCGTATATCCCTCGCTTCCGCAATGTTTACAAACAGGAAACAGATTTCCTTAGAGGTTATGCTTCCACTTTTCAGGCCATGCGCTACCCGGAGGTGAACAACAACGGTTTTGGGAAGGAATTGGCGGACAACTTACTTAGCAGCAAGGGCTATGGTGGTTGGAGCGTAGGCTCAGGCATGATGGGCGAAACCATTCCGAAGAAAACCAACTTCGTTAAATTGGACGATGAGAAAAAAGATGCTTGGGGAATCCCCCAACTCCGAATCAACGTTGTCCATGACGACAACGACGAGAAAATGATAAAGGATTTTTTCGAGCAGTTTACCGAGATGTTCGAAAAGGCGGGATTCACCAATATTCAAACAAGAGATACTGAACAATCGCCCGGCTTGGACATCCACGAAATGGGCGGAGTGCGCATGGGACACGACCCAAAGACTTCACTTTTGAATAAATGGAACCAGCTCCACGCCTGTCCGAACGTGTATGTTAGTGATGGTGCTTGCATGACATCTACCGCTACGCAAAACCCGTCGCTGACTTTCATGGCATTAACAGCTAGAGCAGCAAACCATGCGATTGAGGAATTGAAAAAGGCGGGCTAAAAATCATGAAACCAAATCTTATACTGTGCTAGTCGTAAAAACTGGTACTTAGCTCCTCACCCGATGTCTTGTTTCCATGTTTTGCAGCATGGTACAAATGAAATATTTACATCCTACAAAATTAAATTTGTAAATAAGGCTGGATTCATTGGTGACTGCATATTTGTTGTTACCTTCGCACCGAAACCTTTTTTTTCACCATAAAACATTATTTTCTATGAGCAAATTCGATGAAATGATGGTTAAGTACCAGGATGCGCTTAAAGGAGTTAGCAAAAGTGCAGTCAATGCCGATCAGCTAACTAAAGTTGCAAAAGGACTTGGCCCTTCTATCTATTTAAAGGATGCCTCGTTGGTATCTTGCTCTGACCCAAAAGAGTTGGACAGAGTTAAAGCCAACTTCCTAACCAAGAAGCTCGGCATGACTGATGAAGCTGCCATGGACACTGCCATCAAAGCTGTTTGCGCTGAGTACAACGCTAACCAGAAACACCGGGCGGTATTTTACTACATGCTTCTTCAGAAGCTAGGAAAGTCACTGTAAATACTTTGAAACATTAGAATGGATGGCTTGGCAACTGTAGTTGCCAAGCCATTTTTATGGGCTGTTTTTCAGAACTTGATGATGCGGAGCGCATGGCGGCCAGCCAGAAATCGCCGGATAATCCGCTTAACCTCTGGGTTGCTGTCAAATGGATCAATTGCTACCATCAATCCCTCGAAATCATTGGCATCCACTTCACTCATATTGACGAATCCGTAGCCGTTGTACTCCCCGCCTTTTACCAAGACCACAGCATTCTCCTCTGGCGTCCTTCCTTTATCAATCAAGAAAAAATCTTGTTCCAGCAAACTTTCATCAAGGGCCAAAAGCGCAGCTTGAGCACGTTCATTGTAATCCACGGCAGTTTCTTCTCCAGTGCAGGCACCAAAACATTGCTTAAGGTGGTAGTCGAAACAAGGGCCGTTCCTGTCTTCAAGGTGGCAGTGTCGTAGGCAGAGGTTGAAGCGTTTTTGGGCGCCTTTTAACCATCCTTTTGCGTGTGCGAGGTCTTGGTAGGCTGAAATGATTTGCAGGTTTTTTCGAGTCTTCAAGGTTGGCTTTGCGACATCAAAGCAGAGATATCCAGCTTGGTTTTCAAAATAATGGATAACAAAAGGGTATTCTCGGACTTTTTGCGCCCGGTTGATGGGAGGTCGCAACTTTTTTATCTCGTGCGATTCTTTGAGCAGTGCCACCAACTCGCTGCCCGTCACCTCCCAAGAGACATCATCCACTTGCGCTTGTAGCTTGGCCGCTTTTTCAGTTTGGTTGGAAAAATGCTCTGCTATCCGTTTCTTGATATTCAGGCTTTTACCCACATACACCACATCGCCAGCTTCATTGTGAAAATAGTAAACCCCACAGGCTTCGGGCAGGCTGTGCATTTTTTCAAGGCTAAAGTTCTTGGGCAATTTGGACTCTTTGACCCCAAGGTTAACCATCTGCCGGATTTCTTTGGTGGCTGTGCCCGATTGGGCGAGGATGCGCTCAAACAAATCAACCGTGGCGATGGTATCGCCCATGGCCCGGTGTCGGTCGCCAGCTGTCAAGCCCATTGATGCAATCAAATTGCCAAGGCTGTAGCTGCGATAACCCGGAAAAACCTTCCTTGCCAACCGCACGGTGCAAAGCTGCCGACGGGAGTACGTGAAGCCCAACCGCCGAAATTCCTCCTGGATAAAACTGTAATCGAAACGGACATTGTGGGCGACAAAAACGGCACCTTCGGTCATCTCCACGATTTTTTTTGCGACTTCGTAAAACTTGGGAGCATCCAATACCATCTCGTTGTTGATGCCAGTCAATTCGGTGATGCCGTAGGGGATGGTTGTTTCAGGGTTCAAGAGCGTTTCAAAAGTTTCCAATACCTCCGTACCATTGTGAAGGACAATGGCGATTTCCGTAATTTTATCCCGAGCGGCACGACCTCCGGTCGTTTCGATATCTACTATTGCATACTTGGTTTCCATTACAAAGCAAAATAAAACAAATTGATGGTAAAGTTAAAAACAATTGTTGCAATTCCAGTCTTAGTTTTTTTGTTCTTTTTGGCTTGTGGCCAAAAAAATAGCCAAAATAGTAACGGCTTGCCGACCACCAAAGTCGAGTCGCAGGTCAGTGGCCTTCCAGTGCCAGCCGCCGAGCGGGTAGGGGAGTACCTGCCCCTGCTCAAGGGCAAGCGAATTGCTGCCGTGGTGAACCAGACCTCGATAGTGGAGAATACTCACCTGGTGGACACCTTGCTTCGTTCGGGCGTGAGTTTGGTGAAAATTTTTGCCCCAGAGCATGGCTTCCGAGGTGCTGCTAGCGATGGCGAGAAGATAAAGGATGGCAAAGACGCCTCGACGGGCTTGCCCATCGTCTCCCTTTACGGCGACAACAAGAAGCCCAGCCCAGAAATGCTGGAAGGCGTTGACCTCGTGCTGTTCGATATTCAGGATGTGGGAGCCCGTTTTTACACCTACATAAGTACGCTCGCTTACGTGATGGAGGCTTGTGCAGAAAACAACGTCCCGCTCCTCGTCCTCGACCGCCCAAACCCGAACGGTCACTATGTGGATGGGCCTGTTTTGAAAAAAAGCCATGCCTCGTTCGTTGGGCTTCACGAAGTGCCCGTGGTGTATGGCATGACCATCGGCGAGTATGCCCGGATGGTGAACGGTGAGGGCTGGCTGGCCAATGGTATCAAATGCGACCTGACGGTAATCCCTTGTACTGGCTATGACCACCGCAGTTTTTACAACTTGCCCGTGAAGCCATCCCCCAACCTGCCCAATATGACGGCCATTTACCTGTACCCCTCGCTCTGTTTTTTTGAAGGAACGGTGGTGAGCGTGGGGCGGGGCACGGACAAACAGTTCCAGGTATTTGGTGCGCCGGGAGCCAATGTGGGTGATTTTACCTTCACGCCCAAGCCAATGGAGGGTGCCAAAAAACCACCTCAGCAAGGCAAGCTGTGCCGTGGCTACGACCTGAGCGGGCTTCCCCTCGACTCATTGCGCCAGCAAAAAAAACTGAACCTGGGTTACCTGCTGGATTTTTACAAAAACTATCCCGACAAGGCGAACTTCTTTTTGAAAACGGCCCATTTTGATGCCTTGGCAGGAGGGCCGGAATTGAAACAGCAAATCGTGGATGGGAAAACAGAAGCGGAAATACGGTTGGGCTGGCAGGATGGGCTGCGGCGATTCAAATTGGTGCGCAAGAAATACTTGCTGTATTATGATTTTGAGTAGGCCCTGGCCCACAGGCGCTGTTGACGGTGCTTAACCAGGTGACCGACCTGCCACCGGTTCACGGTAGCACTGGTGCGCACTGTATAAAAGCATGATTCTACTCATGATTCGATATTTAAGCCTGGCGGTGATGCTGGGTTTTTATTTTTGGGGGAAGGGTTTGGAAAGCTGGAGGATTGGAATACAAATTCGGGTTCTGCTTAATTGTTTTCGGGAGTGGAGCATTTCAGTGCTATGAAAAATATAATAACAAAACAAACCAATGCAAAAAACCCCAATCAACTATCTTTGCCCCTGAAATGAAAAAATTCCTGCCCATATTCCTTGCCTTCCAGATTTTGGCGACCAGTTCGCCGAGCAATCAGGGAATGCAGACCATCTTCAAAATGGGCGCATTTTTTCATCATTTTCTCCACCATCTTACCTGCGATCAGGAAAACATTGGCATTGCTGGTTTTGTGAAGTTGCACTATTCCGACCACCATCACCACGAAGCCGACCACAACGAGCACAAAAACCTGCCCTTCCAGCACCACCACGACCATCAAAATTTAGCGCCGCAATCCCCTTGCCTTGTGCCTCAATATGTAGGAATCGGGACATTGCTGACATGGAAAACCTTTTCCAGCCCAGTGACCGGACGCTCAGAACATTGGCATTCCTCCTCCTACTTGGACAATATCTGGCAGCCGCCCAAAGCATAGCCTCCTGCCCTTGCACCGCCTTTGTTAGCGGTTTTTTCCAATTCATTTTTTCAAAACAGACCTCCTTTGCCGCCTGCGCAGCAAGGGTTCTCGGTTTTATCCATTGATTTAAAATTCATCAAGAATGAAAAATATCATGCTGCCATTGGCAGTCATTTCGTGCATCCTAATTGGCTGTAGCCACTCGCACGACGTAGAAGGTGAACACGCCCACGACGCTGCGGGCAACCACATCACACCTGCCGAGCCTTCTCTGGAAGCGCTCGCATTCACGCTTTATTCTGACAAAACAGAGCTTTTCGTAGAGTTCAAGCCTCTCGTCGAAGGGCAGGAAAGCCGTTTTGCCGCCCATTTCACGGCACTTGGCAACTTATTCACGGCCATTGGGGAAGGCACCATTACCCTCACTTTGTCGAGCAATGGGAAAACACAGTCTATCACTGCCGACAAGCCTGAAGTACCGGGCATTTTCCGGCTTCGCTTGACCCCTGAAAAAGCGGGAATTTATAACCTCGTTTTTGACATCAAGACGCCAGCATTTACTGACAAAATCACCATCGAAAACGTGGAGGTTTTTGCGGATGAAAAAACGGCGATTGAAAAGCAACCCGCCGCAGAAGGTGGCGCCAACGACGTTTCCTACTTGAAAGAACAGGCTTGGAAAGTCGAATTCGCCAATACGCCAGCGAAAGTCCAGCCCTTTTCGGAGGTGGTGAAAACAAGCGGGCAAATCCTCGCAGCCCCCGGCGACGAAGCCGTGATGATTGCTCAAATCAGCGGCATCGTGACTTTTACAGGGAAAAACCAAGTAGCGGGAAGCGTCGTTGGGGCAGGTGCGCCGATGTTCACCGTAAAAAGCAACGAAGTCGTGCAGAGCAACTTGGGCGCAGCCGTCACGCAAGCAGAGAACGATTTGGCGAGCGCCAAAAAGAACTTCGAGCGGGCAAGCGAACTGGTGAAAGACAAAATCATTTCCGAAAAAGAGTTTTTAGAGGCAAAACGCCAGCTCGAAAATGCCCAAACCCAAGTCGCCAACGTGTCCGTTTCCAAAAATTTCAACCAAAACCGGCAAAGTGTTACTGCCCCGATGGGTGGTTTTTTGAAAAACGTGCTGGTCGAAAACGGGCAGTTCGTCAACGCAGGGCAACCATTGGCGACCATTTCCAAAAACAAGCGGCTCTTGCTGCGGGCTGATGTTTCTCAAAAATATTTCCCGAAACTCGCCTCGTTCACCGCTGCCAATTTCAAGACCGCCGATGGCGGGCAGGTTTTCAGTACAAAAAACCTGAACGGGCGGGTCGTCTCCACCGGGAAATCGGCGGACGCTGGTTCACCATTTTTGCCCATCCATTTCGAGATTGACAATGTGGGCAACTTCGTCCCCGGCTCGGTGGTCGAGGTGTTTTTGTTGTCTGAAACAAAGTCCGCACTGGTTATTCCGACCTCGGCATTGCTGGAAGAACAGGGCATTTTTTACGCCTACGTCCAAACGGGGGGCGAGAGTTTCCAAAAGCGGGAACTCAAAACCGGCGCATCGGACGGCATGAATGTGCAGGTGCTTTCGGGCATCGCCGAGGGCGAACGGGTGGTGACGAAAGGCGCTTATCAAATCAAATTGTCCACCGCTTCGGGTACGCTCCCGGCGCATGGTCACGAACATTAAAACCCCAAAGCCATGCTCAATAAAATAATAGATTTCTCACTGCACAACCGATTGCTGGTGATAGTGGCCATCGTGCTGCTCATCGTTTTCGGTTCCTACGTCGCCTCGCAGATGGAGGTGGACGTATTCCCCGACCTCACCGCCCCCACCGTCGTCGTGCTGACCGAAGCGCACGGCATGGCGCCGGAGGAGGTCGAAAAACTGGTCACCTTCCCGCTCGAAACGGCGGTGAACGGTGCGACCAACGTCCGGCGGGTGCGCTCGTCCTCGTCGGCGGGCATCTCGATTGTCTGGATTGAATTCGAGTGGAACACCGATATTTTCAAGGCACGGCAAATCGTCAACGAAAAAATCATCGCCGTCGCCGAACGCCTCCCGACGGGCGTGGGCAACCCGACCATGGCGCCGCAGGCGAGCATCATGGGCGAAATCATGCTCATCAGTTTGACGGCAGACTCGACTTCGCAAATGGACTTGCGCACCATCGCCGACTGGAATTTGCGCCCCCGATTGCTCGCAACGGGCGGCGTGGCACAGGTCGTCGTCATCGGCGGCGAGTACAAACAGTACCAGATTTTGGCTTCGCCGCAAAAAATGGGCGCATTTGGCGTGTCGCTCGCCGAACTGGTGAAGGCTTGCGAAGAAGCCAACGGCAATTCGTCGGGCGGTTTCATGAACGAGTTTGGCAACGAATACATCGTGCGGGGCATGGGCAGGACGAGCGATTTGGCGGAACTCGGAAAATCGGTCATCAAAACGACGGCGGCCGGCGTGGTCAAAATCGAGGACGTGGCGACGCTCAAAATCGCCGCCGCCCCAAAAATCGGCGACGGCTCACTCCGGGGCGAACCTGCCGTCATCATGACCGTGATGAAACAGCCCGCCACGAACTCGCTTTTGTTGACCGATAAAATTGACGGGGCGATTTTGGATTTGCAAAAAAACATGCCCGCCGATGTCAAAATCAACACCCGCATTTTTCGGCAGGCAGATTTTATCAACGCCTCGATTTCCAACATCAACAAGACCTTGCTGGAGGGCAGCATTTTCGTAGTCGTCATCCTGTTCCTGTTTTTGATGAACTGGCGGGCAACCGTGATTTCACTTTTGGCAATCCCGGTTTCGCTCATCGCCGCAATTTTGACCCTGAAATGGCTCGGCTTCACCATCAACACTATGTCGCTCGGCGGTATGGCCATCGCCATTGGCGCACTCGTGGACGATGCGATTATTGACGTGGAAAATGTTTTCAAACGCCTGAAGCAGAACGCTACCCTACCCGAAAGCGAACGAAAAGGGATATTGAAAGTCGTTTTCGATGCCTCTGTGGAAATCCGGACGAGCATCATCAATGCCACGTTCATCATCATCGTGGCGTTTGTACCACTGTTTTTCCTGTCGGGCATGGAAGGCAAACTGCTCGCTCCGCTGGGCATTGCGTTCATCGTTTCGCTGTTTGCCTCGTTGGTCGTGAGCATCACATTGACCCCTGTTTTGGGCAGTTATCTCTTGACCAATGAAAAAATGTTGCAAAAGCAGCACGGCGAAAGCTGGCTCGTGCAGCGTTTGCAAAATGGCTATTCAAGGGCTTTGAAAGGCGTGATGAAAGCCAAAACCGCCGTACTCGTCGCCTCAGTTTTGCTATTGGCCGTGGCGGTTTTTGCGCTTACGCAATTGGGCAGGAGTTTTTTGCCGGAGTTCAACGAAGGTTCGCTGGTCATTTCGGCGGTCAGTTTGCCGGGCATTTCTTTGGAGGAAAGCAACAAAATCGGCTCGCACGTCGAGCGGGAATTGTTGAAAGTCCCCGAAATTCAAGTGACGACCCGCCGCACGGGCCGGGCGGAACTCGACGAACACGCCCAAGGTGTGAACGCCGCCGAAATTGATGCGCCGTTTTTGCTGAAAGACCGCAGCCGTGCAGCATTCATGGAAGACGTGCGGACGCACCTTGCCAATGTTTCGGGCGTGAACATCACCATCGGGCAGCCTATCGGGCACCGGATTGACCACATGCTGAGCGGCACGAGGGCTAATATTGCCATCAAGATTTTCGGGACAGATTTGGCCAAACTCTTTTCGCTTTCCAACGAAATCAAGGCAGCCATTACGCCCATTCCGGGGCTGGTGGATTTGAGCGTGGAGCAGCAAATCGAAATCCCGCAGGTGCAAATCAAGGCGAAACGGGATTTGCTGAACCACTACGGCATCTCTATTGGGCAGTTCAACGAGTTCGTGGACGTGGCGTTTGCGGGCGAAAAAGTGTCTGAGATTTATGAGGGCAACAAAAGTTTCGACCTGATTTTGCGCTTCGACGATGCCAACCGGGGCAACATCGAGAACATCCGAAACACGATGATTGACGCTGGAAACGGGCAAAAAATACCGCTTTCCTACGTCGCCGATGTTGTCAGCACCTCCGGTCCGAACACGATAAACCGGGAAAACGTGCAGCGCAAAACGGTAGTTTCCGTGAACGTGGCGGGCCGTGACCAAAAATCCGCCGTGGATGAAATCCAGAAAGTGGTGGCGGAAAAAGTCATCCTTCCCGAAGGCTACCGCATCGAATACGGCGGACAGTTCGAGGCGGAAGCCGAAGCCTCGAAAACGCTTTTGGCGACTTCGCTCCTCTCGCTTTTGGTGATTTTCCTCTTGCTTTTTCAGGAGTTCAAAGACCTGAAAACGGCATCCATCATCCTGTTGAATTTGCCATTGGCATTGATTGGCGGCGTTTTCAGTATTTGGATAACCTCTGGCATTTTGAGCATCCCGGCGATTATCGGTTTCATCACGCTGTTCGGCGTGGCGACCCGCAACGGGATTTTGCTCGTCAGCCGCTACAAAACCTTGCAGGAAGCAGGCAAACCGCTCCTCGAAACGGTCATGGAAGGCTCGGTTGACCGCCTTTCGCCGATTTTGATGACGGCTTTAACAGCAGGGCTTGCGCTCATACCGCTGGCGATTGCAGGCGACCTGCCGGGCAACGAAATCCAAAGCCCTATGGCGAAAGTCATTTTGGGCGGCTTGCTCACGTCCACTTTGCTCAATGTTTTCATTGTGCCAGTGGTCTATTTTCTCACCAATAGAAAAGCATTGAAATGAACTATAAAATCATGTTTTTGAAACTGTTGGCATTGGCATTTTGGGCCAATGCCAACGGTCAATCGAATGTCGAAACCGTTTTGGCTTCAGTTGAAAAAAACAACAAAAGCCTCGTCGCCGACCGCCAGTTTTGGGAAGCCAAAAAACTGGAATTCAAAACGGGTTTGACTTTGCCGAACCCGACGGTGCAATATGAATACCTGGTTGGCTCGCCTGCTGCGGCTGGTGACCAGCAGGATTTCATCGCCGTACAACCCTTCGATTTTCCAACGACGTACAAAAAGCGGCGGGAATTGGCGGCGGTGCAGGGCGCAGTTTCCACATCGGAAATCGCCGCCCATCGGCAGAATGTGTTGCAGGAAGCAAAATTGGTCTGCCTCGAAATGGTCTATCGGAATAAGTTGCAAGCGCAGCTCGACCGCCGGAAACTGGACTTGGAAAAACTGCAACGGGATTTTCAAACCAAACTTGACCGAGGCGACGGCAACATTTTGGATGTGAACAAAACGAGGTTGCAACTTTTGGAAATCAACCAGATGCAGCAGCAGAACAATGTGGAAATCCAAAAACTGCAAATGCATTTGATTGAGTTGAATGGCGGTGAAGCAATCGTTTTTTCCGATACAGTTTACCCGCCGTTGCCTGAAATTCAGGCATTTGAAATCGTCGAAAAAGAATACGAAGCCGCCGACCCGCTGCGCCAAACCTTGGAACAGGAAAAGCGCATCGCTGAAAAACAATTGGAATTGGCGAAGACTTGGCGGCTGCCGAAGTTCGAGGCGGGCTATCATTATCAGGGGATTTTGGGGCAACGTTTCAACGGCATCCATGCGGGGGTGACGCTGCCGATTTGGGAGCAGAAATACAGAAGGGAGGCGCAACAATCGCAGGTACTGTTTGCAGATTTGCAATTGCAAGACCACCTGAACGAGCATTTTTTTGAAATAAAAGAACTGTACGACCGACAGGCTGCGCTCCGGAAATCACTGGATGAATACCGCAGTACCATTGCATCGGTGAGCAATACGGCATTGCTGGACAAGGCATTGCGGTTGGGTGAAATCACGGTGATTGAATATTTTTTGGAGACGAGTTTTTACCAAAATGCTTTGCTGCATTACCTGGAAACGGAGCGGGAATACCAGGTAGCGGTGGCGGAGTTGATGAGGTACAGTTTGTAATTATGACCGGAAATAAAGATGAGTGTTCACTGAACGGTGTCCCAAGTTTGAAATTAAATAAAATGCACTAAACAATGCACTCCCGACCAAGCCCAACCCACAAAAGCCACCGCAGGGCGGCACGGGCGGGAGTGCAAACATTATATGTCATTAGAAAAACACAAACCCGATGTTTCAAGTCTCCAGCCATGAACCAGCGAAGGGATGACGACCTGCCAACTCCCCATCATTTTTTCTCCTTTCCCTTTGGTAGTCTCCCCCAAATCCCCGACCATTGCATCCAACAAGACCAGCCCTGCCTGCAACACCATTTCCACCATTTCAAACTCAACATCATGAAACGAACCTACGCCACCCTCCTTTGCCTTTGCTTTTTCGCTGCGCAATGGGTGACTGCCCAAGACGCCAAGATGAAATCCCATATTGACGGACTGATGAAAAAAATGACCGTCGAAGAGAAAATCGGACAACTTAACCTGGTGGTTACTGGCTATGTGCCCACTGGTACTTCGGTTAGTTCGGATACCGAGCGAAAAATCAAGGGTGGCCAGGTTGGTGGCATGTTCGGGGCGCATGACCCCGTGCGCATGAAAGCGATTCAGGACATCGCCATGAAAAACAGCCGCCTGAAAATCCCGCTTTTCTTTGGCCTCGACGTGATTCACGGCCACCGGACCATTTTCCCCATACCACTGGGGCTTTCTGCCACCTGGGACATGAAATTGATTGAACAATACGCCAGGATTGCGGCGCAGGAAGCTACCGCCGAGGGCCTCAACTGGACATTTTCGCCCATGGTGGACATCGCCCGTGACCCCCGATGGGGTCGCATCAGCGAGGGCAACGGCGAGGACCCCTACCTCGGCTCCCAAATTGCGAAGGCGATGGTACACGGCTACCAGGGCGATGATTTGTCCAAAAACAACTCGCTGATGGCCTGCGTGAAACACTATGCGCTTTACGGCGCAGCCGAGGCTGGACGTGACTACAACACCGTGGACATGAGCCGAAGCGCCATGTACAATTACTATTTGCCGCCCTACAAAGCCGCCGTGGATGCTGGCGTGGGCAGCATCATGACCAGCTTCAATGTCGTGGATGAGGTGCCTGCCAGCGGAAATCGTTGGTTGATGACCGATTTGCTCAGAACTCAATGGGGCTTCAAAGGCTTTGTCGTGACGGACTATACGGCCATCAACGAGATGTCGGCGCATGGCCTCGGCGACTTGCAGACCGTTTCGGCCCTTGCCCTAAAAGCTGGGGTGGACATGGACATGGTCGGCGAAGGTTTTTTAACCACCCTCAAAAAATCGCTGAACGAGGGCAAGGTTAAAATGGCGGAGATAGACCTGGCTTGCCGTCGCATCTTGGAAGCAAAATGGAAGATGGGTCTCTTCGAAGACGCCTATCGCCGCTTGGACGCCAGCCGCCCTGCCAAAGAAATCATGACACCTGAAAACCGGAAGGCTGCACGTGAGATTGCGGCACACAGCTTTGTTTTGTTGAAAAATGAGCACCAGGTTTTGCCGTTGGCTAAAACGGGCAAGACCGTGGCGTTCGTCGGCCCGTTTGCCGACAACCACCGGGACATGCTCGGCACTTGGGTTATCGGTGGCGAGTGGGAGAAGTCGGTGAGCGTGAAGGAGGGCGTGATGAATGTTGCTCCGCAATTAGCAACGCTTTGGGCCAAAGGCGCCAACATCACGGATGATACCTCGTTCATCCACCGCCTCAACTTCTTCAACCAGCCAAGGGTGACGCTCGACCCTATTTCACCAGAGACTTTGCTCCGAAATGCCCTCGAAACCAGCGCCAAGGCGGACATCATCGTGGCCGTGTTGGGCGAGTCGGAGAGCATGACTGGAGAATCTAGCAGCCGCACGGATATTGGCATCCCGGAAAGTCAGCGCATCTTGTTGGAGGAGTTGGTGAAAACAGGCAAGCCCGTGGTGCTCGTGCTTTTCACAGGACGACCGCTGACTTTGGAGTGGGAAGCCGCCCATTGCGCAGCGATACTGAACGTCTGGGCACCGGGCACGGAGGCCGGCAACGCCATCGCCGATGTGCTGTTCGGGGACGTGAACCCCAGTGGAAAATTGACGGCAACTTTCCCCCGTTCGGTTGGGCAGATTCCACTTTACTACAACCACAAGCCAACGGGTCGGCCCTACATGGGCAGCTACCAGACCAAGTTCCAATCCAACTACCTCGATAGCTCCAACGACCCACTTTTCCCGTTTGGCTTCGGCATGGGGTATTCGCCGTTTGTTTACGAAGAAATGCAACCACTTACTGCCAGTGCTAAGGGCAATGCAAGACTGGGCTTCAGTGTGAAGGTGAGCAATGTCGGCAAATACGCCGGGGAAGAAGTGGTACAACTTTACATTACCGACCCAGTGGCCAGCATCAGCCGCCCGGTGAAGGAGTTGAAGGGCTTCCAAAAAGTGATGCTTAAACCCGGCGAGAGCAAGGTGGTCAGTTTCACCGTTTCAACGGACGACTTGAAGTTTTACGACAATAACCTGAAATACGATTGGGAAGCTGGCGAGTTCAAAATCGGCATCGGAGGGAATTCGAGGGATGTGAAGGAGGTGGTGGTGAGGTGGGACAAATGACCAATGACCTACCCCTAATCATCCGTTTTTCCTCGCAATGAGAATCAGGTGGGTAGCTGTCGTGCTATCGGATTTTGGATAGACTTTTCGAAATTCGTGGGCAATTTCAAAACCACTTTCATTTAGACTTGCTATCAGGAAATCGGCTTGGTGGCAATAAATATACATGGTGTGCTGCCCGTCGCTGCTGGTTTCGAGGCCGGATTTTTCGTAATCGTCTTCTATTGCGCTGCAATAAAACAGGCCGCCAGTGTTGAGCAGGGCGGCGCTATCTTTCATCAGTTTTGCAGTTTCTTCTTTTGATAAATAAGGTAGGCAAAAGCCGCAGACAATGGCATGGTAGCGGTCGTTGAGGCTGCCGATTGCCCGGCAATCCATGACCTCGAACCGAGCTGTTGGGTTGTTTTCTGCGGCCAGTTTGACCATGTTTGGCGCTAGGTCAATTCCTGTGATTTGAAAGTCGGGCCGTCTTTTCAGTAAGTACCTCGTGATGTTGCCCGGGCCGCAGCCGATTTCGAAGATGCTGGGATTTCTTTTTTCAATCAGCCGAATTAAAGCGTCGTAACTATCATCGTACAAGTCCAAGTCCATGAATTTGTCTTGATAGGCGGCGGCGATATTATTCCAAACTTGGAGGGTATTGGACTTGGAATCCATGAAGAAGTTGGCTAGAAAAACAGTGTAGTTAATTTTTCCGCCTTTTCATCACCAAACTATCAGCCGGGTAATTGGCCTTCAAGCTGTCCATATTGGCTTGCGCCCAACCTGTGATGACTGCTCGCTGTTCGTCAGTCAACTTGGCCTCTGGATGCAAGCCAAACCAAGTGTAGCTGCTGATGGGCATTTCCTTTTTCTTTACCATATCTATCACCTCTTCAAACTTGTGGTTTTGCACCGCTACTCGAGATTTGGTGAAAGTTGAGAAATTCAAGTGTTGCTTGCCTCCCTTCACATGGCTGTTGAGCCACCAAGCTGATGGCTGAATATTGGCATACCAAGGGTATTCGGTCTTGTTGCTGTGGCAATCGTTACATGCGCTTTTCAGGATAGCATTCACATCATCTGGCACCGGATACTTGGTTGCCACGCCGTAGGTTTCATCGCCGGAAAGGTTTCGTTCGGGTTTGAAGAATTGGATGATAACTAGGACAGCCAGAAGGCCCAATAGAATTTTCTTTTTCATGTGAATCGTTTTTTGTTTTTTTGAATAAACGCAAAGCAAGGATAAACTTTTTTCCCAACATCAATAAAAAAAAGTCTGAGGTATTGGCAGTCCGCCCCTACCTCAGACCTCATTACCTCAAACCTCTTACCCCATCATGTCGTTGCCCTGCATGTTCATCCGCATGTTTTTGCGCTTGAACAAGGAAGTGTCCATTTTACCAAAACGGTAGGAGAAGTTGATGCGGAAAACCTGTGGGTCACGGTAGCGGTAATCCTGTAAAATGAACAAGCCAGATTCGGTGTATGTACCGTTCCTGCGGGTTTTGAAGATGTCGCTGACGTTCACCGTAAGCGAGCCTTTTTTCTTCAGTATATCCTTGCGGATGGCAGCATCCACGAACCAATTGGAAAGCGTGTAGCCTTGTGCCGTGTTGGTCGGGCCGGGCTGCCAAGGCATCCGGTTGCCACTGTCCGGGGTAAAGGAGGCTTTGCTGCGGTACTCACCGGTCAATTGAATGGAAAGGCCAGCGGGCAATTTGATTTGCAGGTTTTCCTTCAAAAACCAACTCAACTGGTCAATTTTCACGCCTTCGGCAAAATTGGTAGCATCCACCTGCGACTGGTAAACATTGACGTTGGTGGTCAGGTCAATTATTTTGAAAAACGTATTTTTCAGGGTAGCCTCTGCGCCATAGGCTTGGCTACTTTTAGAGTTGCCGTAGGTGATTAATGGTACAATGTTTCCCTCCAGGTTTTCGCCAGATTCAAACTGAGAGGTTATCAAATTTGAATTGCGTTTATAATAAACGGAGAGGAGCAAGTTGTGGCCGTTTTTGAAAATATTTTGGTACGAGACCTCCACCGAATTCGCAAATTCAGGCTCCAGTTCTGGGTTGCCACGGCGGAGCGTTTCTTTATTGGAGTAGTCCGTGAATGGCATGGTCTGAAAAAAATTCGGGCGGTTGATTCTGCGGGTATAGGCGATTTGGATGTTGTCGAGGTCGTTCAGTTTTTTTGTCAAGAACATGCTGGGAAACAAGCTGAAAGGGAAGCCGATGGAAAACGAAGAATCTTGGTCGGTCAAAGAACCTTGATACAAACTGCTCTCAGCCCTCAGTCCGACTTGATAGCCCCAAGTTTCAAACTGGTGACTGAACTGGCCATAAGCAGCGTAAACATCATCACTGAATTTGTAATGGTCAGCCTGTGATGAGTCTTGAACCTCGATACCCAATTCATCAAGATGGGCGTTGTAGTTGTCGTTTTTGTTTCGGCGCAAAGCAGCACGTACCCCCCCTTCCAACTTCATCTTGTCGTTCAAGGGGTTCACAACGTCGGTCTGGAATGTCATGAATTGGCCCTTTCCATCGCCACTTTGCAACTCTACAAACTGATTTCCAGTGTCGTAAACAGTCAAGTAATCGCTGTTTCCTTTGAACCGTACCCGATTATAGTTGACATCTGCCGTCCATTCTGCGCCCACTTTTGGAAACAAATGTTTGAATTGAACCGAAGTGCCGAGGTTGCGAAAGTTGCGGTCCTGTTGGGTATTCCGCACGTATTCACTGAAAGTCGGCACGGCGTAAAGTGAGTCGGTGGTGGCTGTCAGCTCGTCTTTTGGCTCAAAATGGCCACGGGTGTAACTGCCCGAAAGGGTCAGCGTATTCCGGTTGTCCATGAACCAGTCAAAACCAGCTCGACCATTTGCGTAGTAACCGTTCATGGTGCCATCGGCGATTTGGGTAACGCTGGTCAGCGGCTCACCGCTCAGGTTATCTCGGTATGTTTCTCCATTGGAGAAGCGTTTCATGCGGTTGAGACTTCCACTTACAAACATATTGGTCTTGTCCGCACGAGCATTCACGTCGCCACCGAGGTTGTAGCCCTTGCGGGTGTCGGTGCCGACCCGCACGTTACCGTTGTAGCCCAGGCGTTTTTCTTTTTTCAAAATGATGTTGATGATGCCAGCCGTGCCGCCGCCAGCGTCGTATTTCGCAGATGGGTTGGTGATGACTTCCACACTTTCGATGGCATCCGCTGAGATTTGGTCGAGGCTGAGGGTGGTCGGTCGGCCATCGACAAAGATTTGCGGTGAACCATTGCGCAGCGCAACATTTCCATCAAGGTCAACTGAAAGCGAAGGAACGTTTTTGAGGGCATCTTGTGCATTGCCACCAGCTGCGGAGGCGTCCTTGTCAACTCGGTACACTTTTTTGTCGAGGGCCAAAGTCGCCTGTGCGGCCTCGGCGGTTACTGTCACTTCGGCCAGTGTTTGAGCAGAATTAACGAGTTTGATATTGCCGAGGTCCTTGTCAAAACCGCCAGCAGGCATGCCGCCACCCGGTTTGAACCCAAAACTGACCTTCTGGGTCAGTTCTGCATAGCCAATAAAGGAGATTTTAAGGTTGAAATCCCCCATGACGGGCAGTTTTTCAAGGCTGAAGTCGCCGTTGTCCTCGGTGATTTGGCCAGTTAGCATCACCTCGTTCATTGACTTTGAGAGGGTGTCGAACTGCATTTTGTAAAGCTGGACCGTGGCGTAGCCGACGCCCTTGTTGTTTTCATCCACAATTTTACCATAGAGATGGCCAATGTTCATTTGTTGGCCACTGCCCATGCCACCCCCTCCACCGGGTGCGCCCGGCCAGTTCTGGGCAGTCAGTTGTGAAGCGCACAAAACAAGCAGGAAAAAGAAGATTGGTTTACAAATAGATTGGAGGGATAAGAAAAGTGATTTTTTCATGATAATAGTTAGGTGATTTTACTTGCAGTAGGCAAAGGTCTAGGAAACGCCCTAAGCGGAAAAAGGTTATCGCCATACCATGAATATGAGGAGATGAAAACAGCAGCTATGCCGATTTTGACAGATTTAAGGTGACTAGGTGCCAGAATCACAGCTTTTATCGCCACATTGCCTTTCTTAGTCGCTTCGCAAACGAATGGGTGAGCGAATAGCTTAATTTTGGGCCAATTCGGAATAGAAACCACGAATTCGCACATGAAAATTTTGGGTACAAAAATATCGTCCGACCAGCTTTTCAAGCTCGTCTTCCACCTCGTCCTTTGGTCGGTTTGGATTGGTCTGCCCATCCTCAACAATGCTGATAATGAGCGTGGATACAGGTTTACGATTGCAATCATACCTGTTGCGCTTACAAATATCCCCTTGTTCCTGCTCAATTCCGATTGGCTCATTCCCAGTGTTTTTCGGCGCAAAGGAATGGCCACCTACCTGCTCTCGCTGCTCGGCCTAATTGTGGTTTTTGCTTTATTTCAAAATTATTTCAAGGAATGGATTGTACCAAGCGAACTCATAAAGCGGCACCATAGTGCTTTTTGGGCAGTGGTTCCTGTTTTGTTTGTGACGGCCATCAGTACTGGTTACGGATTTATCCAGCTATTGCTACAGCAAGAAAAGATTAGGCAACAAGAACAGGAGGAGCGGCTCAAATCTGAGCTATCATTTCTCCGCTCTCAAATTAGCCCGCATTTCATTTTCAATGTGCTCAACAGCATCGTTTACCTCATCCGCTCAAAATCGAACCAGGCAGAGTCCGTGACCATCAAGCTCTCGGAACTGATGCGGTACCTACTTTATGAATCCGGCGATGCGCAGGTGTCATTGGGCAAAGAGTTGGAGTATTTGAAAAACTACGTTGAATTGCAAAAAATCCGGTTTGAAGAAGATGTGGACATCAGGATGAACATTGAAGGAAGCCCCGGCTCCCAACTCATCGAGCCCATGCTGATGATTCCTTTCGTGGAAAATGCCTTCAAGCATGGCGTTGGACTGATAGCAGAACCCATCATTGATATTCAATTAAGAATTGAAGAAAAACTGCTGACCTTTTCTGTGAAAAACAAAACCGCTGGGAATGCTTCGGAGGACAAGGACAATGCTTCTGGAATTGGCTTGCGAAATGTGCAGCGCCGCCTCGAACTGCTTTACCCCAACAAACATGTGCTTAATACCGGCAGGAATGGAGAATGGTTTGAGGTGAAAATGTCCATTGAATTACATGCCTAATTCCGTTTTTTCTCTTTTGGCTGCTCAAAATCCCATTCGATTTCCCCACCTTCACCGTACTTCTAAAATCTTGTGATTCGATGAAAATCAACGACAAATACGACCCCGGCCATTACCGGGCCAGCGATACCCGCTATGACAAGATGCAATATCGCCGCTGTGGGAAAAGCGGGTTGCTGCTGCCCATGCTTTCTGTTGGCCTCTGGCACAACTTCGGACATACCGACAACCTCGAAAATGGTCGTAGCATTCTGCGAATCTCTTTCGACCACGGTATCACTCATTTTGACCTCGCCAACAACTACGGCCCGCCTTATGGTGCTGCCGAGGAGAGTTTTGGGCGATTGTTCCGACAAGACTGGAAACCCTACCGGGACGAACTGATTTTGTCCACCAAAGCAGGTTGGGACATGTGGCCCGGCCCTTACGGCACGCTCGGCTCACGAAAATACCTCATCGCCAGCCTCGACCAAAGCTTGCGACGCATGGGCGTTGATTACGTTGATATTTTTTATCACCACCGCCCAGACCCGGATACGCCACTCGAAGAAACAATGGCTGCGCTCGACCATATCGTTCGGCAGGGCAAGGCTTTATATGTTGGAATCTCGCAGTATCAGCCTGCTGAGGCTGACCGAGCTACTGAAATTTTGCGGAGCCTCGGTACGCCACTGCTCATCCATCAGCCTAGGTACAGCATGTTCGACCGCTGGGTGGAAGGCGGATTGCTCGATGTTTTGGAAAAACAAGGCGTTGGAGCGATTGCGTTTAGTCCGTTAGAGCAAGGCATTCTCACCGACAAATACCTGAAGGGCTTGCCGGAAGACTCCCGGATGGTGAAAGATGGGCGGTATTTGACGAAAGACAAACTGACACCTGAATTGCTCGAAAAAGTGCGGAACCTCAACGAAATTGCGAAGCAACGAGGCCAATCCCTGGCCCAAATGGCCGTTGCCTGGCTTTTGAAGGACCCCCGAATTACCACGGTGCTCGTCGGTGCAAGCAGCCCAAAACAGATGCTCGACAATATCGGTTGTTTGGATAATTTGGAATTTTCACCAGCAGAACTAAATGAAATTGCGAAGTGGATTTAGGAAATTATTGACCAATGACTAAACTAAAATGCATCGCCGTTGACGACGAGAGCCTCGCTCGAAAGCTCATCGAGGAGAACGTGCAGCAATTGCCTTTTTTGGACTTGGTGGCCACTTGTAAAAACCCGTTCGAGGCGATGGAGGTGCTGCAACGGGAAGAGGTGGATTTGATGTTTCTCGACATTCAGATGCCGGGTATGTTGGGCACGAAGTTCCTTGCCAGTTTGCGGGAAAAGCCGATGGTCATTTTCGTGACGGCTTATGCCAACTATGCCGTGGAGAGCTACGACCTGGAAGTGGTGGACTACCTGTTGAAACCTGTGAGCATGGAGCGTTTCACGAAAGCAGCCTTAAAGGCTTATGAGAACTGGCAACTCAGGCAGAAACCCCCTGTTGTTGCGGAGCAAACCAACATTGCGCCTAGGCACTTTTTTGTGAACGTGGAGTATGCGCTGGTGAAAATCTTGGTGGACGACATCACGCATATTGAAGGCATGAAGGATTATGTGAAGATATTTTTGACCACGGCCAAGCGACCTGTTTTGACAAAATCAACCCTGAAAGGCATTGAGGAAAAATTGCCGGATAAGCAGTTTTTCAGGGTTCACAAATCCTATATTGTAAATGTGCACAAAGTGGAGTCCATCAGAAGCCACCAGATAAGCATCGGTGCAGCCGAGATTCCAGTGAGTGAATCGAACCTGGAAGATTTGATGCGGCTGCTGAACCATCAACGGTAACTCGTCCAGCCCCTCTCCTGTGTGGAGCGGGGAGTTCGCATCCCCACCTCTTTCCTCACAGGAGAAGGACCGGAGTGCGGTTTACTTTTGACAAAAGAATCAACTCAACATTAACCAGAGATGGCCTACTGCGAAGACTTGGCGAAACGAATCAGCTTTGCACTTAACTACCGTACCGATGTAGTTGAGAAAAAAATGTTTGGTGGGCTTGCCTACATGATTAACGGCAAGATGTCGGTTGGCATCATCAAGGACGAACTGATGGTTCGTGTCATCCCAGCGCAATACGAGGCAGCGCTTCAATTGCCTTTTGCAAAGGAGATGGACTTTACCGGGCGGGTGATGAAAGGATTCGTTCAAGTTGAAAAACCGGGTTTTGAGACGGAGGAGCAATTGCAGGAGTGGCTAGAGACTGGCATTGAGTTTGCCCAGAAGGCGGAAATCAAGAAGCCCAAGCGAAAAAAGGCCATTTGAAGAACCAACCGTTGCTATTTTCCAATTTTATTTTCAATCATCCAGACATGCGCATCTTAATTCTCCTGACTTTTTTCGTTGGTTTTCTGACCGCTTGCCAGCAAAAACCAGCCACTTCACAAGCCCTTGACCTTGAAGATTTTGTCATTGTTGACATCCCCGGTTCCGACATGAAAAGGGCGACCTTGTCCGATGTGAAAGGTAAAATCAAGGAGGAGGGTACTATTCTCAACGGCCACAAGCACGGCATGTGGGTCATTTACCACAAAGACAGGGACGTGCCGGCATCTGTTACTAACTATGTGAACGGGGTGCCAAACGGCCCGATGTTCGAGTTTGGACAATACGGCCACTTGGAGCACATGTGCAGTTACACCAACAATGTGCTGAATGGACGTTTTGCAAAGCTTAAAAACATCCGAAAAACGGAGGAGGGCACCTTCGTCGAGGGCATTTTAGAAGGCAATTTCAAAAAATACTACGAGGGTAGGGACGTAGTCCAGCAGGAGCTTAACTACAAGCATAACAAGCTCGATGGCGAGAATATTTTTTACAACGACAAAGGCGAGGTCATCATGAAATACGAGTACAAAGACGGCGAAAAAATCAGTGGAGGCGTTGTCAATGCCGAGGCAACAAAAAAATAGGCCGTAAAAAATAACCGGGTTCGATGCACATCGAACCCGGTTATTTTTTTGTGGCAAAATGCCCAATCAGTCATCGAATCAACACGACTTCTCCTTTGTAAACAAGCAACTTGCCATCAACGAACTCTATTTCAGCGAGCCAAGCAAAAACGGCGGGCTGCATCTCTTTCCCCTTAAAAACGCCATCCCAGCCAATGCCCGGCTGATTAGGAATTAAGTCTTTCCCATCATAAACATTGTTTCCCTGGCGATCAAAAATCCGGAATGACTTGATGCGTCGCACCGAGCCATCCGTGAACGGCATGAACTCATCGTTCAGGCCATCCCCATTTGGGCTGAAGGCATTCGGAACAAAGACTTTCTGGTCATTTTTTACCTCAATAAAAACCTCACCCGAGGCGCTGCATCCATCAGCAGTTGTGACAACCACTATGTACATGCCTGGCACCAATGGCGAGGCGATTGGGCTTGAGCAATCCGTGCAGGAAAGCCCTTCCGGTGGTGACCAAGAATAAGTTTGCACGAGCTGGTTGACGGTTGCTTGGAGTTTTATGCTATCCCCAAGTGCAATGCTTTTGTTGGGGCCAAGGTCAACGAGCAACTCAATTGGGCCGTTTATGGTCTCCTGAAACTCCGAAACACAACCATTTGCATCCATGACAAAAAATGAGTTTGGGCCTTCGGCATAGCCAGTCAGTACGGGGTTTGTGAAAAACGAAGCCCCATCCTGTGAGTAAGTATAAGGGGGTTGACCACCGGTCACATTGTCCACGTTGATGGCGCCAGCATCCGGGAGGTCGAGGCAGGTGATTTCGTTGGGTGTCGCTGTCGCAACAATTGGGGTCGGCTGGGTTAGCATGGCGCTGGCTGTTGCGGAGCAGCCATTTTCATTGCTCACCGTCACAGAATAGGTGCCGGCGATGAGGCTTGAGGCGGTTGGTTGGCTGCCTCCATTGCTCCAAACGTAAATAAAATTGTTGCCCGGCCCACTGGTCATTGCCTGCAAAATACCCGAATTCTCTCCTTGGCAGTCGACGCCTTGCTGCTGGTTGATGGTCACGCTCACAGGCGCAGTTGGCGCAGAAACTACCACACTTGCCGAGGCTGTACACCCCGCTGAATTGGTGACGGTGACCGTATAAACAGCCCCATTCAACCCAGAAATGGTGGAAGTGGTCATGCCATTGCTCCAAAGAATGGAAGCGGCGGGTTCACTCGGTGTCACCCTAGCCCTTCCGTCGGTGCCTTGAAAGCAAGAAACGGGTTGCAATTCCGACGCCGTGGCGGTGAACTGAACAGGTTGCAGGATGTCCTGGCTGACAAACTTGGTACAGCCATTTGCATCGGACACTGTGGCTTGGTAGGTTCCAGCACAGAGACTTGTCAAATTGGCCGTGGTGTTGCCGTTTGCCCAATTGACAAGGTAGGGCGGGGTACCCCCGGTAATGTCAATTGTTATTGCGCCGTTGCAGTCGCCAAAGCAAGTGGCGTTTGTGACCGACATTACGTCGGCAACCAATGATGTTGGTTCAGAAATGTTCACCAAAACGGTAGTGTCGAAAGCCACATCGAAGATGTGAATGCTGTATTGCCCACCGGGCAAACCAGGAATGGAAATCAGCTGACCGTCGGTTTGGATGAAGCCAGCGCCACTCAAATTGCTGCTTAAACTTTCCCAGTCAAACTGGTAGGGAGCAACCCCGCCGATGGCCGAAAACTCGATGGTTCCATTTTGGTCTCCATTGCAGAGCAAACTGCTACCTGTTGCAGAGGGGATGAAGTTCAGGTAGTAGGGCATTATCATGCAGGTGTCATTTTCGCAGCCATTCTGGTCAGTAACCGTCACGCAGAAATTGTCGCCCCCAACGAGGTTGGTAGCAGTGGTGCCCGTTTGCCCATTTGACCAAAGCACCGTGTAGCCCCCATCCCCCCCGCTTGGGTTTACTTGCATCCCGCCAGTGGTATTGCCAAGGCCAGCGCCCTGATTGGTCACTTGCAAGTTGACTTGAACTTGCGAAAGCACAGTAAGGTCGGTGACAACGATGCTGTCGCAACCACCGGGCAGTTGCAGCGTGTCGGCGTACATGCCAGTTTGGTTGTAGGAATTGCCGCCAGCGGAAAAGGTTTCCCCAAAACAAACTACAGGATTTAAGGTCGTTGTTGGGGTTTCATTCCCAGCGTCGGTCACGGAAAGGGTGAATATCCCGGTGTTCAAGAGGCCGGTTGCACCGTCAATCATTACAAAATACGTTGTGTTGGGGTCGAGGCAGTGCAGTTCAATCACCTCGTCGTTGTCAGCGGCAGTGAATTGACTTGCCAACTCCATCATCGTGCCCAGGCACCCGCCATTCGAGGATAGATAAATAGCCATTTGGATGCCGATTGGGTCAAGGTCGGAGCTAGTGCCTTGCACGAAAACATGGCCCGTGGGCGGCGGCGAGAAGGTGAACCAGACCGATTTTTGAACGCCAAATGCCGAAGCTGGCGATGAGTTGGTATTCATGGAGCAAGCATTGGTAACCAATTGTGTGCTAACTGTGCCACCCAGCGGCACACCTCCCAAATTTTCGGCAGTACATCGCAGCTCGGAAGCGGCATTCACATCGAGTTGTTCCACACCAAGCCCAAACCAGCCTTCCACTTCGGTGATATTGGTACCGCTTATGTAAACGCCATCCACCAGAATGAAGTAAGTGGTATTTGGTTTTGGGCAAGTGAAGACCGCTGTTTCATCAAAATCAGGGGTAACATAGTTGGAGCTGAGTAAGGTGAAATTGCCGTTGCAGGTATTGTCACTACTCTCGTAAATTGCAACCTGGAGGTTGATGGGGTCGCCAAAATTCGAGGGGTCGCTGTTCACGTCCACCAGAATGGCATCCGTTGGGTTGGCATCCGTTGTGAAGGTGAACCAGACACCCTGGTTGTTGAACCACCCACCACCGGCAGGGCCTGGGTCGGGCTCATTCAAGTTTGTTGCACAAAAATTGTTGAAAACGCTGGTGTCAGGCAATCCGACAGGTACGCTGGTTGTCAAAATACCAAGTGGAATGGCGTTGCAAAGCAAATCGTTGATACCACCGGGGACACCACTCGTCACAATGTTCATATCCACGCTGCCACCCGATGGGCCACCAGCAGGAAGGGTGATAGTGAAAGGCACAGTTCCCATTGCTGGGACAGTTACATCGATACAAATTTCAGCTTGGCAACTATAGACTGGAGTGCAGGGGTTGGGTAGTGTCGCATCGTTTTCATAGGCCCGAAAACAAACAGGAATGGTGGTTGGAATGTCCACCAAACAAGGATAGGTTTTGTTGAATTGTTCGTTTGGGAAGTTGTTGTAGCAAATGCCATTGAAAGGGTAGGATACCCACCCGGCATTGTCAATATTCACCGCCCAAGTGGGGTCTGGTGCGCCAATTGGGTCGGTGCAAGTGGTGGTGGAAGTGCCACTGAGCACGTTCATTTTGATGTTGAACTGCCCGAAAGTCGGTTTTACACCAATAAAAAATAGGAAAAATAAGGCAGCAGGGTAGATAATCAGTTTGTTCATTACCAATGTTTTATGTGTGTAAGTGCAGTTTTTGTAAAACGATGGGGTATTCCCATCCATTGCTCAAAGCTACTTTCTCAGAGGTTCATACCAGTCCATTTTCATATTTCAGGCAAATTTTTGACAAAAAATGGGGCATATTAAACTTGAATCTCCCAAATCAACGCAACTTCAACCAATCTCGACCACGCTCGTTCCCCCGCCTTTTTTCAGCACCCGAACCTGCGTTGATATGCGTTCTTTCAGCTCTTTTACATGTGAAATGATGCCGATCGTTTTTCCCTTTGCCTGCAAATTTTCCAAGGTGCAGATGGCGAGGTCAAGCGTTTGGTCATCGAGGGTGCCGAAGCCCTCATCAATGAACAGTGAGCGGATGTTGGCATTTCGACCAGCGAGGTCGCTCAACCCAAGCGCCAGTGCCAGGCTGACCAAAAAACTCTCGCCACCAGACAAGGTCATCATCGAGCGCATGTTGTCGGCTTGGTAGGTGTCCACGATGTCCAGCTCCAAATCCTCACCCTGACGCTTCACGACGAAGTAACGACCGTAAAGGTTTTCGAGGTGGGTGTTGGCGAGTTGCACCAGCTTTTGCAGCGTAAGGCCCTGGGCGAATTTTCGGAACTTCGAACCATCCGAAGAACCAATGAGGTCATACATCGCCGCCCAACGATTGTACACAAGTCGTTGGCTGTCAATTTGTTGCAAAATAACTTCGCCTTCCGCCTTCCGCTTTTCGTTGTCCTTTAATTGTTGGTTAAGCGCCCCAATTTCCTGTTGGAGTACCTGCATTTCGCCTTCCAAGGTCTCGACTTTAGTTGCAAGTTCCGATTCCGTTTCTGTTGCCAGTGGTGTTGCCAGCGCAGTATCCAGTGCCATTTTGGCCGACTTGGCTTCTTGCCGAACGGCCACTTCCCGCAGTTTCAGCCGCTCCGATAGCTCCTCGATTCGCTCGGCTTGTTTCGAGGGCAGCATGGCGCTCCGCAATGCGGCTACCGATGCAAACCCTGCCGCCGCCAGTCCTGAATTGAGGCTTTTTTCCAGTTCAGCCACAGCATTTTTGTTGGCCTCCAACTGTTTTTTGGTGCTTTCCAACTGTTGCTTCGTGCGGGCCAACCGTTCTTTTGCTTGCTCATGGTTTGTGCGGGTCACAGCTACCGCTTGTTCCGCATTTCTGAGTTCTGCCAACATTTTTTCTCGCTCGGAAACCGGATTTTTTACCCCAAAAATTGACTGCCGCTTCGCCTGTAAAATGCCCAATTTGCCTTGCTGTTCGGTGGCTTCTGCCTGCAATTGCTGGCTTTTCTGTTCCAACTCAGACTGTGCTTCCACCAACTGTTCGAGCGACTGCCGGGCCAGTTCAAGCTGGCGTTCGTGCGTATCTCGGTTTGTTTTCTTGGTAGAAAATTCGTCCTCCTTTCCTTTCAGTTCACTGAACATCTGCTTGGCGGTATCCAACGAAAAACGGAAACCGTACTTGTCCACCAGCTTGTCCAGTTCCGCACTTGACTCTTTGAATCTTTCGGCCAAATCGAGCAAGGTAGCTTCCCGGTCGAGGCGGCTCCGCTCGTTTTGTTGCTCCGCAAAACGGGCGTCTTTCAGTTGGCTTTCGAGTGAGCGAACCCGCTCCTCTTTCGTTGAAATCTGGCTGTTCAGCACCGTCAGTTTCTCCCGTATCGCCTTTTTCTCTGCCAGCGTCACCTCGAAATTGTCAAGTTTGTTCACCAACCAATCGCCGTGCGACCTGCTGAAATCCTCCCCGTCGAGACCGGGCAGGAATGCCGCCAACTGTTGCTCCAGCCCGCCAATTCGAGCTTCGAGCTTGCCCATCTCCCCTCCTTCCACACCCTCGATTTGTTGAATCTGGGTATTGGTTTCGATGTGCTGTTTGAGCAAGGCATTTCGTTCCAATTGGCGCTCCCGGTTTGATTTTTCGGCAGCTTCCAAATCGGTCCGAGCCTCGTCCACAAAGGGCTTTACCTCATGCAGCCGGAATGGGTGGTGGGTACTCAGGCAGAGCGGGCAGGGGTCGCCCTCTTGCAAGTTTGCCCGGTCTTTTTCGTAGTTGGCGAGTTGCAGTTGTTGGTTGTAAACTTCCCGACGGTACGCCAATTGGTGCTCCCACTCCTCCGCCTCCTCATAAGCCGATAGCAGCGATTTGTCGAGCCAAAGTTCTTGTTGGCGCAGCTCCGAAAGTCGGTTTTCAAGGTTGGAAAGTTGCACCAACGCAGCCCGGTATTCAGCGTTGAGGCTGCTGAGGTTGGTGAAATTTATATGCTTCTCACTAAGTTGCTCAATCTCCCGTGTGAGTATTTCGAGCAGGTCTTGCCGGTTCGGGATGAAATTTCCTGGCGTGTTTTTTTCAAAAAGTTCGAGCAGCCCAGCGAGCGTATTTTTTTCTTCGGTAAAAATAGTCTCCAGCTTTGCTGTGTCTTGCCTCGATTGCTCCGTGTTTTGGAGCAATGTTTTAGCTTCTTCGGCAATCCGTGTTTTGCTTCTGAGGTTCTCCCGGAGCGCCTCTTCGTGGATGGTGATGGCGGGTAAATCTTGGGGCAACGATGCCCATACAGCATTGGGTTTCAGCCATTTACCCAATTCGGCAACTGCTGAGGTATGTTCTTCCAGCTTCTTTTTTTGCTTTGCAATTTGAAGGTCGGTGGCTTGTTTTTTTGCCGATGTGCCCTCCCACTCATGGTTGATTTTAGAATTGGCCTCCGTCAAACCGCTGAGTTGGGCGTCCATCAGCGCCACCTCCTCGAACAGTCGCATGGCCGCTGGCTGTCCTGAAATCAGCGTATCGAGCAACGCCGCTTTTTCACCAAAAGCAACCTGTGCCGATTTGGCAGTTTCTGATTCTGCGGGTTGGTTTTGGGTAAAACGAGCGGTTGCTTCCTCCAAATTGGCGATTTCAGCCAACTTGTCGTCCAGCCGGGCGAGGGTGGGGTGGAGCGGCAGCGTCTTGCGGTGCTGTACCAGCAATTTTTCCTCCGCTTCAAGTGTCGTTTTTTCAGCCTCCATGGCCAGCATATCGGCGGAAGCTTTTTCATTTCGAAGCTTCAATTGTCCGACTTGGCGCAGCCATTGCAGCGCATTTTTAACCGAATCAAGTTCCGTTCTGATGGTTTTCGTGGCTTGTTCTTTCTCCTTCAGTACTGCCTTGCGTTCTTTGAGGTCTTCTTTCGAAAAAACTTGCAGGGAATCTCTGAATGTGACCAATTCCGCAAGTATTGCCTTTTCAATACTGTGTCGTTCGAGTGCTGCTTTGGAGAGGCTTGAATAAATCTCCGTCCCGGTGATACGTTCCAAAAGCTCGCTGCGCTCCTTTGGTGCAGCTTTTAGGAAGGCTGCAAAATCGCCCTGTGCCAACATTGCGGAGCGAGTAAAACGCTCGAAATCCAAGCCGGAAACTTCCTCCACAAAGGCATCTACTTCCCGAATTTTTCGCTCCGCAACAATTAAGAAGTCCTGTTTTTCCTCACTCCATTCGGCGACGGAACGTTCCACTTTTGGCCCGGTTCCTTTTTTAGACTTGGGCACCCAGCAGCGCCATTGGCAACGAATTTGCCGCCCGCCTGCCTCGAAATCGCACTCCGCTATGCCTTCTTCGGCACCGTGTGAGAGTACCTCCTCTGGCCTTGATTTCCGGCAGACCTTGCCGTACATGGCCAAGGTGATGGCGTCAAGGATGGTAGTTTTGCCTGCGCCCGTGTCTCCCGTTATTGCAAATAGTCCAGTATCCGACAAAGGGCTGGCCGTGAAGTCAATTTCGACCTCCGAGCGGATGGAGTGCAGGTTGCGAAGTAGGATGCGGCTGATTTTCATTTGTAAGTAACACAGACTGTCAGTCCGTGCTGTTTTTTTTGATGTTCTTGATTTTTGTGTAAAAACACGGACTGTCAGTCCGTGTTACTTGTTTGTCTGTGCTTTATTCAGAACGTCCAGAATATTGCCGTAAACTTCATTTGGCTGTGCCAAAAAAGCATTCAAGTCGGCCCAGACGGCTAGCTCAATGTCTTCCTCGGTTTGCGGAACAAGTTGATTTTCAGTCGTTTGCATCCGGTACCAGTAGGTTGTCTTGAGTATCCGTTTGCCATTCATTTCGTAGGTGTGCCAAGTGTCCAGCAAGTGCGGGCCGAGGGAGATTTCCCCGATTCCTGTTTCCTCTTGGACTTCCCGGACGGCGGTCTGCTCGGGTGTTTCGCCGGGGTCCATTTTTCCTTTGGGCAAGTCCCAACTGCCTCTGCGATGAATCATCAATACTTTACCTTCCGCATTAAAAACAGCACCGCCTGCGGCACTGATAAGCTTGAAGATTTTTTGAAATTCGGTCCACATCCGCTCCACATCGGGATCAAACACAGCGATGTAGTCGAACCGTTGGGTGCACTCCAGTTGATTGACGAGGGTTGTCAAAAATTTCTTCTTTCCGCCGTAGCGGAGCACAATTTTTTTCTCTGTTGATGGCCCGAAGCTTTTTACTTCTTCGGAAGAAACAAGGTACAAAGGCGTACCGTTAATGTAAATTTTATACATTTGCTGCCCTTTTTAGAGGTATGATATAGATATTTTTTTGACCCGTTGACTTTTCAGAAAACGTCATCGGTAGCCAATCAACCGCAAAGAAAGCAAAGGATGAATATTGCATCGGAAGTCGCACAGCGTTTGTTGCAAATAAAAGCAATTAAACTTAGCCCACAAAAGCCATTCACCTGGGCTTCAGGTATTTTGTCGCCAATTTATTGCGACAACCGGTTGGTGCTTTCCCATCCTGAAGTACGGGATTTGGTGAAACAGTGCCTGATTGAAAAAGCCAAAGACTTTGGCAAATTCGACTCGGTGGCTGGCGTGGCGACAGCGGGCATCGCCCACGGAATGCTGTTGGCCGATGCCTTGAATTTGCCATTTGCCTATGTTCGCAGCAAACCAAAGGAGCATGGCCGCCAAAACTTGATTGAAGGTGAATTGCCTGCAAAATCGAAGGTTTTGGTAGTTGAAGACTTGATTTCCACAGGTGGCAGCAGCTTGCAAGCGGTTGATGCGGTAAGAGCATCGGGTCATGAGGTGGTTGGTGTGTTAGCCATTTTTAGTTACAATTTCGAAAAAGCAATTCGAGCATTTGAAAGTGCGGGTTGCCAATTGGAAACATTGTCTAATTACGATATTTTGCTCCGGGAGGCATTGTCCATCAAGTACATCAATCTGAACGATGTGGACATGCTGACAACCTGGCGGCAAAAAACAGGGAGCTGAGGAATTGGGTGTTCAACGCTATTGCTCATTTACTTTGTAATCCATTAAATTATCTGAACCCCCATTCAAAACAACGAAAATTCAAATACGCAATAAAGCATGTCATTAATCACAACCCATTCAGAAGAATTTCTGAAAAACTATCTAAACAACGCCTCTCCGACTGGATTTGAAGCGAAAGGCCAACAACTTTGGCTGGAATACTTGAAACCATATATTGATGATTGGGGCTTGGACAACTATGGAACCGCCTATGGCATCATCAACCCCGGCACTGATTTCAGGGTGGTGATTGAGGGCCATGCCGACGAGATTTCGTGGTTTGTCAATTTCATCACAGAAGAAGGCTTTATTCACGTCATACGAAATGGCGGCAGCGACCACCAGATTGCCCCTTCCAAGCGGGTGAACATCCACACCCCGAAGGGTATCGTTCGGGGCGTTTTTGGCTGGCCGGCCATCCATACTAGAAACGGCGAGGACAAAATCACGCCAAAGCTGGACAATATTTTTATTGACGTTGGGGCGAAGGACAAAAAGGAAGTGCTCGAAATGGGCATCCATGTTGGTTGCGTCATCACCTATGAGGATGAGTACATGGTACTAAACGACCGTTACTACGTGGGCAGGGCGCTTGATAATCGGATGGGTGGCTTTTGCATAGCGGAAGTAGCACGTCTACTCAAACAGAACAAAATAAAGCTGCCTTACACATTGTACATCGTGAATTCTGTTCAGGAGGAAATCGGGCTTCGTGGAGCGCAAATGATTGCTGATAATATCAAACCAAACGTAGCCATCATTACGGACGTAACTCATGATACGCATACGCCAATGATTGAGAAAAAAACAATCGGTGATGTGAAATCTGGGGAAGGGCCTTCTGTGACTTTTGCTCCGGCGGTCCACAATAAATTACTCAAACTTATCCTCGACACTGCTGAGGAAAAAGGCATTCCGCTCCAAAAAGAAGCAGCCTCTCGTTCAACGGGCACAGACACAGATGCTTTCGCTTACAGCAATGGTGGTGTGCCATCAGCCCTGATTTCGCTTCCGTTGCGGTACATGCACACGACAGTAGAAATGGCCCACAAAGCAGATGTAGAGAACGTGGTAAAGCTGATTTACGAGACTTTGTTGAAGATAGAAAACGGCCATAATTTCAAATATTTTTAAACAAATATTGTCTTTCACAAAAAAGCGCTTCGGGTTCGGAGCGCTTTTTTTTTGATTATTTTCGTAGAATATTGGCGGTATCAAGGTCACTTTTCTATATTGCAAGCCAAACTTAATTGATTCCAACCATAATTTGCTTCCAAATGAACAAGCTCAAGTTTTCAATCATTTCAGTGTTTTTCTCGGTCAGCCTGCTTGCCCAAAAATCTCCCAAGCCGACCATATTTCAACTATTTCAGACGGAAGACTACCTCTCTATTACACTTGAATCTGATTATAAAAACCTTGAAAAAAATAAGGATAAGGATGAATACCAACCTGCTGTATTAACCTATACAGATGAGAAAGGTGAGCTTATTAGTTGGGATTTGGAAATCAAGCCTCGTGGCAATATGAGAAGGCGAATATGCACTACGCCACCTTTGAAATTAAAATTTAAAAAATCGGATTTAAAGGAGCAAGGTTTAGGAAAGTTTAAAACTTTGGAGATGGTTGATATTTGTAAATCAACTAAAAGTTATGAGCAATATGTTTTAAGAGAGTATGTAGCGTATAAACTTTTTAATATGCTCACTGACAATAGTTTTAGGGTGCAATTGGTAAAAGTAGATTTTAAGAATAATGCTAACAAATGCACGCCCATGGATGGTTTTGGCATCTTGATTGAGAACAATGATGAGATGGCCAAGCGGTTGGAAGGCAAGATATTAGACCCGGCAAGTATCAACAGAAACGTGCCCGATAGCCAAGAAAAGGAACTTTTTTGCCTATTTCAATACATGATAGGAAATACTGACTGGTGGTTTTCAACAGCACACAACTTGGATATTTTTAGTAGGGTTGATTCCGTATTCCCAATTCCAATACCCTATGATTTTGATTATGCAGGTTTTATCAATACACCATATTCTATTCCAAATGATAAAACCCCGCTCAAATATGTGACCGAACGTTATTATCAGGGACCATGTATGCCATTGGATGAAACAAAAAAGACGATTCAATTATTTTTAGATAAAAAAGATGAGATGCTCAATTATTGCAGGGAGTTTCCGTATTTCAACAAGGAATCTCGAAAGCATACCGTAAAATTTCTCGAATCGTTTTTTGTAATTATTGAACGGGATACAGGAATTAAAAGAAAAATTGTTGGCACTTGTGGTCAATATAGGTGAAGGGAATTACTTTCCTTTTATCACCACCCGCTCGACAATATCGCTTCCGAACGAATATGGCAGGTAAGCCAATGATGGCATTGGTTTAGTGACAATTAGGTTAGCAAATTTCCCTTTGGCGATGGAGCCAAAATCATCTGCAGCTTCCAAGGCAAATGCCCCATTCAAAGTTGCTGCCTGAATGGCCTCTTCCGGCATCATCTTCATCATAATACAAGCCAGCGAAACGACAAATGGTATCCTGCCAGAAGGGGAAGTGCCAGGATTGTAATCACTGGCAAGTGCGACAGGCACGTTCGCATCGAGCAATTGGCGGGCAGGTGGGGTATGGTCTTGCAGGAAAAACGGTGCGGATGGAAGCAGGGTAGCGATGGTGTTCCCATTGCGCATCGCCTCAATATCAGCGTCATCCACCAGCTCCAAATGGTCAACGGAAACTGCCCCGTGTCGCATCGCCGCAGCTATGCCTCCCATGCAGTTGAACTGGTTGACATGTACCTTTGGGCGCAGGCCGTATTTGGCACCTGCGACCAACACCTGTTCCATTTCTTCGACGCTGAACGCCAGTTTTTCACAAAAAACATCCACGTAATCGGCCAGTCCTTCATTCGCTATTTGCGGCAGCATCTCGTTGATTATCAGGGAGATATAACCTTGGCGGTTGCCATTTCGGAATGCCATGGGCATGGAATGCGCTCCGAGGAATGTGGCTTTGATTTCCACATCGCTTGACTCCTTCAAGCGTCGGATTACTCGCAGCATTTTCAACTCACTTTCCACCGTTAGGCCATAACCACTCTTGATTTCAATCAAACCCGTACCCGTCTTTCGCACCTCCTCCAACCGCTCCGATGCCTGTTCAAAAAGCTGTTCTTCGGGGGTCGCTTGCAAGCGATTGGCGGAGTTCAGGATACCGCCGCCCAGATTGGCAATTTCCTCATAGCTCATGCCTTTAATTCGGTTCACCCATTCCTCCTCCCGGCTATGGGAGAAAACGAGGTGGGTGTGCGAATCGCACCAAGCAGGCAGCACGAAACGACCTGTTGCGTCGATAGTTTTGTCCGCCCGTAATGGGCAATCGGCCATTTCTCCAAAATCTACAATGCGTTGATTTTCAATACTTAAGAAGGCGTTTTCGACCACCGATAGTTTTGCCAATTCTGCACCTCGGAGTGGGGTGGTACGGGCTTTTTCTTCTGTGAGGGCGAGTTGTTTTATGTTGGTGATGAGCATTTCTAGTGTTAAAATGAAAAAGTGAGTGTGAAAAAAATGAAAATGGTGTTCTGCAAAAATAGGATTCTGAACTTCGATTCAAAAAGAAAAAGACTTCTAGCCCCAGTGGATTTTCTTTTTACGCCAGTCACAATGCAACACATGGCTTTTTTTCCCTCGTTTTGCAAGTTTCTTTACCTTTGGCCCGAATCAAATATCACTTGTCACATTTCACCAGCAACAAATGGATTTCAAAAAAATAGTACCCCACCTCATCGCCTTCTTTGTGCTGCTCATCGTTGCCTTCGCACGTTTTGCGCCGATTGTTTTTGAAGGTAAAACGCTCCAACAAGGCGACAACCTTCAATCCCTCGGAATGCAGGGCGAGAGCCGACGGGTTGAAGCCAAAACCGGAGAGTATCCGCTCTGGACTAACGCTGCCTTCTCTGGAATGCCGACCTATCAGATACTTTACCCCACGTCCAATCCGATGAAATTCATGCAAAAAGCTTTTCTCCTTGGCAACGACATGGCGCCGCCGCATACGGGCATCCTGTTGATGATGCTGGGGGTTTACTTTCTGCTGGTCGTAATGAACGTGGATTGGCGGCTCAGTATCATTGGGGCCATTGGTTTTGGCCTAGCGGCCAATCACATGGACCTCGTGCAGGCGGGGCATTCCACCAAAGTCATCGCAGCGGCTTATTGTGCCCCGATTTTGGCAGGCTTGATACTAAGTTTTAGAGGGAAATATTGGCTAGGCGGTGGCCTCACGGCGTTGTTCGTTGCGCTTCAGATATATGCCAACCACGTCCAAATCACCTACTACTTCTTTCTGTCCCTCCTCATTTTCGGGGTCGTTTACCTGATTGATGCGGTGAAAAATGGCTGGTTGCCACGCTTCGGAACGGCAGTCGGCGTATCGGCGGTGGCCGTGCTGCTCGCTGTGGGCACCAATGCCAGTCGTTTGATGACCACCAAGGAATACGCAGACGAGACCATCCGTGGCAAGTCGGAGCTGACGCAAAAAGGCAATTCCAGCGGCTCCACCGCCGAAGAAGGCGGCGGCCTGTCCAAAGATTACGCCTTTCAGTACAGCTACGGCATCAATGAAACCTGGAACCTGCTCATCCCGAACTACCTCGGCGGCAGCAGTTCTGAAGGCTTTGCAAGTGACTCGGAGAGCGCCACGATAGCCGCATTGCGCAGCATGAAAAACTCCGAGGAAGCCATGCAGTATGCCCAACAAACCACCCACTACTGGGGCGGGCAGCCCTTCGTTGGAGGAGGGGTGTACATGGGCATGGTGTTCACGCTGCTGTTTTTTATGGGGATGTTTTTGGTAAAAAAACCGATACGCTGGTACGCGTTGGGCACGGTCATTTTAGCCATCATGATTTCGTGGGGCAGCAATTTCCCGGCCTTGAACTATTTGTTGTTTGACCACTTGCCGTTGTTCAACAAGTTCCGAGACCCGAAGATGTTCCTCATCATCGCCAACATGCTCGTCGTTGCCTTTGGCATCCTCGGGTTGCAGGCGTTTTTTGATAAAAATTTGGATCAAAAAGAAAGGCAAAAAGGGCTATTGCTTGGAGGTGCTGTGACCGCTGGCTTACTGCTCATTGCTTTCATTGTCAGCCTCGGTTTCGATTATCAAAAGCCGGGACAGCAATTCCCGCAGGCCCTCGCCGATGCCCTTGCCGAAGACCGCAAGGCATTGCTCATGGCCGACCTTTTGCGTTCGTTCCTTTTCGCCGGATTGGCCTTTGGCCTGCTTTGGGTTTGGGTGAAAAAAAGCTTCGCTCCAGTCGCACTGACCGTTGGCCTTGGGCTTTTAGCGGTCATTGACATTTGGGGCGTGGGCGCTCGGATGCTCTCCTCGGATGATTTCATCAATACTTCTCAAAAGAACTCGCTGAAAGCACCAACTGCCGCCGATGACGAGATTCTGAAAGACCGTGACCCACATTTTCGGGTGGCGGATTTCCGAAGGGGGCTGCCATTTTCCAATGCTTTTACCGGCTACCACCACCAAAGCGTCGGAGGCTATCATGCTGCCAAACTGATGCGTTACCAAGAGGTCATCGAGCGATACCTGAACGACCCTACGAAGAACCAGCGGGTTTACGGTATGTTGAACACAAAATATTTCATCAACCAACAAGAGAAAGCACTGACTAATCCGAGTGCCTGCGGTAATGCCTGGTTTGTAAAGGAAATCAAGACGGTAGCCAATGGCGATGCCGAGATAGATGCCCTCGCCGACCTTGACCCGAAAGTGCAGGCCGTGGTGCAGGAGTCATTCGCCACCAACATCAATGGCTTCACGCCCAGCTTTGACAGCTCGGCCACCATTTCACTGACGCACTACCATCCTGATACGATGATTTACAAATACTCGGCGGTCGGTGACCAATTTGCCGTCTTCTCTGAGGTGTACTACCCACCCTCAAAGGGCTGGAAAATGTTCCTCGACGGTCAACCAACGAACGATTTCATCAAGTGCAATTTCGTGCTCCGTGGCGCTAAACTGCCCGCCGGACAGCACGAGCTGAAAATGATTTTTGCACCAAAATCCTACTACACTGGCGAGACGATTGCTTTGATTGCTGGCTTGTTGGTGATTGGCTTGGCGGTGTGGGGAATTGTTTGGTTTGGTAAAAATTACCAATTGCCGGAGGCAGGACATTTGCCCATTTCAGCGCCAAAAGAAAGGGCAGCGGCAGGTAAGGTAAGGACGGAGCCGAGGCGTAAGAAGTAATTTTACAGGCCAGTAATTGGAATCAAAAAAGCGGATAGGAGATGTACCTGTCCGCTTTTTTTTTTTGCGGAAACAACCCACTGTTTCCGATATTTAGATAGGCGAGACGAAGGCTGAGGCGCTCAACCAGCCCTTTGCTTGAAGCTCAAAGTCTCCCACCCGTATTCGGACGATAAATCTTCATCAACTGTTTGTCAAGGCTGGAAACTTCTGATATGGCAGCGTGAATCCTTTGCGCCAATCCTTCAAAATCGGCATCTTCGGTGCAGGAAATAATACCGAAGTGGGCTGGATGGGTGAGGTGAAGCCGGCCAAAATGGCGACGGTTGAGGGTAAGGACTGCCCTTTTTTCGGCTATCGCAAATTCCAGCACTTCTTCATCTGGCACTTTTTTGTTAGCTCGTCCGGCTTCGAGGCTGGTCAACATATCGTGCCCAAGTTCACGCAGCCTGGCAACTACCGGGCGATAGAAGTTCTCGTTGGCGTATATCCTTGCCATTTTTCAAAAGTTTTCATTTTCAAGGATTTGTGCCTCTATTTCGGGGCGATTGCCCCTGTAATAGTTCCAGGCGTTGCGCAAGTCGTCGGGAGTCAGGGTAGGGTAGGCATCGAGTAGTTGGGCATCGGTAAGGCCCAGCTTTTTCGAGTTCACCAATGACCAAACGGGTATGCGGGTGCGGGTAATGCAGGCATCGCCCCCACATACAGTAGGCGTTTTTTCGATGCCGGGAAAAATGCCGCTCAGTTCGCTTGCCACCCATTGCAGCAACTGCGCTTTTTCACTGCGGCTCATTTCAGGAAGCAGGGCTTCCGCTTTTTCGAGTACGGTCAATCCGGTCATGTTTCTCTTTTTATTGCAAATATAAAACGCTTTTGTTTTGGCGCATTGGGCTAATTATTTTGGACAAGGATTTCTTTTTAAAATGGCCATGCAGTGATTGTCGCCCCATCTGGGCGCTAAACTTATATCTGTGGTTTGCACAAAAAATCCTTTATCCGCCGTCATTCCAGCTTCACCAAAACAACCCTCGCTCCCTCGCCAGCCACCTGCATTTCAAGCAGGTATGCGCCTTGTGACAAGCCTACCAAATCCACGAATTCCGTAGCCGGGCCTTCCGAATGCCTGGCTGTCCACTGCCTAACCAAGATTCCATCCATTTTTTTCAACGAAAAGATGATTACCGCTGGCTTTGGGTTGGTCCACTTGACCGTTGTGAATGTCGTTGCAGGATTTGGAGAAACAGCCAATTGTATTGCTGGCCATTGCACCACCATTGCACCCGTGAATTCCCTCACCACAAAATCCGTCACCTTCGGCAAATGGTCCGAAGCGCCACCCGTGTCGTTGGCATAAAGTCCAAAGGCGTCGAGGCGGGCCTGCGACATGATTTCCGTCTGCAACGTGAACGCTTTTTTCACTTCCAAAACACTGTTTGAGCAGAAATGAAAATCGAGGCGGGAAGGCGGATACTGGCTACCGGGTTCGTTCCAGGTGTAGGCCATGCGCTGGTCGGTTTGCAGCGCCACGACGTCAACGAGCGGCGAGTTGTTCCAATCGAGTGGGCCTCCGTTACCGAAGACGCTGGTATTGACGATGTCGCCCGAAGAAAGTGTGAGGTACTGCTGTTCCCAGCCCACGAGGTTCATGTCGCCGGACAGTACAAAGGGCGTGTTTTCGGGCAGGGTAATAACCCCGCCTGGGCTTTTGGCATCGAGGATGAAACTGGCAAAGGCATCGGCCTCCAACTGGCGTTCGCTGTTGGCAGAACAGCAACGCAGGTGGCCATTTACCACCAAAATATCTTTGTCGAAAATGGCATCTGGCAGGTCAATCAGCGAAGCCATCAGGCGATGACCTGGATAAATGTTCCAGTTTTGGAGGATGGGGTAGCGGGTAGCGGTGATGTTGCCAGACTCCAATTTCACCGTGTTCCAGCTTTGCCCGTTGGCAAGTGGTAGGGCCGTGTTCATAAAACTTTTGGCCTGTGCCGCCGTCATATCCCAACATTCGTTGAAGGTCACGATGTCGGGTTGAATCGTCGCCAGCACCCGCTGGAAATGCGATTTTCTGACAATGTCCAGTAGGCCGTCTTGCAGCACGTTCCAGGTCATCAGCCGCAAATGGTTGGGGCTAAGTTTCTGTAAATCAATGGGTTGGTAGGGCGGCGCAGGGTCGTTGTCGAAAGTGAAATTAAAAACCAGACCAGCGTTCGGCATCTTGTCGCCAGCCGTTCCATTTTGGAAAAATAGGCGAATTTGGTTGCCAGTGAACAGCGGGAAAATCCCATCGGGCTTCACGTTCCGGCCAATGGCTAGCTCGAACACCTTTCCACTGAAAGTAGGTAGGCTATGGAATTTTACATCGGACAAGTCAAGGAATGTCTGAGAATTGCCGTGGTAAAAAATGACATCCCGGTCGCCAAAGCGCAGTTCCAACTCAGCACCGATGCCGTTGGTGGACTTGCCCGTGAGGGAATTGTGGTCGCCGTCAATGAAAAGCGTCAGGTCGTTGTTGTCAGTGAGCACCACCTCGTCGCTTACCTCAAAGCGGATAAACAGGTAGTTTTCGTCGTTCGCAACGGACATTCGAAGGAGGTCGTTGCCGTTCGTTGCGTCCACCCCGTCCTCGAAACTGACCGCCTCGGTCGTCCAATCGGAAAATAGTCCGTCAATGGCGATGGGCAGCGTTTGCGCCAGCAAAAAATGGCAAGGCAAAAAGGCCAAGAGGAAAGCAAAATAGGAACGGATGTGAAGCATCGAAATTTATTAAAAATTTTGAAATCAAGGATTTGGGAACATGCACTGGATGGAATTGCCAAGGGTTCCCCCAATTTCCCAATTTCCTGAATTTAGCCGAACTGTTTCACAAACGCCAGCGCCCGCTCCTCCGACCAAGCAAAGTCCTTGCCCGGTTTCCAGAAGCCCACATGGCCGCCGTGGCGGGGCATTTCGAGGTGAAGATAGGGGTGATTTTCGCAGAGTTCCTTCGGATAACAGGATGGCGGCAGAATAGGGTCGTTCAGCGCCTGAACGAGCAGGGTAGGGATGGCAATGCCTGCCATAAAGTTTTTGGCAGAAGCTTTTTCGTAAAAATCGGCGGCGTCCTGGAAGTCGTTGAGCGGGGCGGAAAAATACTCGTCAAAGTCCCGCCAAACTTTGATTTTTTTAAAATTATTGAGGTCAATCACGCCGGGGTACTGGGCATCCTTGAGCATCATTTTTTTCTTGAGGTAATACATAAACCGTTTCCGGTAAAGGATATTTTCGGCCTTGTCCAGAATCTCAGCACCATCCTTCAAGTCGGTGGGAGCAGAGAAAACTGCCGCCGCTCGGACGTTTTCCGGAACATTTTTACCATGAACCCCCAGGTATTTCATCGTGATGTTTGCCCCCATGCTGTAGCCGCACATCACTACTGTTTCGTAGTTTTTGCTCTGTAATGCGTGGTTCACCACCTCACCAATGTCCTCGATATCACCGTGGTGGTACATCCGTTGCGCCCGGTTCATTTCACCGGAACAGGAGCGGCAGTTCCAGGCCAGTACGTCCCACCCATTTTGGTAAAACAACTTGGCTGTTCCCATAACATAATGCCGGCTGCTGTCACCCTCCAGCCCGTGCGTCAAAACCATGAGGCGGCGGCTTTTTTGTTCCAGCCAATCCAAGTCGAGGAAGTCGCCGTCGGCGGTGGTTATTCGTTCCCGCTCGTAAGCTACACCTTGAACCTTTCGAAAAACCGTAGGGATAATGGATTCAAGATGGCCGTTTACGAGAAGTGGCGAGCGCTGGTAGGTGGAATGTGGAATGAGTGGCAAAATGAAGTTTCGAGTTTTGTGTTCCAAGTTTCGAGTTATTCGTCGTCGAGTTCGAGTTTGGCTTCGGCGAGTTCACTGAAGGCATGTTGGTCGCCGATTTTTTTTGCGACGGCCATGCCGGATTTATAGGTTTCGAGGGCTTGTTCGGGTGCTCTGGCTTTTTCCAGCAACTTGCCCAAGTGGTAATAAACACCCACGTAGTCGGGTGAAGTCGAGACGATTTTTTGGTAAAAATCGAGGGCAGTTTCCATGTTTCCCAACTTCTCATGCTCCTTTGCTAGCGCAAAAAGCAGGAAAGCATCGTCCGGGCTGGCCGAATAAAATTGGAGCAATTGCTGGAGGCGGGGGGAGTCGTTCATGATTTGAATTATTTTATTGTTGGATTGCTACATTGTTAAATTGTTGTGGTGATGCGGTAACAATTCAACAAACCATTACCCTAAATCCTTCATTGTCAATTGGATACGTTTGCGTTTAAGGTCAATTTCCACCACCCGGACGCTAACTTCCTGGCTGAGGGAAACCACGTCGGCTGGGTTCTTGACGTACTTGTTAGAGAGCTGCGAGACATGCACAAGTCCGTCCTGTTTCACCCCAATGTCCACGAAAGCGCCGAAAGCCGTGACGTTGGTGATGATGCCCGGCAACACCATTCCGATTGTGAGGTCATCGATGCTGCGCACATTGGCGAACTGGAACGATTTGGCTTCGCCACGTGGGTCAAGGCCAGGTTTTTCCAATTCCTTCAAGATGTCGGTTAGGGTAGGCAGGCCTACTTTTTCGGTGATGTATTTTTTTGGGTCAATTTGCTGGCGCAATTCGGCATTTGCCACCAAATCCGGTACTTTCACACCGAGGTCCTTGGCCATTTTTTCCACGATGCCATAACTTTCTGGGTGCACGGCGGAGTTGTCGAGTGGGTTCGCAGCACCCCGGATTCGGAGGAAGCCAGCACATTGCTCATAAGCCTTTTCGCCCATTCGGGCTACTTTTTTCAGTTGTTGGCGGGTCTCGAATTCCCCGTTTTCGGTGCGGTATTTCACAATGTTTTGCGCCAGCGAAGGCCCAAGTCCTGATACATAAGTGAGCAAGTGTTTGCTGCTTGTGTTCAGGTTCACGCCCACGGAGTTCACGCAGCTTTCCACGGTGCGGTCGAGGCTTTCCTTGAGTTTCACTTGGTTCACATCGTGCTGGTACTGCCCAACTCCGATGTTTTTTGGGTCGAGTTTTACCAATTCTGCCAACGGGTCCATCAGCCGACGTCCAATGGAAATAGCGCCCCTAACGGTTAGGTCAAGGTCTGGAAACTCCTCACGGGCTACTTCGGAGGCGGAGTAAATGGAGGCCCCCGCTTCACTCACCATGAAAATATTGACCGGATGTGCGAACACGATGTCTTGGCATAAATCCATCGTCTCTCGCCCGGCAGTCCCATTTCCAATGGCGATGGCGTTGATTTTGTGCTTTTCAACATTGTCCTGCAAGATTTTTCGGGCCATGTACGAATCAGAGTTGGGCGGATGCGGGTAGATGACGGTATGGTGCAGCAGGTCGCCGAATTCGTTGAGCATCACCACCTTACAGCCTGAGCGGAACCCGGGGTCAATGCCCATTACCCTGAACTGGCCGAGTGGCGGTGCAAGCAGCAGTTGCCGAAGGTTGTCCACAAAAATCTGGATGGCAGCTTCGTCTGCTTTTTCCTTTGCCTCATTCCGGAATTCCGTTTCGATGCTGGAAGAGAGCAATCGGTCGTAGCAGTCGTGCAGTGCTTCCTTCACTTGATTGGTCGAGTTGCCGCTGTTCCGCAAGAATTGTTGCTCCAGTCGGTACAGCAACTCCTCTGCATCTGGGGCAATGTTCAGACGTAAAAAGCCCTCGTCCTCACCCCGGCGCATGGCCAACAGACGGTGGGAAGGGCAGTTTTTCAGCGGCTCGGAAAAGGCAAAATAATCCTGGAATTTGGCAGCTTCCTCGTCCTTCCCCCGCACCAGTTTGGAAGTGATTTGAGCGCCCTTGCGGAACGCATGCCGCACTTTTTGGCGGGCTTGCTCATCCTCGTTTATCCATTCAGCGATGATGTCTCGGGAACCTTGAAGGGCATCTTCGACGGATGTGACCTCCTCTGTCAGGAAGGCTTTTGCAATTTGCTCGGCGTCTTGTTTTCTTTGGTCAAAAATGGTGGTTGCGAGCGGTTCGAGTCCTTTCTCCCGGGCCATGGTTGCCCTTGTTTTTCGTTTTGGTTTGTAGGGTAAATAGATGTCTTCCAGCTCCACAGGGTCCCAGCAGTCTTCAATTCGAGCGCGGAGTTCTGGTGTCATTTTGCCCAGTTCCTCGATAGTGTGCAGCACGGTTTCCCGCCGTTTGTCAAGTTCAATCAGTTTTTTCAGTTCTTGCTGAATGGCGGCGAGTTGGACTTCATCAAGTGAGCCAGTGGCCTCTTTTCGGTAGCGGGCGATGAAGGGAATAGTAGCGCCTCCGGCCAACAAGTCAATGGTGCTTTCTACTTTTCTGTGGGGAATGTTGAGGCTTTTGGATATTATTTGCGGATAGGTGGTCATAGTTTGTTTGATTGGAAAAGTGCGCCGGAAATCCCTTCCGGCACACCTCAACCGGAATAGATTTCCGGCTTACTTTTTCTTACTTCAAAAACTCATTCACGTCGTGGCAATCCAAACCAAAAGCTTCAGCTACGCCTTGGTAAACCACTTTGCCATCAATGATATTCAAGCCAAGTTTCAATGGGTTGCTCTCTCTGCAAGCCTGCTTCCAGCCTTTGTCCGCCAACTGAATGGCAAAGGGCAGGGTAGCGTTTGTCAATGCGATGGTTGAAGTATAAGGCACAGCGCCCGGCATGTTTGCTACGCAATAGTGGAGTACATCGTCCACAACATAAACCGGGTTTTCATGCGTGGTTGGCTTGGTCGTTTCAAAACAGCCGCCTTGGTCAACTGCCACGTCAACAAGCACAGTGCCTGCACGCATAATGCTCAACATGTCCCGTGTAATGAGGTTTGGTGCCTTAGCGCCTGGCAGCAATACTGCACCTACCACCAAGTCATGGTTCCTGAGCAAACGCCTGATATTCAATTCGTTGGAGTACATGGTGTTCACGTTGGCAGGCATCACATCGGCGAGGTAGCGTAAACGGTTGAGGTTTACGTCCATGATGGTGACGGTAGCGCCGAGGCCAGCGGCCATTTTTGCTGCCTGTGTTCCGACCACGCCACCCCCAAGCACTAAGACTTTGGCTGGTTGAACGCCAGGTACACCACCAAGTAGGATTCCCCTTCCGCCCATTGGCTTTTCGAGGAATTTTGCGCCTTCCTGTACCGCCATCCGACCAGCTACTTCTGACATTGGTACAAGCAATGGCAAACTGCGGTCAGGCATTTCAACTGTTTCGTAGGCTAGGCAAACAGCTTGGTTCTTAATCATTGCCTTCGTGAGTGGCTCATAAGAAGCAAAGTGGAAATAAGTGAAAACCAACTGGTCTTTGCGGATGAGCGCATACTCCTGTTCAATTGGCTCTTTCACTTTCATGATCATTTCGCCGATTTCGAAGCAAGCCTCGGCTGTGTGGAGGATGCTGGCTCCTGCATCCACGTATTCCTGGTCGGTGAAGCCGCTGTTCTCTCCTGCTCCTTGCTGGATGTACACGATATGACCACGTTTGGTCAATTCCAAAGCGCCCCCAGGGGTTAGCGCCACTCGGTTTTCGTTTGTTTTAATTTCTGTTGGTACTGCAATAACCATAAGATTTGGTGTTATTTGATGATAGAATGAATTTTAGCGGCGCAAAGATAGTGCAGGTGGGGCAAGGTGAAGCAGGCTAGGCCTTTTTTTTAAGTAAGGAGAAACAGCGGGTAGGGTAGGGACAAAAAAAAGCCCGGGATTGAAACCCGGGCCGAAAAACGAATCTTACAATTCTTTAACCAAAACTTACACGCTTTATCTTATTTCAACATCCGTGCCAAAAATTACAAATCTTTTTAATTTAAAAAAATATCTTCTTTGTAAATTGGCACAATACCCCTTGCCCTTGCTACATCGAACAGCTTCCCAATTGCTGCTCGCCCGGCACCCCCAAGATTCTTCGTGTAATCGTTTACGTATAGTTTAATATGGTTATTCATGACGGATTCCTCCATTTCCTGTGCATTTGCTTGTACAAAATCTTTGGAGGCTGCCGGGTGCTCAAAAGCATAGCGTACACTGCGCTCCATGACCCGGTTCACCTTTTGTCGAACTGCTTCTTCCAAGCTTCTTCGCACCACGATTCCGCCCAATGGAATAGGCATTCCCGTTGAGGCTTCCCAGAATTCACCAAGGTCAATGATTTTGACCAAGCCTTTTTGCTCGTAGGTAAATCGGTTTTCGTGGATGATTAGTCCGGCATCCACCTGGCCTTCCAGCACGGCATTTTCAATATTGGAAAAAACGGTCTCTAGTTTTCGGGTTGCGGAAGGAAAAGCCAAACTAAGCAGGAAGTTGGCGGTGGTGAATTTACCAGGAATGGCGATCAGTGCTTTTTCTACTTCGGCATCAGTCATTTGATGCCGGGCAATTAAAAGTGGACCGCAGTTTTTGCCCAAGGCACTTCCAGCATCAAGCAGCACGTATTTTTCGAGCAAATAAGCGTAAGCGTGGTAGCTGAGTTTAGTGACATCGAGTTCTCCGAGCATGGCCCTGCGGTTGAGCGACTCCACATCTTCCATAAAAACCTCGAATTCGAGGCCCTCGGTGTCAATTCTACCATGCAGCATGGCATCGAAAATAAAGGTATCGTTAGGGCAGGGAGAAAATCCAAGGCTTAGGTTCATCAATGATATTGTTGAATTGTTGGATTGTTTTATTGTTGTTGGTGAAGTATGACGAGCAGAACAATTCAACAATCTAACAATCCAACAATCTTAGTTTACCTTTGCGGCAATTATGAAAATATTATTCGAAGACAACCACTTGATTGCTGTAAACAAGCCCAACAACGTCCTTGTTCAAGGTGATGAAACAGGCGATGAAACGCTCGCTGACCAGGTCAAAAAGTATATCAAAGACAAATACGAGAAGCCTGGAGACGTTTATCTAGGCATCATCCACCGATTGGATAGGCCAGTTAGTGGTGTCACCATTTTTGCCCGGACAAGCAAAGCGCTGGAACGCATGAACAAGATTTTTGCGGAGCGTGAGGTCAAGAAAACGTATTGGGCCGTCGTCGGCAGAAGGCCGGAGCCGTTCAATGGGCATTTAACGCATTATATCTTAAAAGATACTTCAAAGAACGTTGTGAAGGCCTACGATACGATGAGCAGCCGTGCGAAAGGAGCCAAACAGGCTGACCTTGACTATGAGTTGATTGCCGAAATTGGGGATTGTTGTTTGCTGAAGGTGGACTTACAAACCGGACGTTCCCACCAGATTCGGGCACAGCTCGCAAAAATAGGTTGCCCCATTCGAGGCGACGTGAAATACGGCTTCCCTGAGCCGAATAAAGATAGTTCTATCCATCTGCATTGTAAGAACATCTCATTCGAACATCCTGTCAAAAAAGAACTGGTGAACCTAACAGCGAGTGTTCCAAAAGACCAGGTCTGGAAGATGTTTCAAGCGATTGACAGTGATTAAATTACTGGTAATCAATTATTTATGAAAATGTTTTTAAAACAAATTATTAATTAGCGAAATCGGGGTATAGGTTTAAGGGAATCTTATTGGCTATCTTTGCATTGAAATTTAACTAATACTTGCATATTTCTATCTAACAACTTCTCGGAGACTGGCGCTCCAAATTTTACTCCTATCAAAAATCTATCCTAAGGGGCTCCTTGCCCGACCTGAAAGTATTTTAACCAATCTGGATTTTCCAAAATTACACAAGCAGACTACGGTTGGCATTGATGGTTTCGTTGTGTTATTTCAGCCGTCGTGTCTAATCGACTGAATACGAATCTTATTTTAATTCTTTAACCTAAAACAGGTCCCATGACACGAGTGTTACTCAGCTACATGGTGGCAATGCTATGCTTTGCCTCCTCCTTACTTGCACAGGATACCATACCTCCGACATTTACCAGTTGTCCAATCAATGTTATCCTTCAACTTTCTCCAGGCGCTTGCGAGACAGTTTACAATTTTTCCATTACTGCAGTTGACAACGCGCCAGGTTGCAACCCGACGGTTTCACAAACAGATGGAACAGGCTACACATCGGGCAGCACGTATCCCATTGGCACGGTCAATCTTAGCTTTCTCGCTACAGATTGTAGTGGCAACACGGCTACATGTGCATTTTCTATATACGGTAAACCCATTCGTTCCCGCATCGAGTGGGATGATTTGTGATGACAATCTGCACATTTCCATCCCTTCCAGCTGCGAAATGTGGTTGACTCCCGATGCAGCCTTGGAAGGCAACTACGGTTGCTACAATAATTTCTTTGTAAACGTAGAAAATACCGGCTCCAATTACATTGGATACTACTACGTTGGTGAAACCATCACCTTCTCCGTTACTAATCTTGTCACTGGCAATACCTGTTGGGGTGAGGCTTTAATCGAAGACAAGTCTGGCCCATTCATTTCAGGTTGTGTGGATGATACCATCAATTGTCTGCAGGACATCCGGCCAATTTCCGAAGGCGGAGACGTGCTTGAGCCTTTATTCACTGATTGCAATGATTTTACGGTGCAGCATTTCGACATGATAACTTTGGGGCAATGCACGGACATCTATTCCCTGCAAATTATGCGGATTTGGTCTGCTACTGATGTGCTTGGCTACACCACCACCTGCACACAGATGATTACGGTTGAAAGGACTTCACTCCTGAGCCTGCATCCAACATGCCCAGCAGAAAAAGTGATGGAATGTACGCCTGGCTCGCCAGCCAATATTTTACCGTCAAACACCGGCTACCCGACAGTGGTGATTGATAGTACAACTTACGAAATCACGGAAGGCGCCAACGCCGTTTGTAACATAACAGCTTCTTACTCAGATTTGGTCATCCCAAAATGCGGCGTTGGCTTCCGTATTATCCGTACCTGGACGGTTCTTGACTGGTGTCTCCCAGTTGATTTTAGTGACAATCCTTGGACATGCGTGCAAGTGATTCATTACAACGACACTACGGCGCCAGTATTCAATGCACCAGCAAACATGACGGTATCGGCCAACCTGCCGGGCTGCCGGGCTCGTCCGGTAATACCCGCAGTTGCTGTGTCAGATTGTTCCAGCTACTCCGTGGTTATTTTTACCCCATCCGGCCCGATTTCAGGCAACGGTGGTCAGGTGCCTGCTCCTGGTTTGAATTTCGGGGTTCATACCATCACCGTAAAAGTGACGGATGCCTGTGGCAATTCAACTTCAAAAACCTTTACCATCACCGTAAACGACAATACGAAACCAAATCCAGTTTGCGACCAATTTTCAGTAGTGGCCTTGGATGACTACGGGTATGGTTTTGCTCACGCAATTTCTTTCGACAATGGAAGTACCGACAACTGCTGCATTGATGATTTTGAAGTGTCACGGATGACTGATAATTGCAACAATCCAGCAAACTTGGTTTTTGACGACATCGTTGAATTTTGTTGCACTGATGTTGGCGTGAATGTTCAGGTAATTCTGCGAGTGTATGATTGCCATGGCAACTTCAATGATTGTATGGTAAATGTAGAGGTTCAGGACAAATCCGGCCCTACCATCACTTGCCCCCCAAATGTGACCTTGGTCTGTGGTCAGGACTACACCAATCCAACCTTGGTAGGTACGGTGGAAACCGACCCAACTTTGGTAGGCCCGCTCGACGGGTTGGCGATGGATAATTGCGGAGCAAACATCGTTTTGACGCAATCAGATGCTGGTACGATTGCTTGCGGAGGTGGTACTATTTACCGGACTTACGCTGCAACTGACCCTGCTGGAACATTGAGTTTCTGTGTTCAAACCATAACGGTTATAAACAACAACCCATTTACGGGTTCCAACATCGTTTTCCCTCCAGATTTGACACTTAACGGATGTATCGCTTCAACTGCGCCATCCAGCACGGGTGTGCCAACTTATCCACCGTCAAACGGCTGTTTCAACTTGGTGCCTGGTTATACTGACCTCGTACTCGGTGCGTCACCAGATGGTTGCCAGAAAATACTTCGTACCTGGACCGTGGTGGATTGGTGCCAGTATAATCCAAATAACCCAACCGCTGGCGGAAGCTGGCAAATGGTTCAAACCATTGTTGTAATGGACAGCAATCCTCCTGTGTTTGCTGCTTGCAACAGCCAGACCTTCTGCAACTTCAAAGCCGATTGTAGCCCATTGGCACCGGACTTGACCGTTTCGGCGACCGATTTGTGCACACCGGCCAACCAGATTACTTATACTTGGACGGTTGACCTCAACGATGACGGAATCTACGACCCAGGGTATGTTACATCTGGTACGGGACAAAACACAACAAACAATTACCCAGTAGGTACCCACCGCATCAGTTACAGTGCCATAGATGGCTGCGGCAACATTGGGTTCTGCAACTTCATATTTGCCATTGAAGATTGTAAAAAACCGACACCGATTTGTGCCAACGGCTTGATTGCCGAAATCATGTCAACGGGCATGGTGCCGGTTGATGCCAACTTGTTCATCGTTGGCTCTACGCAGGACAACTGCACGCCTTTGAGCGAACTCTTGGTTTCGTTTTCACCCAATACTGCCGACTCCATCATTATTTTCACTTGTGATGAATTAGGCATAAATTCGGTACAGATATGGGTCACCGATGAGGCTGGCAATGCCGACTTCTGTGCAACGACCCTCGAAGTTCAAGACAATATGGGCGCTTGTTCTTCCCCATTGATTGCAATGGCTGGAAAAATTGCCGATGAGGCAAACCAAGGTGTTGAAAACGTGCATGTTGAATTGAACGGAGGAATCACCAGTACGACTTCGACCGGTGCTTCGGGAGCTTACCAGTTTTCCAACGTGCCAGTCGGCATGGATTACACGGTGACGCCAACCCTGAGCGCCAGCCCATTGAATGGCGTAACGACTTTCGACCTTTTGTTGATAAATCAGCACATCCTCGGGTCTGTACTCCTCGATTCGCCTTACAAAATGATAGCTGCCGATGCAAACCGCAGTGGAGCGGTTACGGTCAGCGACATCGTCGAAATCCGCAAGCTCATTCTTCACGTGATTGACGATTACCAAAACAACACGTCCTGGCGATTTGTGGATGGAAATTATGTTTTCCCGAATCCTGCCAACCCATTTGCCCAGCCATTCCCAGAGGTTTGCAACCTCAACAACTTGGTGTCAGCGAACCAAAGCGTCAACTTCATGGCGGTGAAAGTGGGTGACGTCAACGGTACGGCTGTTGGGCACAACCTAGGTGGCTCAAGCCAAGAACGAAACAGCCAGGATTTCAGCTTCCGCACTGCTGACCGGGCCGTGAAAGCTGGCGAAAAATTCAACGTTGACTTCAGCACAAACTTGGCAGGCATGTTGGGATACCAGTTTACCCTCAACTTCGACAAGTCTGCCCTGCGCTTTGAAAAAATGGCGCCTGCTGCTGCTACTTCCATCGAAAACTTTGGCCTGAGCCGCTTGGAGGAAGGCGTGGTGACTACAAGCTGGTACCAACTGGCTGCACCAAAAAATGCCACGGAAGAAACGCAGTTCTCCATGACTTTCACAGCCTTGAAGGATGGCATGTTGAGCCAGATGGCTAGCATCAATTCCAGCTACACACTTGCTGAAAGCTATGAAAAAGGCGGTACGGTAAGGCCTGTGGTGCTTGAGTTCACTTCACCAAATGGTTCGAGCGTAGTTGGCAACCAGTTCGAGTTGTACCAAAACATCCCGAACCCGTTCGCTGAAGAAACCATCATTCGGTTCCAGTTGCCAGAGGCAAGCACCGCCACTGTGTCGATATTCAATATAGAAGGGAAAGTGGTGAAAACAGTAAACGGAGAGTTCTCCAAGGGCTACCATGAGCTGAAGGTGGACCGTAGCAACCTGCCCGCAAACGGTATTTTCTACTACCGTCTGCAAACACCGGGCAACACGGCTACCAAAAAAATGACTTTGTTAAATTGATTGATTTGATAAACTGCCGGGTCGGCGATTCCTCAAAGGAGCACGACTCGGCAGTCAACTTTTAGTAACTCGGTTTTTGGGATTGGTCTCCTCCTCGGTTCGCTGGGGAGGGGCTTTTTTTTGGGAATTGGGGAATTAGTAAATTGGGGAATTGGGGGTGCAGCTAGGCACGAGATATTGGCAGCAATGGATTGAAAAACGGATTAGCGAGCCGTATGTACGCAACAAAAACCACGAAATGTAGCGCACCAACGGCACACAAGACCTTGGAATATTTTGTGCATAGCGACACAATTCAACCCCCAAATTTGAATAGCTTGGAACTCGAAAATATAAGCAAGTAAATTGAGTTTAGCCCCCCTCTAATTCCCTAATTCCCTAATTCCCTAATTCCCCAATTCACTCATCCTCCTCATCATCTTCCTCCTCCTCCACGGCCTCCCCAGCTGGCATAGTGGACTTATAAATCAGCTTTGAGCAATTTTCCCTTCGCAAAACTTCCTTGGCAACTCGCTGCATCTCTTCCACGGTCACGTTTTGGTAAAGGCTGGTTTCCCGATTGATAATGGACGCATCGCCTACCAATTCAAAAAAGGCGAGGTTGATGGCCTTGTTCAGCACACTGACCTCAGAGAACACCAGTGAACTCTCGCTTTTGTTCACGATTTTTTCCAATTCTGACGTTGAAATGGGTGAGGAAATCAACAGCTCCAATTCTTCCCAGACCGCCTTTTCAGCATCTTCCATCGAAACCCCGTTGGTGGGTTTGCCCTCCACGATGAGCAAGCCGGGGTCGTTGCTGGCGGTGATGTAGCAATCAATATGGCTGAACAGTTTTTTCTCCTTCAACAACTTTCGGTACAACCTGGAAGAAGCGCCGCTCGCCAATACATCTGATAGCAAATCCACGGCATAGAAGTCCGGGTGGATGCGGGAGCAGGTGTGGAACACGAGGTAGAGGGCATCCACCGGCACTTTTGATTCCACGGTTTTCTCTCGAAATTCATTCTGTGGCGGCTCAATGGGCAATCGTCGTTTTGCCACTTCCCCTTCTGGGATGTCGCCGAACCATTTCTCCACCAATTTCAGCGCTTTCTTGGGCTTTACGTTGCCTGCCACTACGAGGATGGCATTGTTTGGGCGGTAAAAATTGAAGAAAAAATCCTTGACATCCTGCATTTCGGCATCCTCGACGTGCTTGGGTTCAAGCCCGATGGTCGGCCAGCGGTAGGGGTGTTCCTTGTAGGCGAGGTCGGAGATATGGTGCCAAACATCGCCGTAGGGTTCGTTCAGGCAGGTCTCCTTGAACTCCTCGACGACTACCTTTTGCTGGGTTTCCAGCACTTTTTCATCAAAATTTAGGCTCAACATCCGGTCGCTTTCCAGCCAGAGCGCCACTTCGAGGTTCTCGGCGGGCAGCACGTCGTAGAAATTGGTCATGTCGTTGTTCGTGAAGGCGTTGTTCTCGCCACCTGCCAACTGGATGGGGTCGTCGAAGTCCGGGATATTGGCGGAGCCACCAAACATCAGGTGCTCGAACAAGTGGGCGAAGCCTGTCTTTGCTGGGTTTTCGTCCTTGGAGCCAATGTCGTACAGCACGTTTACCGCCACCATCGGCGTGCTTTTGTCTTCGTGGATGAGCACTCGCAGGCCGTTATTCAGTACGTGTCTTTCGTATTCTATCATGGTATTTGTTATTGGGATATTGGGGAATTGAGTTATTAGGGAATTGAGTTATTGAGTTATTGGGGAATTGAGCAATTTTGAAATAACCCAATAACCCAATAACTCAATATCCCAATAACCCAAAAGCCCGCAAAACTAAGAAAACCCCTTTGCGAAGCACCAAAAGAAATCCCTAACGGCATCTTTCGCATTGAACTAAAATTTAAAGCTATGAAAAGTATCCACATCACAAAGATGGAGCGACTCCGTTCCATCAACCTGCGCATTGGCTTTGCAGCCGCCATTTTCCTGGCCATTTTGGCTTTTAATTTCACCACAAAACGGGCAACGCCGCTCACATTCGAGGAAGAAGCCTACCCGACCGAGGTGACGCTCAAACCTTTCACCATTGAACAGCCAAAAGCGCAAGACCAACCACCTGCTACCGTCTTAAAGCCCAACGATTTGATTATCGCCGTACCGGAACTGGTGGTCGCTGGCCTGCTGCCCAGCCTGATTCCGACGGATACCAGTGCTGCGTTGGGGCAAGAACCCGGCAACGTGCAGCCGACCGCCCCCACCATTGCGAAAGCAACACCACTGCCACCGGATGAACCTGAAAAAGCCGCCCGAATTTTCGTCATCGTTGAAGAAATGCCCCGTTTCCCCGGCTGCGAGGACAGGGAAATGGCAAAAAAAGAACGCTATGAATGTGCCACCAACCTAATGTTGAAGTTTATCTACGACCATATCCGCTATCCAGAAATAGCCCGGCAAAACGGCATTGAAGGCACGGTTTATATCAGGTTTGTGGTAGAGCCGGACGGTTACATCAGTCAGGCGACGATAGCCCGTGAGATTGGTGGCGGCTGTGGAGCAGAAGCGCTTCGGGTGGTTGGTCTGATGCCGAAATGGCTGCCGGGCTTGCAGCAGGGTAGGGCAGTGCGGGTGCAGTTCAATTTGTCGGTAAAGTTTAAATTGGGCCATTAGATTTGGTTATTTTTTGGTTGCAAATCCACTGATATTTTGTTGGTTGGAACTCGTTAGCGCAAGTGTTCCACATTCCAACCCGAACAGCGCCCTAATATCTACGATAAGCCCACCGTTCCAGCAAGAGTTCAGCGTAGCGGCTCTTGCGGCGCTTTAGCAGCACACCCATTGCCTTGCAAGTGTTCCAATCTTTTGCCTATTTTTCGCCCAAAACAACGATGAGCAGGGCATTGAAAATCAAAGACCCGGAAGGGCTGTATTTTGTCACTTTCACGGTCGTCCATTGGATTGACCTTTTTATCAGAAAGTCGTACAAGGATTTGCTGATTGACTCGCTGAAGCATTGCCAAGAGAACAAGGGGCTGGTCGTCCATGCCTTCGTCATCATGACCAGTCACATGCATTTGATAGTTTCGAGGAAGCCAGACGGCGGGCTGCTGTCCGACACCATTCGGGATTTCAAGAAATACACGTCGGGCAAGCTGCTAAAGGCCATCAAGGAGACACCCGAAAGCCGCAGGGAGTGGCTACTCCGGGCATTCGGTGAGGCTGGAAGGAACAACCCCAACAACAGCCGCTACCAAGTGTGGATTCAGGACAACCATCCCGTCGAGCTTATCACGAAGAAGTTCGTGAAGCAGAAGCTGGACTATGTCCACAACAACCCCGTGGAAACTGGGATTGTCTTTTTGCCATACGATTACGTCTATTCGTCGGCGTGTGCCTATGCGGGCAGGCCGCAGGAATGCCTTTTGCCGGTCGAGTTGATTGAACTGCCGCTTTGGGAGTAAGACCGCTGGATGGATGGTGGGCAGGTGGCCGCAAGAGCCGCTACGCTCAACTCTTGCTGGAACCGTGGGGTATTTCATGTAATGAGTTTGTAGCTTTGCGGGCGGGGTGGGAAGACTTGACAGAACGGGAGAAAGCAAAATTACAGGAATTTATGATTTTAAGCATTCTATAAATTTTAAAACAATGAAGAGATTTCCTATTTTAACTCTTGTTTATCTCCTTGTTTTCTGCTTTAATGCAACCGCTAAAAGCCAACTCACATATTTATTTTATATTCAACATCATCCCTTACTTCCAATAGAGATTACAGGTATTACCTTTCAGGACACCTGCGAAATAGGTGTTGGCGCCATAGACCTGAACGTGACAGGTGGCATACCGCCTTATTCTTTTGCTTGGAGTAATGGTGCAAGCACAGAAGATATTACAAATCTTGTAGGGAATACTAATTATACTGTGACTGTTTCTGACGCAAACGGAGACACACAAGTGCAGGACTTTTTTGTCTCTAATTTCATATGGATAATGAACCTACATCTAAATGATTTTTATGACGTTGTTGTTTTTCATAATACTGCATGTATTGGCCTACCCAATGGTGGCATTGATTTTACCCCCTTAACATCTTTTCCATTTATTTGGTCATGGGAAAACGGCGTAATGACAGCAGACAACCTTGGGCTGTCGGGAGGCGATTATGATGCAACTGTTACCCTTGGTACTTGTTTAACCGAACTTGGTACTGGTGTATTTATTCAAAACATCCCCGACGCCCCCTCCCTCACCGCCACCCCCACCGCCCCCACCTGCGCCCTCCCGAACGGCAGCATAGACCTCACCGTCACCGACGGCGAGCCGCCCTATACCATACTCTGGTCGAACGGGGCCAACACCGAGGACATCGCCAACCTAGCCCCCGGCACCTACACCGTCACCGTCACCGGGGCCAACGGCTGCTCGGAGGTGGAGAGCTACACCCTCGCCGACACCGTGCCCTTCGGCCTCACCGGGGCCAGCTCCCCCGCCAGCTCCTGCACCGCCCCCAACGGGGCCATCGACCTGACCCCCACGCCCGCAGGCAGCTATACCTATGCCTGGAGCAATGGCGCTGGCACCGAGGATATCAGCGGCATCCCAGCAGGCAGCTACGCCGTCACCGCCACCGATGCCAACGGCTGCACGGGCACGGCCAGCTTCACCGTGGACGACACGGCGCAGCCGCCCTCGCTCGCCACCGCCACCACCGCCACCACCTGCGGCCTCGGCAGCGGCGGTGTGGACCTCACGCCCAGCGGCGGCACTGCGCCCTACACCTTCGCCTGGTCGAACGGGGCCACCTCGGAAGACCTCACGAACGTGCCGCCCGGCACCTACGCCGTCACCGCCACCGGGGCCAACGGCTGTACCGCCACCGCCAGCGCCACCGTGGCCGACAACGCCGTGAACATTGGCGTCACCGGAACAGTCACGCCGAACACCACCTGCAACGGGAACAACGGCAGCGTCAACATCACGGTGACGCCCACCCCGCCGCCCGTCGGAAGCTATACCTTCGCCTGGAGCAACACCGCCGCCACCGAGGACCTATCCGGCCTTCCGCCGGGCAGCTACACCGTGACCGTGAGCCTCGGCACCTGCACCGCCAGCGCCAGCTTCACGGTCGCCGACCAGCCCTCGGCGCCCGTGCCCTTCGCCACCCCCGGCCCCGATTTCTGCGGCGGCGGCACCGGCAGCGTTGACCTGCAGGCAAGTGGGGGCGCACCGCCCTACACTTTTTCCTGGAGCAATGCCGCCACCACGGAGGACCTCTACGGCCTCACAGCCGGGCAGTACGCCGTCACCGTGACGGGCGCCAACGGCTGCACCGCCGCCTACGGGGCCGCCGTGCCCGCCGGGGACGTCCCCCTCCAAGTGGACGGGGCCACCACCCCGAACACCTCCTGCAACGCCCCGAACGGCAGCATCGTCACCAGCGTGGGGCCGCCTGTGCCGCCGCCCGGCCTGGGCTACGCCTACCAGTGGGCCACCGGGGAGCAGTCGCCCGGCCTCGGCGGCCTCGGCGCAGGCAGCTACACCGTGACCGTGACGCTCGGGACGGGCTGCACGGCCAGCGCCAGCTTCACCGTCGAGGACAACGGCAGCGGGGCCGACACGACCGCCATCAGCGCCACCACCTGCGACCCCGGCAGTGCGGGCACCTTCACCCAGACCCTAAGTGGGCAGGGCGGCTGCGACAGCGTGGTCGTCACCACCGTCTCGCTGTTGGCCTCGGACACGACGGAGGTATCCGGCACGAGCTGCGATATAAGCGAGGTCGGCATATTCGTGGAAACATTGGTGAACGGCAACGGATGCGACAGTTTAATCATCACCAATATCACGTATGCTGCGGCGGACACGACCAATATATCCGGCACTTCGTGCGATATAAACGAGGTCGGCATATTCGAGCAAACATTGACGAACGGTGATGGCTGTGATAGTTTGATTATCACCACCGTCACACTGCTGGCATCGGATACGACCAATATATTCGGCACTTCGTGCGATATAAGCGAGATCGGCATATTCGAGCAGACACTGACGAACGGTGATGGCTGCGATAGTTTAATCATCACGACCATCGCATATACGGCGGCGGACACGACCAATATATTCGATACATCTTGTGATATAAATGACGTTGGGATTTTCGAGCAGACATTGACTAACGATAATGGCTGCGACAGTTTAATCATCACCAATATCGCATATGCTGCGGCGGACACGACGAACATATCCGGCACTTCGTGCGATATAAACGAGGTTGGCATATTCGAGGAAACATTGACGAACAACAATGGCTGCGACAGTTTAATCGTCACCAATATCACGTATGCGGCGGCGGACACGACCAATATATTCGGCACTTCCTGCGATATAAGTGAGGTGGGCACATTCGAGCAATTATTGACCAATGGCAATGGCTGCGATAGTTTAATCATCACGACGATAACGTATGCTGCGGCGGACACGACCAATATATCCGGCACTTCCTGCGATATAAATGACGTGGGCGTGTTCGAGGAAACATTGATGAACGGCAATGGCTGTGATAGTTTAATCATCACAACGATAACGTATGCTGCGGCAGATACGACGAACATATCCGGCACTTCGTGCGATATAAACGAGGTCGGCGTATTCGAGGAAACACTGGTGAACGGCAATGGCTGCGATAGTCTGATTATCACAACCGTTACTTATGCGGCGGCGGATACGACGTCCGTATTTGATACGAGTTGCGATGTAAATCAGGTAGGTGTTTTTGAGCAAACGCTTGTCAATTCCAATGGCTGCGATAGTTTAATCATCACGATGATAACGTATGCAGTGGCGGATACGACGGCGTTGTTCGATACATCTTGTGACATTAATGATGTGGGTGTTTTTGAGGAAATATTGACGAATGGCAATGGCTGCGATAGTTTGATTATCACGACCATCACATATTCGGCGGCAGATACGACCGCCATATATGGTACGACTTGCGACTCATCGGGTGCGGGCGTTTTCGTGCAAAATTTATTTGGGTATTTAGGCTGCGACAGCGTGGTAATTACGGCTGTCAGCATGTTGCCCACTGCCGAGACTTTTATCTCAGTGACCACCTGCAACCCCTCGGCGGCGGGCGTTTTCACCGAAAACCTCACGACCTGGCAGGGCTGCGACTCGACCGTGACGACGACGGTTTCGTTGCTGCCGAGCAGTGAGACGTTCCTCACCGGAACGACCTGCGACCCAGCAATGGCGGGCGTTTTCACCGAAAACCTCTCGACGTGGCAGGGCTGTGACTCGACCGTGACGACGACGGTGACGCTGCTGCCGGGCGCAACGACCTCGCTCACAGGCACGACCTGCGACCCAGCAATGGCGGGCGTTTTCACCGAAAACCTCACGACGTGGCAAGGCTGTGACTCGACCGTGACGACGACGGTGGCGCTGCTGCCGAACGCCACGACCTCGCTCACAGGCACTACCTGCGACCCAGCATTGGCGGGCGTTTTCACCGAAAACCTGAGCACCTGGCAGGGCTGTGACTCGACCGTGACGACGACGGTCGAACTGACGCTGCCGCCCACGCTAACGGTCGCCGCCTCGGACTTCGGCGGCTTCGGCGAGAGCTGCAACGGGGCCTCGGACGGCTGGGCGCAGGCCTCGGCGACGGGCGTGCCGCCGTTCGGCTTCGTTTGGGAAAACGGGACGCAAACGCCGCTGGTTGAGGGGCTTCCGCCCGGCGTTTACCCGGTCACGGTGACCGACGGCAACGGCTGCTCCTCGGTGGGTTCTGTTGAAATCACCGGGCCGGGACCGCTGTCCAACTCGCTGACCATCAACGGATTGGGCTGCTTCGACGACAACAGCGGAGCCGTCACGGTGGCGGCCTCCGGCGGCGTTCCGCCCTACCTTTACGCAGTAAATAACGGGCCGTTCCAGGCTTCGGGCACCTTCGGCGGGCTGGGCGCTGGCGCCTACCAAATCACCGTGCAGGACGCCAACGGCTGCGCCGCCACGGACCTCGTGGCCATCAACGCGCCCGTGCAGTTGAGCGTGGAGCTGGGCGACGACGTGTTCCTGGAGCTGGGCGACGGAACGGTGCTGTCGGCGCTGGTGAACGTGCCGCTGGCCTCGCTGGCGCAGGTGGACTGGACTGGTTTGGGCAACCTGGAATGCCCCGGCTGCCCCGGCCAGCAGGTCTTTCCGGTGGTGACCACGGCCTACACGGTGACGGTGTCGGACGCCCAGGGCTGCTCCGCCTCCGACGGCGTGACGGTGTTCGTGGACCGGCGGAAGAACGTGTACGTCCCGAACGCCTTTTCGCCGGACGGCGACGGCATCAACGACCTGCTGCTCGTCTTTGCGAAGGAGGGCCAGGTGGAGAAAGTGAATAGCTTCCTCGTCTTCGACCGCTGGGGGGAGTCGGTTTTCCGATACTTCGACTTCCAGCCGAACGACCCGGCATTTGGCTGGGACGGCACCCACCGAGGGCAGTTGCTGGACGCTGCGGTGTTCGTGTGGTTCGCCGAGGTGGCGTTCGTGGACGGG
>JAIPBL010000107.1 GCA_021739645.1 Saprospiraceae bacterium | reverse complement strand
GTGCCGTAGGTACGCAACAATTCCCACGAGAAGTAGCGTACCTAACGGCACGCAGACCGATGTTTAGGCATATTGCTACCAATATTTCGTGCCTAACGGCACGTTTAGCCGCATTTCAACCCCTAATTCGCATAATTTGCAAAAATTCAAGCAGCCGTTTTGGGTAAACGTACATCAATTTATAAACATGGCGGCTGGGGCTAAATTTCCATTTCTAAAAATAGTAGTTACTTTCGCAAAGTAGGAAGGATGGGCCGTTTTTTTCAAATTCCTTTACCTTCAACCCACAATTCAATTCATATTTTACTCAAAACCACGATGAAAAAACTACAACTTACCACTGGGGCAATTTTCCTATTTACAATTTTGGCGCTTGCACAAAAACCGGAACTTGGCATCCCCGTTGGCCATGCTGGCCGCATATTTTCCGTTGATTTTTCGCCAGACGGCAATTACGCCGTTTCCTGTTCGGAAGACAAAACCATCCGGCTTTGGGAGGTGACCAGCGGTAGATTGTTGAAACTTTGGGAGCCTTACCGCAATGAAGTGGGTTCGGCCCCTGTGCTGGGCGTGGGTTTTGGCCGTGATGGGAAGTACATCATTGAAGGGGCACTTATTTTTGGTAAATCCTTGCAAACCCTTGATATCGAAAGCCAGGACACAGGCAACGTTCGGGTTTTTATTGACCCAACAGTAGAAGTAGCAGCTTTGCAGCCAAGTACACGGGTACTCTGCACAACGGCAGATGGCGACCAGGTGCTTACGCTGACCGCAAAAAACGACCTCAAATTTTGGAATGTAAAAAATGGGAAGCTGCTAAAAACGCTGCCAAAACAAATGGAAGATATCACGTCACTTTGTATGACACCCGACGGCCATTGGGCTTACGCTGGACACAAAGATGGCTCCATTCGGCGGTGGGACCTCCGCAAGGGCCAACCCGATGCAATTTTCAAGAATGTGCATTCGGGCGAAGTCAAATCCCTGGCCGTTTCTTCCAAAGGCGAAATGTTGCTCTCAGCATCAGAGGAGGGAAGTTTGAAATTGCTGCGAACTAGCGACCTTTCGGCAACGCCCATTTTTACATTTCCAGATTCGTATGTGTTGGGCAGCGGCCAAGGCGCTGTATTTTCGAAAAACGACAGCACCATCGCCTACGCCACCGGTGACAAGGCCATTGTGCTTTGGGACGTGGCCAAACAACAACAAATCGTAAAACTGCCGCCCCACGAAGAAGAGGTTTCAGCACTGCGATTTTCTCCCGATGGCACGAAGCTGCTTTCTGGCGACTCTGGTAAGTCGCTGATTATCTGGGACTTGGTTGCCCAAAAACCGATGCACATCCTCAACGGAACATCCTTGGTCATTAAGCAAGCGTTTTTCTCCCAAAACAAAAAAAACGTGGTGACAGTGTCTGAGTTCAGGAACATAATTGTTTCCTGGAACGGCCTCACAGGGGCGGTTGACCGGGTTTTCGTGGGTCACCGAGGCGACGTGATTGCCACCTGCGTGTCGCCAAATGGCCGCTATTTAATCTCCAGCGCCGAAGACAAACAGGTGATTTTATGGGATTTTGAAACGGCTGAAAAATTGGGCGTCCTCCCCACCAAATCGGACAAGGCGACAAGCATTGCCATCTCTCCCAATAACAAATATGTACTGACTGGCACTGCCGACCACCTGGTGGTGCTTTGGGATTTGGAAGAGAAAAAGCCGTTGAAATCATTTACCAGCCACTCGGAAAAGGTGACTTCCGTGGCTTTTTCTCCGGATAGCAAATGGGCCATGTCGGGGTCGGACGACAACACCGTGGCGGTGTATGACGTGGAATTGCGCAAGCAAACAAGTACCATACCCGGTCAGGCAACCCGCTGGTCACCGGTGGCATTTGCGCCAGACGGGAAGAGCTTTCTTTCCATCTCCTGCGAAGGTGGAAAAGTGGAGTGGTGGGACATTTTGACGAAGAAAATCAAAAAAACCTTCAGCCTGCAAAATGGCACTGATGCCCGTGAACCTGATATACTTTACTGCACAACGGTTTCCACCGTTGCATTTTCACCCGAGGGCGACCGCTTCCTGCTTTCGTCCGGCAACGATGTGCTGCTCTGGAATTTGAACGAAGACAAGCCCAAATTCCTTCATGGCCACCAGTCGCTGGTCAGGTCGGTATGTTTTTCATCGGACGGCAGACTGGCCATGTCGGCGGGAAACGACGGTAGCATCCGGCTCTGGAACGGGCAGTCCGGTAAGGCACTTTGCACCGTGCTGCAGCTGGGCGGTGCTGACTGGGCTGCTATCACCCCCGAAGGTCAGTTCGATGGCTCGCCAAAGGCCTTGGAAAAAATGTACTACGTCCTGGGGCTGGAAACCATCGAGCTTTCACAAATGAAAAACCGGTACTACGAGCCAGACATGCTGCCCATTTTATTGGGCCTGAAAAGTGGCTCGCTCCGGGAGGTACCTGCGTTCAGCGATTTTGCGCTTTTCCCTGAATTGACGGCAACAATCAACAAGGGGAAATTGGAGATTGACTTGAAAAAACGGGGACGGGGCAGCTACGGTAAGGTGGTCGTTGCCGTCAATGGCACGGATGTGCTCAGTGATGCCTGTGGTGGCAAGGGCGGCTGCAAGTTTGATTTGGTGGATTTTAAGCGGCATTTTTATGCCACTGACAGTTTGCTGAGCAAAAACGAAATAGCTGTGCGGGTGTACAATGAGGAGGGCTGGATGAATAGCTCGCCCAAAATATTGCGGCCTTTTTCGAAAGGCCGTGGAACCACCAATGCCAATACCGACTTCGATGGCATTTTTGAACTTGGCATGGATGGGCCTCCCGACCCCGGTTTTTATGCTATCGTCATTGGCACTTCGGAGTACCCGGGCAGCCTCAAGCTCGGATATCCAGATTTGGATGCACACGCCATGGACACCACGTTGCGGGTCATTGCGAGGGGCACCGATTTTTTTAAAGACCGGGTGGATGTGACCTTGCTCTCCACCGATGCCGCTGACCCCAATTTGCAGCCAAGTAAAAAGAACATTCGTGCGGCCTTTAAACGCATGGAAACCACCCACCCGGAGGATGTGCTGGTGGTGTATTTCGCTGGTCATGGTAAAACCTTTATGGACAATGGCAAAGAGGATTTTTACTACCTCACCAAGGACGTTGGTGAGGAGATGAACCTCGAAAACGATGCCGGGCTGCGCAACAGCATTTGTGTTTCCACGGACAGTCTGAACGAGTGGCTGAACGCCATTCCAGCAAAAAAGCGAGTCATGATTTTTGATGCCTGCCAATCGGGAGCGGCAGCCGAGGCACTGAAAAGCAGCCGGGCACCGCAATCATCGCAGAAGCGGGAAATGGACCGCTTGAAGAGCCGCACAGGCACCTTCGTGCTGGCCGGTTGCGAAGCGAACCAAAAAAGCTACGAAAACGATGACCTGAAGCAGGGACTGCTCACCTACAGCCTTCTTTTTGGCCTGGAAAGCCGAAAGGGTACGACGAATGAAGGCGCCGTGGATATACAAACACTTTTCCAGTTTGCTGCCGATGAGGTGCCAAACTTGACCAGCCTCGGCCAGGACCAGAAGCCTGTGCTGACCGTGCCTAGTGGCGAGGCGTCCAGCTTTTCCATTGGTTGGGTGCACCCTGAAACCAAAATATTGGTGGAGCGAAAAAACCAATTCATTTTGCAGAGCATGTTCCTCAACCAGGAAGGTTTCAACGACACCTTGGGGCTTTCCGTGGCATTTGACCAACGATTAAAAGCGGGCGAAGTGGGCGGTAAGCTCGGTGAAATGATTTTCGCAGACACCCGTCAAATGAAAGATGCTTGTGCCGTGCGTGGCTTGTACCAAGTAAAAGATGGAAAAATATCGCTGGAAGGAAGGGTGTTTTTTCCAGGTGCTGCTCCAAAGGAGTTTAAGTTAGAAAACGTCCCGGTCAACGATGTACGTGGGGTGGTGGAGCAGGTGATTGAGGCGGTGAATGGGAAGTTGTGACGACCTCACCCCCGGCCCCTCTCCCTCCTGGGAGGAGAGGGGAGTGTTTGGGTTGCGTTGTCATTGGTTTTGTTTTGAAAAATGGGTTGGAAAGGCGGTTTGCTATTTTTTCAGGTTGAAATGCCTCGTCCGTGAAAACCTTTACCGATAGCTATCGGTATCAAGTCACCCGGTCAGTGGCCCGCCGTATCCACCTCCCGCATCACTCTATCCGTCTCCGCCAATGCTACAATGATTTGCTGTCAGTGCCGAGTTTTCTCGTTATCCAATCACCTATTTCTTCTTCTTTTCGGCTTTGAATATCGGAGCAGTATAAGCTTCGTAAAGCCCAAACAAGAACTCAATCCTCGTCAGTTCGCTCACAAAAGCCTGTGGGCGGTAGCACAAATCCACGGCCTTGTCCAAGGCTTGGTGCGCTTTCACCAAATCCGGCGGCATACTGAGCGGGTCGTACAAATCTGCCAGGCTGCTGTCCGGGTACTTGGCCCTCGTGTCCAATACGGCTTGGGCGGCTGCTTCCACTTTGGCTTTGTTGGCGTCGGAGAGGTTTTTGGGGAAGGGGTAGTTGTTGTAAACGATGGTGTTTGAATAGCGGTAGTCACTTTTTATCCTACCGCAAGTATATTTTACCCATGCCATGTGCATTAATGAAGTTAACTGTCCGAATAAATACAAATCCGCATTAGGTATGGAAGAACAACTATCAGCCACGATATGGTCTTTATCAAAAAAACCAAACGGGATATATTTCCTGTTTTCCGAAGAGTGACGAGGGATTAATATATAGTCAGTTTTAGGTTGTCTATTTTCTGTAAACAAAGAAGGAAAATCAGCCCATCTTACTGTTGCCGCTTTACTGCTTGCCAATCGCATTCGCTGAACAGCATCAAGCCTGATTATCAATAAAGGCATTCGAGCTGCTTCATTTGGTGGAATATCAATCAACCAGAGGCACCATCTTTTTTGACCATTTAGGAATTCGTGGGCACTTATAAAGGGTTTTATCCATTTTGTAGCGTTGGGTTCAAATCGCAGGAAAGCAATCTTTTCTTCATCGGTAAAAAGTAAATGACCGCCGTCAGTTGGTTGACTTCCTTTAAACATTTCAGGGGCATTGCTAATCGGTTTTGTTTTAGATTGAATTAGAGTTTCATTTCCTTCTATTAAATACGGATTAATATTCCTTACCTTCCTTTCCACCGGTTCCCCTTTTATGTCCTCGTAATCAAATAGCCATTTATCGGTCACATCAAAAGCCGCAAAGCCCACGATGACGCAATGCACGGCGGCATTTCCCTTCGCTTCGTTTTTCCATGAAAAAGTGCGGTGTGCAAAATGGATTTTGATTTTGTACAAATTGAACATCACGCTCCAAAGCACGCTGACCTGCTCGCCCTGCGTGATGCTGTTGGTGCTAACGAAAGCGACTTTGGTCTTCGTGTTTTGAATGTATTGGGCCGCTTTCAGGTACCAGGCCGAGACGTAATCCAACACCCCCGCACCTTTCACCCCTGCAAAAACCGATTCCATGTCCGCTTTCTGCTGGGCGTTCTGGAGCTGTTTGCCGATGAAGGGCGGGTTGCCGAGGATGTAGTCGAAAAAAGCGGTGGGCGGGTTGGTGGTACTGGCGGTCGGTGCGTCCTGCGAGGGGAAGATGTTTACTTGCCCAGCCTTCACGTTCAAGGTCTGGTAGTGGGTTTCCGGCTCGTTGACAAAGACGTTCATTTCATCCACCGATATTTGGTAGGGGAAGTCCTGCCGGATTTTCCGCCAGTCCAACCTCAGCGCATTTCCGTTTACAATCCTCGCTGCCTTGCGCAGCGGCAACCGGACGAAATATTGGCCAAACTCCTCCGAAACCTGCATGTTCATCTGGTGGTCAATGAGCCACATGGCTACCTCCGCAATGCGGGCCGGAAACTCGTCGTACTCGATGCCCGCAAATTGGTCAACGTCCACTTTGATGATTTCACGGACATCGAGGAAGCCTTGGCCGCTCTTGTTGAGTTCCCGCAGGATGGCCATTTCCAGTTGGCGAAGCTCCCGGTAGGCAATAATCAAGAAATTGCCGCAGCCGCAAGCGGGGTCGAGAAAGTGTAGGGAAGCAATTTTCCGGTGGAGCTCGTTCAGTCGGTTGCGGTTGCCTTTCGCTTTTTCAAACTCGGCGTACAGCCCATCCAAAAATAGGGGCTTGATGACCTTTTGGATGTTCTTTTCGGAGGTGTAATGCGCTCCGAGGTTGCGGCGCTCCTTGGGGTTCATCACCGCTTGGAACATGGAACCAAAGATGGCGGGCGATATTCGGCTCCAATTGAGGCCACAAGCGTAGAGCAGCATTTCCCGCATTTTGCTGTCAAAAGCAGCGAATGGGAGCATCTCCTCGAACAGTTTCCCGTTCACGAAAGGGAAGGCGTCCAGTGCCTCGTCCAGCGTTTTCAAACGCTGCTCTTTCGGCGTGTTGAGCACCTGAAAAAGCTGCGCCAGGTGCATGGCCAGGTCGCTGCCGTCCTCCTTGGTGTGCTTGTCAATGTAGTCCTGAAACAGGGAGCGCTCGAAAATGCTGGTGTCTTCGGCAAATAGGCAGAAAAGCAATCGCACCAGGTAAACTTCCAGCGCATGGCCGGTGTAGCCGCTGGCCTCCAAGGCATCGTGCAGCTTGCCCATCCGCTCGGCTGCCTGAATATTGGCGGGGTCTTCGTCCTTGTAGCTGCGCTTTTCGTAGCCAGCGATGAAACCGAACAAATGGATGTGTTGGAGAAAATCCTTGAGCGCAAATTCGGCCATTTCATTGCTCTCCAAATCGTACAGCCTGAAGGATTGGAAATCGGAGACAAGGATATACTTCGGCAGTTCATGGTCTTTCAGTCCGGGGAAATAGTCTTTCGCCTGTTGGAATGCTCTGTCGAGGTTTTTTCCCCTTGACTTGTGCTCCACCAAAATGATGCCTTTCCAAAGCAGGTCAATAAAGCCCTGCGTCCCGTCCTGTTTTTTCACGGGTTTTTCAAAAGAAGCCACCCGCCTGCGGCTGATGCCGAAGACATTGAAAAAGTCGTCCCAAAACGACTTTGCGCCTGCGTCCTCGCTGCTTTCGGTTTCCCATTCCTTGGAGAATGCGATGGCCCGGGTCTTGATTTCGTTCCAACTTAGTGGCATGGGGTTGTAGGGTTTTGATTTTTGGAAAAAAAGAAAAGGCGGTCGCCCCGGAAGGTATGAGCCGTGGCATGGCGTCGGGCGATGTTTTCAAGGTATTGGCTGAGTGTCATATTTGAAGGGAGTTGGGTTCAGTGGGTAAAGATAGATTTTTGGGTAAATTAGTGCCAATTGAATATTTGGCGGTGCTTCAAATGAAAGGCTGGCGTCTATGTGCCTCGTCCCAGCGGGACGAAATGTTGGTAGAGAATGTTGAGCTGGTGTTTCTCCGTGCCGTAGGTACGGAACAAGCTCGACACGTTCCGTACCTACGGCACGGAGAATCGTCGTTTCATTCCAGTGACTACCGACATTGCGTCCCGCTGGGACGAGGGAGGAAAACCAGCCTTACATTTGACGCACTGCTGAATGATTTATTTGGGTCAAAATTTCCGCTTTCATTTCCGTTCAATCGCCTGCCCCGAAATCGTGTTCCCGAAAAAAATGGCATTGGCCAACAGCTTGTCCGTCCCGTACCAAAACGCCCGGAAACTGGGGTTGTCCAGCAGGCAGATGATGCGCCCACCGCCTTGCCCACCTACCAAAATTGCCCCACTGCCTTTCGCCAGCGGCTTTAGTTTTTTTGGAACAAAACCTGCCAAAAGAGGGCTGGAAGAATAGGCCAGCGGCATGGCGTAGGCGTTTTTGCTTGGCTCCGCAAACAGTTCGCCGTTCCTGAAAACAGGCAGCTTCGGGCGCCGATAGCCAAAAGCCATTGGGTGCGTCAGGTCCAGTTCTGCTTCGAAGATGGCGCCGTTGAGGTTCTGGGAGGCATTGTCCTCCGACACCCCGACATAAGGCTTTCGCATGGTAGGGCTGCTGGTTTCCTCTGGTATTTTTTTGAAGGTCACACTAACCATTTGCTTGCTTTCCAGCCATTTGACGGCGTTTTCCAGTGCAACCAAAGTGCCGCCATTGCTCACCCAAGCACCTAGTGTCGCTGGGTTGAGCGAGCTGTAGTTGCCGCTCGGCATCACCAGTACGTTGTATTTATCGAGCATTTTGGGGTTCACATCCGTGAGGTCAGCCTTGGTCACGGGCATTCCGTAGCGGGTATCAAGCAGGTGCCAGACCTCCCCGGCGTCCGTGGCGCTGACCCCGTCGCCGGTGAGCAGTAGCACCGTCGGTTTGCGAAGCACATCCATGTTGTTGCTGCCGAGGTCAATGCTGTTGGGGTTCAGGCCAGTGGTTAGGCCGTAGATGTCCAGGTGGCCAATTTGGGCGGCTGTTTGCAGCGCCTCTTTCAATGCGCTACCTGTCAGGTTCGGGTTTTGCATTGGCACGACGATGGTTCCGTAGTTAAAATTCCGCTGGCCGCTGGCGGTGGTTCCGGTAAAGGGTTTGGTGGCCATTTTTACCAAAAGCCCTTTTTTCAATAAAAAATAGAGGGTTGCTGGCGCAAAATACTCGTCCCACTCAAAGGCAAAAGCGTAGTTGTCGGCAGTTGCAAACAATTGGCCATCAGGCAGTTGCGTGGACAGCACCTCCTTCCCCATTTGCTTTTTGGAAAAATCGCTGCCCTTCAACCCTGCGTATTCCAGGTTGAAAGCCAGCGGCATCGTCCAGGCGCTGATGTCGTAAAAAATGCTGTCCGTGAAAGTGGTGTCCCGTTGGAACATGCCCAAAATCAGCTTGTACTGCGGTTGTTCCAAAGGAATCAAGAAGGATGTGCCAGGGACAAATTCCACGCCCTCTGCTTTGATTTTTTCCTGATTTTCAAACACATGGATATCCTGCCTGCGCAGCATTTCCACGAATTTGAGCAGCCTTGCCCGGTCGTATTTTTCGCCCACCACAAAAGCCTTTCGGTTATCATGCCGAGCCGCTTCAAGGCTGTTTTTGTAAAAATTGCGCTGATAATCCAACAATTCTGTGCGCATTGAAATCGCTGCCCGTTGGGTGCTGAGGGCCGTGCGCACTTGGTTTCGGATGGTGAACGGGAACGAGAGCGGGCCGTTCACGGTGTTGTGCAAATGCCCACGGCTGCTGGCCTGCTCGAACAAGATGCCGATGCAGCCCTGCGCATCGGGGTAAGTCGAGCCTTTGCCGTAATAAAAATCGTCGTAGCCCTCCTCGGCATAGTACAGCGAGCCAATGGCATCGAGTGCCTCTGCGTGGTAGTTGCCAATTTTGGCGGTCAGTTCCTGGTTCAGTTTGGGGGTAAGCGGGTTCACACGGCTGGGCACGCCAGGCATGAAAAAAAAGGTACTGTTGGAGCCCATCTCGTGGTGGTCGGTGAGGATGTTTGGCCGCCAGGCTTGGAAATTGGCAATGCGCCCCGTGCTTTCGGGCTGTTGGCCGGGCAGCCAGTCCCGGTTCAGGTCGAACCAATAGTGGTTGAACCGACCGCCTGGCCACGCCTCGTGGTACTCTCTATCGGTGTTGTCGCCGTTGAGGTTTTGGTTGCGGTTGCTGTTCACCCAGGTCGAAAAGCGCTGCGCCCCGTCGGGGTTGAAGCAGGGGTCGAAAATGATGACGGCCTTGTCGAGCAGTTGGAGCGTTTCCTCATCCTGTGCAGCGGCGAGGCGATAGGCCACCAGTGTGGCAGCGTTGGCGCCGCTCGGTTCATTCCCGTGGATGCTGAATCCTTGGTAAATGACAACGGGCATCTTCGATACATCCAGCTTGTTGGAGCGTTCAGGGTCGCAAAGTGCAAGGTGTTCCCGCTGAATGGCTGGCAGGTTTGCGTGGTTCTTTTCGGAAGTTATGACGAGGTAAATCAATGGGCGAAGCTCGTGGCTTCGACCGTATTCATGGAGGGTAATCCGGTCGCTGGCTGCATCCAGTGCCCGGTAGTAGGCCAGCATTTGGTCGTGGCTGAGGTGCCATTCACCAATTTGAAAGCCAAAAAACTGCTCGGGGGTGGGGATGGCTGGGTCGTATTTTGCCGAGGGCAAATAATAGTCGAGGGGTTGTTTTTGGGAAAAAAGCAGGGCGGGAATTGACCAACAAAGCATGGCCACGAGGGACTTAAGTTTCATGTTGTGTATCGTTTTTCGTTTTGTAATTTCAGCAAAAAAATGACTCAATCACCTCCAAATGACCAATGACTACCCTCGTCGAAACAGCTGCTCCCGCTCAAACCGCATCACCGTCGTACCCTCCACTTTTCTAAAAACGCTGTCTAAGCTGGTGGCAAAAGGAAGCGTCCATGCTTGCAGTTTCATGGCCAGCTCAGAGTCTGGGATTTTCTCCTCCTCGGTCGGCATCTTCATCACCGAACTTGGGAAGCCCAGCAGGTAAAGCAGCGGGCTGAACACCCAGCGAACCCAATGCCAGGGGTTGCGGCGGCTGGTGTAAACATAGCTCGTGGCGGCGATGTCGAGGATGTCCACCTTGCGAAGATGGAAATGCTTCTTCTTCATCTCGTCCTTGTACCGCTCGATGGTTCGGCAAATCAGGTGGTCTTTCAGGGTCTCTTCCGGGGCTGTCTCCTCCACCAAAATCACCCACTGCCTCGACACCCGGCAGACTTCGTACACGAGGCGTTCCATCTCCTTGTTGTTCAAAACATGCTGAAATTCCACCATCACCACCACCAAGTCGAAGGCCCGCTCCGGGAACGGCAAATGGAAAACATTGGCCACTTGCACATCCACTTTTTCTTCTTTGAGGTACTCCTGTGCATAAGCGACCATCTTCGGTGAGCTGTCCACCCCGTACAGTTCCTTTGGGTTGTACTGCGCTATTTCTTTCAGCAGGTCGCCAATGCCACAGCCGATTTCCAGCACCGAGCGGAACTGCGCCAACTGCCGGAGGTTCAGCAGGTTGATCAGTTTTTGCTTGCGGTAAATATCGAACGGGGTGCGCGGGATGGGCAATTGCAGCACTGGTTTTTCCTCCGCATCCGGCAAGAGTTTGACCTGCTGTTTTTCCGCTCCTTTCAGGAACGACAGCATTTTTTCGGTGGAAATATTGCGTGGCAGGAAGTACTTCATGGCTGTTTCTCAACTGGCCAAATGTAGCGGGTTTTTGTGAAAAACCGACGGTTGGTAAACGATGGACTTCGCTTGCTCAAGGACAGGAAACAGATAACCGACCTTGGCTCATCTTGTGGCTTCGTAGCAATTCCAGCAAATGGGGTTGAAATTTGGGTTGCCCCGTCGGTAGCGGGGCAGCTTTTTTACCAAAACTTAGGGACGCTAACTAAATCTCAGGAGGATGCTTGTGAATGTCAAGAAGCAGACCACGAAGTTCAATCAATTTTGGCCGATTCAGGTTCAGCGCATCAATGGTCGAACGGCCAGTTGAAGTTAAACCAATCATATAGCAAGGGTCATTATCCCATGCAAAATGTTCCTGCCAAGATTGTTCACGAGGGTTGAAAATTGGAACAATCAGTCCACTTATCTCATCCAAAGCCTTGTTCTTGTTAAATTTATGGCTGTTGCATCCCCGGCAACAATAGGCGAGGTTAGGTATCTCACTCAGACCGCCTAAGCTTAAAGCCAAAATATGGTCAATTTCAAAAGGCTGGGTTGAGAATGCTTCTGGGCTGAGGCAATATTCACAACGATTTTTGGAAAGCGCCGCTAATTGATCCCGCAATTCATTCGGAATTCGCTGTTTGCTCATGGTTAACTGAGTTGGTCCAATCCAAGCTGGCGCTTAAGTTCTTCCACCGAAACCGCCCTGAGTTGAGCTAATTCTACCATTGCTTTTAACCATTCAACGTTATGCGCTTCCGCCACCTCAGTAAGCGTTAGCAATTCTTGGTGTTCTTGTTCAGTAATTGTTTCTTCGTTCATTTTGGCAATTAGCTCATCATATTTGCCCTGCAACTTAGACTTTAGCGGCTCATAAATTTTCTTCAACAACTCAAGCTCTCGCTCGCTCGGGCGTGAGGCCTTTCGGCGTGCAAGCAATTGACTCAGCCTGTCCGTAAATTTTTCCAAATCCTCTGTCCCCATCTGGGCGACACCCGAAATCAATTCCTCAAAACCAACTTTGACGCCTTTTTGAATTTCAATGGATTGCATAACGTGGTTTATTTTTCCAACAAAAATAAGGTTCTTTTCTTGAAATAACTCAGCCAAATTAGGTCTTCGAACTTTTAGCCAACTTCATCACCCCCTCCACCATCGCCTTCCACGAAAACCTTTTTTTGCCTTCAGCAACACCTTCGGAAAACGCAGCTGTCCGGTCATTTTCAAAAAAATCGACGATGGCATCGGCAATGGATTTTGCGTCAACGGGCACCACGTATCCCGCCTCGCCATGCGGCACTATCTCTGCCAAACCACCCACATCCGTCACCACCATCGGCTTTTCGAAATGGTAGGCCATCTGAGAGATGCCACTCTGCGTGGCAGTCCGGTAGGGCTGCACCACGAGGTCGGCGGCGCCGAAATAGTGTCGTACCTGCTCGTTCGGGATGTAGTCCGTCCGCATCACCAATTGGTTTTCAATGCCCAAACTACGGATTTGCGCCTCGTACTTCTCCCGGTTGCCGTAATACTCGCCAGCCACGATGAGTTTCAAGTCCATGCGTCGGATGCGCTCGTCGGCCATGGCTTCCAGCAGCAAATCCAGCCCCTTGTAGTCCCGGATGAAACCGAAGAAGAGCAGGTACTTGTTTTCCGAAGGCAGCCCCAATTGCGCCAGCGCCGCCTCACGGGGCGAATGTTCGCCGTAGTTGTCGTAAATCGGATGCGGGATACACGCCGCTGACTTTTGGGTGAAAATGCGAAGGTCGTCCAGCACCGACTGGCTCATCACCACGAAAGCATCGCAGGCACTGACGAACCAGCGGGTGAACAGCCGATCACCGAGCCGTTTTTCATGGGGCAGCACGTTGTCAGCGATGGCGACGACTTTGGTGTGGCCGTTGCCCCGTGCCAGCCGCAGGATGGTACCCAAGCTTGGCCCCATGAACGGCAGCCAGTAGCGGGGCACGATGAGGTCGGGTCGGAGTCGGCAAAGTTCCAGGCCGATTTTGAGCCAGTTGAGTGGGTTGACGGAGTTGACGCAGGAGCGGATAGTAAGCCCCGGCGGCGCTGGGTCGCTGCTGAACTGGGTCGTGCCGGGAAACAAAAACCCCGGGTACTGCAAGGAAAACGAGTAGATAATTACCTCAAATCCTTCTTGCTGCAACTCCATTGCGAAGCGCTCCGTGAATGCGGCGATGCCGCCTCGGAGGGGATGTGCGGGGCTGAGGAGGACGATTTTTTTCATAAATCCTAAGTTTTGGCCCCGTGCCGCCGAACTCCAGTTCGGCGGAGGCTACACCGCCGAACTGGAGTT
>JAIPBL010000106.1 GCA_021739645.1 Saprospiraceae bacterium | reverse complement strand
AGTGCCGTACCTGAATCAATGACCGGGTTATTTCCATCCCCGTAAAAAAGAACTTTAAAGTGTTCTTTTTTTACAGGGACGGAATAACCCTCATCGCTTTAATCAAAGTTTTTGACACAGTTAATTGAACACTCCCTTCCTATTTAGAAATTCCTATTTCCATATCTACCCACTCCGAAAAAGCACCCACGCCTCACAGCACAGGTGCACCATTAACCCTAAAAAACCAAATGAAATATTTCACAAAACAACCGCTACTCGACCCCAGCCAAGTAGGCACCGAGGCCAGCCCCTACCACACCTCCCTCCTTTCCACCGTCTCCTTCGCCTTCACCTCCACCTCGATGGAGCGTACGCTGAGGCCGGCTGGCTTCAATGGCTTGATGTCCACCCGGTACTTTCCGGGTTCGAGGGTGAAGGATTTTGGGTTGGAGGAGTCGCTCACGTAGGTACGGCCTCCCACCACATTTTCTCCGGTCTTTTTGGAAAAAACGTTCACCGTGGCATCCACGAAATCATCGCCTTTTTTTGCCCCAACCATCAGGATGCCGGACTCAAAATTGTGCGAGAGTTGGATATTCCCACCGCCGCTGAGGTTTTGATTCTCCCAGCGCATTTTGGTTTTGTTGGCCAATTCCACCGAACCGATTTCCACGTCGTACACGCCGGGCAACACCTTGAACTTCACGGGATTGTGCTTTTCGCTCTTGTAGGAGCGGCTGCCCGTCACGTTCTCCCGTGTGCCCGCCCGAAAGAGGTTGACGGTGGCGTCTGAAAGCTCGCCATTGCGGGTCACCAGCACTTCGATGACGCCCTGCGCAAAGTCCACCGACTGGTGCAGCGTGTCCTCGGCGGTGATGGTCAGGTCTGAAAAACGTTGGGTAGGCCCGCCGTCCATCGTGATGGCCATTACTGCTACCTCATATTGCCCGGCGGGCAATTGCAGCAAACGGGGGTTGGTAAGTGGGCCAGTGTAGGTCCTGCCGAAGGCGGTTTCCTTTTTTTCACCTTTTTTGAACACCCGAACGGATGCGTCCAGGGGCTGCCCATCGAGGGTGACTTTGGTGGAAAGATAGCCGCCGCCGGTCTGCGGTTCTTCCACCGCATTGTCGAGGGCAATGGTGAGTTCCTCTGCATTGTTGGCGGGAAAATACTGCCCGCCGCCCGCCTGGGCGATGCACTCCAGCGCCGAAAGGTCTTGCTCCTCAATACCGAAACCGATGACGTGCAGCGTGATTTTAACCCCTGCTTCCTTGGCCTTCCGCACGAGGTCGCAGGCGTCGCCGTCGCAAGTTTCGAGGCCATCGCTGACGAGGATGACGTTCAGCGGTGCGGTCTCTGGTCGTATCAGGGCCAGCGCATGGCTGATGGAGAGGGCGATGGGCGTCATCCCTTGCGGGTTGATGGCATCGAGGCGGGCGGTGAAGGCGGCCCGGTCGAGGGGCTTCAGTTCCACCAGCGTTTCGATGTCGTTGCAATCGCTTTTGCGGTTGTGCCCGTAGGCGACGAGGCCCGCACGGGTGCCATCGGGGAGCTTTTTCACGAGGTCTTTCATCACGGTTTTGGCCATCGCAATCTTGTGGTCAGTGCCGAGCTTTTGCCACATGGAACCAGAGCCATCCAAGATGAAAAGCACACCAGGTGGATCACCGGGATTGCCGAATGCGGTTTGAAAAAACAGGCTCAGTAGCAGAATAGGGAGGGTACAAAATCGGAGATTTGATTTCATAATAGTTCGAATTTTATGCTGGTTAGTGATAGATTCCCCAGTGTTTACTGGCTTAAAATTGGTAAAAAATCAGCAAAAAGACGAACCTTGGCTTGTGTTTTCACAAAATATAGCGCGAGTGCCGAAAAATTCCCCCAATGAAAAAAGGGGCGACAACCTGCCGCCCCAATCTTTTCATGAAGAAAGTTTTTCGTCAAAACCTGTTTAGCTAACCAAGTGGTCGGCCAGGTCAGCCTCCGGGTTTTTCGGGTCTGGGCCGTACTGGTTGGAGCCTTTGTCGCCTTCTGTGGCAGCCAACACAATGTTGTAAATTGGTATTAGGATATACCAGCCACTCTTGTTGATGTCGTGCATCCGCCGGATGCTCACGCCAATGGCAGGAAGGAGAATGGCCAACGTGTAAATATTCTCTAGCCAAGCCATGCCCATCATGTTGCCAACGAAGCCAATGCCGAGCGAGATTATCACGTTTACCAATACGAAATACCAGTACTCTGCCCTTCTGGCCCTGCCATCGAACTTGGCGTAATTTTTCAAAACGCCGACGTAGTAATTCCAAATCATAGTCAATAAATTTAGAGGTGAAAAAATATGGATTGTTTTCTGTTCTGAAAACCAGCGTGGCGGCTTTGTGCTTTGCTGGATTCCGTTCAAATTTAGGCGTTCTTCACACCTATCCCACCACAGATTCAAAATAGTTGCGTTTTTCACAATCGCCCTGTTCTTCAATCAGCCCTCAACTGATGTTTCAAACCCAATACTCCGCCCACTATCTTCCGAAACGCTGTCAACTGCGCTCGACTCATCTCCCGCTTCGAGACGATGTTCGCCGCCAGCTTGTTTTGGTAAACCAAAAAAACCTCCTTCGTCTCCACCACCCGCTGCACCTTGTCCCAGGTCATTTTCGTCTCGAAGGATTCGCTCCTGACTGTAATCCACTCCGGATCCACCGTCCATGCCATGCGCTCAGCCACCCGGCTTTTAGCGTTAAAGCTTTTCCGACTTTTGAAGTAAATCAACAATGGAAGCAGTACCAAAAAATACAATCCAAAAATGAGCTGCACCAGGGGCATCTTCCCAAACTGCCAGTCAAATCCAGCATAAAACAGTAGCGCCGAAACCAGCATGACTACTCCCACCACTGTGAAAAAAATCATGATGGGCCGACGGTAGTTCATGTTCAAACTAGCCCTGAAAAACTCCTGAAAACTGAGTTGGCTGGTGAATTGTACTTCGTTCATTTTCTTAAGTTTTTGATTTCCAAACCAGCGCCGCCGCCCCCAGCAACGCTGCATCGTTCTCCCCCAAGGTGGAAGCCAGTACCTTGATTTTGGCACCTTTGTGAAACGCCAAAGCATGTCGCTCCAAGCTGGAGATAGTTGGCTCAAAGAGCAGGTCACCCGCCATGGCCAGCCCGCCAGACAGCACAATGGCCTCCGGCTCGAACCACGCCGCCATATCCGCCAGCGCCCTGCCCAGTACCTCGCCCGTTTGCACGAAAGCTTTTTTCGCCAAAAAATCACCCGCAAGGGCGGCCTCATAAATATGCCGAGCTGTCATGTCCTCATAACTGGTGCTGCGCAATGGGCTGTCTTCCATGAAATTGGCCATGATGTCGAACACCGTCCGCTTCAATCCGGTGGCGCTCACATAAGTCTCCAGGCAGCCGAAGCGCCCACAGCCGCACGCCCTTCCGTTGGGCTGCACACAGACGTGCCCCGCCTCGCCGCCGTGCCCAAACTCACCGCCCAGCAATTGTCCATTGGCCACGATGCCGCAGCCGAGACCTGTGCCGAGCGTTAGCAGCATGAAGTTTTTCATGCCTTTGGCTGCGCCAAAATGCCATTCGCCGAGCGAGCTGGCGTTGCTGTCCTTTACCAGTTGGACGGGCACACCGCAGCGTCCCCGCACCGTTTTCACGAATTCAACTTTGGGTGAAAAGGGCAGGTTTGCAGCGTTCTCAATCGTGCCTTCCTGTTCATTGGCGCTGGGCGCCCCGGCTGCGATGCCAGCCAGTTGCACATCGCCCGCCAGCAACTCGTCCATGCTGGCGAAGAGGTGTTTGAAAAAATCGCCTTCGCCCGTTCGGTCAGCAGTGGAGAAGGAACTGCGTGCGGTGATGCGGCCCGTTTTGTCCACCAAAGCCAGTTTGGTCGAGGTGCCGCCGATGTCTATGCCGAGTGCTAATTGCATGAAAGCAAATTGAAAAATGAAAAATGAAAATGGCTGTTGCAAAGGCAAATCTAAAAAGTTGGAGTTAGGCCGGTACGTATTTTTTGGAATTGACGCCCCACCTTCCCATCTTCGCCCCAATTCAAAACAGCAAGAGTAGCTACTTTTGCCTTTTCACTTTTTCCTTTTCACTTTTTCCTTTTTCCTTGAATATCATGCAAACCTCCTCCTTTGAAGTGACCGGAGGCCGCCAGTTGAGCGGCAGCATCGTGCCGAAAGGCGCAAAAAACGAAGCCCTCCAAGTTATCTGCGCCCCACTGCTGACCGCCGAAAAAGTCACCATCTCTAACATCCCCGACATTGCCGACGTGCGCAGCCAGATAGAATTGGTGCGTGGGCTCGGCGTGAAAGTAGAACGCCTCGCCCCCGACACGTACAGCTTCCAAGCCGACGAGGTGGACCGCAACCTTTTTGAGAACAAAAACTTCCTTGGCAATGCCCGCCGAATCCGTGGCTCTGTGATGTTGATGGGAGCACTTTTGGGTCGCTTTCGCAAAGCGCTGTTGCCACAGCCCGGCGGCGACAAAATCGGGCGGCGCAGGCTCGACACCCACTTCCTCGGCCTCCAAAAACTCGGCGCCGACTTCCGCTACGACGCCGAGGAACGCATGTATTTCATCGAAGCGCCGCAACTGCGTGGCGCATATTTGCTCATGGACGAAATCAGCGTGACCGGCACGGCCAACGTCCTTTTCGCCGCCGTGATGGCCGAGGGAATCACAACGATTTACAATGCCGCCTGTGAACCCTATGTGCAACAGCTTTGCAAACTACTCAATCGAATGGGTGCCAAAATCAGTGGCATCGGCTCCAACCTGCTCACCATCGAGGGCGTCAGCAAACTCGGCGGTGCGGAACACCGCTGCCTGCCGGACATGATTGAAGTGGGCAGTTTTATTGGCCTGGCGGCAATGACGCAGTCCGAGTTGACCATCAGCGGGGCGGGCGTGGCGGAGTTGGGCAACATCCTCCCCGTCTTCGAGCGGATGGGCGTAAAAATGGACATCCTGGGAGACGACATCCACATCCCGGCACAGGAAGAAATCGAAATCCAGTCGTTCATCGACGGCTCCATCATGACCGTTTATGACTCGCCGTGGCCGGGCTTCACGCCTGACCTCATGAGCATCATCCTCGTGATGGCCACCCAGGCGAAGGGCAGCGTTTTGGTTCACCAGAAAATGTTCGAGAGCCGCCTCTTCTTCGTGGACAAGCTGATTGACATGGGTGCCCAAATCATCCTTTGCGACCCGCACCGAGCCACTATCATTGGCCTGAACCGTCGCTTCCAACTCCGTGGCATCGAAATGACCTCGCCCGACATCCGGGCTGGGGTGGCACTGCTCATCGCCGCACTCTCGGCACGTGGCAAGAGCACCATCCACAACATCCATCAAATTGACCGGGGCTATGAGCGCATTGACGAGCGACTGAATGCGCTGGGGGCGGAAATAAAGCGGGTTTAGTTTTGAGTTTTGAGTTTCGAGTTGGGGCAGTCCCAACTCAAAACTCAAAACTCAAAACTATTTCACCAACCTCGCCTGCATATCCTCCAACGACACTCCCTTTGTTTCGGGCATCATTTTCCAGACAAACAGCAATTGCAGCACCATCATAAAGGCAAAGATGCCGAAGACGGGTGCTGCCCCGATGAGGTCAAACAGCACAGGCACCAGCGATGGGATGGCCGCCGCCAGCACCCAATGCACGGAACTACCAAAGGCTTGCCCGCTGGCCCGCAGATGGTTGGGGAAAATTTCGGCGATGAAGACCCAGATGACTGCTCCTTGACCAATGGCATGGGAAGCGATGAAAAGGAAGAGAAAGCCCGGCACGGCCATGCCTTTCCATTGCAGGCCGAAGGACACCGCCACCATGGTCAGCGAAATGATATAGCCTACCGAGCCGATGTACATCAATTGCCGACGGCCAAATCGGTCAATCAGCGCCACGCCGAGCAGGGTGAAGACCATGTTGGTCAAGCCGATGCCCGTGCTGCTCAGGAGGGCAGCACTTTTTTCCAAACCCGCCAATTCGAAAATCCTCGGAGCGTAGTACAGAAAGGCATTGATGCCTGAAAACTGGTTGAAGAACGCAATCAAAAAGGCCAGCATGAGCGGAAAGCGGTACTTCTGGATAAAAATCGTCTCGGACTTGTCGGCCTGGTGGTGGTCGTCGGCAATGCGGTTCATCTCGGCCTCGGTGTCCATATTGGGGTCAATGAGCCGGAGCGTGGCAGCAGCGGCGTTGCGGTCGTGCTTTTTCACCAAAAGCCACCTTGGGCTTTCCGGCACGGTGAGCACCATCAGCATGTAAGCCAGTGCAGGCACTGCCTCGGCGCCGATCATCCAGCGCCAGGCTTCGTGGGGGATGCTGCTGAGGAGGTAGTTGGATAGGAAAGCCACCAGGATTCCGAACACGATGTTGAACTGGTAGAGCGCCACGAGCTTGCCCCGGTTGCTGGCTGGCGCAATTTCGGAGATATAAGCTGGCGCTGCAATGGTGGAAGCACCCACTGCCAAGCCGCCGATGAAACGGAAAATGGCAAAAATCCACGGGTCTTTTGCCAGCGCTGAACCCACTGCCGACACGAAATAGAAGACGCCAATCCAGAACAGGGTCTTTTTGCGTCCCCATTTGTCGGTGGGAATGCTCCCAAATATGGCACCGACCACCGTGCCCCAAAGCGCCGAGGCCATGATGACAGCGCCATGGAAAAGCTTGCTGTGCGGCCAAAGTTCTTGGAGGGAAAGGTCGGCACCCGAGATGACCACGGTGTCGAAACCAAATAGGAAACCCGCCAGTGCGACGGTGATAGACCAGAAGACAATCTTTGAGTTTTTCATTTTGTTTTGATTTTGCTGCGCAAATTACTAACGCTGGCCAATATTTCCGAAAAATACCCGAATCAGCCCGAGACACACAAAAAGACATTCCAAGTTTTTTTCAATAACTTATCCAACTACTTGATAATCAACTACTTTAAACATAAACTTCACAATTATTTTTTCAAAATTTTGAAAGGCCGAGAATACTACCCTAACTTTGCTCCCTTCATAATTGCTGGGGTCCATTAGAATTCAATTCATTTTTCTCCCTCCACACAATCCGGCAATTCCTTCAACTGGTCTTCATTCTACAAAATCATTCTACTACCGGGCGCAGCTTGGCAGTTCAGGGTTATTCTCACTTTGACATTAACTCTCCCCCCCTCATTACGGTCTTTTCTCGCAAGTATTTTTTGGCAACCTAATGTCGCTATGAACCGCCGTGCGCTATTGTCTGGGCTGGTTTGCAGCTATTAGATATTTACATTTTTTAACCAAAAACAAGCACAATGCGTATTTTTCATTACGTACTCATCTTCGTAATTTCCCTATTTTTGGGAGCCAACCTTCAAGCCCAAACACAGTACGTTGGCCCAAACAACGGAGACTGGTTCACGCCTGCGAACTGGAACAATGGCCTTCCCTCTGCTGGCAACGATGCCCAAATCTTTGGGGTCATTACCGTGGAGGTGAACAGTCCACTCAACGTAAATTTCAACATCACTGCCTACGGCAACATCTCGGCCACGGATGCCGTGACCATTGCCACGGGCGGCTCTGTTTCCAACTCCGGCACGATGAGTTTTGCCAGCACCGGCAGCCTGACCAACAGCGGCACACTGCAAAATTTCGGTACACTGACGTTTGCCGGAACTGCCAGTTTCATCAACGAAACAGGCGCCAGTTTCACCAATACCGGCAGTTGTTCGCTCCAAGCAACACTGGTCAACCAAGGCTCCATCACCAACAACGGTACGATTGATGCATCCAATGGCACACTCCAGTCGGGCGGCAGTTTCAACAACAATCAAATACTGACCACCAAATCGCTGACCATCAACACCAGCAGCTCGTTCACCAACAACTACGGCGCAGTGCTTAACATCACTGGCGCAACGGGACTGCTGCAAGTGAACGGCAGCTTCACCAACAATGGTGCGGTGACCGCCTCCGGTGTGGCGACCGTGAACGGCACCTTCAACAACAACGTGACGCTCAACGTGGCAACGGCAACGGTTTTAACTGTTAACGCTGGCGCTCAATTGACCAACGCTGGCAACTTGACCAACAGCGGCTTCATCCAAAACTACGGCACACTGACCAACGGCCAGAACTTCGTCAACAAAGGAGAAACGAACAACTTTGCCACCTTCAATAACAACAACCTGGTTGACAATCAGACGGGCGCATCGTTCTTCAACCGCCCCGGCGGCACGCTGGGCATGGGCTTCGGTTCAAAAATCCTGAACGGCGGCGCATTTGACAACAAGAACGCCATCAACAGTTTCGGTACCATCGAAAACAACGGTACTTTCCTGAACAACGGGACGCTGCTCAGTTTTGGCGGCTCACAGCTTTTGAATAAATCAACATTTACAAATAACAACAGCATCAGCACCAACGATGTCGTGACCAACGATGGCACGTTTACCAACAATGGCACAGTGAGCGTGAACGGCGGTTCAGCCTGGTCGAACAACGGCACTTTCACCAACGCCACGGGTGGTACGGTGACAGTGGTGCAGGATTTCAACAACAAACCAACGGGCAAGCTGACCAACAACGGCTCCTTCCGCAATTCGGTGCGGACCAAAAACGAGGGCAGTTTTGTGAACAACGCCTACCTCCACAACCCCGGCGATTTCACCAACGCCATAGGCGCAACGCTGACCAACAATGAGATTTTCTCCATCGAAGCTGGCAACCTGCTCAATGCGGGCACTTTTGCCAATACGGACAAGACGATTGTTGACGAGTGTTCTTCGATGAAAAACACGGGCAGCATCAACAACACGGGCGGTGTTTTTGAGCTGCACGGCATTTTGTTCCAAAAAGGCACCCTGACGGGCAATGCCTTGAACAACCAAGGCGGCTACGTTCACACGGCGGCCACTTCTGCTGCACCAACCGTTTGCAAAAACGGCACTTTTGGTGCAAACATTGACGGCGACATAAAAGTGTACGCCAATTCCATCGTGGCTTTTGTCAATTTTGATAGCTGCGCAAACATCGTGTACTTGGCCAACGGCCTCGCTCGCCCAGTATTCAACTGCTCGAACATCCCGACCATCCAAAACGTGAACCTCGTCGTGCGCACTCGCCTCGGCGATTCGCTCACTTGCGTGGCACAAGTCACCCCAGTTGACTTGCTGGCGCCAGAGTTCAACACCTGTCCGAAAGACCAAGTGATATTTACCCCAAACCCAACTACGACGGCCACTTGGACAGCTCCAACTGCTACCGACAACTGCTCCACTGTGACGCTGACCTCCACGCACACGCCAGGAAGCAGCTTCCCAGTTGGCATTACCGGCGTGACCTACACCGTCAAGGACGTTTACAACAATACCAACCAGTGCCAATTCCGCATTGACGTGCGGCAAACGCCTCCGGGCAGCAACTGCACGGGGGACACCGCCGGGCCTACCTTCACAGGCTGCCCAACAAACCAGACCAAACAGGCGCTGGGCATTTTTACCCCAGTTAGCTGGACGCCACCTACGCCAAACGACAACTGCAAACCCATCAATCTTTCCAGCACACACGTGCCTGGCCAAGGCTTCACCGTTGGCACTACGACCGTGACCTACACCGCCAAAGACGGCAGCAACAACAGCAGCACCTGCACTTTCACGGTGACGGTGGTGGCCGTTGACCCTTGTCTGGAAGACTCACAGAAACCAATCATTTTTGGCTGCCCAGCCAACATCTGGCTGCCAACAAACCCGACCATCAACGGCGCCGTGGCCATCTGGGCTGCTCCCGGCGCTGGCGACAACTGCGGCGTGACGAGCCTCACGGGTTCACACGTGCCCGGCGCTGTATTTCCGGTAGGCACCACCACGGTGACCTACACTGCCAAGGATGCCGCCAACAACTCGGCTACTTGCAGCTTCGTCATCACCGTAGGTGCTGACCCATGCCCTGGCGATGCAACGGCACCGACCATCAGCGGCTGCCCGGCCAATATCAGTTTGCTGACCGCAGGCAACTCGGCTACCGCCACCTGGACAGCACCGACTGCCACCGACAACTGCGCCCCGGTGACGGTAAACAACACCCATGCCCCGGGTGCTACATTCCCGCTCGGCGTGACGCAGGTGACCTACCAGTTTTCGGATAAAAAAGGAAACAAAAGCACATGCAGCTTCACCGTTACAGTTCAGAACAGCTGCGCAATGGACAATGTACCGCCCGTCATCACTGGCTGTCCGGCCAACATTACCGTGGCTGCTTCGGGTCCAAATGGCGCAACTGCCGCTTGGACTGCCCCAGCCGCCACCGACAACTGCGGCCTGTCTGCTTTCACCTCCTACTACCTGCCCGGCGCTACTTTCCCCATTGGCACAACCACCGTGGTTTACACGGCGATTGACCTGAAGGGAAATGCCAGCAATTGCAGCTTCAACGTGAACGTGGTCAGCAGCCCAAATTGCACCGCCAACGCTGCACCCATCAACAATACGACAGGCGTCAACCCTGCATCCGCCACGTTATCGTGGACGACAGCGGCCAATGCCTCCAGCTACGATGTGTACCTCGGCACCGCCAACCCGCCAACCACCACAGTGGCCACCAACGTAACGGGCACTTCCACCACGTTGACCAACCTTGCCAATGGCACGACTTACTTTTGGTTTGTTGTTCCAAAAAATGCGGCAGGCAGCGCCACTGGCTGCGCTTCAAACCTCACACAGTTTTCAACCACTGGCTCAACAGGTGGCGGTGGCACCGGCAACTGCGATGTCAATACGGGCAGCATCTTGCGTGAAATTTGGAACACCAACACTTGGAACCTTAACAGCATTGACGGTTTCGGCGCACCGAACAACTCCGTGACGCTAACGCAATTTGCCCTTGCTTCCACCGAAAACGGTTCCAATTACATGGACCGGGTGCGTGGATTTTTGGTGCCTTCGCAAACAGGTAACTACCGGTTCAACGTGACAGGCGACGACCACACCGAACTCTACCTAAGCACCAATGCAAGTCCTACAAACAAGCAAAAAATCGCTTGGCACAATGGCTACACCAGGGCCACTCAGTACACCAAGTATGCTTCACAAACATCGAATACAGTTTCCTTGCAAGCTGGCAAGACCTACTACATCGAATTGAGGCACTTAGAGGGCGGCGGCGCTGACCATTTCCGGGTAAGCTGGAAGACGCCTTCGAACAGTAGCTGGAACATCGTCCCGGGTTCCAAATTGGCACCATACGCTGACCTCCTTCTCCCAAATGCTATTTGCCAAAACCTTAATTTACAGCTGACTGCCATCGGCCAGTCCGTTCAAATCAACGGCCAGCAAGTGGACAACGGCTCGACCCCTGGTTGCGAAGCAACCATAACCAGCTACAACGTTTCCCCCAATAGTTTCAGCCAGCCGGGAGTTTACCCCGTGACGCTGACCGTGACGAACTCGCTTGGTCTTTCGGCCAACTGCACGGCCACCGTGACGGTGTCTGCACCAGCCTGCAACGGCGAGGTGACTGGGTTCATGTTCACCGAAGCAAACGGCACCAACCTCTTCGCTTTGGAAGACGGCGGCAACTACCCGTTGAACACCTTGCCCTCAAGCTACAATATTCAGGCATTGGTTAGCGGCAACTCGGAGAGCGCCCAGTTTGACCTGAGCGGCCCGATTGGTACCAGCCACATGGAGAACTTCCTTCCATACGACATGGTAGGTACGGGCGGCTCCATTTCGCTCACACCTGGGAACTATACCCTCACCGTGAAACTCTTCAGTGAAGACAATGGTCGGGGCAGCACATGCAGCCAGACCACCATCCATTTCAAAATAGGCCAGAACGACCCATGTGCTGGCGCTGGGCTTCCACCAAATGCTGTTTGCAAAAACATCATGCTGCAAATGACCGCACCCGGCCAGAGCGTGCAAATCAGCGGTGCTGACGTGGACGGCGGTTCGACAGCGGTTTGCGGCACCATTACCAGCCTCAACGTTTCCCCCAACAGCTTCAGCCAGCCGGGCACTTACACGGCTACGCTAAAAGTGACCAATTCGAAAGGACTTTCTTCCACCTGCACAGCTACCGTTACGGTATTGGCAGCACCTTGCAGCATCAGCAATGTTGTTTGCGAAGCAAACGTGAACGATGCGGGTTGGCAAAATTTGAATAACTGTGCCGTATCTGCTTGCACAGGCGATAAGGTGATTTTGTCGGTGAACCCGAACGGATTGCCAAGCTACAAATGGTCTGGCCCAGGCGGGTTCAACGCAACTGGCGGCGCAGGCGGCGATGCCTTGATTTCCAGCAGCATCACCAACGCACAAGCGGGCACCTACACCGTCACCCTGACCGATGACAACGGCTGCACGGCTACCACGAGCATCGCAGTGACTGTGACAACTTGCTCCTCCTGCAACAACGTGACGAGCGGCGGCACCATCGCCAAGGCTTGCGCCAACAACCAGGTTTCCATGAGCAGCGTGACCCTGCCTTCTGGCGGTTCTGGCGCCATCGAGTACATCTGGATAAGCGGCACAGTGGATTGCAATCCCCTTAACATGGCACCAGTGAATGGCGCCAACAGCACGACGCTGACAGTCGCACCACCGAGCGCAACGACTTATTTTATCCGATGCGCCCGCCGAGCTGGCTGCACCGAATGGAATGGGGAAAGCAACTGCATCACCGTCAATGCCAACGAATGCGCACCTGCTGGCGCTTGTGTCGGCAACCTCCTGGTGAACCCCGGCTTCGAAAACGGGACGACAAGTTGGACTTGGATGCAAAATGCGGGTACGACGACTTCTTCACCTTATGCTGGCAGCAAGTCGCTGCAAATCTGCAGCAGTGCGGGAGGCATTTCACAAAGCATGGCGGCACAGCCCGGTGCGAACTACAACCTGAATGTTTATGCCAAAATAAATAGCTCCGTTTCTTGGGCAGGCGTTGGGTTGCGCTTTTACAACGCTAGCTGGACGGAGATTTCGGTTCAACAGGCACAGGTAACTACTACCAATTACACCCAATACACCGTCACCGCCACTGCGCCCATCAACGCTGCATACATGGAAGCTTGGGTTTGGAAAAACGCCAACGGCTGCTTCTATGCCGACGAGTTTTGCATGACCGCAACGGGAGGTGGCAACTGCAACGACAAAGCTTTGTTGGTTGTCGGCAGCACTTCACTAAACTCGGGTGACGCTTGGGTGAAAACTCGCCTGGAGCAACTCGGCCTGACCGTCACGGTCAAGAGCGCTTCTTCCTCCGCTGCCTCCGACGCCAATGGAAAAGGAGTGGTCATTATCAGTTCCACCGTCAACTCTGGTGATGTTGGCAGTAAGTTCACCAACGTCTCCGTTCCAGTCGTTACCTGGGAGAGCTACTTGCTCGATGACCTGAAAATGACCGGCACATCGGCACAGTCTGACTATGGTCAAAACTCAAGCTACAGGTACCTTACCATTTCAGACGCCAGCCACCCACTCGCTGCGGGCCTGAGCGGCAACGTGAAGGTGTACAGTAGTTCGGAATATGTGCGGTGGGGCTGGACGACCAGCAACTCGGCGGCGAAAGTGGCCAAAGTAACCGGCGAGGAAGGCTGGTACGGCATCTTTGCTTTCGAAAAGGGCGGAGCGATGCACGGAGGCTTTACAGCACCTGCGCGTAGGGTTTCCCTTTTCCTTGACGACAACACGCCGACCTTGCTGACGACGCAGGGCATTCAACTGTTCGATGCCGCCATCGAGTGGGCGGTGGGCTGTCAACTCAATCATTTCAACGAGGAGGCCATCGAATACAGAAGTGGAGACGAAACAAGTGAAGCGGCAATTACTCCAAGCACTTCCGTGCAGGTGTTCCCGAACCCAGCCGAGGACAGAATCTTCCTTGAATTTGGGGAAGGACACAACGAAGCAGCCATCGTGCGCCTTTTCGACATCAATGGCCGGGCGATGAAGGAGTGGGAAGTCGAGGCTAGCAGCACCCCTGTTGAACTTCAATTTGACGGTTTGCGGAGCGGCCAATACTTGCTCTGGATAGCCGCCGAAGGGAAGGCGCCTGTTTCAAAACGAATCATTATTGCGACTGCAAAATAGGATATTGGGTGATTGAGTTATTGGGTGATTGAGATATTGGCCTTCAATTCACAATAACTCAATATCCCAATAACTCAAATTTTCCTGGTTTCAAGCACTGGACCTCCGGCATCCCCCGCCGGAGGTTCTTTTTTTGGTGATGGGTCGGCTGATGTACCGCCGAAGTCCGCTTCGGCGCTTTTGAGCTTGCTGTTTGCAGGGACTAAATATGTCCAATTTTCAAAGGTCTGCGCTGTCAAAGCGGTCTTTGACAGTACGGCGGTGAGCAAGTGTCTGCGCTGTCAAAGCGGACTTTGACAGTACGGCGGTGAGCAAGTGTCTGCGCTGTCAAAGCGGACTTTGACAGTACGGCGGTGAGCAAGGGTCTGTGCTGTCAAAAGTGCCGATAGCTATCGGCATTTACAGTGCTACGGACTACTAAAGCAGCTTCTTGATACGCACTATTGGCCCGGGGCAAGACTGCTCATGGCAGTTCATGCAAGTCGCTACCATCGCCGTGTATTTGTCCTGCGCCTCGGCGGGCGTTGCGTCCCGCAGTGCCTTCATGGCTTCCACGTAGGAAGCCGCAAAATGCGGAAACTCCGGCCCCTGCATCTTCGCCGGGTCGGTCGCCTTGGCGGTCATGATTTTATCAAAATCCACCTGGATACTCACCACCTCACCTTTTTGGATTTGTGTCCGCACCCGTTCTCCATCCTCGAACATCTGGCGCATGAGCAAGGCAAGCTCGCTGTCGCCATTCGGGTTGAGCGGTTGTGTGGCGCAAGTTTTATCATTGGAGCAAGCCTGCCAGAGCAGGAGGCAGCAGAGGGGGAGTAATGCGATTAGTTTTTTCATTTTAACTTATAGTTTGTGGTCGCCCAATTTATTGGGCTGACCGAAATTATCCAATCGGCCAGCCCA
>JAIPBL010000014.1 GCA_021739645.1 Saprospiraceae bacterium | reverse complement strand
TTGCGTGGTTCAACTTTTTCCGAAGATTGAGCCGTGACTACGAGAAAACAGTAGAATCTTCGGTTGCCTTTATCCAAATCACCTTCATCGATATCATTCTTGCAAGAATCTCGAATTAAATTTCAAAACATACTCTTAACCATTTTACATGGGCAAAAAACATATTGCCCCCCCCAACATGTGTAAAGGCAATGGCCCTAATCATGTTTGTAATGATTAACCGGGCAACTGCCCAAGAATCTTGCGACGGCGAAATATTCAGTTTTGAACTACAGCCGATTCAAGGCAACGAAGTTCAAGCTGGATGCACTCCTTTGCATTACCAAATTAAACTGGTGAACCCCCATCCCCAATTTCCAACTGCCACCTTAACCTTGACCTTGACGGTTGACCCTATCCAATTTGCGATTGACCCGTCAAATACCGGTGGGTTTCCAGCTTCAGTTGCCTCCACAAATCCTAATTATCCAGGCTTTGTGGACTTTATTCAGTTCGTGACCTTGCAGCCAGAACAAGAGTTGGTCATTGATTTCCAAGGAACGATATTGACTTCTTTTGCCAACGTAACCCCAAAGGTGGACGTTCATTTGTTCTTGTCGCCTACGCCAGCCAACCCTTCATGTTCCACGGATGAAGAACACCTCAGTTTGTTCCCAAATACTACAACTAGGCACGTAGGGACAGATGGAGGGTTTTACAACCTCACTTCGGTAGCAACGGACAATCCAAATGACCAGACTACGGATTTGACTGCTTTGTCCAGCTACATTGTCAACGACGTGCTGGACATCCCTCGTCAAGATGCTGTGATACATGGGACAATGACAATCAATGCACCGTACAATTTTAACCAGTTTTCCAACTTGATGCTTTCAATGAATGCAAAAATTATTGTGAACGATGGAGCTTCTCCTTTTGCAATAATTGGTTCAAACGTTCGAGGCTGTGATGCTATGTGGGAGGCTATTGAAGTATCAAATTTGGGTAAATTAACCTTGCTTAATTCAGCGGTCGAAGATGCAAAACGAGCCATCAAATTGGACGGCCTTGGTTTTGTGACTTGCGTCGGGAACACATTTACCGACAACAATGTCAGTCTCTACGGCACCAGCAATACTTCATCTTTGTTTTTTTATGGGAACACGATGACTTCGTCAAGGCCACTAAAAACACCACTGAGTTCTCAGGAAAAACCTAAAGCTGGAGTCGAATTGGAAAACATACCTACATCTGTCTCCTTGCACGGATTTACAGGGCAGGCATCCAACAAGTATATCAACCTTTATAATGGAATAATTGCCAAAGGAACTACCCTTTCTGTTAAGAATTCCATTTTCAAAGACATCACTGAAATAGCTGCCATGGCCGGTGTCCCCTTTTCAGGTCATGGAATCCATGTAGAAAACACTTCTACCGACCGGAAACTCACCCAAGAAGGTTTTGGCGACGGTTCTACCAGCACCTCCTCCTTTGACAACTGCACCTTCGGTATCTTTAATATTGGAACTAATCTTGATGCCAAGAACAACCGTATGTTGAATATGACAACGGGTATCGAATCCAGAAACTGCCAACTGCGAGAAATTTCTATCAAACAAAATCGCATAACAGCTTCCCTCACGGGGATAAACATGTGGCAAAATACTAGGGTCAAATCTGCCTTTATCGAAGATAACCTTGTTATAGTTGCTGACTTGGCCAATATCGGAGGACTCAGTAATGCAACAGGCATACGAGCGGATGAAAACGTAGCCTTTTCTGGTGGCTTTTACAATATTGACGAAAATACCATCAATATTGGCCATGGCCGTAGAGGAATTTCACTCACCAATGGCAACTTGATAAGGATAAGAAACAACACAGTTTGGAACTCAGGTACGGTGGCTGAAAGTGGTGTAGGAATAGACGTGACAAACTCTAGGTATCTACCAATTTCCTGCAACTTTATTGACGGCAATACGCTTGGTTTTCATACCGTGGGTTTGCACGTTGAAAGCTCCTTCGAGACCCGAGCAAAGTGCAATACAGTCGAAGAACACCATATCGGTATCAACTATTACGGGATGTGCAATGGGGCGCAGATACGAGGCAACCAGATGTCGAACGAAAACATCGGCTTCCTGCTCGGTTACGTGAATGCCTCCAGCTCCAACCCCGCTGGCTTCATCGGCGAGCAGCGCTACCGGGGCAACCTTTGGAACGGTGGGTTTGGCAGTTTTCCGGCTTCGTTCCCGGGGGCAACGCCAGCCCAAGCTGTATTGCATCGCTTCCTAATTGACCCTAACCAGACACCAGCACAGCTAGTACTCCAAAACCCGCCAGGAGTCAACCCAAGTTCTGGATGGTTTACGCCGCAAACACCCAACCCTAACGAAAGCACCTTTACCTGCCCAACATCCGGCTGCAACGGCGACCCAGATTTCCCGGAAAACCTTTCGGATTTTGATGGACAAATAGCCAATGGCAGCGACCTGGGGGCAGGTATCTGCGTATCGGCCACCAATTGGACGGCCAAGCGGCACCTTTATACCCGCTTAAAGGACACTCCCGACCTGGCTTCTGGGAATTTATTGATGCAGGGCTTTTTGTCAGCACAGGCCAATACCACGGTTGGCGCTTTCTACGAAATCGAGCATTCAATCAACCAGATGCTGACACCCAGCACCAACGATGAAGGTACATTGGCCAACAACCGGGCGGCGGTGGATACCAAAGCGGGAGACATCACCAGCATCGAAGCTCAAATAGATGCGGGCGGGCTTACCGAAACACAGATTGCCCAATTGCGTGCGCAACAAACGCAGTTGCAAGCTGATATTGCCAACCTACAGCAGCAAAGTGACGCTACGCTTGGCAGCATAGCTACGCAAAAGGCCAGTGCCGCTACCAACATCAGGCAGAGCAACAATGCCATCTCTGCCACCCAGGTATATGAGCAGAACCAACAACAGGTGAACGACATCTTCCTCCAAACCATCGCAGTTGGCAATACCGAGTTCACCACCACTCAACTCAATACCTTGCTGTCCATTGCCAACCAGTGCGCCATTTGTGGCGGCGATGGGGTCTATCTGGCCCGAAGCATGTATGCCGTGGCTGACCCGAACATCAAGTTTATTGATGAGGAGCTTTGCGCTGGGGCGCTTCCACTTAAGAAGCCAACAATGCCAAATGATAACAAGTTGGCTATTACAATGCTGCCTAACCCAGCCAGCTATTGGGTCACCTTGCAGCTTGAAGGCCAAGAATCCTTTGTCGGGCAATTACAATTATTTGACTTGTCGGGCAAGCTGATAAATGCTTTACCAGTAAGCATCACGCAAGGAGAGCCATTTTTGGTCGATTTGTCGGAAATCCAATCAGGGTTTTACTGTGTTAAAATTCTACAAGATTGGAGGGTTATTGTTACAGAAAAACTAATCATCACACGGTAAATCTATTTCCCTAATCTCGGGGCATAGCTGAACAGCTATGCCCCTTATTTGCATTTGACTTATGAAAACATATATTTTTATTGTAGTTTTTACATCAATCTATTGCTTTTCCATAGCTCAAAAAAGCGATTATATATGGGTACTTGGAAATAATGGAGGCACAACAATGGACTTCAACACCACGCCTCCCACTATATCATTTGCTGATAGGAGCACTATAATGCATGTTACGAATGTAAGCATGGCTGATAGTTTGGGAAAGCTATTATTCTATACAAATGGTTGTGACATTTTTAATAAGAACGACAATATCATGGAAAATGGCAACGATATTAACCCTGGCTCAATCCATAATAGTTACTGTTCAGGTTCTTTTAATGCATATCCTGCTATTAGAGGCGGAATAGCATTCCAAGCAGAATCAAAAATATATTACCTTTTCCACCAAGGCATAAAATTGGTTACAACGGATTCTGTATTTGATGTCTTTTTGGACAAGCTTTACTACTCCAAAATTGATATGGAACAGAATAATGGGTTAGGAAAGGTTATCGAAAAAAATGTTCTTGTTTTAGAAGACACCATGCATTCTGGCGATTTAACTGCTGTAAAGCATAATAACAATGTTGATTGGTGGATAATAACCCCAAAGCGGACATCAAATGTTTACTTCAAAATACATTTTACCCCAAATGGGATAGAATCTGTTAACACACAATCTATTGGAGATTCAACATTATATGCTGGAGATGGTGGCGGCCAGGCTATTTTCTCACCGAATGGAACTAAATATATTAGGTACAACCCAGCCGATGACATTCAGATTTTTGACTTTGACCGTTCTACGGGTGAGTTGAGTAATTACCAGCATATTATAATACCTCAGGACACCGCTTTTGTTGGGGGTGCCGCTATTTCCCCCAATTCTCGCTACCTTTACATCTCTTCACAGGTTAAATTTTACCAATACGACCTGCAGGCTCCCGACATCGCCGCATCACAGGTGCTGCTTGGGGAGTATGACGGCTATATGTCGCCTTTTGCCACCACTTTTTTTAGCTGCCAGCTAGCACCCGACTGCAAGATTTACTGCTGTACCTACAACGGCTGCGACGTGCTACACGTGGTGAATTATCCCGACGAGCCTGGCTTGGCCTGTGACTTTGTCCAGCATGGGGTGCAGTTGCCATCCTATAACACCCTCTCCATGCCCAACTTCCCCAATTATAGGCTAGGCACCGGGCAGCCCGTCTGTGTGCCCACGGCCAATGACGAGGTGAAGCTGGTACAAAGTGAAATTAAGGTGTACCCCAACCCAGCCAACGGGCAGGTCACGGTCTTGCTGCCTGCACCTTTGTACAATGAGTCCACTTGGTCATTGCACGATGCGCTGGGCAGGGAGGTCGCCAGCGCCGTTTTGTCGGCCCCACAGGGGCAGGCAGGGAAGCAGGAGGCGGAGGTTGGGCTGGCGGGAGTGGCGTCGGGGCTGTACTTTTGGCGGGTGGTAAACGGGAGGGGGACGGTCGGGAGCGGGAAGCTCATCATCATAAAAGATTGAACCATGGCAACGTGTGCCTCAACCGATAGGATTGCTCAATGCAATCCTATCGGTACCAAGCCTGAATAGCATCAATGACTCCTATCCAGTGCCATCACCACGTACATCGCCGAATAAATATCGTTGTAAAACTCCCGCACCAGCTCGAAGCTGACGTTTGACTGGAACAGTTTCGGTTCCAAAATATCCTTTTCGTTCCACAAGGCCACGTAGCAATGGTCGCCCAAAATGGATAAGCTGATGCTGTCGTGGCGCTTGCCGTAGGTGAGGATGAACTCCATCAATTCCTCCGTCAGCAGGTCAGTGACTTTGGTGTTTCGGCTGCCGTAGGTGATATAAGCCTCCCGGAATTTGGCGTTTTTGATGAACCCGTCCATGTTTTGCCCTCCATTTCCCACAAAGGCTTTCACGGTTTCGGAAAGGTAGGGCAGCCGTGCCCTCGGCACGACGAGCACGGAGCCTTTGAGTGGGTAATGAAATTTTGCCCGAAGGAAAACACCCCGAAACACGGAATCCAGCCGCTGCCGCACCCTCGAAAACTCCTGCACCTTCAGCTCGCACAGCTCGAACTCCACGTCGCCGATGCGGCCCTCGATGTAGTCCTCCCCTTCATACACCGCCGGGCGGGTGATGAAGAGTTTGCTCCGCAAAAATTTATCAATGGGAATCATGCGCTTGGCGTGGTACTTTAGGTCGCCAAACAGTGGGCCGTCATCAATGAAATCGAGCACCAATTTGACGACGCTCGGCTTGAAAGTTGCCGTGAAACGCCGCACCCTCGCTCCAACAATGGCCAGGTAAAACATGAACGGCAGCGATGCCATTGCCGCAAACAGAAACTCCGACAGCGAGTAAACCAGCACAAATACCAACAACCACAACCCCGCCGAAAACAGAATCAGCCGCAACATGCGCAGCCGTTGCTTGTCCAACCGCATCAACTCCGGGTGGATGGTTTGGTTGTAAAAAAGTCGAAATTCTGCTGGATTCACTTGGAGAAGTTTTGAGTTTTGAGTTTTGAGTTTTGAGTGGCCCCCCAACTCAAAACTCAAAACTCAAAACTCGTAACTCATAAACTTTTCGTCCTGCCTCCGTCCACTGGCAAATTGATGCCGGAAATGTACGAGGCAGCTGGTGATGCCAAAAACGCCACAGCGGCGGCCACCTCGCTTGGGTCGGCGATGCGGCGCAGCGGGATTTCTTTTTTCCAGTTTTCAAAAACAGCATCTGAGGTCGCTCCCGTTTTGGCGGCGTTCGCATTGGCAATTTCCTCCAGGCGGCCCGTCATCGTGGAGCCGGGCAGCACGTTGTTCACGGTGATGCCGTGCGGGCCAAGCTCTCCAGCCAAGGTTTTCGCCCAGTTGGCCACGGCACCCCGAATGGTGTTCGACACGCCCAGTCCTTCGATGGGCTGTTTCACCGAGGTGGAAATAATGTTGATGATGCGCCCGAATCCAGCTTCCTTCATGCCCGGCAGCACCAGTTGCATCAGGGTATGGTTGCAAATGAGGTGATTGTTGAACGCCTGTAAAAATGCTTGCCCAGAAGCCTCAGCAGCAGGGCCGCCCGGTGGGCCGCCCGTGTTGTTGATGAGGATGTGGATAGTTTTTCCGCTCACCAGGCTATGCACTTTTTTGTGCAAATCGGCGGCATCAGAAAAGTCGGCGATGAGAAAATCGTGGTGCTGGCCTTGTGAGCTGTCCAGCTCGTCCAGTGCCTCCGACAGGCGCTCGGCATCCCGTGCCATGAGCGTGACGTTGGCACCGAGCTTTGCCAGTTCAATGGCCGAAGCCCGCCCGATACCCTTGCTGCTGCCGCCCACGAGGGCGTTTTTTCCGTGTAGGTTTAAATTCATTTTCGGTAAAAAAATTTGTTCTTTTGCCCTTGGCAATATTGCCCGAAGGGCAAAACAAAGTCCCAAATCATGGGCGAAAGTAATTCAAGAAACGCAGGATTTTGAATTTCGGGGACAACTCTCCGCAATCCGCAATCCACAATCCGAAATCAAATATGGCCATTTCAAAACCTTTCAATGTCATGAAATGGGTGGATGACAACCGCCACATGCTCCAACCACCCGTCGGCAACAAACAAGTTTACCTCGGCAACGACGACTACATCGTGATGATGGTCGGCGGCCCGAACGGCCGCAAGGACTACCACTGGGAAGACGGCGAGGAGCTTTTTTACCAACTCCAGGGCGACATCTCGGTGAAAATCATCAATGAAGACGGCAGTCCGGAGACCATTCACATCAAAGAGGGCGAGATGTTTTTGTTGCCACCCCGCATCCCACACTCGCCGCAGCGCCCCGCCGACACCGTGGGCATCGTCATCGAGCGCTACCGCAACCCCGGCGAGGTGGACAAGTTGATGTGGTTTTGCGAAAACTGCAACGAGAAACTCTACGAGGCCGGCTTCCCGCTCAAGGATATTGGCACCCAAATCAAGGCCGCCATCGGCGAGTTCATGAACAACGAGGAGCACCGCACCTGCAAAAAATGTGGGACGGTGATGGAGAAAATGTGAAGGGATTGCGGATTGCAGATTGCGGATTGGGGTTCGTCGGTATTCCTTCGACACTTTTTGCCAGATGCACTTCCGCAATCCGCAATCCGCAATCGAATGATTTATTTCGCCTCCGACTTCCACCTCGGCACCGACGGCAAACTGACGAGCCGGGAACGGGAGCGGCTCATCGTGCGCTGGCTGGAAAGCATCGCCCCAGATGCCGAGGCGCTCTACCTCGTCGGCGACGTGTTCGACTACTGGTTCGAGTACAGTCGGGTCATCCCAAAAGGCTATGTGCGGCTGCTGGGCAAGCTGGCCGAAATGCGGGACCAGGGGCTGCCCATCTACTTTTTCACCGGCAACCACGACATGTGGATGTTCCGATATTTTGAAGAAGAACTGGGCATTCCCACCTATCGGGAGCCAATCACACGGGAATTTTCGGGTAAAAAATTCTTCATTGGGCACGGCGATGGACTGGGGTCGGGCGACTACGGTTACAAATTCATCAAGTCGGTGTTTGCCAACCGAGCCTGCCAGTGGCTGTTTGAACGGCTGCACCCCAACGGCGGGCTTTGGGCGATGACGGCCTTCAGCGGCACGAGCCGAAAGGCCAATCCCAGCGACCCCAAGTTTCAGGGAGCGGAGCGGGAACGGCTCGTCGGTTTCTGCAATGACCAACTCGATTTGACACCTGACATTGACTATTTCGTCTTCGGCCACCGCCACCTGCCCATTGACTACACACTTAAAAACGGGAAAAGCCGTTACATCAACTTAGGCGACTGGTTGGTGTTTAACTCCTACGGCGTATTCGACGGCCAAGATTTGCAACTTCGTTTTTTTGAAAATGAGCATGGAAAAGTGTTTGGGAAATAGCTGTGGTCTTCCTCCCGATAGCTATCGGGATTATTGGGCAGACCGGGACCTTCGAATCGGTCTGCCCAATAAATTGGGCGACCACAAGCTCGTGTTGCTTCTCCTCCTTCTTCTTTTCGGAAAAACGCACCCTGTACTTGCTCAACCCCCCGCCGTTTTTACCCAAATAATAAAAAACTTCACCACCGACAACCTTGGCAATATTTACACACTAACCGTTGACAATCAGGTGGTTAAATACTCGCCCGATGGTGTGGAGCAATTCCGCTACCCCAACCGGACGCTCGGTGAGGCCAGCCTGTTGGATGCTACCAATCCGTTCCACCTGCTGCTTTTTTTTCCAGACTACCAGACGGTACTGACGCTTGACCGAACCCTGTCCGTCACCGGCCAGTTCAACCTCTTTCAATTGGGGTTTCAGGGGGCAAGGGCGGTAGGCACTTCCAGTGACGGGCTGCTTTGGGTGTACGACGAGACGAGTTTTTTCTTGAAAAAAATCACGGCGGACGGCACGGTTATCGCACAAAGCGGCGACCTGAGCTTGGCAACTGGCCAGCCGCTGCACCCCGTTTTTTTGGTGGAGCGGGAGCAAACGGTGTTCATGACCGACCCCGACGTGGGTGTACTCGTCTTCGATATTTTCGGGCGGTACAGGAAGACTATCCCCCTGCCGGGCCTTAGGGAGTTTCAAGTAATGGATGACCAGTTGGTGTACTTTCGGGAAGGGCAGCTTTGGTCGTTCCACCTTACGGCGCTGCTCGAACGGCCATTTACCCTGCCATTTGAGCTGGAGCAAGTGGCCAAAGTGCAGGTGGCCAACGGGATTTTATATGTGCTGGAATCCGGCAAATTGGCTGGGCATCGAATTTGAAAGAAAAAAACGAAAAATCCGAACTATTTTTGCCACCCCAAATGCCAGGCAAGACTCAAGCCCTATTTATCGGAAGCGACATTTCCGTTTTTTAAATTTTTAAACAGCAATGAAAATCCACAAAGAAGGACACAAGATTTTAATCACTTTCTTGATTGTATTGGCGGTCGTTAATTTCTTGATTTACTGGTACTTGCCAAATTATCTCAAATTATCCAGCATAGCCTCCGGCGTTTTGTTTCTACTGATTTTACAGTTTTTCAGGAATCCCCGCCGTGAAATCATGGTGGCCGACAACAACCTCGTTTACGCACCCGCCGATGGTAAAATCGTCGTCATCGAACAGGCCCACGAGGGAGAATACTTCGACGACAAGCGCCTGCAAGTCTCCATTTTCATGTCTCCAACCAACGTTCACGTGAACCGCAACCCAGTCAGTGGCACGGTGAACTATTTCCGCTACCACCCTGGGAAGTACCTCGTGGCTTGGCATCCCAAATCGTCGAGCGAGAACGAGCGAACGACGCTCGTGATTGACAGCGGCGAGGACGAAGTTTTGCTCCGACAAATCGCTGGGGCCATGGCCAAACGCATCGTGAACTATGTGAACGAGGGCGACCAAGTGCACCAAGGAATGGACTTTGGTTTTATCAAATTCGGTTCCCGGGTTGACCTTTACTTGCCACTCGATGCCAAAATTGAAGTGACGATGGGGCAGAAGGTGAAAGGAAACAAGACGGTGATTGCGAGATTGTGAGATTGGAAATCCACAGTGCTTGAACAGCGGCACGGCTAAGCCGTGCCGCTGTTCAAGTTTTGCGGCCTTTTTAGTCATCTTGGGTGACGCTAAAAAGCAGTTAAGTGAAAATGAATAGGACTTCCGACAAGGTTGGTTTTTTCAATAAATGGCTGCCAATCGGTTTGTTGTGCCTTGCTGCTGTCCTGCTGCTCACCTACACCACCCTCCGAGCCGACCTGCTTTCCCTGACCCACGACGAGTGTGGCTCCTTCGCCATCTGGACCAACTACGACATTTTTACCTGCCGCACCAACCCCAACTGTTGGGGCAGCGCCAACCTGCACTGGCTCTATGTATTGCTGATGAAAATATCGGTCGGGCTGTTCGGAGATTCGGAACTGTCCATCCGGCTCCCAGCCTTGCTTGGGCACGTCATTTACCTTGTTTTCTCCTACAAACTCGTGGATTGGTCGGTGAAAAACCTACCTGCCCCATCATACCTCACACCTCATACCTCCTACCTCAAATTATTCGGGTTCATCCTCCTCAATTTCAACGCCTACCTGTTGGAATTCTTCTCGCTGGCCCGAGGCTACGGCCTGGCCATGAGCATGATGATGGTGAGCCTGTATTTCCTTGCCAGATGGGTAGAGAGCGGTCGATTAGCGCCGTTGTTGGGTGCTTTGGGTGGAGCGGCATTGGCGGTTTTTAGCAATTTTACGCTACTGATATACTTCGCCTGCCTGCTGGCCGTCATCGGCGGCATGGTGGTTTGGGCTTTTTTGAAAAAAGACGAAAATGGGGCACAGCGGGCGCAATGGGCTGCAATCGCAAGCCTGTCTTTTGCGTCGGTGCTGGGCTGGCTGCTGCACAATCCCATCCGAATCCTGCGGGAACGTGGCGAGTTCGAGTGGGGAAGGCCAGCGTTTTATGACACCTACAAGTCGGTGGTGCATTGCAGCCTCTACGGCGGGCGCTACCTCAAAATGTACAACCTGGAGTTGTTTGGCGGTCTGTTCTTTGTGCTGTTGCTGGCTGCCACAGGGCTAGCGGTTGCTAATTTTATGAAAAAGCCGAAAGACACGGCGGCCCGGTTTTACCTCGCTGCCGTAGCACTGCCGCTGCTGGCAGCGTTGGCGGCCATAGCGCAGCATTGGCTCTTGGACACTCAGTACCAGGTTGACCGCACGGCCATCATGTTCATCCCACTCTGTGCCCTGGCGGTTTTTCTGTTTTTTCAAACTTGGCTGGGGCAAAAACGGAGCCCGTGGCGAGTGGGGCTGGCGGTGTTCGTCGGCTTGTTTTGCGTGGTGCATTTTGGACGGGTGGCGCAACTCCGCTACACCAGCGAATGGGGTTACGACGCCGAAACGAAAAATATGATGGCCTACATGAACGCCAAGATTCCTGATGGAACCAAGGTGAAACTAGGCGTCCATTGGCTCTACCATCCTGCGGCCAGTTATTATCAAAAGCGGTTTGGCTACGATTTCACGGAGCCACCAGTTTACTCAAAAAACCTCTTCTTGGATAGCCGGTACGATTACTACTACGTTCAACCGGATGATATGCCTGCCCTCGATTCGTTGTATGAAGTCGAGGCTAGGTTCAGTTGGGTCGGTGTTTTGCTCCGCAAAAAATAATACGACCAATTTTGGTCAAATCTCCTTTTTACCTTACAATTTAACTTCTTACCTGCCTAACACACTGCTTTTGGCATTGTTTTTTGAGGATGAAACATCTGGAAAATCCTAAACAGACGCAGCTACTTTTCGCTTAGAGCCTTGGTTTTAGCGGAGCACCCCATCCCCCTCCCTGGTAGTTTACGATTTTACGATTTTTTTTATTGACTTAAACTTTTGACTATCAATTGTTTGAAGTCAAAGTTGATGCTATTATCCAGTTGCTGGTTTAGCCAGTGTTTGCACTGTATTCCCATCCAAAATTTATTTAGGTTAATCCTACAACCTTTTCATTGCACACATGAACGAGCATGAATTCAACGTCCTATCCCCCCTTGGACTAAGCTCGCAAAAACTAGATAAATGACTGGCAAATCTATCCTCACAGCGTTGTTGTTCTCTTTCGTAACGTTCACCCAACTCTTCGCCCAATGCGATTGCGTAACTTCCGGCAATTGCCCGGTACCTATCCAAGACTATGGTGTTTACAGCGGTTATCTCGATGTGACTGTTAACGGTGCCAACGACCTTGGTGTTAACCCACTTACCTCTGTTTGTGTCACCATTACGCATACTTGGATCGGCGACCTGAGCATTTCACTTACCTCGCCCAGTGGCGTGGAGTACCTCATCATGGCCGATGCTGGAAACAATTACTTTGAATGTGGCAACCAACAAAACAATGCGGAAATCTGTATCGTGCCGGGCACCTCAAAACCATTGACCAACAACACGGATTATATTTGTAACCAAGGGCCTTGTTCGGTGGGCACTTGCTGCCTCAGGGGCAACTGGACCGTGCCTTGCGGCGGTGTGACAAGCCCTGTTACGGGCTGGCCACAAGCTCCCAACTGCGACCTCAACGACTTCAACGTGCCAGGTGACCCCGCCAATGGCACTTGGACTATTTCCATACTCGACGTCTGCAACCTGGACGTCGGAATGCTCGAAAACTTCAGCCTAACTTTTCTAAATGGCCAAGCATGTTACGCCTGCGAAGCGGATGGGGGAACACTAGACACCATTGAGATAATTGGCTGTATTGGTGATTCAAGCCTTATACTTGACTTGCCGCCCAACTATGGGATGAACGGGCCGCTCTATGGCGCCGATTCCGCCCTATATGATTACGTGTGGGTGCTCGTTCAAAATAACATTATTTTGAGTTTGCTCCAAAACCCTGACCTCAGTACACAGCCGCCTGGTAACTATGAGGTGTATGGGTTGTCCTATTTGTCCATCCATGCCAATCAGTTGCCATCCATCATCGGGATGAACGTTGATAGTGTTGACGCAGATTTAGCGTCCTCCACGGCGCCTTTCTGTGCCGATCTTTCTGAAAATTTTATTCCTGTTACCGTTCTGCCAGCCATTCCACCGACGGTGCTCAATACAACGTTGTGTGCAGGTGAGTGCGTCATCGTGGGAGGCCAATCCGTATGTACTTCTAGCGCCATCACGCTTAGTTCTTGGCTCGGTTGCGACAGCGTTATACAGGTGAATTTGACCACAATTCAACCAGATACGGTGGACTACACAGCCACCGTTTGTGCAGGAAACTGTGTATCAATCGGCGGGCAGCAATATTGCCCACCAACGGAATATTATGTGCAGTTGCAAAACTGGCAAGGCTGCGACAGCATCGTCCATTTGGCTTTCAATGAGCTTTCGCCAACAGCCATCATCACGCCAGCCAACCCGCCGCCGATAACTTGCACCGTGTCCGCTGTGGCGCTGTCCGCCTCCACTTCGGGGCCAGGCGTCCTGACTTATGCATGGTCAGGGCCGGGGACATTTACCAGTACCCAATCGGCCATCAGCGCAACGACACCCGGCACTTATACAGTGACGGTTAGCGACAACAGCGTTTCGCCAGCCTGTACTTCCACGGCCTCCGTGACGGTAGCGGACGGCAGGGTTTCGCCTGATTTGGTCTTGAATGGCCCACCGCCCAGCATCTGTCTTGGGCAGTCATTTGACCTCGTAAACGTGGCAATTCAAGATGTCAACAACACCGGTGCCGCCCTGACCGTCCACAGCGGCACACCCGCTACGTTGGGGAACCAACTGTCGAACACCGTAGTATCGCCAATCACCAACACAACCTACTACTACAAGGCTACCAAGGGCAGTTGTTCTGACGAAATCGCCGTTACCCTGATAGTTAAACCGGTGCCTACGGCAAACTTTACCGCCACTGCGTTGAGCTGCCTCAATGGGTCAGTTACCGTCACCTACACGGGCAACGCTGGTGCTGGCGCAACCTACAACTGGGTCTTTGATGGCGGAACTGCCACACCCGGTACTGGCTCAGGGCCGCACACGGTGACATTCCCGTTTGCTGGGCCAAAAGCTATCACAATGACCGTGACCGAAAACGGCTGCACATCGGCTGTTTTTATCCAAAATATTACGGTTGAAAACCCGCTGGCGCAACCAGTGATCAATTGCCAGACGACCACTTCGAGTGTCCTGTTCAGTTGGGCGAGCGTGCCCGGCAGCACGGGCTACAATGCGACTTCCAGTGTACCTGGCACCCAGGTTTCACCAACTTCTTACGAAGTAACGGGACTCACGCCTGGCCAGTCCGTGACACTCACGGTGGAGGCCATTGGAGCGGGCGCATGCGGCAACAGCACAGCCACGCAGACTTGCACGGCGCAAAACTGCCCGCCAGTGACCGTGTCGCCAACACCAGTAGCCGATATTTGCTTGGATGCAGCGACCGCACCATTTGACCTGCAAGCCAGCGTCACGGGCAGCACAGGCGGTACGCTTACTTGGTCGGGCACAGGCATCGTGGATGCTTCGGCTGGCACCTTTGACCCAAGCCAAGCGGCAGTAGGTGCGAACACCATCACCGCCACCTACTCAAAAAACGGTTGCTCTGCATCCAATACACTGACAATCAATGTTTTCCAAACCCCAACGGCCAGCTTGGCGGCTTCGTCCAACATTTGTGCGGGCACGGCCGCCACGGTCACCTTCACGGGTTCGGCGGGGGCTGGGCTGACTTATGCATGGGATTTTGATGGCGGTACGGCAACGCCCGGCAGTGGCTCAGGCCCACAAAGCGTGGTTTGGTCAACGCCCGGTGCGCATACGGTTTCCGTGACCGTGGCAGATGGCAACGGCTGCACAGCTTCGCCTGCCACGGCGTCCGTGCAGGTGGATGCACCATTGGCACAGCCGACGATAAATTGCAGCGCAACCTCAGAGAGTATCACCTTCAGTTGGCCCGCAGTGCCCGGTGCAACGAGCTACGATGTGAACGTGACTTCCGGTCAGGCATTTACCCAAAACTCAGCTACCTCGTACACGGTGAGCGGACTGACGCCCGGCGAGGTGGTCAGCATACAAGTGACCGCCGTCAGCGGCAATGCCTGCCCCAACAGCATGGCAATCACTGACTGCACCGCCATTCCTTGCCCAGTGGTCAGCCTGACCATTGACCCGGTAGCGGATATTTGCCGGAAGGCAACCACCCAGCCCGTGCAACTGGTGGCCAACGTAACGGGCGGATCGCCTTCGGGCAGCTTGGAGTGGTCTGGACCGGGTGTGTCCATAGGCGGACTTTTTGACCCCAACCAAGCCAACGTGGGTGCAAATACCATCACGGCCATTTACACCGACGGCCCCTGCAACACCACGGTGGACATCATCATCAACGTGTTCCAAACACCGGATGGCGGCTTCAGCTACCCAGCTTCGGCTTGCCAAGGCATCGCTGTGGTCGTGAATTACAACGGGCCGCTGCTGCCCGGCATGACCTACAACTGGGATTTCGGCGGCGCAACGGCAGTGCCCGGTACTGGCCCTGGCCCGCACAACGTCACCTGGCCGAGCGGCGGCTTGAAGTTCGTCACGCTGACCGTGGTAAGCCCGGAGGGTTGCGTTTCGTCCATCTTCACAGGCATGGTAACCGTGAATGCGGCGATGCAAGCTCCTCAAATCAACTGCGTAAATACAACAACTTCTATTGAGTTCACTTGGCCCAGCGTGCCCGGCGCTACTGGCTACACGGTGACAACATCCACCGGGCAAACTGGCACACAAACCACTCCAACGACCTACCTGGTCACGGGGCTACAACCCTTGGAGCAGGTTTGTGTGACCGTCACGGCAGTGTCGGGCAACGCATGTCCGAACACTTCCACCCAGCTCTGCTGTAATGCTTTACCCTGCCCCAACCTTGCGGTTGGTGTAGCGCCTGTGGCCGATTTTTGCCTTGGTACCTCCTCGCCCATTCAACTGGTGGCGACGGTGACAGGCAGCGATGGCTCTGGCACTGGCACTTGGAGTGGCCAGGGCATCGTGAATCCGGCGACTGGCACTTTCAGTGCAACGGCGGCGGGCTTCGGGGAGCATGTAATCGTTTACACTTTCGTGGAAGATGGCTGCACCTACACGGGGTCGCAAACCATTGGCGTGTTTGCGCAGCCAACGGCTGATTTCGTGATGGACGGCCAAATCTGCTTGACCGATTTTACGACCGTGACTTTTTCGGGTGTTGCTGGCGCAACGGCTGTTTACACTTGGGATTTTGACGGTGGAACGGCCGTGCCGGGCATCGGTCCTGGCCCGCACCAAGTGGAGTGGAACAGCCCAGGCATCAAGAATTTGAGCCTGAGCGTGACAGATGGAAGCTGCACGTCGAGCATTTTTACCCAACAAATACAAGTGGATGACGAGATGGAAACACCCGTTATCATTTGCTCCGCAACGACTGAGGAGGTGGTATTCTCGTGGAATCCAGTGGCCAACGCAACGGGATATTCCGTTGCTGTGATAAACGGTTCGGGTGGGTCGCAAACTTCGGACACCTCCTACGTTTTCAGTGGCCTCAACCCACTCCAGCAGGTGGGCATCCAAGTGACGGTGAACGGCAACACGGGCTGCCCACTGCCAGTGGCAAGCATGAGTTGCAACGCACTGCCCTGCCCAGTTTTTACCGTGGCAATTGACCCGGTGTCACCTATTTGCCTGACCGCAACCGCTGCCACGGTTCAGTTGGTGGCCGATGTTGACGGCGTGGGGCAGAGTGGCACGGGCACTTGGAGCGGTGTCGGTGTGGTGGATGCTGTGCTGGGCATTTTTGACCCAGTGGTGGCAGGAGTTGGAAATCACGAAATCACGTACAACTACCAGCAGGTCAACTGCTCATTTGACGATAAAATTATCCTAAAAATAGTGCCGCCTCCAACGGCGGACGCTGGCCCCGACCGCCTGCTGACGTGCTGGGAGAGCGACCAAATGGTACACCTCGGCGGCACGAGCACCTCGGGCAGCCAGGACATCAGCTACTTGTGGACGGCGGCCTCGGGCAGCTTCCCCGGCGATGAACTCGCCAGGAACCCAAAGGTGGGAACGCCCGGCTTGTTTACCCTGACGGTGACCAACACAGCGCTCGGCTGCGCCAGTTCGGACGACGTGCTGGTGATGTCCACCCAAAGCTCGCCGGAACCGGAAGTGACCGTTGAGCCTACCTTCTGCGGCAACGGCGGCAAGGACGCCTACATGACCGTGAGCACGGTGACGGGCGGCATGGACCCCTACCTCTACTCGCTCAACGGGGAGCCGTTTGTGACCGGCAACGAATTCCCCTTCCTTGAAGCTGGGGAGTACGAACTGACGGTGATAGATGCGGAGGGCTGCACGGGCACGGCCAATTTCCGGGTGGAAGTAGCCGGTATGCTGGGCGTTGACCTGACGACCAACCTCGTAGGGCAAGCGTTGGTGAAATTCGGTGAGTCCATCCAACTGACTGCCGTGGTGAGCCTGCCTGCCAGCATCCTCGACTCGATAGCCTGGACGAATGGCAGCCTTCTGAGCTGCACCGATTGCCTTGACCCAATGGCCACGCCGGTGACTCAAACGACTTTCATGGTGACTGTTTTCAAAAATGGCTGCAAGGAAAGTGACTCGCTGACCGTTTATGTGGACCTCGGCGAGGGACAGGTGTACGTGCCAACGGCTTTTTCACCCAACGATGACGGTACGAATGACCTCTTCAGGATTTACGCTGGCTCTTCCGTCAAAAGGGTGAAAAACTTCTTCGTGTTCGACCGATGGGGAGAAATGGTGTACAAATACGAAGATTTCGACCCGAAAGAACCATCACGGGGCTGGAACGGCAAGCTCGACGGCAAGCCAATGAACCCGGCAGTATTCGTCTGGTTCGCAGAGGTGGAGTTCGTGGACGGCTCGATGAAGGTGCTGGAAGGGGAGGTGACGCTGATGCGGTGATGTTGGGAAAATTGGTTATTGAGTTATTGGGTTATTGCAATAACCCAATAACCCAATAACATAAGATACAACAAGAGGATATAGATGCGCCCGTAAATGCAGGAGTTCCTGTGTTTGCGGGCTTTTTTGAACCTGTTTTGAATATCTTTTTTCGCCCCCCCTCAAAAAAAAACCACGCATGATAAACTACCTGCCATTTAGGCTATTACTAGTCTTGCCTTTTTTGTTCCCATGCTTCGCTTTTGCTCAATTGCATGATGGTATCTGGTTGGCTGGTGTCAAATCTTCAACTTGGCCTGGCGACTGGGACAAGACCTCGATTGATTTTGGGGTATCCCCAGCCGCCGTTTATCAAGACTCTCAGCATTTATTTACGATTAGGATGTGTGGCACTTCTATTTCCGATGCCATTGGAAACTTACAGTTCTATACGAATGGCTTCACAGTAGCCAATAAACAGCATCAATTATTAGAGAATGGTGATTCACTAAACCTACCAGAGGACTATTATAACAATTATGTTGGTGGATCTATAGTGCCTCAAGCCATAATTTCGCTTCCAGACCCTGCGAACACCCAGCAATATTATCTGCTGCATATCAATTCAGACAATGTAGTGACCCCCCAAGAGTACACCCTGTATGGCTCACATTTGTTTTATTCAAAGATTGACATGGCCCAGAACAATGGCTTGGGTAAAATGACAGAAAAAAACAAGGTTGTTCTTGCGGATTCGATAACAGCGGGCGCACTGACCGCCGTAAGACATGCCAATGGCAGGGATTGGTGGGTGCTGGTGTTCAAGTTTTGGTCAAAAAAATATTACCGGATACTGGTTTCAGAGAATGGCGTGGAAGTGCTTGGCCAGCAGCAAATAGATGTGCCGATTCAAAAAGGCCAGTTTGGCCAGTTCGTCTTTTCGCCGGACGGCAGCAAGTTCGCTGCAACCTCCACTGCTTGGGACCAACAACAACGGCATTGGATTGACATCTTTGACTTTGACCGTTGTTCGGGGCTGTTGAGCAATCGGAAAAGAGTGTATTGTTCAAAAAGGTATGATTACAATGGTGTACCGACCAGTGACCATGCACAAGGCCTTGCCTTTTCACCAAACTCTAGGTTTTTATATTTGTACTTTTTTGAAAAAACATACCAAGTGGACACTTGGGCAGTTAACCCACAGCAGGAAATGCGGCTTTTGGGTAATTATGACGGCTTTGAAATAATTTCAGCACCTGGGGCATATCCCTTTTTTACTTATTTTGGTCTTGCTCAGCTTGCTCCCGATGGTAAAATTTATACCAACACCACATATCCTACCCCATACTTCCACCTGACTGAGCGACCTAATAATTTAGGTATTGGTGCTAAATTTACACAGCATAGCTTTGAGTTAGCAGGTTATAACCTTGGCCACATCCCCAACCACCCCAACTACCGCCTCGGCCCACTCGAAGGCAGCGGCTGTGATACGCTTGGCATCGAAAAGGCCGTGTACATCCTTGCGCACCCCTACCCAAGCGATGGGTGCGTGGGCGGCAATGCCCATTTTGAAGTGACGGCCTTCGGCACTGGCATGGGCTACCAATGGCAGCGTTCTACGAATGGCGGCACCACTTGGGCCAACCTTGCCAACAATGCTGACTTCGAGGGCAGCAATACGCCTTACCTTGTCGTGAAAAATATTACGCAGGGCTTCGATGGACACCAGTTCCGCTGCACCGTGACTGGAAATATCAGCACAGAAGCCAGTCGCCCTGCCCCGCTTACCGTTATTGGGCAAATGCCCGTGGCAGTCTTTGATTTTGTTCAGGACAAGGACAGCCTGCATTTTCAAAACCTGGCCAGCGGCTATGAGTATTTTGAATGGAAATTCAGTGACGGGGATTCCACCTTGCTCGAAAACCCTTCCCGGCTTTACACCCACGCAGGCACCTACCCCGCCCTGCTCATCGCCACCAACGCCTGCGGGCAGGATACTTTCATACAGGACATCGTGATACCAGAACTGGTAGCGGAGTTCCATGCCGACCGAACGCACGGCTGTGCGCCTTTCACCGTGAAATACACCAGTGACGTGCCCTACCGGGTTTACAACCAAAAATACCTGACGCCGGGCAGCTCCATCCCCGTGGCCTGGGCCAACAGCGGCAAGCACACCGTGACCTACAACAACCCCGGCGTATTCGATGCCACATTGATGGCCTTCACCCCGCAAGCCGTGGAGAAAGATACGTTGGTCAAGCCCGGTTATATCACCATCGAAACGGGCATCAACCCCACCGCCGACATCAGCGCCCAGCAAATGGGCAGCAGCTTGCAGCTTGGTTCCGGGTTCAATTTCGCCGATACCTATACCTGGTTCGTCAGCAACGGCGATACGCTCAGTGGGCAAAACGTGGACTACGTTTTTGGCAACGACGGCATCTACCAAATCGTGCTCCAGACCGCCAACCACTGCGGCTCGGCGCTGGACACCTTGACCATCGTGGTCGGCGACCCGGGGGCCAGTTTTTCACATACCCCGACTGCGGGCTGCGGGCCGCTCTACGTGCAGTTCCAGAACACCTCGCCCTTCATGGCCGACTCGGTGCTGTGGCTCTTCCCCAACTCTGCCATCCCGGTGGCCGGATACCCCGACCCCAGCATACCTTACACCGCTTCCGGCACCTACACCGCCACCATGATTGCGTGGATTGCCGGCATGGCCGACACCGTCACGCAGCAGTTCGAGGTGGAAATATGGCAGGACGAATGCCCAATGCCCCAGATTTTCACGCAAGTGAACGGACTCGAAGTGACCGCCTGGACGGACTGCCCCGGCAGCCCCAGCTTCCAGTGGAGCACGGGCGGTGGCACTGTTTTCGGCTCGCAGGGCATCAGCTACCAGTACGATACGGCGGGCGTTTACACCCTCAGCCTCACCGTCGGCGGGCAGTGCGGCGGCTCGGCCACGGCCACCACCTCGGTGACGGTCACGGGCACTTCGGCAACGGGCAGTGTGGCATCCCCGACGGGGCCGTTCACGGTTTTCCCGAACCCGGCTGGCGGGCAGGTTTTCTTTGCTTCGCAATTGCAGCCATCGGGTGCGGTTGGGATAAAACTGCGCACAGCCACGGGTTCAGTCATTGCGGAGCAAAAAAAGGAACGGTGGAATGGCTCGGTCGCCATGGACCTGGCGCAGGTTCCGGCTGGCCTGTATTTTTATTCCATCGAGGTGGACGGGCAGGCGGTGCAGCAGGGGAAGTTGGTGGTGGTGGGGAAGTTTTGAGTTTTGAGTTTCGAGTTTTGAGTTTTGAGTGGGAACTGCTCAAAGCCAAAGGGCATGACAACTGGATACAGAGAAGCCCGTAAATGCAGCAATTGCTGTGTTTGCGGGCTTTTTTATTTCTTGGATTTCAAGTTGTTGAGGAAAGTAAGCGCATCGTCCAGGCTAGGCAGAATGGTGGCATTTTCCAAATTGGAAGCGGATTGCGAAGCCATGAGGTAGCCAGTGAGGAGCAGGTGGCTGCCCGGTGCGGCGGCCTGGAGGCTGGCGAGGTAGCGCTGCACGGGCTCCCGGCTGAAGGTTTCGGAGAGGACGGTGAAAACGTAGTCGGGCTGGTGGATTTGGCAGGCATCCTTGAGGTCAACAAGGGCAAGGTTTGAGCCGATGTTTACTACCCGGAATCCACGCCGCTTGATGAGGTACTGCATGAAGAGGATGCTCAGTTCCTGCTGCTCGTCTTTGGGCAGGTAGAGGAGGAATTTGGTCGTTTTTCGGTCGGAGGCCAGCGGTTCTCTTTCGATGGCGGCGATGAGTTTGTTGCGGATGAGCTGCGTGATGAAGTTCTCCTGCACGGGCTTGATGGACCCGGTGAGCCAGAGCAGGCTCAGTTTTTCCATGAAGGGATAAACGACTTCCATCATCGTTTCCTCAAAGCCAATTTGCTCCACATGGTTGTCGAAGATGCGGGCGAACTTGATTTCGTCCATTTCGATGACGGAGAGCGTGAGCACGTCGAGCTGTGCGCCAACGTCGAACTTAAAGTTGGAGACGCTGCTGACCTGCTCGGCCATGTCCTCTTTGGTCATTTCTGCAATCTTGGAAATTCGGAAGCCGTGCCTGTTGAGCAGGGCGACGTTGAGCAGGCGCTGCAGGTCGTCATCTTCGTAAAAACGGATATTGGTGTCCGTTCGCTTTGGATGAAGGATGCCGTAGCGTTGCTCCCATATCCGTATCGTGTGGCTTTTGATGCCGGATAGTTTTTCCAAATCGCTGATAGAATAAATGGCCATTAAGCAGATTTGAGGATTTGAGGATTTGAGGATTTGAATTTAGTGTTGTGCTCAAATCCTCATCCCGATACCGCTCGGGAGAAGCCCTCAAACTCGTGAACCGTAACATTGCACCCTAAAAAAGGTTTAGGAGTTTGCAAACTGACAGACGAAAACCCATGCCGAAAACAAAAGGCGAGGTAGTCGGATCATTGGAATTTGGAAATTTACCTAACTTGCCCTTTTAATGCCTATTCGGCATTTTCCCAACCCCGCTCATGCCCTCCGGAACCAGCGAGCGGGTTGCAAAATTATATTTTATCCGGTTTAAAATTGATGATATGAAAATGACTGCTACCATGTTTAAACACCCACTTTTCAAAAAAACATTGCCATTTGTGGCAGCTTTGTTCTTGTCGCTGGGAGCTGCCGGCCAAGTTAACTGCTCCTACACCATCAACATGTTCGACACCTTCGGCGATGGCTGGAACGGGGGCTTGCTCACGGTGGTTTCAAACGGCGTGACAACTACGCACACGCTCGCAGTAGGCTTTCAGGGCACTTCCACCTTTGCTGTGACAGCCGGAACGCCCATCACGGTCACTTGGACGGTTGGGGCCTTCGCCTTTGAGCCAAGTTTTGAATTGATGGACCCAGATGGCCTGGTGTTGGTGGCTGCGGGGCCACCCATCCCAGATGGCGTTGTATATAGTGGAATTGCTTACTGTCCCAATTGCCCCACGCTCAACCCCAACCTGGTCGTTATTCCGCCTGCCCAAACCACGGATTCGACTGCGGTTGTCAACTGGCCAAACCAGAGCATTGCTGAATATTTCATCGTACAGTATGGCCCTGCTGGCTTCCCCTTCGGCACTGGCCTGACGATTGAAACCACTATTTCACAAGTGCTGCTTACGGGCCTGAATCCATGCGTAACATACGATGTTTACCTGGCCACCTATTGTGGGGTGGATAGCACGAGTACCTATCTCGGGCCATTTACTTTTACAACTTCTTACACCCCTAGCAACCCCGGCGTAACCTGTGATTATACCTTCAACCTTTTCGACTCCTTCGGCGATGGCTGGGACAATGGGGCTTTGGAGGTGAAACACAACGGTATCACAAATACTTATACTGTTGATTTCACCCAAGGCAATCAAGCAACCTACACCCTGACTGCGGTGAGCAATTTGCCCATTGAGGTCACCCACCTGCCGAGCTTTTACCCCAACGAAGTTTCCTACGAAATACTCGACCCAAACAATGACCTTATCTTCTCCGACGGGCCAAATCCGCAGGTTGGCAAAGTGTTCACGACCATCGCTTGCCCCACCTGCCCCGGCCCTACCAACGCCTGGATGAGCGACGTGAACGCCAACAATGCCCGTTTTGCCTGGCAGCCATCGCCCGGTGCCTTCGGCAACTACATCATCGAATACGGCCCAATGGGTTTTACCCTCGGCACAGGCACACGTGACACCGTTCCGGTAGGCCAGCTTTCTTACAAACAACTCACCGGCCTCACCGAAAACTCGTGGTACAACGTCTATATCAAATTGGACTGTGGCACGGAGTTCAGCAAGCCAATTGGCCCGGTCATGTTCCACACACTTTGGCTCAACGACCTCGGCGTCAGTGGAATCTCCATGCCTACGGCGGGCGGCTGCGACCTCGGCAGCAACGAGGAAGTGACCATTGAACTCCACAACTATGGCCAAGCGCCACAAACGCTTTTCGAGTTTTATTTTGCAGTAAATGGACAAATAGCGCCGATTCCAGTGCCACAGGACGGCCTGTTCACGGGCGTACTTGGCAACGACAGCACCGAGGTCATTTCCTTTGAGACCACTTGGGACTTCTCCGAGCCGGGCATCTACCACTTGCAGGCCTGGACGGTGCTCGATGGCGACAGCCAACCGCGGAACGATACCTTCAGCACCTTCATCATCACCGCTTACCCCAATCCTTTAAAGGAAGATTTTGAGGACAATTCGATACCAATCAGTTGGACAACCACTGGCACCATCTTCGCTCCCAACACTCACAACAACTCCACTTTCATCTTGGGGAGAAGGCTGTTTGCCAGTGTTCCGAACATAGAATTGACCACCCACCGGGTTGGCCCTATCGCAACTGGCGATACCCTCAAGTTTGACTACCGCTACGTGAACTGGTCGGCAGGCACCACAGCCACCACGCTCGGCGCCAACGACAAACTCGAAGTGCAGGTATCCAAAGACTGCAAGGCCACTTGGCAGACGGTGCTGACCATCAACAGTACCAACCACGTGGCAGACACCGCTTTTGCCACAAAAACCGTCCTGCTCAACGCCTTCGATGGCGAAGCCATCAATGTCCGCTTCCGGGGCACTTGGGGCAGTGGCGACTACTGGCTCGACCTCGACAATATCAACGTCACGGGTTGCCCTGAAGCGATTTATGTCATTGGCAACATACACGGTAGCCTAGACGGCGACTCCACAGGCAGCATCAACCTGATGGTACCTTTCGACCAAGGGCCGTTTACTTATATCTGGACAAATATGGCTGGCGATACGATTTCCTTTGATGAAGACCCAACCGGGCTGCCCATCGGAACATACAGTGTCGAAGTCACCAGCGAAGGCGATTGCAAGGGGTTCCAAACCTTCACGCTCGGCGTCTTCGTCGCTGCGGAGGAAGTGGATGGTGTGCAGGAAATCACCCTCTACCCGAACCCTACCACTGGCAGGGCCTTTGTGGACGTTAAATTGTTGAAAAACATGGACGTGCAAATGCGCCTGCTCAACCTGAACGGCCAAGTGGTGTTCCAGTCGCAGCAGGAGAACGCCATGAGCATCAACCAGGAACTCGACCTGAGCGGCCAAGCGCCCGGCTTGTACATTCTCCAGGTCATTGCCGACGGGAAGCCTTACCATGCGAAGTTGATGGTGGCGCGTTGAAAAAGTTCGCCAGTTCGTCAGTTGGCAGTCGGGGACTACTTCCGCGGTCTTGACTGCTAAATGCCATCAAAAAAAGGGATGTTCGTAAAAAACGGGCATCCCTTTTTGGTTTTAAAAATCGATTTTTCAAGGTAACAGTCCCTGACTGCCCACTGCCCACTGTCAAACTGATCGAACTAAATCACAGCTCAACTTTTGGCTTTGCAAATTGTCTTTAGAGAAGTTTTTTCAAAACAAACCAGCACATTACATGAAAATCGGCATTGTTTGTTACCCCACCTTTGGTGGCAGCGGCGTAGTGGCCACGGAACTTGGCATAGGCCTGGCCAAAAAGGGCCACGAAGTACACTTCATCACTTACCGCCGGCCGGCCCGACTATCCACCTTTCAGGAAAACGTGTTTTACCATGAGGTAAACGGGGAGGACTACCCGCTTTTCGAGTACCCGCCCTATGATACGGCGCTGGCCAGCAAGATGGTGGAAGTGGTGAAATTTGAAGAACTTGACCTGCTGCACGTTCACTACGCCATACCGCACGCTGCCGTGGCCTACATGGCCAAGAAAATCCTGCTGCAAGATGGGCGCTACGTGCCAGTGATCACCACCTTGCACGGCACGGACATCACGCTGGTCGGAGCCAATCCTGCCTTCAAGCCCGTCGTGGAGTTTTCCATCAATAAATCGGATGGCGTCACGGCGGTATCTGAATTTCTGCGAGAGGAAACTTTGGAGAAATTCAAGATTGAAACGGAAATCAAGGTCATTTTTAATTTCGTGGACTTTGACCGCTTCCGCAAAATCAACAAGGACCATTTCAAAAAAGCCATTGCCCCGAACGGTGAGCGAATCCTTACGCACACGTCCAATTTCAGAAAAGTAAAAAGAGTGGAGGATGTCATCCGGGTTTTTGAAAAGGTACACAAAACCATTCCCAGCAAGCTCATGCTCATCGGCGACGGCCCGGAGCGCCGCCAGATGGAAGACCTTTGCCGCCAAATCGGCCTTTGCGACGAAATCCGTTTTCTCGGCAAACAGGACGCCGTGGAGGAATTGCTGGCCATTTCCGACCTGTTTTTCATTCCCTCCCAGAGCGAGAGCTTCGGCCTAGCCGCCCTTGAAGCCATGGCCTGCGAGGTGCCCGTCATTTCTTCCAACGCTGGCGGACTGCCCGAGGTGAATATCCACGGCGAGACCGGGTTCCTCAGCGACGTAGGTGATGTGGAGGCCATGGCAGCTCATGCCATCACCATCCTCAGCGACGACCATGTGCTGCAAACTTTCCGCAGAAATGCGCTGGAACAAGCCGAACGGTTCGACATCCGACATATCTTGCCCCAATATGAGGCGTATTATGAAGAGGTGGTGGCCAGGGCGAAGGTTTACGATTGATGATTCCCCGTGGGGCCGCTCCGTTCTTAGCACATCCTGCCCGTATTATGCTGCGCACAAAACCTATTTTTGCGCAGCATAACGTTCATCGTTCCAAAATGACAATGCAAATTTTATTGATGAAAAACCAAGTCCTGGAGGTTTTAACTTCCAATTGACCGAACATGCAATAAACAAACCTGTTTCTAGCGTTAGAACAAAGGATAGACGCCGACGACCCACAATTTTTTTAACCAAAATCGAATACTATGAACCTCCTTCAAATGTCAAGGCTTGCCTTGCCCATCCTTTTTCTCGGCTTCCTTACTTCAGCCCATGCCCAAACTGGCAAGACCAACCACCCCTTCTCCTGGAAGGAAACGGCAGACCAATGGTACAAGTCCCCGGCATATTCCTTCAAATACCTGGCAACTGACTTTACCGCCAAGGGAGGTATGGCAGCAGCTACCACCAAGGCAGCCACTGGCCACGGCCCGGTTTGTTCCACGGCTTGCAATGAAACGACTGCTCCCGGCGCTTGCACCGAATCATTGATAGCGGAAAAACTCAAGGACGTGGAACTCCCCGGCTTCAACCTCCCACGAGGCTACAGCGGCGTGGAGTACGTGACTTTTGAGGTGCAAACAAACGGGAAGGTGAACGGCTACCAGGTGGTCAAGCAACCTGTTTTATGCCCACCTTGCATCCAAAAAGCCGTCAATTTGGTGGCAGAGCTGGACGAGTGGCACCCTGCCATTCAGGATGGGGTCACCGTCAAGAGCATCGTGGTAGTGCCAGTGTACTTTAAAAAATAAGTGAAGGCATTTACGATTGATGATTTACGAGTGGGGGCATCAGCTAAATTTCAGCTGATGCCCCCACTCGTAAATCGTCAATCCATTGCCGCTTCCGGCGCATTTTTCACCAAACAATTTTGGAGCCGCAAGGTCTTATAACTTGCAGACCATTCAGATAGGCGCATGACCCCGCACCTAGGCGTATTCGCCGCACAGGCAGTAGAAAGCCGTGCGACTCATGGCGGTGGTGTTTTTGTTGCTCACCGCAAACAGCGAGCCGCTGAAGCTGAAAGTTTGAACGGTAGCGTTGTTGGAGGCAGCGATTAAGGTTGGTTCCAGCAGCAGTAAAGAAGAACAGAAAGAACAGGGCACAAAAGGTGAAATAAGCCATAAATGCCTAATAGGCAATAAATTGCATAAAAAATCTCAAATTTTTGAGGTTTCAAAAATTCGAGATTTTTTATCTTTCTTTTCCAATATTTCAGTGCTTAAACGCTAGCCAATCTCAATCACCCTAGCTGGCTGCGGCTTGGCTTCCGGCTTTTTCTCCAAAGTCACATGCAGCACCCCGTTCTCGTAGCTGGCCTTGATGTTGGCGGCGTCAACGGTCTCTGGAAGGTGGAAGCTGCGGTTGAACTCGAAAAAGCTGAACTCCCTGCGGGTGTACTTTTCGCCGTTCTCTTCGGTCTTGGACACTTCCTTTTTTGCGGAAATGGTCAGCTGGTCTTTGTCCACTTTTACCTCAAAGTCTTCCTTGGTGAGGCCGGGAGCGGCCACCTCAAGGCGGTAGGCATCCTTCGACTCGACAACGTTGACCGCTGGGCTTTTTTGCACAGCGCCATTGCGGAACGAAACTGGGAAATCATGGTTGAAGAACTCGTTGAACATGCTCTCAAAAACTGGAGCGGTGGCAATTTTTCTGCCGTGGGTCGGAACAAAACTAATCAGGTTCATACTCGTGGAATTTTAGTTTTTAAAAATTTGATTTCAAGGTTTTAGAGGAAATGAAGTTTTTCAAGCCCTCAAAACCCATTGACAATTCCACGCTGTTCAAACTGCGTTCCAATCGATTTTTTGAGAAAAAATGGCATAAAACAACATAATGTGTCTGCCATATTGGCAATTAATTTAAAAATTAACTGCCAATATGGCAATATTAGTTCGTTTTTACCTTATCCGTTACATAAATATCCTTATCAATGCTAAAATAATATCGGTCGTTAAAATAGGCCAAGCCATAAAAAAGGGAGGTATTCAATGCCGTGCCGGACGGATAGACGATGGCTTTCGCCTTCTTAAAATCCTTGGGTATGACGCCAAAATACTTGCCGGGCAGTGTTTGGGTGAAAATGACGGTATCCGCCACGGTGACATGCCGCAGCTCCGAACCAAAATTCATGCGTTCCCAAGAAAGGCCGTTGTCAACACTTTTGTCGAGGTCATAGTCCACCGTACCCGTCATGTAGAGGTCGCCGAGCCACGAGAAGCAGTCTTCTTTCCACTGTGCAAACTGTTTGGAAGCGACCCCGGTGGGCGTAATGCGCCAAGCACCTTGTTGGGTTGCGAGGTAGAAATTGCCGCCTTGGAATTTGATGCTCTTGACAGCACCGTCCACGTTTGCGTCAAGGTCGGTCAGGTCAATGCGTTTGACCATTTTCACCGAAACAAAGGAGTTGTGCTGCACATTCAGCTTGATATCAAACAAGTACAGTGCGTAATACCGGGCAGGCAGCACTCTTGCGGCCATTAGGAACAGCGTGCCATCAGCACTGAAGGCACCAAGTGTATTTGTGAGGGGCTCAATGTCAAGCGAATTGCCCGTGGGAGTGGGTAGTGTATCGACCTGCACCCTGAAGATTTCGGAGGCAGTTCGGGCAAGATTGAACTCGATGACCTGCCTATTTTGGGCATTGGTCGTCAGGCGGACAAAAACATTGTCACTCATGGCTGGGAGGCTATTGGAGACCGGGAATTCTCTTTTTTCGATGATTTCGAGGTTTGCATCTAGCCGGGCAAATGTGTTTTCGGTAATGACGTACAGCTCGAAAGGCGTTGCATAAAGTCCTTGGATATAGGCGTTCGACTTATAGTCAACTAACTCCCAAGCGGCATCGGGTCCAGAACTGTCGTCGTCAACGATGAGCGGGCGCTGGCAGGAGCTGAGCAGGAGGGCAATGGCCAAGAGTGTCGCAGGGACAAATCTAGTATTCATGGCTTTTAATATTTTTGTTTGTGGAAAAAGCAACAACCAAGGAGGGATAGCAAAGATAGTGTTTTATGGCAAATCCCAGACAATTACTGCAACCTTTTGGGCCGCTATTGCACCTGTTTCAGTAACCTCATGATAGATGACTTACCTTCATTTGTTACTTTTACCCGAAAATACGTTTCAATCCTTTGACAATAAGAAAACTTGCACGGTTTTGGCTAGGAAAAAGCTCTTCCATGAACATTTCCAATTTGGTGGCGCATTAGGCAGCATGCTTTGACCCAAGCTTTTGAATCCAAGAACAAGTTGATATTTTTGCCAAAAATTCACCCAAGCTACTCTCAACTGCTCTTAAAATTAGACCCGCTGCAGCGCTTTGTGCAGCGATACTCCAAAACTGCTCAGTGTTTGCCCATCAAAAAACAATCTCAAATCAAGCGACATACCTTTGGTAATCAATTCGATGAATAGGTCAAATTGGTTACGAATAGCTTTTTTAACATAATTACATCACTCAATCAATTAATTCAAATTCACACCATGATTCGGTTCCTTACTTCACTAATAGTGTTGTTCTCCGTGACAACTGTTTTTGCGCAAAAGCCTGTCTTTCAAGGAGTCCCATTGACAAATGCCCCTCATCAGGAGATCGCCGACCAGTTTTACGACTGGGAAATTTACCAGATTGACGCAAAAGCACTGAGCAGTTTTACAATGAATGCCGGCGATGAGTCCTCGTTTCACCTTGAACTGGGCGACCACGATTGGGACATCATGCTCCAAAAACGAGACCTCCGAAGCACTAATTACATCACAAGCATCCTGACGGACGAAGGCGTGAAATCAACCCCGGCCAGCGATGGCATCATGACCTACCGTGGCCAGTTGCCAAATCAGGCGGGATGGACGGTTGCCCTTACCCTTAGCGATGAATTCATTTATGGCTACTTCGAGGAGGGCAGTGAAACTTATTTCATTGAGCCACTCTGGTATTTTGTGCCAGGCGCTTCCAAAGACCAGTTTATCGTTTATTCTAGCGCCGCTGTTAAGCCCGACAATGGCGAGCACAAATGCGGAGCGCTGGAAATGCAGGATAAAATGGAAGAACTGCATCCTGAAGAACTCATGGAGCACCATGGCCATGACGCCGAAAAGATGATGGCTTGCGTAGAAATTGAGCTTGCCATCGCCGCTGACCTCTCCATGTTTAACTTCCACGGCTCAGTAGCAGCGGTCAACGCTTTCACCTTCGGTGTAATGAACGATGTGCAAACCAATTACGATAATGAGTTCAATGATGAATTGCATTTCAACATTGTAGAACAGTTCGTTGTAGCCCCTCCTGCAACAGATCCTTGGACCAACTCCAACAATGCCGGAACCTTACTCAACAGTTTCACTAGTTGGGGTCCTGGCGGGTTCAGTGCTACCCACGATATAGGACAACTTTGGACAAAGCGAAACCTGGATGGAGGAACAGTAGGCATAGCGTGGGTTAGTGCAGTTTGTACCTCAAATCGCTACCATGTTGTATCCCAGTTTACGTCAACCGGCTGCTTACTTAGGGTGATGACTGGCCATGAAATAGGCCACAACTTTAGTGCAGGACACGATGCGCCCAATTCCGGTTTCATCATGCAGCCTAGCGTGAGCTGCAGCACTACTTGGTCAAGTGCGTCACAAAACTCCATCAATAACTATTATCCTACACGAAGCTGTCTGGGTACTTGCACCAGTTCACAGCCACCAGTAGCCAATTTTTCGGGAACGCCAACCACTGGCTGCAATCCGCTGACAGTCGATTTCACTGACCTTACTACCAACAATCCAATTGCTTGGAACTGGACGTTTCCCGGTGGCTCACCAGCGTCTTCTTCACAGCAAAACCCAACGGTTGTTTATGCAACCCCAGGCACTTACAATGTCACACTGGTGGCGACTAATACCGTTGGTTCAAATAGCGTTACCAAAACTGGTTTTATCACGGTGCTGGCATCCCCAATTGCCAGTTTCACGTGGTCACAGGCTGGCTTGACGTTGATTTTTACCAATACCTCCACCAATGGCACCAGCTACCTTTGGAATTTTGGAGATGGTGGCACCAGCACACAACCTAACCCGACCCACACGTACGCTATAGATGGAATTTATGATGTGACATTGAGTGTTACCAACGCCTGCGGCACGGTAACTACCTTGACCTCCATTCCAGTTTATGTAGTACCAACGGCGGATTTTACAGCTACACCAACCACAGGCTGTGCCCCATTGAGCGTCAGCTTCGTTGACCTAAGCTCTCCCAACTCCCTTACTTGGAGCTGGAACTTCCCCGGTGGAACACCAAGCAGTTCAGTACAGCAATTTCCATCTGTCACCTACAACGCACCTGGTTCTTACACCGTTTCATTGACAGTGACCAACCCAGCAGGTGGTGACAACGAAACCAAAACCGGGTTTATAACGGTCGGAGACAAGCCGACCGTTGACTTCACCTCTGTAATAAATGGCAACACCGCCAACTTTACCAGCACCGTCACCAACCCACCCGGCAGTGGCACCATCTTGTACAGCTGGGATTTTGGGGATGGCGGAAGTAGTACGCTTGCCAACCCGTCACATACCTATGCCGCTGGCGGCTCTTACGGCGTTACGCTGACCGTTACAAACACGTGCGGAAGTGCTTTCAAAATAAGAGCGATAACCATACTGGTGCCTCCAGTAGCGGGCTTTACGGCAAACACCACTTCGGGCTGCACACCGCTAACGGTGAATTTCACCAGCACGTCCAGTGGCGCAAACTCCTATGCGTGGACATTTCCCGGAGGGACGCCAAGCACCTCCACGATGCAAAACCCAACCGTAGTTTATACCACTGCGGGCAGTTATGATGTGACGCTCGTCGTCACCAACCCGGCTGGTTCGGACACGTTGACGCAGACCAACTACGTCATAGCCAACACTACCCCCGTGGCTGGCTACACCAGCAGCGTCAGCGGCACGACGGCCACGTTCACCAACACCAGCACCAACGCCACCAGCTACGCTTGGGCCTTCGGTGACGGTGGCACGAGCACGCTTGCCAACCCGACACATACCTACGCAACGGATGGCGTTTACACCGTCGTTTTGAGTGCAACGAACGCCTGCGGCACGGTGACTTCTTCGCAAACCGTGACTATTGTGACTCCACCGACAGCAGGCTTTACTGCCAACAACACAACGGGCTGTGCACCGCTGACCGTGCAGTTCACAAACCAGTCATCGGCCAACGCCACTACTTTTGCCTGGACCTTCCCTGGTGGAACACCCGGCACCTCTTCGGCGCAAAATCCAAGCGTAACCTATTCAACGGCAGGTACTTATACCGTTACATTGACGGCTTCCAACTCGGCTGGAAGCAATACTTCCACACAAACCAATTACATCACGGTCAACACCACGCCCCTGGCTGGCTACACCAGCAGCGTCAGCGGCACGACGGCCACGTTTACTAACACCAGCACCAACGCAACCAGCTACGGCTGGACATTCGGCGATGGCGGCACGAGCACGCTTGCCAATCCGACACATACCTACGCCACGGATGGGGTTTACACCGTCGTTTTGAGCGCAACGAACACCTGTGGCACGGTGACTTCTTCGCAAACCGTGACCATCGTAACACCGCCAACGGCTGGTTTCTCCGCAAACAACACAACTGGTTGCGCGCCACTGACCGTGCAGTTCAACAACAGCTCATCAGTCAACGCAACCACATGGGCTTGGTCGTTCCCCGGTGGAACGCCAACTACTTCAACAGCACAGAACCCAAGTGTTAGCTACGCAACGCCCGGCACTTACAGCGTTACGCTCATTGCTTCCAACAGTGCAGGCAGCGACACCACCACGTTGGCCAATTACATCACAGCACAAGGCCCACCAGCCGCTGGTTTCACAGCAATGACCAACGTGTTCGTCGCCAATTTCACCAATACCACCACCAACGGCACGAGCTACGCTTGGACCTTCGGTGATGGCGGCACGAGCACGGCCACCAACCCATCGCATACCTACCCCGAAGATGGTGTTTACACGGTGGTATTGACAGCAACCGGGCCTTGCGGCACAGCCACTGCCACCCAGCAAGTTTCCATCAGCTCATTGCCAGTGGCTGGCTTCAACGCCATGCAAACCAATGGCTGCGCACCGTTCACCGTGCAGTTTCAGGACCAATCGTCTTCGAACACCACGACTTGGGCTTGGTCGTTCCCTGGCGGAACGCCAGCGACTTCGACGGTACAAAATCCAAGCGTAACCTACTCAACGCCAGGCAGCTACAATGTTTCGTTGACAGCCAGCAACCCGCTCGGCATGAACACGGCCATGCAGACCAACTACATCACCGTTGGGACAGTACCGACCGCTGGGTTCACCGCTGCCACCACTGGCCTCACCGCCAATTTCACCAACTCCAGTGCTGGTGCCACCAGCTACTCCTGGAACTTTGGCGATGGCCAGAACAGCACACAGGCCGACCCATCGCATACCTACACAGTGGATGGCACTTACACCGTCGTTTTAACCTCCACCAATGCTTGCGGCACAGCTACCTCCACACAGACGGTCGTAGCCTACACGCAACCAACGGCAGGCTTCGACGCCAGTACGACCAGTGGCTGCGCTCCGCTGACGGTGCAGTTCAGCAACCAATCCTCCGCCAACGCAGAGACTTTCTCGTGGAGTTTCCCAGGTGGTACGCCAGCGACGTCAACGGCTGAAAACCCGACCGTTGTTTACAACACGGCAGGTACTTACACCGTGACACTGACCGTCAGCAACCCGGCAGGGCAAAACACTTCCACGCAGACCAACTACATCACCGTAAACACGGCCCCAGCGGCAGGTTTCACGGGCATGGTTGCCGGTACGACAGTAACTTTCAACAACATGACCACCAACGCGACCAGCTACGCCTGGGACTTTGGCGACAGTGGCAGCAGCACCATGCAAAATCCATCGCACACTTATGCCACTGATGGCGTGTATGAAGTCACGCTTACCGCTACCAATGAGTGTGGTTCTACCGAAATCAACGGCCAGTTCAGCATCGTGACGCCGCCTACGGCTGGTTTTTCTGCTGCGCAAACAAGTGGTTGCGCCCCGCTGATGGTTACTTTCAACAACGAGTCTTCCGCCAATGCCACCAGCTTTGCTTGGTCGTTCCCTGGCGGTATGCCAGCCAATTCCACACAGGAAAACCCAGTGGTGACCTACAACACGGCTGGCACGTATGACGTGATGCTCACCGTGACCAATTCCGCTGGCAGCGATACCTACACGCTGACGAGCTACGTGACGGTTTCGACCGTTCCGACAGTTGGATTCACCAGTGCCGTGAATGGTGCTTCGGTAATGTTTACCAACACCAGCGCCAACGCCACGAGCTATCTTTGGACCTTCGGTGATGGTGGCACTAGCATGGAGGCCAACCCAATTTACACCTACACCGCTGACGATGTTTACACGGTGACGCTGACGGCCACCAATGAGTGCGGCCAATCCGTGGTAACTCATCAAGTAGTCATAGCCACGACTGCCCCGCAGGCATTTTTCTCTGCGGAGCCAACCACTGGTTGCGCCCCGATAACAGTCGTCTTCAATAACGAATCGTCTGCCAATGCGCAAACCTTCGAGTGGAGTTTCCCTGGTGGCACACCAGCTACTTCCACAGAAATGAACCCGACGGTAACTTATTCTGCCGCAGGCAGCTACAACGTGACACTAATCGCCACCAACCCACTAGGCTCAGACACCTACGAGCAAACTGGTTTTGTCGTGGTAAGTGACGTTCCAACACCTGCATTCACAAGGACGGCAAACTTCAACGTCGTGACCTTCAACAACACCAGTACCAACGCCACGAGCTACGAGTGGAACTTCGGCGATGGCTCTCCTATCAGCACGGAGCCTAATCCGGTGCACACCTACGCTGCAGGCGGTCAGTACATGGTAACGCTGACGGCCACTAACGAATGCGGGACTGAATCCACGACGATTGAAATCACTGTTCAGGCCAATGGCGTGGATGACATCCCCGGCATCAGCCGCTTCGATGTGTTCCCGAACCCGAACAGCGGCCGTTTCACGCTGGTGATGGAGGGCGCTCCGCAAACGGAACTTGAACTGAGCTTCACGAACGTGCTGGGCCAGCGCCTGCTTTCCGAGAAGGCCGACTTCCGCTCCGGCCACTTGACCCGGGACTTCTCGTTCAGCCAACTATCGGCTGGCGTGTACATCCTTCAGGTGAAATCGGGCGAAAAAGCCATGTTCAAGAAACTGGTGATCGAATAATTTTTGACCAGAAAAAAATAAGGGGCTTCCGCTGTTTGGTGGAAGCCCCTTTCTTTTTGGGGCAAATGGGTGGAAATGCTACTTTTACGCCCACAACTTTTTATGAAAATGAAATACCTTCCCATATTTATCCTGTTTGTTTTTTTTGCTTGCAAAAACACCGCTGACAAGCCAACGGCTGCCTCAGCCGACAGCACCGAAACCCCTGAGCTTCCAGCAGGCTTTTCCGATTTCTACCAAAAATTTCACAGCGACAGCGTATATCAAGTGGAGCACATCGTGTGGCCGCTGGAGGGCCTGCCAAACAACGCCGACAGCGCCACGGTGGCTGCTAAAACCTTCCGCTGGATGCCCGAAGACTGGCGGATGCAGCACCAATTCGACTTTCAGGTGAGCGAATACAAACGGGAAATTGTGCCCTTGACCGAAACCATCGTTATGGAACGCATCATCCACCAATCCGGGCAGTTCGGCATGATTCGGCGCTTTGCCATCATCGGTGGCGATTGGCACCTGATATACTACGCTGGGGTGAACAGGCTGATACAGTAGCTGAGGTTGTTTGATTGCTTAATTGTTAAATTGTTGGGGGAACACGTTTTCCTTTTGAAAAAATGCTATCAAAATTTCTTTACATACCTTTTGTTTTGGGCGCTGTGGCCGCCCTGATTTATGGCGTTGCCGTGGACAGTCACTTCGCCATATACGCCGTTCCGTTTGTCGTTTGCCTGGCCGTAGTTTACATCCTCAGCCCGCAGATTGACTGGTGGTGGTACCAGCGCCACCCGCCCCAACTTCGGCCAATGCTTCGTCACCTCATCAACACGCAGTTGCCGTTTTACCAAAACCTCTCCGTTGCAGACAAGCTCAAATTCCGCACCCGCATGGCCATGTACATGGAGGCAAACGAATTTATGCCGCAGGGTTTGGAGTCCGTGCCACTTGACCTGAGTGGCGCAGTAGCTGCCACGGCGGTACAGCTCACGTTTGGGTACGAGGAATATTTGATGAGCAAATTCGAGCATATCATCGTGTACCCGCACCCGTTCCCGTCCCCGCAACACCCGGAGGAGTGGCACGCCTCGGAGCATTTCGAAGAAGACGGCGTTATCATGTTCTCTGCCGAGCAGCTAATGCCGGGCTTCATGCAGCCGAAGCGCTTTCTGAACATCGGGCTGTACGAGTACACAAGGGTTTTCCGCAACTGCCATCCGGACGTGGTGTTTCCGCACATCAGTGAGGAGCACTGGCCTGCACTGGAGGAAATCAGCGGCTTCCAGAAGGATAAAACCATTAAATATATCGGGCTAAAAGAAATAGATATGACGGCACTGGCCGTGTCGCATTTTTTTGTGTTTGGGGAAAAATTTAAGGCAGTGCTGCCAACGGAATATGCAGCACTGGCAACGGCTTTGAAGGTGGCTTAATTGGAAAAGACTTGGTTACTCCGACTGCCCGAAGTGCATCATCCGCATCCCTTCCATTTCTTGAAATCCCACTTTTTGCCAGAAATCAAACGGGAATCCCTCGTTGGAAGTGAAGAGTATTACTTGCCCGATGCCAATGCTATCCAGCTTTGCTTTGATGGCTTCAAAGAGCTGAACGCCCACCCCCGTTCTTTGCGACCGAACGGAGACGAACATCTCTTTCAGGTAAAAATAATCGCCCGTATAATACGGCTCGATGTTCCCCACGCAGCAGCCCAGCAACTGGTCGCCATCGAAGGCCATCCAACCCAAAAACTTGGGGGAATTGTAAAAACAGGTCAGTTTTTCCAGTGCTTTTTCCACGGTCCAGTTGTCGTTCCATGGCTCGGAATTATAGGCTTCCACGAGTATTTCCGCACATTTCGGGAGGGCTTGGATGGAGGAGATACTTTTGATGGTGAACATTTTTTTTTGATAGCTTTGACTGGGTGAAAAGTAAAGATTGGTGGGCGCAGCAGCGATTTGTCCCCCTTTCTTGAAGAATGAATTCGCCTTTCAGTACCCAAAATTCGGTTGCAAGGCTTTTTCAGGACTACTTTTGTGACTGTAAAACCGTAGCCGGACTATCTATTAACCTGTAAGGTTTTTTCAGGACGAGGCAAACATTTCACCCTCCAAACAGCCCCTCCTCCTTCACCAACTCCGCCACCTTCCCTGGCACGAACGCCTCCCAGCCCGCCTTTCCACTGCGGATATCTGCCAGCACATCACTGGCGAAAATATTCATCACGGCGTGGTTGAACGCCTCGATGTCCACGATTTGACGGTGATCGAGCAGGTGCCGGTAGAGGTACTTGGCGCCATCGGGCAGTGGCAGGTTTTCGACGGTCATCGGGGTGGTGTTGTCGGTCATGACCGAGGGGTAGGCATAAAGGCGAACGCCCCTGGCAAACACTTCGCCGAAGGCGGCAAGCAGGCTGCCCTCCGCATTCTGGCGGTATTTTTCAGAGAGGAACTCGCTGAGGCGGTGGGCCCGCAGCACGAGGCCGAGGTGCGACACCCGGTAATCGGAAAAGTAGGCGATGAGTTGCTGGTACTCCTCGCAACTGCTGATGATGACCGTCTGGCCGAGGGCGCAGAGCAGTTCCGTGCGGTCGAGGAAGTCCCGCTCGTCCAGCGGTCCGCTCTCGGTGAGGTTGCCGAGGGTGATTTCGGTGAGGGTAAACGATTTTTCATGGTCCACCTCCGGTTCGTTGATGAACTGTTCGAAGCCTTTTTCAATCATGTCTTCCTCCAGCAATGTGAGGGGGCGAAAGCTGGCCCGCACCACGAGCACGTGTTTTTTGTACAAAAACTCCGAGGGGTGGACGTTGCGCTTGTCTGGCCCGAACATGGCCACTTCGCTCATGCGGTGCTTGATGAGCCAGAGGCTGAGCAGGCGGTTGTCGAGCTTCGCAAAATCGGGGCCAGTGAGGCGCACCATGTCAATGTTCACTCGTCGGTCGAGGCCGTCCATGAGGGAGATGAGCAGCGTTTCGGGGCTGTTATGGTGGCGGAAGCAAGCATATATCATGTTCACGCCGAGCTTGCCAACGGCCTGCTGTTGGAGCTGGGTGTCGTTGTCCAGCAGCTTGATGTGCAGCACCAGGTCGTTGGGTTCGCTGGCTGGTCTGGTCTGGAAGCGGATGCCGAGCCAGCCGTCGCCCTTGATGGTGCGCTGGTAGTTCATGGTGGCCACCGTGTCGGCGAAAACGAAAAAATTGGTAGCTGGCCGCACATTGCGCAAGCGACCCTCAATCAGCTCCCACTCGTGTTCCAGCATCTTGTAAAGGCGGCTCTCGCAGACGTAGCGTCCGTGCTGCTCAATGCCGTAGATTTCATCGGAAACGACCTTGTCGTAGGCGCTCATCGTCTTAGCGATGGTGCCGGAGGAAGCACCCACCTTGAAGAAGTTGCGGGCGACTTCCTGCCCCGCCCCAATCTCGGCCAGTGTGCCGTAGATGCTGTCGTCGAGGTTGATTTCGAGGGCTTTTTGTTCGGTTTCGAGTGCTTGGCGCATGTTACAGTTGGCAGTTAGACAGTTGGCAGTTGGTGCCGTGGTCAACTTGGTTTGAAAATGAAAGGCGAAGCTACTGGTTTTGTGAATGTTTCTCCGAAGAAAAACAAGTCGCTGCGCAAGGAGGCTATCCGGCTTTTGACCATCAATACCATCGTTCCATTTCTTTTTTTGTATGGTAAAATGCGGGGCGAGGAAGCCTTCAAGGACAAGGCTTTGCAATTACTGGAAGCCCTCCCGCCAGAGCGAAATTCCATCCTCGACGGCTGGCAGCGGCTGGGTGTGGAGCCGCCTTCGGCCTACCAGACGCAGGCGCTTTTGCAGTTGAAGAATGTTTATTGCGATAGAAAACGGTGCTTGGAGTGTGCGGTGGGGGCAGCGGTGTTGAAATGATTAGAGATTACTCAAGATTTGATTTTTTTTGTTACTACTACTGAAATCTCTCCAAAAAGGTCAGATGCAAATTCTTCTTTGTACATTGAAATGCAGGGGAGCTCTAACGTGTCTGCTATTTTCTGAAATGTATTTTTATCACAAGTAAGAATGGCGTCCAATTCTTTTAGGGACTTAGCAGAAGAAGATATTTTGAGGTCGTCTGAAACCCATTGCCTAGCGTTTGCTACATTATTTGCTCTTAATTCTTTCTCTAAGTAAGAAATAAATTGATGCTTTTGTCCATCTGGTAAAGCTTGTTCCAAGCTCTGATTCAATCTTAAAGCTATATCTTTTGTGAAATCTATAAATGTAACATCACCAGAATTAAACAATAGCACGATATCTTTTACCGTATTTGGTGCAGCTAGTTTTCTCAATTCAGCTACGGTTACTGACGAAACATAAAATTGACGCCTGTCCTTAGATGTTTCTAAATCGTAGTTTGAAAGGATATCCATGACATGGTGGACGAGTTCAATACGTTTTTGGACGTCCTGATTTTTACGTGCCTGATGAGGGTTTGAAATGTAGTCAATGATGAAGGAAGTATCTAAAAAAATGTGCTTCCAATCTTTGATGGGTTTGGAGGGCTTCATACTTTATCAATTATTTTCACCATGCCTAAGATTCCGAACAGCCATAACGCTATCAGTTACGTCTGGAGAAATCCCCGTTGGGTGGATAGATCTAAACATTTCGGCTGATTCTGATAGAGACCTGTCTGATAATATTTCAAAGTCAAGCAGTTCGGCAGATACTATCCTGTCATTCTCGAAGTTTATTTTTTTCTTGATATTTAGCCTTATTCGATTCTTTTTGTAATGAATGAGCAATACTTTTTCTTGTGTAGGACTAATTTCTATTTTAAAATGCTCTTGATTGATGCCAATATGCGCTTTTCCCTCAAGCGTTGCCCCACCAATTGAAGTAATAATACCATAAACGGAAGCTGTCTCAAAATAGAAGTCTGGGTTTTTAGGTATTGTGATTTTTTGAACTTGAACTTTAAATTCTTTAGATTCATCATAGGCACTAAGACTAAGCCTGTCACCAATAATAGATTTTAAAGTGTGAACATAGTTTCTTTCTTCTACTGTAAATCCCCTATAATCGTTTTCACTAACTTGCTTGTGGATGACCTTCAAGTTCTCATGTATAGTTTTGCTACCTGTGGTTAACTGTAAAGCGTAGCAATTACCTCGCACTTCACTAAGAACTAGGGACGTGCTTTTCTTTAAATTAAGTGCGCTGGACAATGCAACTAACAGATCACCTACCTTTCCAGCAGGCAGACCTTCGTAGGCGGTGAGCGAATGCTCATCGTCATCAAATCTCAATGTAAAATGGTAACGCTCCATGCACTTTTTGTTAAGCTACAATACAAAATAACGCTACATTTTTGATTTTGGTGAATTTTTATTCAAAAATGTTTGTGGAAGGTTAAACGATTCAATAGCCTTAACCTTAGCAGGCTAAGAAATAATCAATGCCTAAAATGCCTCGTCCCCGTCATCACCATCCGCATCCCGTTCGCATCGCAGTAGTCCACGCTGTCTTGATCCTTGATGGAGCCGCCGGGGTGGATGACGGCATCAATGCCCTCCAAGTGGGCGATTTCTACGCAATCGGGGAAAGGGAAAAAGGCGTCACTAGCCATGACCGCACCTTGCAGGTCGAAGCCGAAAGACTTTGCCTTGTGGATGGCCTGCCGCAAGGCGTCCACCCTGTTGGGTTGGCCGCAGCCCATGCCGATGAGCTGACGGTCTTTCACGAGGGCGATGCCGTTGGATTTTAGGTGCTTTACGCAGGTACTGGCGAAAAGCAGGTCGCCGATTTCGGCATCCGTTGGGGCAATTTTTGTGGACTGCCTTAGGTCGGCAGGAGTTTCTCCTTTGAGGTCTGTGTCCTGCTCTACCACGCCGTTCAGGAGGCTGCGGAAGGAGCGGGACTGCACGTGGAAGTCCTTGATTTTCAGCAGGATGCGATTCTTTTTGGTGGATAAATGGGCGAGTGCGTCTGTATCAAACCCAGGCGCAATTAGCACTTCGTAAAACAGTTGGTCAATCTCCTGTGCCGTTGCCAAATTCACATTTCCATTGCACACGAAAATACCGCCGAAGGCGCTCACATTATCGCAAGCAAGAGCGGCTTTCCATGCTTCGAGCAGGGTTGAACGGCTGGCAATTCCGCAGGCGTTGGTATGTTTCAAAATAGCAAAAGTCGGGTCGCTGTCTTGGAATTCCCGCATGAGCTGCACGGCGGCGTCCACGTCCACGAGGTTGTTGTAGCTGAGGGCTTTGCCATTCAGCACGTCGAACATTTCGTTCAAATTGCCATAGAAAACGCCCGACTGGTGCGGGTTTTCGCCGTAGCGCAGCACTTCCGACTGATGGATGCTGTGCTTGAAACTCAACTCCTCGTTGCCCCGATTGAAATAGTTGAAAATGGCCGTGTCGTAGTTGCTGGACACTTTGAAGCCCCGACGGGCGAGTTCCCGGCGGTCTTCGATATCGGTGCTGCCGTCCTTTTTTTGCAAACAATCCAAGATGAAAGCATACTCGTCCTTACTCGGCACCACGGCCACATCGCCAAAGTTTTTGGCTGCTGCCCGGATGAGGGAGATGCCGCCGATGTCTATTTTTTCGATGATTTCGGCCTCGTCGGTCGTGCTGGCGACCGTCTCCTCGAAGGGGTACAAATCCACAATCACGAGGTCAATTTCCGGTATTTTATACTGCTCCAACTGCGACTGGTGAGCCTGCTCCCGAATGGCCAATATTCCACCAAATACATTTGGGTGCAGCGTTTTCACCCGCCCATCCAGGATGGAGGGGTAGCCGGTCAGCCCTTCAACGGTCTTCACGGGCACGCCGAGGCTTTCGATGAACGACTGTGTGCCGCCTGTGGAATAGATGGTGACGTTTTGCTTGTGCAGCTCGTGGATGATGGGTTCGAGGCCGTCTTTGTAGAATACGGAGATGAGGGCGGACGTGATTTTTTTCGTTTTCAAAGTATGAATCCAGTTTGTGGACAGCAGATTTTGCAACAGTTTGCGAAAGCCTAAAGCCTGATTTTTATGAATTTGTGGTTGTGAAAAGAAGGCTGCAAAGGTAGCTCGTTCCATTGCATCGGCAAACGAAAATCGCCATGTTTATTTGAATAAAACATGGCTGGGCATTCAGTTGGAAACCTGACTTTTGGGATAGTTTGGTTGGTCAGAACCTTTTTACTCCTGTTACTTTGTACCCATGAAAAGAAGCTATGAAAGCTGACAATTAGGTTAGACAATCAGAAAAAACGAAACCACGCTCGACCTATTTTTCCTTCTTTTTTTTTGACTCCAGATACCAAGCTGTGAAAACTTTGGGACTATTTCATACAGGATTTCGACGGCCCACTGACGCAAATCAGTGGGCTGTTTTTTGTACCTCGAAGCTCCAGCTTCGAGTTGGAATATCTCAAAAAATCCCCAGCTTCGACAACTCTACCCGCAATCGTTCCGGCGAATGAAAATGGATGGACTCAATGCCCATCTCCTTCCCCGCCATTACATTTCTCAAATTGTCATCAATAAAAACAGCCTCGGAAGGTGCCACGTCGTAGCGGTCGAGCAGGATTTGGTAAAACTCTGGGAAGGGCTTCCTAGTCTTTTCCGTACCGCTAACCACGATGCCATCGAACCAATGCAGGAAGTCATAAGTCTCCAGTGCCACGGGAAAAGTCTCCGCCGACCAGTTGGTGAGGGCGTAAATCTTATAATTCTCAGCGTCTTTCAGTGCCTTAAAAATATCCACTGTACCCTGAATTGCCCCGCCTAGCATTTCCCGCCAACGACCGTAATAAGCAACAATCTCGTCCTGCCATTCAGGGTGTTCATCTAGCAACAAGTCGGTAGCTGCTTGGAGGGAGCGGCCAGCGTCTTGCTCCTCGTTCCAGTGAGGGGTGCAGATGTTTTCGTAGAAATGCTTTTTGCGTTCGGGGTTATCAGCAAAGATGGCGTCGAACACATAGTCTGGGTTCCAGTCAATGAGGACGCCGCCGAGATCGAAGATGATAGTATTCATATTTTAGGTATGAGGTGTTTTTTGAGGTGCAAAAGTAAAAGAAAAAATTGCCTCTCAACATTCCCATATCTCATACCTTCTCATATCAACCTCTCAAAGCCTCCACTTCTTCCACTGTTTTCGGAACAGGTTTGCCCAAAATTCGATGCCCATCCTCCGTCACCAATATGTTGTCTTCGATGCGGATGCCACCGAAATTGCGCCAGTCTTTCAACGCTCCGTAGTTGATGAAATCGGTGAACTTGCCCTCTGCCTCCCACTGGTCCATCAGTTCGGGTATGAAATAAAGGCCCGGCTCCACCGTCAGCACGAAGCCCGGTTCGAGCGTCCGACCCAAACGGAGATAGGCGGTGCCAAACAATTTGCTGCGCTTAATTTCATCTGAATAACCCACGAAATCTTCGCCCAAATCTTCCATGTCGTGTACGTCGAGGCCAATCTGATGACCGAGGCCGTGTGGGAAAAACAGCGCATGAGCACCCTGTGCCACTGCCTCGTCGAGGTCGCCCTTCATGAGACCGAGCGATTTTAGGCCCTCCGACATTCGGCGGGCAGCTGCGAGGTGGACGTCAAGGTAGGGCAGGCCCGGCTTGAGCGATTCGATGGCGCTCACTTCGGCGTCGAGCACGAGGTTGTAGATGTCACGCTGGCGGTCGGTAAATTTTTTGTCCACCGGACAGGTGCGGGTCAGGTCGCCGGCGTAGTGCAGGTGCGTCTCTGCGCCGTGGTCACCGAGTAGCAGTTGGCCGCTTTGCAAGGTATTGTAGTGGTGGTGGTTGTGCAGCACCTGTCCCTGAACGGACATGATAATACCATAAGCCAATGCGCCTCCCATTCCCGTGGCGATGCCGGCGGCGATGCCGGCCAGTTCTGCCTCTTTTTTGCCAGCAGCGGTGGCCTTCATCACGGCCACGTGCATGGCCCCGCTGATGTCCACAGCCCGCTCCATTTCTGCTATTTCCTCCGCCGACTTGTACGATCGCTGCGCAACGATAGCCCGAATCAACACTTCCGAGGCGTTTTCTTTCAGCTTCGCAACGGGCTGACCGAGCATGTCCGACAGCAAAATCATATTGTCGTGACGGTAGGGCGGGGTGAAATGGATGGGGCGACCTTGCGCCACTGCTTTTTTTACAAAATCACCTAACATGTTGAATGGCAGCGTTTTAGCCACGCCTATATTTTGAGCTTGCTCCGCAATGGTCGGCAGCGGCCCAGTCCAGACCACGTCCTCCATCGTGAGTTCGTCACCGAAAATGATGTCTTCCCCGGCATCCACATCCAACACTGAAGCGAGGTTGGGCTGGTCGAGGCCGAAGAAGTAGAGAAAATTGCTGTCCTGCCGGAAATGGTAGGTGTTGGCCCGATAGTTCATCGGTGCTTCATTGTTGCCGAGGATGAGGATGATGCTGGAGCCGACATCCTTGCGGAGGCGCTCACGGCGGGCGGTGTAAGTTGTTGTTGGAAACATTTTTTTCAAATGATGAATGCTGTATGGCAGTAATGTTGAATGACAGGGATTCACCATTACTGCCGTGCAGCATTAATTTTTATAACTGACAAAAGCCACCTGCTTGCTGTCTGGCGACCAAGAAGGCACATTGAAGCTGCCCTGTCCCCCAAAAAACACATCGGTCAAATCGGTGATTTCACCTGTTTCGATGTTCATCAGGCGCAGCTTTACGTCCTTTCCAAAAGGGTGGTTCCCCTGTTGGTCTTCCAAATAGCTGATGTACGCCAACCATTTGCCATCGGGCGAAGGGTGGGCGAACCAGTTGTCGTAGGCGTCGTTGGTGATTTGCGTTTGTTCCGAGCCATCGGCATTCATGCGCCAAATGTGCATGCGGCCAGTGCGGTGCGAGTTGAAATAAATGTACTTGCCATCGGGCGAGTATTCGGGGCCGTCGTCGAGGCCGGGGGCGTCGGTCAGCCGTTTTTCAAAACCACCCTGAATGGAAATGGCGTACACGTCCCAATCCTTGAGGTCGTTGCGCCCGGCACAATAAACCAGCATTTGGCCATCGGGCGAAATGCCGTGCCAATACGATGGGTAGTTCTCGGTGACGAGGATGGGTTTGCCCCCGGTAGCTGGCATTTTGAAGATGCGGGAATTGGCTCCCTTGCCCACCCGTTCGTCGTTATGGCTGATAATCAACGTGTTGCCATCGAAGCTGTAGCCGTGGTCATTGTTGCAGGCTTTGGCAAAACCCGTATGCACCTTGCTAAGGCGTGGCTTGTCAAATCGCATCTTGTACAGCTTGCCCATTCGGTTCAGCAGCAGCGACTTGCCACTGCGAGACCAGTTGGGTGCTTCGAGGTGGTTGCCAAAAGGTGCTACATCAGTGAAAACGACAGTGCGCAACCTTGTCGTAATATCTACTGTTTCAACGTTGGCAGTCACGTTTTGGGCAGGCGCCACCTCGACGATAGCGGCACAGAGCAAACATGTCAGATGTATGGTGGCTGTTCTCATTGCGGAGCATCAACTGAATCATACACTACCACCTTCTCCCAAAGGTGTTTGTAGTTTTCTACAAAAGCGAGGTGGATGGGGTCTATCTGATAGGCATCCTGCGCAGCCCGACTCTTCAAGGTGTTTAGCCACGAGATGCTGAAACTGCCGTCTATCACGTCCCGGCTGGTACCCGCAGGGATACCGATGTGCCAGGTTTTGATGTGCTTGATTTTGGTGAGGGTTTTGAGGCCCTCCACGAGTTTGTCCCGGTCGGCAGTGCTGTTCGGGTTTTTGAGCCAAAAATAGACTTGGTGCACGAAGATGTTCTTCATACCTTTTGGTTTTGAATCGATGGTGGCTGTGCTAGCCAATGGTAGCATTGCCGCAGCAGCGGCAGTTTTGACAAAATTGCGACGAGATGAGTTTTCCATTTATTTTTTGATGATTTTATTCACAGCCTGAAAGTGCTCGCTTTCATCGCTGATTTTTATCAGGAATACGCCTGACGGCAAATTGCTAACATCCACCTTTTGCGCCAGCAGACCACCGTTTATGTTTATTTTTTGCTGGCGCAACAACCTGCCTGTGGCGTCGAACAGTTGCAGTTTTACGGGCGAATTGGTGGGCAGCAGCGCCTGAACCGTCACGCTTTCAATGGCGGGGTTCGGGAAAACCTCCAATGAAACAGTCTGCTTTTCCACAAAATCAAAAACCCCTGTGGCCACCGGTAGGCTGCCTGCGGCAAATGCGTAGTCGCCGGGCAGGAGGCTGTCAATTCGGATGAAGCCGTTTCCATCGTTCAAGCTGATGGGTATTATTTTGTAGTACGGGTATTGCCCCCAATCCACTCCGGGGCGTGGGCGCCATGCCAGCGTCAGGCTGTCTTCGGGCATGTTCGTCAGGTCGTTGTCAATATCGTTGGGGTTGGAACCTTTGTATGTCAATGTCACCTTGGCATTAAAGCCGGGTGGAATGATGCCGCCATAGCGCCAGTAGTGCGTGGTGGAAAGCTGTGTGCCGTTCGGGTCGGGGTCGGCAGGGCCTAGGTAGTGGATGAAGCTGACCAGCGCAGAGTCGCCTTCAGGCACGGCTATGGCCGAGAAGTTGGTGAGGTCACAGTAACTCAGGCCGATGGTGCCTGTATTTTTCACCACGGTGCGGTCTTGAAAACGGGCGAGGTTCAGCGAATGATTGTCGTTGAGCATCTGCCAGACGGGCTGGAACGGCACGTTCACCACTGCCTCCGAAAACTCACCGCTGGCCATGAAAGTGGCCGTGTACGTTTGCCAGTTTTCATCAAAAAAAGTAATCTCCAACGGCACGTTCGTGTGCATGTGCGGGGCGTGGTGGAGTTTTTGTTGCACAAAAAGCCGTGCGCTCCGTTCTGGGCAGCAACTGTCCGGAACCGAGTATTGCACCGAGTCCAGTTCGAACAACGAGTAGCCTGGCGCAAAAATCCAATCGTTGAAAAATGAGGTCATGTCCACGCCGGTATTGGCAGTGAGTTGGTCACGAAACAGTTCGGCGTCCACTGACTGGAACTCGTAGGTATCGAGGATGGAGCGCATTCCCTGCTGGAAGAGTGAGTCGCCGAGGTAGCCTCGGAGGTTGTGCATTGCGGCAGCCCCGCCGTTGTAGGTATGAGTGCCGTAGGTGTTCTCGTAGGGCAGTCCGGAGAGTGGAAGGTAGTCGCCATCGTCCAGGTGGGCGTTTTTCACCACGTTTTGCCAATTGCCTTTTACCTGCTGTAAAAACTTGGTTTTGCCGAAGGCGTACTCAAAAAACAAATGGGCGCTGTATTCAGCGTTGCCCTCTTTTATCCACATGTCGCTGGGGCAGCTAAGTGTGGTGATATTGCCCCACCAGTGGTGGCCTAGCTCGTGTGCCATCAGGCGGTTCATGCCATCGGTAGGCCCGCCGTCAATGCTGAAATCTGGATAGGCGATGAGCGAAGCGTGTTCCATCGCCCCGGCGGTGGTGAGCACATAGCCTACTTGCCCCCAGCGGTAGGGGCCGAACCATGCCTCCAACATGCCCACTGCTTCGGGCAGGTATTGGAAGGCAGTTTTCATCTGTGTGGTGTCGCCGGGTTTGCCCACCAGCAGCATTGGGTAGGTGCCGTATTGCCCGGTGTACTGCTGGTGTACCTCCCCGTAATTGCTGGATGCAGTGCCGACAAGGTAAGTAGGTAACGGCAGGTCCATGCGGAACCGTCTCAGGTAAGTTCCACCGCCGAGGTCAGTTTCGCCGAGAAACTGCCCAAGGCCATAACCCTTGCGCCCGCCGTTGTTGATGATGTTGAAGTCGTAGGTGGCCCGCTCCACGAAGTTGTCGAAGCAGGGATGCCAGCTCCGCCCAAAGTTGTAGGGGTTGCTAGAAAGGCCGATGCCGAGGTTGTAGGCGTACCCGCCCTCGAAAACAAAACCCCCGAAGCCGCTGGGGTCGGCAGTAGGGTGGCCGTGGTAGTACACCGTGAGTTGAGAGGTGTCGCCAATGTTGAGCGAGGCGGGTAAGTGGACGTTGAGCAGTGTGTCGTTGTAGTCAAAAACCAGCGCCATGCCGTTTTGCATGACCGAGTCCACGGTGAGTTTGAGCAGGTCGAGCGGCAGGAAGCCGAGCCCGTCCTGCTTGGGGGTGAACTTGATTTCGCAAGCAGCGGTGAGTATTTGCTGCGAAAACTGCGTGACATCGAGCGTCACTGCATAGTTCAAGATATCGATGCTGTCGCTGCGGGCGTTGCTGCCACATTCGCCGTTGCGGTCGTCGGAGTGCGGCGGCGTTATTTTTTTGTGATAAAAATGACAGCCTTGGTATTCAGGGCTATTCATGTCGGGCTGCGCCCAAATGCCTGCGATGGCAAATGTGGCTAGCAGCAGGGAAAACAGGAGTCGGGTTGTAGTCATGTCCGTTGTTTTTTTAGCGGACGGCCAAATTAGCCTAACCCCATGAAGCTACAAATTCTTTCCCCGTCTTTTTTAGGTTACGGTTCGCTACGTGACAGTTGCCCAATAAAAAACGAGCGGCAAAAGGGCCGCTCGTCTCCAATCTGAAAGCTTAAAAAGAATTCTAGGTGTTTATTATTTTGGCAGCAATACCTTGTCAATCACGTACACCATGCCATTGGAAGCCTTGACTACACCGAGCACGTTGGCGTCATTGATCATGATTTTATCACCTGTTTTGTGGATGGTGATTTTGCTATTGTTGGCCATGCCGAGGGTCATGCCGTCAGAGAGCATCATTTCTGTGAGTGAGGAAGTTGTCACGTGGCCTTTGAGGACGTTCTTCAAATCTGCCAATGCTTCTGGCTTCAGTAACCCTTCGACCGTGCCAGCGGGCAGTGCATCGAAAGCAGCGTTGGTTGGTGCGAATACGGTGAACGGGCCAACATTGGCCATTGAATTTACGAGGTCGGCAGCTTTGAGCGCCGCAACGAGCGTGGTGTGGTCGGGTGAACCGATGGCCACTTTCACCACATTCGGCTCGGAGTTTTCTTCAATTACACTGGCCTGGCCTCCGCCAGCAGCTGGTTCGGTAGTTGCTTCAGCAACAGCGCCACCATCGGCATCTGCCGTACCGGACTGGCAAGCCAGAACTCCGAACATTAGTCCAAAAGCAACGGCGAAAACGAAAAAGACTTGTTTTTTCATGATTTGATTTATTTTTTATAAAGTTGAAATACGATTTTCGGACAATTTTATCGGTTATTCCTGCACTGCCGAATGACTTTCCGCAATGTTGAACGTGACTTTTGTCACAAGCAAAAAAAAAACAGTGTTATTGCTCGTTGGCAAGCATAAATCTCACTTCCTTTTTTCTGCCGAGCTTTGCCAATAAAAATTACCATTTCGTATGCAAATTCCCAACTCACCCCTTGACCTACTCATCATCGGTGCCGGCCCCACCGGCCTCGCCATTGCCATCGAAGCCGAGAAGGCCGGGCTGAGCTACCTCGTGTTGGAAAAAGGTGTGCTCGTCAACTCCATCTTCCGCTTCCCCACCAACATGACTTTTTTTTCCACCTCCCTCAATCTCGAAATCGGTGGTGTGCCGTTCATTTCACACACCGACAAGCCCACTCGCCGAGAGGCGCTCGAATACTATCGCCGCACGCTCGAAAGCTGGAAATTGAAAGTGAAAACTTACGAACCCGTGCTGGGCATGGAACGCCGCAACGACGGCATTTACGAAGTAAAAACCACGAAAAGCAGCTATCCAGCCCGCCACATCGCCATCGCCACCGGCTTTTACGACGTGCCCCGGCTGATGAACGTGTTGGGCGAGGATTTGCCGAAGGTGAAACACTTCTACGACGAGGCGCATCCCTACGTGGGACAGCGGGTGCTGGTGGTCGGCGCTGCCAATTCCGCCTGCGACGTGGCGCTGGAAACTTTCTACAAAGGCGCCGACGTGACCATGTGCATCCGGGAGGACGGCATTTACGAGAAAGTGAAATACTGGATTCGGCCCAATATCGAAAACCGAATCAAGGAGGGCAGCATTCGGGCTTTTTTCAATTCCCAGGTGAAGGAAATCCGCCCCCACGAGGTGGTGCTGTCCACGCCCGATGGCGAGGTAACGCTCGAAAACGACTTCGTGCTGGCCATGACGGGCTACCAGCCGGACTATGTTTTTTTGGAAAAATTGGGCATCGAATTTCAGGACGATGAAAACCGGACCCCGGTGATGAATGAGGAGACTTTTGAGTCAAATTTGCCGGGGGTGTACTTGGCTGGCGTGGTGCAGGCGGGGATGAACACGAGCAAGTTGTTTATTGAAAATACTAGGCACCATGGAGAGGTGATCGTGCGGGAGGTAGTCAACTCGCCAACTTAATTTTCGCCTCATCCCACAGCGCATCCATCTCCCCCAGCGTCATCTCGTCCAGCGGCTTCGGGGCATTCGCTTCGATGTACTCGAATCGGGCCTTGAACTTGCGGTTCACCCGCTCCAGCGCCGTCTCCGGTTCGATGTGCAGGAAACGAGCGTAGTTGACCAGCGAGAACATCACGTCACCGAACTCGTCTTCCTTTTTTTCTTGCGAAAAATTTTCGTTCACCGCTTCTTGCAGCTCGCCGATTTCCTCCTGCACTTTCGCCCAGACCTGTTCGGTATTTTCCCATTCGAAGCCTACCTGTGCCGTTTTTTGCTGCATACGCCAAGCTTTCACGAGGGCGGGCAGGTAGGTCGGAACGCCTTCCAGCATTGACTTTTTACCGCCTTGCAGTTTCAGTTTTTCCCAGTTGCGCTTTACCTCCTCCTCGTCGGCTACTTGCGTGTCACCGTACACGTGCGGGTGGCGCTGCACCAGTTTGTCGCAGATGGCGTGGAGCGAATCGGCCATGTCCCAGGCTTGTTTTTCCTCCGCAATTTTTGCGTAAAAAACCAGGTGCAGCATGATGTCGCCCAGTTCCTCCTTGATGCCGTCGAGGTCGTCGTCGAGGATGGCGTCGGCCAGTTCGTAGGTCTCCTCGATGGTCAGGTTGCGCAGGGTTTGAAAGGTCTGCTTGCGATCCCACGGGCATTTTTCCCGCAGGTCGTCCATGATTTGGAGGAGGCGGGCGAAGGCTTCGAGCTTGGCGGGGAGGTTTTGGACGGTGGAACGTGGTGGTTTGTTCATAGTTAAATTTTTTGGTTGTTTATATGAGGTTTTTCTCGAATGCTCAATGGTTAACTCTTATGCCCAAATTGGGATATACTTTGAGTATTTCCTTGAGGCGCTCTCTGGGTCACTGAGTTTTATCATGCCTTCTTCAACAGTATCCTTTATGATTCTTGAGACAACAGATATGTCCTTTTCTTCGACTTTGAAACGTTCACGAAGCGACTGGTTTGTCATTGTTTCAGAGGAAACATACTTCAGGCAGCAATGCTGGTAGCAAGCCCTTATTTTTTCTTCCTTTGTCAATAGTGCGAGCGGGCGATAAGAATATAGAATCACCTTGGTTTGGGCCTCAAGTTCTTTGAAGTCAGGGGGTGGAAGATTGAATTGTTCAACTTGAAAAAAGACTTTGTCTATGCCGCTTCCTTTTTCCTCACAAATCCCAATGCGTCGCATGAAGGCGGCAAGTTTATCATTGCGAGACCGATATGAATCAATGAAACGATTTGGGCTAACTATTGGGCTTCCCGGGTTGCTTATTTCAATCCTGTCAGAATACAGTTCAATAGTTGGATGTATTCCAGTTACTCTAAAATCTTGATGTATTAATGCGTTGGCAATCAATTCTCTCAATGATAAAATTGGGTAGGAGGTTTTTTCCTGCCTGATGCCACCTTTTTCTATAGTCTCCTCCGTGGGAAGTTGAACCTCAATATAAGTCATCAAAGAGGCGAATCCAACAGCATAACCCCGTTTGCCAGGGGCATCTTTTAGTGTCTTCAGCTTGTCTTTACCTTCGTATTTAATGAATCTTACTGCTTTTCTTGACAAAGCATCGAAGTTGTTCAAGTCTTTGGCCAATAGCAATGCACCTAAATTTGTGATATTAAACCTACCATTGGTTCGAACAATCATTTTTTCGTCCAAAAGCCTCTCAATCACTCCCTCTCTAGCTTCAGGGTAGGGGATTTTTATTAGTTCGAAGAAAGACTGGGTATCAAGCAGTTCTATGATGTCTGATGATCCAATATTTGACAGTGCAACCTCGGATTCAAAGGATGAGTGTGTCTCATTTTGCCAAATTTTGCGCTCTTTGTCTGGAAATTCATTCAGTTTTCGGGTGACGCTACCTATTCTGATGAAGGCCTCCTTGTTAAACCTCACCGGTTGTAATGTAGCTGAAGGGATTTGGACGATTATGACAGGCTTTTGATTGTATTCGAATTCTAAGAATCGGATGTCTATTTTGGGGCTTAGACGATTTAGTAGCCAACTTTCGATTGGTTCGTTTCCAATTTTTTCAGTATTCGGCTTAAATTTGGTGCCTACCACCTTCAGTGTGGCATCTTCGACTCCAAAAACGATATACCCAAATTGTTCGTGATGCAATGCGGCACTATTTGAAAGCGCTGAAATGCGTTCACCAATCATTTCAGGCCCCTTGTTGTTCTCTTTGAACTCTAGCCACTCGGATTCTCTGCCTGTTTTAAGTAAGCGGTCTAGTAGGTTGACTAAATCTTGATTCTGCATTGCTAAGGAATTTGCAAATAACGTGCAAATAAGCAAAAGATTGATAATCAGGTAGTTATGTCTCAACGATTTCAAAAATGAGCTATCTTTGCAAATAAACAACTTTTACCAACATCTTACCTTGCTTTGTATGATACAATTTTGAGCCTAACATGAGTCATCCCGAGGTGAATCAACCCTTTGCTATCACCTCCACCTTCAAATTCAACTCCTTGAGTTGCGCATCATCCAACCCATCCGGTGCATCAATCATCATGTCCCTACCCATGTTGTTTTTCGGGAAGGCGATGAAGTCACGGATGCTGGTCTGGCCACACATCACGGCACAGAGGCGGTCGAGGCCGAAGGCGATGCCACCGTGCGGCGGTGCGCCGAACTCGAATGCACCGAGCAGGAAGCCAAACTGATTCTCGGCCTGTTCCGGCGTGAAGCCGAGCAGTTGGAAGTTCTTCTCCTGGAGCGCCCGGTCGTGGATACGGATGCTGCCGCCGCCAATTTCCGAACCGTTGAGCACGAGGTCGTAGGCGTTGGCACGGAGGTTTTTCAACGTCTCATGGTCGCCGGACATCATCTTTTCGGCGTCCTCGGGCAGCGGTGCGGTGAACGGGTGGTGCATGGCGAAGAAGCGCTGCGAATCCTCGTCCCACTCCAGCAACGGGAAGTTGACAACCCAAAGTGGTTTGAAATCACCGGCTTTCATCAGTCCCATTCGGCGACCCATTTCGAGGCGAAGTTCGTTGAGCTGCTTGCGGGTTTTTTCGGCTTCGCCGGAAAGTACGAGCATCATGTCGCCGGGTTTTGCGCCCATTTTCTTCGCAAATTCCTCCAGTTGGTCTTCGCTGTAAAACTTGCTGACGCTGCTGCGGAAGCGGCCAAATTCGCCGTTCGGGTCGGTGTTGTATTTTATCCAAACGAGGCCCTTCGCCCCGATTTGCGGGCGCTGCATCCACTCGGTCAGGTCTTTGATGTCTTTGTTGGAAAACGATTCCGCCTGACCTTCGGCGCAGATGCCGACAACGAGTTCGGAATTGTCGAAGACACCAAAACCCTTGCCCTGTGCCACGTCATTTAACTCGGTGAACTCCATTCCGAAGCGAATGTCCGGTTTGTCGGAGCCGTAGCGGGTCATGGCTTCGTCGTAGCTCATGCGGGGGAAGTCGGCCATGTCGAGGTCAAGCACGGATTTGAAAATATGCTTGGTCAACCCCTCGAAAGTGTTGAGGATGTCCTCACGGGTCACGAAGGCCATCTCGCAGTCTATCTGGGTGAACTCTGGCTGGCGGTCGGCCCGCAGGTCTTCGTCCCGGAAGCATTTCACGATTTGGAAATACTTGTCCATGCCGGCCACCATCAGGATTTGCTTGAAAGTTTGCGGCGACTGCGGCAGTGCGTAAAATTGGCCAGGGTTCATGCGGCTCGGCACTACGAAGTCACGAGCGCCTTCCGGTGTGCTCTTGATGAGGTTCGGCGTTTCGATTTCGATGAAGCCCTCACCGCTGAGGTGCTTGCGGGTCTCGATGGCCACCTGCGAGCGGAAAATCAGGTTTTGCTGCACGGGCGCACGGCGGATGTCGAGGTAGCGGTACTTCATGCGAAGGTCGTCGCCGCCGTCTGAGGTGTCTTCGATGGTGAAGGGTGGGGTCTTGGAGGCGTTGAGGATTTGGAGTTCGCTGACCATGATTTCCACATCACCGGTGGGGCGGTTGGGGTTTTTGCTGGAGCGTTCCCGCACTTTGCCGGAGGCAGAAATGACAAACTCCCGCCCCAATTTGCGGGCTTGCTCGCAGAGCGCTGCATCGTCGTCCATGTTGAAAACGAGCTGCGTGATGCCGTAACGGTCACGGAGGTCAATGAAAGTTAGGCCGCCGAAGTCACGCCCGATTTGTACCCAGCCTGAGAGTTTTACTTCTTGTCCAACGTGAGAGATGCGGAGTTCGCCGCAGTTGTGTGTACGATACATGAATGTTGATTTGAATGATGCAAGTTAATATTGTACTTTCCAGATAGATTTGGCGACTTTGGCCATGCCTGCTTGTCGGTGTTTTATGGCCGTGGGGGTCCAATCTGAAGCACTGATTTCTTTGGAAAGCAGGTATTGACTATTGGCGTATGCCAATTTTTTTTCAGTAAAAGGCTTTTGTTCTATTTGGCGGTTAATTTTTGGTTCCAACAAGGTCAGATTGCCGATGGCAAATGCGAGTTTAAGATGCTCTTCAACGGAGAATTTTTCTGCCCACTCCTCATTGAGGTTTTCGGGCAAAATATGTTCGATGGTTCCTTCGTCAGTTTCGTAGTCATACTTACCTCCACCGATTTGTCTTTCCAATTTGTACAAAATATATCGGGCAAGTTTTTTGGCTCGATTCGTATTGATTGAATACGTTGAAAAAAGGCTGTGGAAGTCCTCGTCGGGTATGTATATTTGGTTCAACACCTGTTTAAAAATATCCTTGGAAGAATTCATGGTTCCATAAAAAACACCGTTAGCTGCCTTGTTGAAAGCGCGTTCGGCGTTTTTTGCGTGTCGCTTTGCGATGATATTGTAGCGAAAGGAAATCACGACCACATCATTGAGCAGCCGCTTGAATGAATCCCAATCCAAATGGGTGTATGCAACCAACAAAAGGGGCTTAAACTGAGTTACTCTGAACAATTTCAATGCAGCAATCATTGGTGGCACTTCCTTGTCCTCTTTCCAAATTTCATCAAAGGGGCTGCCCAATGCACGGTGTATGTAAGCGTATTTTTCCAGTTCATCAAGTAAAGCAAATACCTGCTCTTCACTGCTCACTTGTTGGCGAACCACCTTGAAGAGGTTGTCACGTGGTATCAGTTCTTGCCTGCTATTGAGGAAATGCCGGAGGAAAGTCGGAAAATCTTGCATTCCGACCGTATCGGTGATTTTTTTCCATTGCGCTTTCACCAATTCGATGTGGGATTCTATCCGGGCCACTAGGGAAAACAAATAATTTTTGAGCAAATCAGTTGAGGTTAACTCCACGCCCCTTGCATTTATCGTCTCAAAAACGGTGTAGGCGTTCAATTCATTTTCGACCACTATCTGAATGAACATTATCCGGTCAGCAACTGATTGGTCGAGGAATTTTGCAAGTGACTCACCGCTTGGGCTATCTCCAAAAAGTTCATCGAGACGTTCTTTGAAAAACTGGTAAGCCTTCCAAAGCAGCTGTTCTGAATCGTTCAGTTTTGCAGCTAAGATTGGTGGCTTAAATTGGACAAGACGGTTTTGGAAAAACTGATCGTTGTTTTCGTTTAGATAAAGTTTGCTGCCATACCTCAAGGAGACTGGGTCTTTTTGACCAATGAATTTACCCATTAGCAACTCAACACGTTCCTTGTTTTCATCAATCGTGTTTTCATCAACTATCAAAGATTTTATTTTCTCGATAGTCGCCAACAGCAAAAGGCTCAAAGTTGTAAATCGTTGTTGGCCGTCTATAATCAAATACTGCTTGTCCCCCTTGTTTTGAAGGACAACCGCTCCCATGTAGTGTTGGCCGCCTGTCTGATAAACACTTAGTACGTCCGTCCAAAGGTCATCCCACTGGTCTTCCCCCCAAGAATAATCCCTTTGGAATGGCGGCACCTTGTAACTCTTGCCATTGCCGAAAATTTCGCCCAGCGAGACGGTCTTGGTATCCAGTAGATTACTTTCAGTCATAGACAGGACTTTTGTGAAGAATTCTTAATGTGCGCAAAAATAGCAGGTTCTACGCCAAAAGAATTGGTGAGTTTTCAAATTTGACACGTTTTTTGAAAGAAGGGGTAGTTGTTGGCGCTTCTGGCAAAATTTAGACACCGCTCAGAACACCAGCTTGACCTAATCCTCCCACCGATTTCACATCCCCCAGTTTGCGCAAGGTCTATTGAAATTAACGGCAATCATTATATTTGCTAACCGTTCATGCAAGACTTTACCGTAAAATCCGTCTTCACCTTATTTTTTGCTGAAAACGAAAGAACAAATTGAGATGAAAAGGAATTCACTGGTGTTCATACTTCCCGTGCTGTTTTTTGCTTTCGCAGTGCCAAAGTTCAAGCCCACGGTTCGGGGCACTTATCCGAACAATTATTTTCAGGCACCCGTTGCCCAGACCCTGCTGCTGGCGGGTACGTTTGGCGAGCTTCGTCCCAACCATTTCCATGCGGGCATTGACATAAAATCCGCAAAGGGCGTGATCGGCGACGCTGTTTTTACGGCTGCTGACGGCTTTGTGTCCAAGATAAAAGTGGACAAAAGCGGCTACGGAAACTCCCTCTACATCAGCCACCCCAACGGCTACACGACGGTGTACGCGCACCTCGACAGGTTCAAGCCAGAAATAGAAAACTTTATCAAAGCTCAGCAGTACATCCAAGAATCTTTCGAGGTGGACATTAACCTGACCCACGACAAGTTCCCTGTTACGCAAGGCGATGAAATCGGCAAAATGGGCAATACCGGTTCCTCCAATGGGGCGCACCTGCACTTCGAGGTGCGGGAGACCAGCACCCAAAACCCCATCAATCCGCTGCTTTTCGGATTTCGAGTGACGGATAACATTGCCCCCAAAATGCATTCGCTAAAAGTTTATTCCCTCAACGAAAAACGGGAAGAACTTGGCGCAAAAGCCATTTCGTTGGTGCAAATGGGAGACAGTTACAAAGTCAAAGGTGACACCGTGCTGCTCGACGCCGGACAAACGGGCTTCGGCCTCAAAGTTTATGACCACTTCGACCGGGTGAGCAACTGGAATGGCATTTATGAACTGTCCATGTACCAAGACGATACGCTCGTGTATGATTTCAGTTTGGAGTCTTTTTCTTTTGATGAAAGCCGCTATATCAACGCCCATTGCGACTACGAGGAGCGTCTAACCAAAAATAGTTACTACAACCGGTGCTATACCCTGCCTGGCAACCACCTGTCCATTTATCGCTACATGGCCGACAACGGCGTTGTCTCACTGCGAGATGATAGGTCTAGCAAAATCACGATGGTAGCCTCCGACGTGGCTGGCAACAATTCCACGCTTGAGTTTTGGGTAAAAAGAAGGCCTGGAACGGCCAATTTGATTCAGCCGGTTTCCAACCAAAACTACAACTACATACTGCCTTTTAACGAAGGCAATATGATTCGCACCGAGGGCCTCTACCTCCACATGCCGCCCGGCACATTGTACGAAGACCTCTATCTAAAATATAATGTGCTCCAGGAACGCTCCACTGGTTACTACTCCGATGTGCACCGCCTCAGCGATAGCAAAACGCCCGTGCATGATTTTTTCGACATCGGTATCCGGCCCACACAGTCCATCCCTGCCGAACTGAAGCCAAAGGTGTTCGTCGCTTATTGCGAAGGTGGCAGGATTCTCAATTGTGGTGGTCGCTGGGAAGATGGCCTGTTGCGAGCAAAAGTGAGGGGCCTCGGCAGCTATGCCATCATGGCCGACGTGACGCCGCCCACCATTCGGCAAGTTGTTTTTGGGCAAAACATGCAGAAGTACAAAAAAATCAGCTTCAAAATCAGCGAAAATGTGGCCACTGCCCCCAATGTCGAGGAGCTTTCCTTCGATGCCCATGTGGACGGTCAGTGGATTCTGATGGAATACGACAAAAAGAACGGAACGATTACCCACGAATTCGATGGCCTCATCACGCCGGGCGAGCACAATTTCAGGCTGGTGGTGCGGGATGCTATGGGGAATGAGGCGGTGTTTGAACGGAAGTTTTTTCGATAACCCGTCAACCGATAGGTATCACCTCATCAATAGCTGCCATGTCCAAAATCGTCTTCCCTGAGCCAGCAGGGTCGGGGTGATACATCGGCTTCCATTTTACATTCCAGAGAAACTCCTCGTCGCAATAAGAGCCATTGGCAAATATGGTCTGTGAAAACGTCTCGTCGAAGGCTTCAATCAGCACAATTACCTCGACGTTCATTTCCTTCACATCTTCGGGCGTCCGCTGCCAAAGCGGGCTTTCTTCGTCAATCGGATGGACGATGTTCCAATTCAATGGCAGCATTACCACTTTCTCGCGTTCCAGATTTAGCCTTGCAAAACGGCGCTGTTTCGAGCCATCGGGGTTGGTGTGCACCCACGACATGGTGAGCTTTGCATCGAGGTTGATTAGGCGGCTGTTGCGGGAATTGGCAATGCGGAACTGGAAGCTGGTGCCCTCCTGAAAAGGGGCGATGATGGCATTTTTACTAAAAACAAGTTGGGAAGTCGGCTTCGCAAAACGGGCGAACAACAGCCCCGTGGCTAGTGCCGCCGACATGAGGCCGACAAGTGCAATTAATGCCGCCACGAAATTGGTAGAGATACAGGATGGACTCATGCCCCCATAGCCGACGGTCGTGAAGGTTTGCACACTGAAAAACCAAGCATCGGCATAGTTTTCTAACCAAGTGCCCGGTTTCATTCCAGTCAGGCAATCAACGCCGATGGCGTCGATGAGGAGTGCAAAAACTGCATTTACCCCGATAAAAAAAGCCATGACGAGCTTGAAAAACTTGCCCCAGCTCATTTCCACCAAGTCTTGGTAGGGGCTCCAGCTTTTCAACCCGACTCGCTCGACGTTAAAGTTTCCGTCCTTGTCTATGAGCCGGTCACGTTCACCAGTGATGCGGGTGCCGAATCCGAGGTCGTCGGCTTCTTTGATTTTGTTGCTTCGGAATGGGTTTCTTATTGCCATTTATCAAAGGGCTTGCAACTCATTCTACCACATGCACCTGGTGCGCCTGCAGCACTTCCTTTGAAGCACCTGCAAGGCTAACAATGGCAATGACTTCGCAATTCTCCTCCTTCCAATCAGCTGGCATGGTGAAACTAAAAGACCTGGTGATTTCGGCCCCTTGCGAAAGCGGCTCCGAAATAGGGTCGCCGTTGTACTGGGTGAGCATGTCCCGTAGCACATGGCGGTGGTTGTAGTCAGGTATCGGTGTCGAACTGCTGGGCGTTATTTGCAGGTCGCGGATGTTGTTCTCGGTAAGCATGATGCTGAGGCGAACGTCCGGTGCGGTGATGGCCTCGTCCACGTAGATTGTGACATCGGCTGTAAGTTTCCTGGTGCCAGCGTTAAAGCCCGGCTCAATACCGATGCGCACCTTCGGTGCAATGGCCATTTCGGAGGCAATGAACCCCGCCCAGTCGCCCTGACCAAGTTGGAGGTCGAACTGGCCAGTGAAGAGCTTGCGGTCAACTACTGCCGATGGGAAGCCAAAAGGCTCATCAAGATAACTCAAGAGCTGGTTGCCTTCTTCCGTCCTGAAATCGTATAGGCTGGCTGAATAGGGTGTTGAGAAATCGCCTGCATGGATGGACACGGCGATAAGCTGCTGGCCGTGAATGGCCAACAGGTCTTGGATGAAAGCGGAGCCACCGGGGCATTGCACACAGCGCACACCTGTGAATTCTTCAATGATGACCTGCCGCAACTGGCTATCGATAGGGTTGGGGTCAACAGGACCTCCCATCGACCCAGTTACTTTTGGCGGTATTTCTTCACATGCGCTGAAAAAAAGGATGGCCGAGGCCAGAAGAAAGATATACTTTTTCATATTTCTGTATGTTGGAATGCTCAATTGTTGTCTCAGCTTGCAATTCAACAATCAGGCAATGCTATGATTTTTTAGAACGTCGAGTTAACAGACATCTTCACCCCGCTGAACGCTGGCTCCAGTCGGCAGATACCACCTGAGCAGACGATACCTTCCACCTGTTTCACATAACTCAGTGAAAAGCGGTTGGCGTGATAGGTATAATAAACATCAAATCGTGGGTAATGGATTTTATCTTGTTTCCCAGTATTTGCATCAGTTGGCGACAATTTTCCTGGGTCAATGTTGTACATGTCCGACACCGTGATGGCCCAGTGCGGTGCCAGGGTAAACTCAGCAAGGGCAAAAAACCAGTTGCCGTAGTCGGAGCGTATGCCATGGTCTTTGTTCATGTTCATGTACTGCGATTCTAGGCGGATGGAGGTTTTCGTGTTGAATTTGTAAAGGAAATCAGCATACGGCGTGACGGTTTTCAGCAGTGGCGCATCTGGCTTGCCGTAATAGACTTCCTGGTTGTATTCTTGTAGCTGAATGCCGGTTGTCAGCGTCCATTTTCGCTTGTATTTGTAGTAGATTTCAGTAAAAATTTCTCGGTAGAGCTGGTCTCCGTCTAGATTGGTGATATTTGAAAAATTGGCGCTCAAACTCAGTTTTCTGTTCACGGCATATCGTGCATCTACTTGGAAGGCTTGTTCTCCAACAAACTGTGTCGCTGCCGCATAACGGGCTAGCAACCGATACGTGTTTACCCTTGCCATTGGCGGGATATAATGCAGCAGCCCCCTTGCCGCCGCCTCTTGTGGGTTAGTTCGAAAGTCGAAGTTTTCAGTCCGTTTACCTTCCACCGTGAGGCCAAGGCCCGATTTTGCGAAGCTGAGGCTTGAGTAAAAAACTGAACCTTCCCCATTCACATATCGCCCCACCACAGTGTCGCCGCTCACCGTTACCCGCTCCTGAAACGGGTCAACAAACGAATCGGCGCTCTTGTAAGCCCCTTCCATGTACCAAGAGAAAGGCCCGGATGAGAGTGTGTTGTAAAACGACAACGCATAGGTGTTGTATTTTGGGGTAAAGATATCCGTCTTGGCGTAGGTGTTCAGTGTAGCTACGAGGTTGTTCATCGAGCCATCGTCCAGTGTCCGGGCAACCACGCCAAACCCAGGTGCCAATGATATCGAAGAAGAGTCGCTCCCGATATAACCGTCAATTGCTGCTCCACGCAGCACACTTGCATAGGTCCCAAATTGTTGTTTTTGTCGCCCGGTAAAGGCTTTTGCTGTCCAATTTTCATTGATGCCATAAGTAAGCCGAATGCCATAAAGTGCTTGGTCAATGGCCAAGGGTCGCTCTTCATAAGCTCGGAAGATGATACCACTTCCGATAATATCGTATATATAGCCACCAGTGATGCCGAGCTTGTTGATTTTCTTCGAAATGTACCAACGCCCAATACCGAGGTCGGTGTAGGAACTGGTAGGGTTCAACAGGTTGGAGTTGTTGAACATGTCAAAGCGAATGCCCATATCGAAGCCCCAGTTCTGGTAATTGAGGTTTAGCCAAGAGTCGGCCCCAAATAGCTGGCGGTCGTATTGTGGGGTGTTTGCTGCCCCGATGGCGGAGTCTCGAATGAAGAAATTTCCATTCATGGAGAGGTTGCCAGAAAGTCGGCCCTGGTTGTTCGTGGTTTGTTCGTTTTCTGCATCCTGTGCTGTGACGGTTTGTGAAACAACCGTCAGAAGTACGAGGAGCAGCCAATTTTTTGGATTCATATCGGAAAGGCTTGTTTAATCCCGTTTAAAGTTAAGGGTAGGTTAATCAAATTTATTTTCGTGAATCTAAATGGATTTCAGGATAGTTTTGCAATCTGCAATTCCAAAGTTCCAAAGGTAGCCAATGGACTGCCGCAAATTAATTTTTAACCAGTTAAATATCTAAAAATATGAAGCAAGCGACAATTTCGCTGTTTTTTCTTCTCTGCTTCGCAATGTTTGCGAATGCACAAAAGGCAGTGCCCAATGTGAACGTGAAAACCCTGGACGGGCAGACCCTCAACCTAAAGGATTATATTTCCAAGAGCGGCAAAACCATCATTATTGACTTCTGGGCAACTTGGTGCTCACCTTGTAAAAAGGAACTCGATACCGTAGCGGATTACTATGAAGAATGGCAGAAGAAGTACAATGTGGAACTGCTAGCAATCACCATCGACAACCAACGGGCGCTTGCGAAAGTCCCTGGAATCGTTGAGACAAAAGGCTGGGAGTACACCATTTTTGCAGGCAATGAGGAAGACATGCGCAATGCCTTCAATTTCCAGACTATCCCACAAACGCTGGTGATTGACATAAACGGCAACATCGTTTTTGAGCACAACGGCTACGTGGCCGGTGACGAAGAAGAGCTGGAAAAGGCCATTGCCAAGTTGAGTACAAAGTAGTCATTAGGTAGCCAATCATCTCCAAAATCCCCCTTTTAGCGCATGTTTAAAAGCTGCTTTGGCGTTTTAAACATGCGCTTCTTTTTTCTAGCAATCGATATCACCCAGCTTTTCGGCAACCCACTCGGTTATCCATTCTCGGCGCATGGTGTCTTCTGCCGCTAGCAGTTTCCTCAGTTTTTCATTTTTCAAAACTTTCCAACCGGGTTATTTTGGCGGTTGCTTCCATAAATTGCTGCAACAGCGGCTTCTACTGGATTGCGGAGCAACAAGAATGCACGGGATACCTTGGTGAATCGGTGGGTTACAACCAAAAACCGTTGAAAGGTGGGGTTGCTTTTCAGAAATTGCGAATAAACGCTTCCAGCACCACGTCTTCTTCCAGTTCTAATTTTTTCCGGAGCCGGTTGCGGGTCTTTTTTACGCTATCGGCAGAAATGCCAAGTATGGTTGCCGCCTCTTTGGTGGTCAAATTGAGTTTGATGAAAAGGAAAAGCCGTTCTTCCGAATCGGTGAGCGCGGGGAATGCACTGCGAAGCTGGTGCAGATAGCCCGGATATGCCCTTTCGAAATACACCTTGAACGACGACCAATCGGCATCCGTCAGTATGCGTTGATTGTAAAGGTTTTCTTCAAAATCGGCAGGTTCGGCGGTTTTTGCATTGCCTCTCGAAAGACTAGTGGTTTTTTCCTCCATCGTGGCCAGTTGTTGGTTTTTTTCCAACAGGATTCGAGTCAGGTTTGCCAAGGTCTCCTGGTTGTGTGAAATATCACGTTTTGCTTGCCTTGATTGCAGCCGCCAGCGCCAAAGGCCAATGCCCCCCAAGAGCAGCAAAAAAAACAAGACTCCCGTCTGCCAAGCTATTGAGCGCTGGGCAGCATTGAGTGCTAAATTACTTTTTTCAAGCTCCAGCTCCTTTTCTTGGGTTTTGAACTTGACCTCCAACTCAGCGATTTTACGCTGCGTTTCGGCACCCACGAGGCTGTCCTTGAGCAGGAAATAAAGTGACAAATTTTCGTAGGCAGCCTCATAATCCCCGATTTCTGAAGCAACTGTTTGCAGGCCTGAGTAGTTTGACACGAGGTTTTCTCTGTCCTGGTATTGCTTGTTCATGCTGACACACCGCAGAAAAGTCTCCTTTGCCAGTTTATAGCGTTCCAGGAGCCGGTAAGCATCGGCGAGGTTGTTGAGTGCCTTGGCTTCTTCTTTGTGTTTTCTAAGTTGGTGATAAATCTCAATGGAGCGTTCGAAATAGGGGATGGATTCGAGTGCCCGGCCTTGCTGGGAATTAATGATTCCGAAATTGTTCAGCGCAGCGCCCAATTGAGCCTGACCCCCATATTTTTCGATGAGCGGCATGGCGATGACGTGGTACAGCTGGGCATTTTCAGGATCTTCGAGCCTACCGTACATGGCACTCACTTGCTCAAGGCTTTCTGCTACGCAAAGGCTGTCCCCTGCTTCCCCACAGAGCGTGGCTGCCGTTTTATAAAAATCGAGTGCTTCTTTGTAGTTGTTCATCCGCAGTGACAACACACCTTTTCGATGCACGACCCAACCTTGCCAGCCAAGGTTGTTGGCGGTGTTGGCAATCCCTTCGGCTGCCAGTACATACCGGGTCGCTTCGGCATAGTCCTGTGCCCTAACATAGTCAGTGGCGAGGTAAAGTTTGCCGAAGAGTTGATGCAGGGTGTCCTTATTTTCCAGGGCTTTAGCGTAAAATTGCTGGTGTATCTTGACTTTTTCTTCCAAGGTCAAAGGTGAGTTTTGGGCAATTGGGTCTGTTTTTTCAAAACCAGTCCTGAAATTGGTTTGCCCCCAGGCAATGGATGCCCAAGTTGATAGAAAGAGGAGGAGTAAGTTGGGAATTTTTTTCATAAAGAAAGCCTTAAGCGTGAGGTGTCCCAAGTTAACGTTTGTGGCACAAAACAGTTTGTCACCCATTTTGTCACCCCTGATTTGAGGTAAAAAGAATCAAGCCTAGAGTAGTTTCACCACTTATACTTCTGGCCAATAGCTAACGGCAATTTCAAATGGACAAAACCTTGGCGCTCCAAAGTATAACCCGCAATACCTTACTTCTCGTAACTACTTTTATTTAACCAATAGTTTCTTCTCCAATCATTTATAAAACATCACAAACTATGCTCAAAATTTACCACGCCAGTAAAATTTACTTTGCAAGGTTTTTCACCCTCCTTGTTTTTTGCCTGTTCACTTTTCAAGGCTTCGGCCAGTCCACATCACCACTTTGGATGACGGCCTGGGACAGCCCCAATGTGAATTTTTATGAAATCCAAAACGATTTTCAAAACTACTGGGCAACACGGGCCTACTCAAAACACAAAGGCTACAAACCCTTCAAGCGGTGGGAGGCATACATGACACCAAGGGTTTTTCCTACGGGAAATTTGACCCTACCTTCTACCACATACAGCAATTTTTCGGCTTGGCAACAATTGAGGCTCGGCGCAAAAAGCCAGTTTTCGGCTGCCGCCAATTGGACGGAACTCGGCCCGCAGGTAAGGCCTTCCGGCTTTGACTCCGGTGTTGGCCGGGTGAACATGGTTCGCTTCGACCCCACAAATACCGACATTATGTACCTCGGAGCGCCGGACGGCGGCTTGTGGAAATCAACCGATGCCGGTGGTACTTGGGCGACCAACACAGATTTTTTGCCAGTAATAGGCGTAGCCGACTTGGCCATTGACCCTGCTAATACGGACATTATGTACCTCGCCACAGGCGACGTGGAGGCTGACAGGCGAAGCATTGGCGTGATGAAATCAACGGATGGCGGTGCCACTTGGAATGCCACCAGCCTCGTCTGGACTGCGGTTGACAACTGGAAGATTTCAAAACTCCTGATGCACCCGACCAATCCGCTCAAAATGCTCGTCTCCACCAACGACGGCATATTTGTCACCGAAGATGGCTGGGATACTTGGGACCAGACTTTGGCAGGCCCAAGCCTGAAAGACATGGAGTTCAACCCAGCCGACCCCAATATCATTTATGCGGCTGGCACGGAGTTGTTCCGGTCAACCGATGGCGGCGGAACTTGGAATGCAGTAACATCGGGCTTGCCTGATGCCGGAGATGTGTCCCGCATTGCCTTGGCCGTGACGCCAACCGATGCCGCTTATGTTTACGCAGTCATTGGCGATGGAAGCAATAGCGGATTTTTGGGCCTTTACCTCTCCACCGACAGTGGCGCTTCGTTCACCGAGCAATCAACCAGCCCCAACATTTTGGGATATGCTGTGGACGGCTCTGATGATGGCGGACAATCCCATTATGACTTGGCCATTGCTGTCTCCCCCTCTGATCCTAATATTGTTACGGTGGGTGGCATAAACCAATGGCAATCAACTGATGGCGGCGTCAATTGGGGTATGATTTCCCACTGGATTGGCGATGGTGGGTTTCCCTACCTCCATGCGGACGTGCACGAAATCAGTTACATGCCCGGCAGTGCCACCACGATGTATTCCTGTTGCGATGGCGGCATTTACAAGTCCATTGATAACGGTGCCACTTGGTCGGACATCAGCAGCAACCTCGGCATTTCTCAGCAAACGGCGCTTGCCATTTCCGCAACTACTTCACCTTTGTTGGTGGCTGGTCTTCAGGACATAGGAACCATTTTGTTCAAAGCGGGCGAATGGTCTGTGATAGGCGGCGGCGATGGTGAGGACTGCCTGTTTGACCGCACCAACGATGACAGGATAATCATCTCGAATGTTTACGGCGACCATTATGTGTCCACCGACGGAGGGGCGACTTTCAGCCCGGTTGATGGTTTGCTGGAAGGCAATTCCACGGAGTGGAAATGCCCCATTCGCCAAGACCCCGTGGATGCCAACACCATTTACGCAGGTGGTCGTGCAGCATTGTATCGCAGCACCGATTTTACAGATACATGGACCGAATTGGGGACGCCATTTGGTGGCATCAATATCTTCGAATTCTCCATCGCACAAAGCGACAACAATATCATCTACGCCGTCCATGCCGGAGGCGCAGCCGTATCAACCGATGCTGGCAATACTTGGACGGACATCACGGGCGACCTGCCAGTGGGGGCCGTAAGCCTGACCAACCTGACCGTTTCCGACACAGACCCCAACAAGGTTTGGGTGACATTCTCTGGCTACACCGAAGGCGAGAAAGTGTACGGCACCACCGATGGTGGCGGCACTTGGACCAATCTTTCGGCGGGGCTGCCCAATTTGCCAATCAATGCCATAGTTTACCAAAACGGCAGCGCCAATGACGGCGTCTATGTCGGTGGCGACATCGGGGTGTATTACAAGAACAACACCTTGCCGGAATGGGCACCTTATTTTACCGACCTTCCGAATGTTGCCGTGCGGGATTTGAGGATTTTTTATCCAACCAACAAATTACGGGCAGCCACCTATGGCCGGGGTGCCTGGGAAAGCGATTTGTACACGTCACCATTGGAGGATTTGGACGGTGACGGTTTTACAGCGGATGTTGACTGCGATGACAACAATGCCACAGTTTATCCCGGCGCACCTGAGCTTTGCGACGGCTTGGACAACGACTGCGACGGCATTACACCTCCCACTGAAAGCACACTTGACAATGACAGCGACGGCTTCTCAAGTTGCCAAGGTGACTGCGACGACACCAACGCCGCCGTCAACCCAAGTGCCACGGAAATTTGCGACGGCTTGGACAACAACTGCGACGGCACGATAGACGAGGGCTTGGCAGTGACCTACTACGCCGATGCGGACGGTGACAGCTTTGGCGACCCAGCCGTTTCGATGCTTTCCTGCTCCGCAATGGCTGGTTTCGTCCTTGACAACACCGACTGCGACGATACCAACGATGCCATCAACCCAGATGCCACGGAAGTGTGCGACGGCTTGGACAACAACTGCGACGGCACGATAGACGAGGGCCTGGCAGTGACCTACTACGCCGATGCGGACGGTGACAGCTTTGGCGACCCAGCCGTTTCGATGCTTTCCTGCTCCGCAATGGCTGGTTTCGTCCTTGACAACACCGACTGCGACGATACCAACGCCGATGTTTACCCAGGCGCCACCGAACTCTGCGATGGTTTGGACAATGACTGCAACGGAACTTTGCCAGCAGACGAAATGGATGGTGACAGCGACAATTTTTCTGCGTGTCAGGGAGACTGCGACGATACCAACGCCGATGTTTACCCAGGCGCTACCGAACTCTGCGACGGCTTGGACAACAACTGCAATGGTCAGGTTGACGACGGCGCTGCGCCGCTTAGCTGGTACCAAGATTCGGACATGGACGGGTTTGGCGACCCCAATAACTCAACTTTATCCTGCTCGCCTCCTCCGGGTACCGTCCTCAATGCTGATGACTGTGATGACACCAACGCTGCTATTTTCCCCGGCAACACGGAGACTTGCAACGGCATAGACGACAACTGCGATGGCACGGCAGACGAAGGCGTTCTGCTTGCGTTCTACATTGATTCGGACGGGGATGGTTTTGGAGATGCCGCTGTCACGGTATTTGCCTGTACCGCACCTGTTGACTATGTGAATGTGGCAGGTGATTGTGACGACACCAATGCCAGCATATTCCCCAGTGCTATTGAGACTTGCAATGGCTTGGACGACAACTGTGACGGAACCGTTGACGAAGGCGTGATGACCGTGTTCTACGCCGATTCGGACGGGGATGGTTTTGGAAATGCCGCCACCACGCAAATGGCTTGCGATGCACCAGCAGGTTTTGTAGCCGTTTCGGGTGATTGCAACGATAGCAATGCCAGCGTGTTCCCGGGCGCTTCGGAGACTTGCAACGGTGTTGACGACAACTGCGATGGAACGGTTGACGAAGGCGTGATGACCGTGTTCTATGCTGATACGGACGGGGATGGTTTTGGAGATGCCGCCACCACGCAAATGGCTTGCGATGCGCCAACTGGTTTTGTGGCCGTTTCGGGCGATTGCAATGATGCCAACGCAACCATTTTTCCCGGCGCCACTGAGCTTTGCGACGGCCTCGATAATGACTGCGACGGCACAGTTCCCGCTGATGAAGTGGACGGCGACAACGATTTCTTCTCTGCATGTGAAGGGGACTGCAACGATGCGGACAGCAGCATCTTTCCCGGTGCAACGGAAATACCCAACAACGGTATTGACGAAGACTGCGACGGGCAGGACCTCATGACCGGCGTTTCGGAACAAACCTTAGAAGGGAAGATTCTCGTCATGCCGAACCCGTTTTCAAGGTCGTTCCAACTAAAATGCGACTGCACGGCAAAGGTCAGCTATGCACTATTTGACCAGCTTGGCAGAAAGGTGCTGGCAGGCAACGTGCAACTTAGCCCAAGCCCAATCGAGATTGCGACCAATGGTTTTTCCAAAGGCGTTTATATGCTGCTGATTTATGACGAGGCCGGTAACACTGCCTTTTCGACACGGTTGGTCAATGCTGATTAGTCAATCATTGCCGAAATTTTGAGACAGGACGAATGCTTGGCTCAAAATGGTTTACCAAAAGAATTAGGCAAAAATCAAAGAGAGCGGGTTGCCCAACCTGCTCTCTTTGTATTTTGCCATTGGGCTGAGACCAATGACTACGTAGTAAAAATAGCTTGTCCCCCTCTTTGTCCCCCCTCGATTTAGTGCTTTTCACCTGCCGTAGTAGGTTCTTTGCGGCCTAAATTTTTCGTTTGCCCCGATTTTCAATAACTGCTTTTTCGATTTCAAAAAAGTATTGAATTGGTTGGAACAAGGGCATATTTTTTAACTGTAAAACTCAATCAATCATGAGGCACGCATTACTCACAGTTTTAACCTGCTTTGCGGTGTTGCAACTCTTCGCCCAAGCTGGCAAAGAAATCCCGGCTTCCAACCTCCAACCAGGGCAGGAAGTCAACTTGAACATCAACCCTTTTTTCACCCCAAAAGCCCCGCTTGGCGACAACCCGTTCGGGGTGATAGCACCGGACTTCCAGCCGCAGGCTGTTAGCACCGTGGCCTTGACGATGGGGGACGAGGGCCTGCCGATTTACTTTGAAGGCAGCACCAGCCTCAAAGACCCAGTGACCGATGAAAGAACCGCTGAAACGGTTGCGATTGCTTATGTCGCAAGCCTTCAGCCAGCGGGCATCAAAAACCCAGCAACTGAATTCGCAATCAAAAAAGTGCAGTTGGACGAGCGTAGCGGGAACTACCATGTGAAATTGCAGCAGCAGTACATGGGCGTTCCGGTTTTCGGTGCAGAACTGATTGCGCACACGCAAAAGGGCATTTTCACCTCCGCCAACGGTAGGTATGCCCCGACCCCAGCAATTGCAGACGTCCAGCCTCAAATCAATGCAGCAACCGCCATCGAAAAGGTGGCGGAGCACATCGGCAGGGACAAGGTGCAGGCAAACTGGACGCCTGACCAACTGGAAATGATTGGCGGGCAGCAGTTTACTTCCCAACTGGTCATTTACCGGGTGCAGGCCCAGAACAACGAGCCGCACCTTGCCTGGCAAATTCAGGCGTACCCGAACATGCTCGACAGGTTCCAATATTTTGTGGATGCCAAAACCGGGGAAGTGCTGCACCAGTACAATGCTACTTGTAACTTCCACAACCACAGTGTTGGTCATGAGAATTGCGAAGCGAATACAACGGAACCCCAAGCAGGCACTTCAAACGGGGACAAGCATGCATTTACTTTTGCCCCGCCACCGCCCCCCATCACTGCTACCGGCGTTGACCTTGCTGGCGTAAACCGTTCCTTCGGAGCTTGGCAGCATTCGGACGGCAACCGCTACCTCGTGGATGCAAGCAAACCCATGTTCAATGCAAGCGGCAGCACCGTTCCGAACGGCACCATGAAAGGTGTCATCGTGACCCGTGACCAAAAGAACGTGTACGATGGCCCACTTTCCCATATCACTTCTACCAGCAATATTTTCGCCAACCCCAATGCGGTAAGTGCCCACGCCAACGCCAGTCTTTGCTATGATTATTACAAGAATACTTTTAACAGAAACAGCATAGACGGCAATGGCGGCTCCATCAATGTCGCTGTGAACGTGACGGATGAAAATGGCGCAATGGACAACGCATACTGGAACGGCACTGGCATTTTCTGGGGCAATGGCAATACCTATTTTACGCCCTTGGCGAAATCGCTCGACGTGGCGGGTCACGAGATGACGCACGGCGTGGTGGAGAACACCGCCGGGCTTATTTATGAAAATGAAAGCGGCGCCATGAACGAATCGATGGCCGACATTTTCGGCGTGATGATTGACCGGGACGACTGGGGCATTTCCGAAGGCATCATCCTGCCGGGGCAATCACCGACTGGCTTGGACCGAGACCTCTCCGACCCACACAATGGCTCCACACCTGACCAAGGCACTTGGCAGCCAAACAACTATGCTGAAAGGGTCATCACAACAGAAGACCACGGCGGCGTACATGCCAACAGCGGCATTACCAATTATGCTTTCTATCAATTCGCTACTAACCCAGCTGTAGGGAAAGAGAAAGCGGAACAGGTCTATTATTATACCTTGCGGGACCGTCTGACGGCATCCTCTAAGTTCGTTGACTTGCGACTGGCCGTCATTGCGGAAGCCACCGAATTCTCGACTCCCGAAGTTGTGAATGCCGCTAAGGCGGCCTTCGATGCAGTGGGCATCACCACCGGAAACCCTACTGCCAAGGCAACTCCCATTACCCCCGGCACTGGCAACGAATACATCCTCAGCGTTTCGGATGATGAACAGAACTTGAACCTGTCTGAAAGCAATGGCGTTTTGATTGAAACCATTTACGATGGCGGTGTTTTGGACAAACCGAGCGTGACCGACAACGGAGAGCAAATCGTGTTCGTCAATGCTGACCATCAAATAATGGGGGTTGAAATCGCCTACAATTCTCCCACCGACATCCAATACAACGTCGGAATCGTAAGCCAGGACAATACTTGGCGCAACGCCGCTATCTCCAAGGATGGCCGTTTCCTGGCGGGCCTGACCACGCTCAACGACAACAAGGTCATCATCTTCGACCTTGCCGACCCGCTCGGCCCTACGCCACGGGAGTATTTCCTCGTGAACCCAACTTTCACCCAAGCCACCCCTTGGATTGACAACGTGGAATATGCCGACGTGCTGGAGTTCGATTATTCTGGGCAATACCTGATTTATGATGCTTTCTCCAATTTGGAAAATGCAGATGGTGAAGACATCAGCAACTGGGACATCGGCCTGCTGAAGTACTGGGACAATGGCGCATTCACGTCTGTTGATACCCCGAACATCCGCAAACTCATCACGGGTTTGCCGGAGCACGTAGGCGTGGCTGACCCCGCTTTTGCGAAGAACAACTCGAATATCATCGCTTTCGATTATTATATTGATTTGGAAAATGGCGGCACGGAATACCGTACTTACGTCGCCAATACGGAGACCAACAAGAATGGCCCAATCGTTTCCAATAGCTTGGAGCTGGGCTACCCTTGTTTCACCACCCACGATGACAAGGTCTTGTTCCAAGACCAGTCACTGCTCGGTGGCGTGAACCTTCGGGTGCAAAAACTAAAGGCAAACTATATTGAGCCTACTGGTAACCCTGCAAATATCATCTTGGGCAACAAATGGGGCACTTGGCTCAACAACAGCACTCGGGTGCTGTCGCCTGCCTCTGGCACCTCCGATGCTGCTAAATTGAACCTGCCGATGTCCATTTCGCCGAACCCAACAAATGGAATTGCACAAATCAGCCTCACGGTACCCAATTTCACAATGGCAAAAATGCAGGTGATGAACCTCTACGGCCAGGCGGTAGCCCAAAAGAGCTTGAACTTCACAGCGGGTGAAAACAAGGTGGATTTGGATTTGCAAGCCTTATTGCCCGGCACTTATTTTGCTAAAATTACAACTGGCGAACAACAAGGTGTCGTAAAATTTATGAAACAATAAAGCCCTCATATTTCAACAATTGCCCGGCAACCAGCTACTGGTTGTCGGGCTTTTTTTTTATTCCAAAACGACCATGAAATGATGAAGCTGAATATTTTATCGCTGTACTTTGAAACCAGTTGTGCCAAATTTGCTTTTTTCGTAGGTTCGCAACGACAAAGTAACCCTTTAAACAACATACTATGCAAAACTACCCACCCATCGCCAACATGCCCATCACCGCATGGGCCGAAGACGACCGCCCCCGTGAAAAACTGCTGGCAAATGGCCGCCAAACCCTCTCCGATGCTGAACTCATCGCCATCCTCATCGGCTCTGGCAGCCGCAACGAATCGGCGCTGGCGCTCTCGCAGCGCATCCTCGACTCCGTTGGGAAAAACCTGAACGACCTTGGCAAGCGAAGCATCGCAGAACTCATGAAATTCAAGGGAATTGGCGAAGCAAAAGCCATCACCATCGCCGCAGCACTGGAATTGGGCCGCCGTAGGCAAACTGCCGACTTGCCGGAACGCCCCGAAATCAAGAGCAGCAAGGACGCCTACAACATCCTCGCCCCATTGCTGCTCGACCTGCCGCACGAGGAGAGCTGGGTGCTTTTTTTGACCAAAAAAAACAAGGTCATTGGCAAGGAAAAACTCAGCATCGGCGGCACCGACGCCACGATTATGGATGCCAGAATCGTGTTCCGAAAAGCACTGGAAGGCATGGCGGCTGCCATCATCGTCGCCCACAACCACCCCTCCGGTGCACTGCGGCCAAGCCAGGCGGATATTGATTTGACCAAAAAAATGAAGAACATCGGCGAAGCCATCGCCCTGCCGCTGGTTGACCACCTCATCATCGCCGATGGGGGTTATTTTAGCTTTTTGGACCAAGGGTTTATTTGATTGTTAAATTGTTGGATTGCTTGATTGTCGTCGTCGCAAGGATAACAATTCCGCAATCCAACAATTCAGCAATCCACACTTTTTCGACATACATGCGCTGGCTTTTTTCAACATACCAATCGGATTAGCTACATTTGCCACTGATTTTACAAACATATTTTAGTAAAACCACTGCCAGTGGAGAGAAATTGGAAATTGAGAAATTCATGAATTGGTTTTTCCAAATTAACCAACCTTTAATTTCCAAATTCCCAATTTCCAAATTCCCAATTCAAGGTGGCAGAAGCACACGAAGCCGTGGCAGTCAAAAAAAATCCAAAACAACTTTCCTTTAATTTAGGCAACGACGACCGCATTCCTAAGCTGATGGGCGTGTTGCTGCTTTTGATAGCGGCATACCTTTTCATTTCCTTTTTTTCTTACTTGTTTACTTGGACGGACGATTATGCTGAGGTGAACAACAAGCCGATGTCCGAGCTTTTCAGCGAGGGTTTTCAAGCTTCCAACATGTTGGGGAAGTTGGGTGCCATCGTTTCCAACACGTTTTTTTGGTGGGGTTTCGGGTTGCCATCGTTCATTCTCGTCTATCTCGTTGCCATTTACGGGTGGTCAATGATAAAACGAATTCCGTTGCGGGCGCACCGGTTGGTGCTTCGGCAATGGCTGGTTATCATGGTGTTGGCTTCTGTTTTTCTGGAATTCATTTTTGGCGAAGCCACTTTCCCGTGGGGCGGTGCATTTGGGGAAAAAGTCAGTACGATGATGACCGGCTTCGTGGGGGTTTTGGGCATGGTGGTGCTGTTTCTCGCCATTTTTGTGGGCATCATTGTCTGGTTCGTCAACCCCAATTTCAACGAACTCACCCCCCAGTCAGCCTGGCACGAAACCAAACTTTGGTTCAGCGACATACTCAACCGCCGCTACGGTACCCGCAAACGGCCACAGCCCGCTGGTGTCTCGGATGATTTTGCCGAACAAAACAAAAAAACACCTTCAACCGGTCGTCCAGTTGGGCCTAAGAAAGTCGGCCTTGACGACGGCGATTTCAGCGTCGTGGAAAAAAGTACGGCGGACAAACTGCCCTCGCTCAAGCCAGGTGATTCTGATTTTGAAATTACCGAGAACCCGCCCGCCGAAACACCTGCGGCAGACGAGTTGCTGGCGCAAATATCCACTGTCCCGGCTGCCAGCATTGCCCCGCAGTCCTCGCTGTTCCCGGAAATGGCTGTCACGCAGGACACTCAAAATTTCAGCGAACCCTACGACCCCACTTTGGAACTGTCTTCCTATGAGCATCCCGTGATGTCGTTGCTCTTTGATTACGCTGACCAAAAAGTGGAAGTGGACCGGGGTGAACTAGAGGCCAACAAAGACCAAATCGTTGAGACACTGCTCAACTACAAAATAGAAATCGTGAAAATTCGGGCCACCATCGGCCCGACGGTCACACTGTACGAAATCGTGCCAGCGCCCGGTGTCCGCATTTCGAGGATAAAAAACCTGGAGGACGATATTGCACTGAGTCTCTCAGCGCTTGGCATCCGTATCATCGCTCCGATACCGGGCCGGGGCACCATCGGTATCGAGGTGCCGAACAAGAACAAGCAGATCGTGGCGCTGAAAGAACTGCTCATGTCCGATAAGTTCAAGCGCTCTAAAATGGACTTGCCCATTGCCCTCGGCAAAAGCATTTCCAACGAAGTATTCGTGGTGGATTTGGCAAAAATGCCCCACTTGCTCATCGCAGGTGCCACGGGTCAGGGTAAATCGGTGGGTATCAACGCCGTCCTGCTTTCGCTTTTGTATAAAAAGCACCCCTCGCAGGTCAAGCTGGTGCTCATTGACCCCAAAAAGGTCGAGCTTTTCCCTTATGCCCGCTTGCTTAACCACTTCCTCGCATTCCTGCCCGGTCAAGAAGAACCCATCACTACCGACACCAAACGGGTGGTGAACACGCTGAACTCCCTCGTCATCGAGATGGATACCCGCTACGACCTGATGAAAAAGGCGCACGTGCGGAACATCGGCGAGTACAACGACAAGTTCGTAGCCCGCAAGCTGAACCCCAACAATGGCCACAATTTCATGCCGTTCATCGTGCTGGTGATTGACGAGTTCGCCGACCTCATCATGACCGCCGGAAAGGAAATCGAATTGCCAATTGGGCGCTTGGCGCAGTTGGCTCGTGCGGTGGGCATCCACCTCATCATCGCCACGCAGCGCCCTTCGGTGAACATCATCACGGGCGTCATCAAGGCCAACTTCCCTGCCCGTATCGCCTACAAAGTTTCCGCAAAAGTGGACTCCCGCACCATCCTGGATGCCAGCGGGGCCGAGCAGTTGGTGGGTCGGGGCGATATGCTTTTCTCCGTCGGCGGCGACATGGTGCGTCTCCAATGTGCCTTCGTTGACACGCCGGAAGTGGACCAGGTGATAAAATTCATCTCCGACCAGCGGGGCTACCCAGAGCCATTTTACCTACCAGAATACCACGGCGACGACGAGGAAATGGGCGAAATGGGCGCCTTTGACCCGAACGACATGGACGACATGCTTATGGATGCGGCACGGCTCGTTTTGGCAAGCCAGCACGGTTCCACCTCCATGATCCAGCGTCGTTTGAAATTGGGCTACAACCGCGCCGGACGTATTATGGATCAATTAGAAGCGATAGGCGTGGTAGGGCCTGCAGAAGGATCCAAGCCTAGAGAAGTTTTATTATATGATGAGACTGAGTTGGAACGATATTTGGATAAGTGGAAGAATAGGAAATAGGAGGCAAAATCCTTGAACGGTGTAAGATTCGTCAAGGAAATAATCAAGCCCGGTGAACGCAAGTCCACCGGGCTTTTTCTTTGTGCGCCAAACTCCAGTTCGGCGACTTTGTGTTCTTGTAAATTGCTAACTCCTATTGTTCTTCCTCCGCAGCCGGCATTTCTTCCGGCAAAATCATCTCTCCATCTTCGAGCATATCCTCTGGGTTCATGCTGGGCGCAGCACTTTCCTCCATCAGCGCCACGATTTCTGGGCAGACTTTGCGGAGTGCATCCATTGCCTTGTTCTCGGCTTCTTCGCCTTCTATTTTGCCGTGCTTTTTTTCCAAGGCAGCGATGCAGGCTTGGCCATCTTCGTCAATTTTTTGACCCTTGGCCATCATCGCCATCACTGAGTCCTGTTGGCCGCCCTCGAACATGGCGGTGATTTCCTTTTGGAAATTGGCCATTGGCGTCATGCAGACGCAGAGGTCATCTGCGAATTCTTCGTACTTGTCTTTTTTCGGAGCACAGCTTGCCGCCAACACGGCAAAAACGACAATAATTTTGATTGAATTTTTCATAATTATCAAGGTGTAAAGTAGCAAGGACAAAGTAAAAAATCGCAGTGCGAGTGCTGGCAAATTGGCTGCCGCTAGGCTTGTTTTTAGTTTGAACCCAATACTTTATTGGTTAAAAAATGAAGCACAAAGTTCTATAAACTATTTCAAGGTAAAAGGAAAAAGTGAAAAGGCGAAAGTTTTACCACCGAACGCCCTAATTTTGACCAATCACCCAATATCTCAATCACTCAATATCATAATTTCCAGTCTCATGAATTTCCCGCACCTCTTCGCCCCCCTCGACCTCGGCTTCACCACGCTCCCCAACCGGGTGCTCATGGGCAGTATGCACACTGGCCTTGAGGAAACCAAAAACGGCTTCGAGCGCATGGCCGCCTACTACGCCGAGCGAGCTAAAGGCGGCGTCGGCCTCATCGTCACCGGAGGAATTGCACCAAATCGGCAAGGCTGGGTATCGCCGTTTGCCGCTCGCATGACCAACGGCAAGCACGTTCGGGAGCACAAAATCGTGACACAGGCCGTACACGCCGAGGGCGGCAAAATCTGCATGCAAATCCTGCACGCCGGGCGCTACGGCTACCACCCGCTGGCGGTGGCACCCTCGGCTATACAGTCCCCGATTTCCCCGTTCAAGCCGTGGGCGCTCACGGGCTGGGGCGTTCGGCGCACCATTTCGGATTTTGTTCGCTGCGCAAAACTGGCGCAGGATGCTGGCTTCGACGGTGTGGAAATCATGGGCAGCGAGGGCTACCTCCTCAACGAGTTCATCGTTTCAAAAACCAACAAGCGCACCGACGAATGGGGCGGCAGTTTTGAAAATCGCACCCGTTTTCCCCTCGAAATCGTGCGGCAAGTGCGGGAGGCCGTCGGCCCCAATTTCATCCTCATCTACCGCCTCTCCATGCTCGACCTCGTGGAGGACGGCAGCTCGTGGGAGGAGGTCGAACTCCTTGCGCAGCAAATCGAAAAAGCGGGCGCAACCATCATCAACACGGGCATCGGCTGGCACGAGGCCCGTGTGCCAACCATCGCCACGATGGTGCCCCGGGCGGGCTTCGCTTGGGTGACGAAGCGCCTGATGGGCAAGGTGGGCATCCCGCTCATCACCACCAACCGCATCAACATGCCGGAGGTGGCCGAGCAGGTGCTGGCAGAGGGCTGCGCCGACATGGTGAGCATGGCCCGCCCCTTCCTCGCCGACCCCGATTTTATGAAAAAAGCCGCCGAAGGCCGACAGGACGAGATCAACACCTGCATCGCCTGCAACCAGGCCTGCCTCGACCACACCTTCAAGCGTAAAACGGCCTCCTGCCTCGTCAACCCACGGGCCTGCCACGAGACGCTGATGCCCATTTTGCCGCTTGCCCCTTTGGGGAGTAAAACCAAAAAGAAAATCGCCGTGGTGGGTGCCGGCCCCGCCGGCCTAGCCGCTGCTGTGACGGCGGCAAAGCGAGGGCATGAAGTTCACCTCTATGAAGCTGGAAACGAAATCGGTGGGCAGTTCAACCTTGCGAAGCGAATCCCCGGCAAGGAGGAGTTCCACGAGACGCTGCGCTATTTCAAAAAGCAAATCGAAATCACGGGTGTCCAGCTCCACTTGAATACCCCAGCGACGGTGGAACTGCTTGAAAGTCAAGGCTTTGAGGAGGTCGTCATTGCTTCGGGCGTCGCAGGGCGCAAGGCGGGCATTTCCGGTGAAGACCACCCCAAGGTGCTCAGTTATTCGGATTGTTTGCTCCGCAAAAAGCCAGTCGGGAAGTCCGTCGCCATCATCGGAGCGGGCGGGATTGGGTTCGATGTGGCGGAGTTCCTGAGTAACACGGACTGCCAGTCCGTGCTTCCAGAACCTCCCCACCAGCAGCAAACCCAGGAACAGGAAAGCACGGACTGGCAGTCCGTGTTACAGCCTGGCACGGATTGCCAGCCCGTGTTGCATTTCATGCAAGAATGGGGCGTTGACACAAAATATAAAAACCGTGGCGCTGTCGCCAAACCCCACCCCGAACCGCCCGCCCGTGAGATTTATTTACTGAAACGCTCCGAGGGCAAGCACGGCGCTGGCCTCGGCAAGACGACGGGCTGGATTCACCGGGCCAGCCTGAAAATGAAAAAAGTGAAAATGCTCTTGAAAGTCCAATATGTGAAGATTGACGACGAGGGACTGCACATCCTGCATGAGGGAAAGCCTAAAATACTGGCGGTGGACAACGTGGTGATTTGCGCTGGACAGAATTCGGTACGTGATTTATACGATGCGCTATTGGCGAAGGGCATGGCCGTGACGCTCATCGGCGGGGCGAAACTGGCTGCGGAAGTGGATGCGAAGCGGGCGATTGAGGAGGGGGTGAAATGGGCTTCGGCAGTTTAGCTTGGAATTGAATTACGACCAGTCAAGAAACGACAAAAATAAGCTGGCTGTTAGAGCCAATAGGTTAACTGGATACCCCCATTTGCATGAAATCCTCTTTTTACACCGGTATTCTTGAACTTGTCACCGAAATATACCATGCCTTCCAAATCTATGGTAAACTTATCGGCGACCATGATTCGATAACCCAACCCAACCTCTGGCAAAATGTAAAATTCGTTCACTGTTTTCTTGGTCAGTTTCTCGTAAGCAAATGATTTCATCGCATAGGTATAATACCTTGTTCCCTCGAAGCTGTTTCCTTGTGTTTGCACAGACACAATCTCCTTATCCCTGTATATATTGCCGTTCGTATACCTGTACTCACGATAACTGCGAAGGCCGATTTGTAGCCCGACTTTAACAAAAGCGACACCAAACTTACTATTGGCATCGTCCGAAAAAAACTTCATTCCAAATTTGACAAAACCATCAGAACGGAGGTATTTGTCAACATCCGTTTCGAGCGTTGGGTCGTCGATTCCTTCGCAATCACCTCCCGTGCCAACTATCCAAAATGTAAATTCTTCATAGCAATTCCTCGTTACTGTCCCTTTAAATGTATCGATTTCATAAGTTAATAACATAGGGTCGCTGGGATATTGATACCTGTAACCCATGCCAATATCTAAAAAATGCAACTTGCTCCATGCTCGCTGATATCCGATTAGGATTTCCTTTCTGCCATCAAAACCAGCCAATGGGTCAATATAAACACCCTGCATCCTAATATTTTTGGTAGCAACCTCACTTTGCCCATGTGCTTTCAGGCTCGCCAACATGCCAGCAAAACAAATAGCCAAAACCAAGACGCCTAATTGGGGGACTTTCTTACTGTTTTTTAGCAATTTATTCGTTTTCATAACTGCCATTTTTCGCAATTTCTATTGAAAAATGCTTTTCTGCAATGACAAATATTGTAGGGTGGGCATGATAAAAATTACAATGATGGGTTGCCAAAGCTGGGTTAGAATTTTTTAATAACGTCGGCTCACAAATCTTCTTTCGGAACTGCCTATTTCAAAATGCTTCCGAAGCTATGTGAATTGAAATAATGGCGAAGGATAATCCTGACATCTCAAATTGGGAGGCTAGTGGGGGCTTCAACTGTGAGGGACGAGCAGTTTTAGTGCCCTCGGCAAAATGCCAAACCACACCGGCCCCTCTCCCAAAAATTCCCCATCCGCCTCCACCAAAACAGGCTGACTGTCAGCGCTTTCCACCAAAATAGCTTCTGCTTGAAACATGGAGACCTTCGGGTGCCAACCAATTTTTCCAGCATAAAAAAACGGCGTGATGAGCAGTACGCCCAATTTGGAAATGTGCCCAGCAAGTGTCAGCGCTAGCTTGCCGTCGTCGGGGATGGCCTGTGGCACGAGCTGCAAGCCGCCGCCGGAGTAGCGGCAGATGCCGATGTTGATGGTGTACAGCGGCTTCTCGACCGTTTTTCCATCAAAAACCACCCGGATTCGAGGCACCCGGTACTCGAACAGGCAGCGAAAAATCAGGAACAGGTAAAAAATAGTGCTCGAAATCAGCGTCTTGTATGCCTCCGCCCGCTTGGCCACGTAGGCATCATAGCTAAGTCCGGCGACGTTTATAAAATACCGTTTCATTTCTTGGCCATTTTCACGGTAGTTCAGCCAACCAACATCCTGCAAGGTTGTTGTACCGTTTTGAAAAAACGCCAGCCATTTTCGGGAATTTTTCGGGATGCGGTGCGTTTTCACCCAGTCGTTGCCGGTGCCAACGGGCAGCAGCGTGAAAGTGACTTCCTCCGGTGGGCAGGTGGTTTGGCGCATGATGCCGTTGACGACTTCATGCGCCGTGCCATCGCCACCCACTGCCACGAGGAGGCGGTAGCCTTCGGCAACGGCTTGTTCAGCGAGCGCAGCGGCATGGTATTTTCTTTCCGTAAAAACGGCCTCGAAGTTGATGCCTGCGTCTCGAAGCTGCGTCTCAATGGCTGGCCAACACTTGCGGACTGTGCCGCCCCCAGCAGCTGGGTTGACGATGAAGCGCCAGGTAGGTTCGCTATTTTTGCCTTGATTTTTTACCTTCATTAATTGCTTTTAATGAAAAAGAATGTATTGCTCTTTACAATTTTTGGCAGTTTGCTGCTATTGAATTTTCAGTGCCGCAAGTGCGATGGGGTTGACTGTTTCTCGCCACCAAGCGAGTTTACTTTTCAGTTGCTGGACAAAGATAGCGGAGAAGATTTGGTGGCCAACGGTACTTTTCAAGCCGACGAAATTTCGGTTTTCTCCATCACTGGCAACAAGAAACACGAACTCCAATTTTCGACCGACAGTACGGCATATTTCTTCACTGACCAAGAAATTGGCTGGGAGACAGGCTCTGAAAATGTCAGTTACGAACTACGGTTAAAACCTTCGACGACATTGCCGTTTACCTACGAGACACAAGAAGTCAACAAGGATTGTTGCACGTTTTTTGAACTGGTGAGGTTTGAAATGGGCGCTGTGGAATGGTTCATATCCCAGCAAAACCTTTTCCAATTGAGGATTTGAGCTGGTTCTCTTAAAAAAGCTTTTTGAACATGAAAATCTTAATGGTCTGCCTCGGCAATATCTGCCGCTCTCCGCTTGCGGAGGGCATCATGCAGCATAAAATCACTGCCAGCGGTCTCGACTGGCAGGTGGACTCCGCTGGCACGGGTGCTTGGCATGTCGGCGAGCAGCCCGACTCCCGCTCCATCGCTACGGCCCGCCAACACGGCATCGACATTACCCGCCAACGTGCCCGCCAACTCAAACCACACGACCTCGACCGCTTCGACCTCGTGCTGGCCATGGACAGCCAAAACTATCGGGACATTCTCGGCCTCGCCACCACCAAGGCGCAAGAAGATAAAGTGCTGCTCATCATGAACTTCGTGGCACCCGACCGCAACCAGGCCGTGCCAGACCCCTACTGGAACGACAATGGGTTTGAACAGGTGTTTGAGATGCTGGAAGCAGCTTGCGGGATGGTCGTTGAGAAGTTTAAAGTGGGGGTGTGACGAAGCCAATCCTTTCGTTTTGAAACTTAACGGGTTTTAGAAGCCAATCTCCAGTGAGCCTTTTCTATTTTCGCTCCATGTTACCACCCAATTGGTCAGAAATTGCCTACGCTGCCTGGGCGCTCACCTCGCTTGGCCTTGCTGTTGGCTATGTTTTCACCGTCGAAAAATACCGTACTGGTTGGCGGCAACTGCCTGACTGGACACCTTCCCCCCGTTTTTTTCCTTCGGTAAAAATCAGCGTTATTATCCCCGCTCGAAACGAGGCAGCGAACCTACCGGACTGCCTAGCCTCCATTGCGAAGCAGACCTACCCAACTTCGCTGTTCGAGGTCATCCTATTGGACGACCATTCCGAGGATGAGACGTTTTTGCTGGCGCAAAATTTTGCTCAAAACCACCCGAATGTCCGGGTGGTCAGTTTGGCTGACTTCAATGTAACTTCCAAAAAAAAAGCCATCGAAACGGGCATCACGCTCGCCACGGGCGAACTCATCGTTTGCACCGATGCTGACTGCCTGCTGCCACCCGATTGGCTCTGGCACATGGCCGCATTTTTTGAGGAAAAACAGGCAAAGTTCATCGCTGCCCCCGTCAATTTTCACCAAGAAGAGAACTGGTTGCAGCGATTCCAGTCGCTCGACTTCTTGGGCATGATGGGCGTAACCGGAGCAGGGTTTCAATCGGGTAGCGGCCTGCTTTGCAATGGCGCCAACCTCGCCTACCCGAAGGCCGTTTTTCAGCAAGTCGGTGGCTTTGAAGGTATCTCTGGGTTGGCCAGCGGCGACGATATGCTGCTGCTGCACAAGGTGGCGAAGCAATACCCATCAGGCGTTTTTTTTCTAAAAAACCGGGCAGCGACCGTGCTCACAACGGCACAGCCAGACCTTCGCTCGTTCATCTCACAGCGGCTCCGATGGGCTTCAAAATCGAGGAATTATAGCGATTGGCGGGTCACGCTTCGGTTGGGCGTGGTGTTCTTGCTGTGCTGGGCCATCGTGCTGAACCTCGTGTCAACAGGGTGGCTCGGTTGGCCTGCCGCACTACTGGCGGTTGGCCTTTTTTTGGCAAAAACGGTGGTGGATTTTCGCTTTCTCGGTGAGCTGTGCCGCTACTTCGGGCGGCAGGATTTGATGCGGCACTATTTGCTTTCGCAACTTCTTCACATTGCCTACATCCTCGGTATCGGCACCTTGACCAATGTCGTCAGGCGCTACGAATGGAAGGGGCGCAGGGTGCGTTGAAATCGGCTACACTTTTGGCTTTTGCCGCTTGACGCCTTCGATGACTACCTTTCGCATTTTGGAGACCTCCGGGCTGTACTCAGATTGGCGGCGGTCGGACAGTTTCACCTGCACCCGTTCGCCTTCTCCCTCCGTGATATTCATCTTGCTGGAGACGATGAGCTGTCCGCTGTCAAAATATTGGTTGAGCTCCCCACTGTTCCAAACTTTTAATTGGTTGATGACGCTGCTGATGCGGCGAGCAATCAATCGGTTGTTATAGTCGTCGGAGGCCAATGGGCTTGCCTCACCAACAGCCAAAACTTCCAGTTGGTATCCTTTTTTCAAATAGGCTTGCAATTGACTGCAAAGGCGGTCGAGGCGGGCGAAGTTGGTTTGGACCTCCTCTTCAAAAAAAGAATTCATCTGCTCGCTGGCTTCCGCTGCTTCGTCGGGAGATAGCCCTTCGATGTATTTTTCCACAAAAACCTGCTTCCTCGCCATGTAATCCTGAAAGGTCTCAAAATAAGTGAGCTTTGTGTGTGTATCCATGGGGTTCACCCACTTGGGTTCGTCGTTGTCAAAGTACAATGCCACCGGAGCCTCCGTAAATGGCGAAAGATATACGCTCAAATGAGCATCTGGTGTAGGAGCATACCGATACTCGGCATTGGGTTTCACATAAGTCGTGACGAAGCCTGGCTTCATAGCCGCGAGCGAAACGATGTCGCCCACGCCAACCAGAAACGAATATTGGAACTCATTTTCTTTGTTGCTCACAAAAATCTTCTCGCCGCTGCCTGTCTCGCTCAATTGCATGGCAACACCACCCAACGGCAGACTGTCAATGGCGTTGTAGGTACGCACCAGCAGCCTCGCTTTTGGCTTAAGGTAAATTGGTTGGTGCAGCTTCGCAAAACCATCGGCTTGATTGGTGGCCAATTCCAGCGTATCCGGCTGATAGCCGATAGCCGTGGCCACGAGGCGGTATTTTTTTTCTATTTCCACCAAAAACTTCGTTTCAATACCATTGGTAAAACTCGGCAATCTAGCGGCATTTGCGTCCGCCATCGGGTAGAGTTGTAATTTGTAGCCCATGATGGAAGAACTGTCTGAACCATCGAAAACTTGGGCCACTAGCTCGGTCTGAATGTCCACTTCAAAAATATCATAGCCGATACAGCTTTGCTTTGGGTCTGCATTGACACAGCCCGGTCGATTGGATGTGAAATATGCTTTACCTGACCCAGTATGCCAATTGAAGTAGAGGTCGTCGTACGAGCTGCTGAAGGGCTTATCGAGCTTTTCGGGCTTTGACCAGTGGCTGTCACCACCGCCTGACCAAGTATTGGCCGATTTGAAAATGTCAAAGCCAGTTTCGTTGTTTCCGCCATTTGAACTAAAGAACAAGACTTGGTTTGGCTGGTGAAAAAACGGTGTCACCTCGTCTGCGGCAGTGTTGAACGGCAAGGGAAAGGGCTTTTCGTAAGTGCCGTTCCGCTGGATGGGGCTGCACCAAATGTCCATGCCGCCCATGCCACCGGGTCTGTTGGAGGCAAAAAAAAGTACATCTTGCCGCAAGGCCCGATTGTACCCAATGGAGGGTTGGGTGGAGGTGTAGCCCTTGAGGTTGATATGGTTGGGAAGGCGCTTGTAGGGCAGCCAGTAGCCCTCGTAGTCCCGTTCACGGGTGTAGATTTCGCAGATTTGATCGCCAGTCTTTTTTTCTTCGCAATAGGTAAAATAGGCCCGTTGTCCATTGGCCGTGAAGGCGATATTGGAGGAGTTTAGGCTTGGCTGAGAAGGATTTTCAGCCCAGAGCGTTGGTCCGTTTTTATTTACCGTGGAGTAAACACGGTTGACGGGAGCAGCGTCTTTATTCTCAAAAAAGGCGGAAGAAAAATAAAGTCTATCACCAAAGCGAAAGGGCGCAAAATCAGAATATACCGAATTGATAGTAGCCCCCATCCTCACCGCCTTTGGGCTGAATGAGTCGTCGTTTTCCAAGAAGTCGTCAGCATTGCTTTGGCTCATCGCAGCTTGAGGACTTAAAGGAACGGATAATGGTTGTGGATAGCGGCTGGAATGCCTTAATGGAAAACAGCTTGAGAATACAAGTGCGAATAGTATTGGTGGGATGATTTTGCGACTCATAGTTAATCTTTGCCCTGCTTATTGTTAATTGTGTGTGGTCAGGCTTTAAGTGCTTGCAACCTAAAGAATAATGACAACTCATTTTGAAGAAAAATTTCTTTTTAGAGCTGAAAGCGATACGAAAAGGGAGATTTTCGAGGGTGTTACGGTCATAACCGATTGTTGCGCTGCAATGTTCGGGTATTTTTTACGGAAATTTCATTCGAAACGGGTATTTAATTATCACTTATAATTCGCCAAGGTAGCTAATAAAGCGAGTTATGGGTATGTTTAGTCGCTAATCCGCCTACTCAAACCGCCCAAACGCCAACGAAAGCCGGTCGGGCATCTCACCTTTCGAAGCTTGCAGGTAGTCGTTGTAGGAGCAGGGTATCAGGCGGTGTCGCTGGTGCTTTTTCTTGGTCTTTACTGGCACCTGAATCCACCAGCGGCCCGTGCGGTTGCTTTTCCAGAAAGTGAACGGATGGTCGTGCCCCTTGAAAACTACGATGTACTCCGTCAGGCCGTCCATCGAAGCGGGGAAGTCGCTCTTACGGTTGGCAAAGCCATCGAAAAAATACCAGACCATTTGCGCCAGCACCTGGGCCGAGCGCCCGTATTCGTCCAAGTCCGGCTCGTAGCCGTAGAAGCCGACGGAAGTCAATTTATCGTTCATGCCAGCGTAGCGGCTGAGTTGGCAAGCCTCCTCACAAGTGAAGCCGCTGGGGGAGGGGTGTATCACCCCCGGTGCCTCTGCGCTTTTCAGAGCGGTGAGGTTGAAGGTGGCCATGTCGGCATCCCGCATCACGGGTTCGATGTCGGGCATGTTTGCCCTCGCCTTGCCCAGCCGCACCGTGTCGGCACTGATGTTTTCCAGTTCCTGAAAAGTCTCGTCGTCCACAAAATGCGACTGGCAGCCCACTACGCCGAAGTGGAAAGGCTTGCTCTTGCCGTTCATCACGGGGTTGAGGTAGTGGCCGTCCAGTTCGCCAAGGCGGGGGTGGAATGGCACCCGCTCGTCCACCGCCACGATACTGACCGATGGCTGGCAGGCAAAATGCGCCTTGTACTGCGCCTGCGCCAGCTTGGGCAGCGAGCCGATGATGACCGGGCAGATTTTACTATCCATCAGCTCCTGCAACAGTGGCAGGATAAATGACGTGTCGGCCTTGCGGACGTTGCCGAGGTCGGCAGCCGCCAATTTTCCGAAGGGAAAACTCATGCGGTAGAGCGACTTGCGCACCGCAGCCGCTCCCTCATCGCCGATGCTGATGATGGCCAACTTCACGTCCTGCAAGGCAGGCATTTCCCGCTCGAAGCGCTTTATTTTTTCACCAAAACTCACCGTGTCGAGCGGCGATTCGGCGATTTCTTTCATGTTGAGGGGGCGTAGCCAGTTGTCGAGCATTCTGCTTAGTTATGAGTTTTGAGTTTTGAGTTATTGGGTTGGGACGCAAATGTAACCAACCTCCCCAACTCAAAACTCAAAACTCAAAACTTCAAAAGCAGCCACTCCCGCTCCGCCAGCGCCTTGCAATCGGTGATTTCGCTCCGCAATTTCTCCCTCGCCGCCTGGTTCTGGGCGGGCGTTTGCAGCAGTTTTTTCGTGAAACGGATGAGGTTCAGGTAGTGCTGACGCAGGTAGCCCACGTCACGGCGGCGGCGCAGGAAGATGGTGAAACTGTCCAGCAGTGAATCCAGCGCCGACACCTCGTCGAGGTCGAAGTAGATGCGCAGCAGCATCCGGCGGGCGTCGAGGTTGTGCAGCACGTCGTCGAACTCGGCCTGGGTGAGCAGCTCCAGCGCCCGTTCGTAGTCCGGCTTGCGGAAGTGCAGCGAGGCGAGGTTGAAGAGGTAGGCCGTTTCCCGGTGGCGGGGCTCCAGCAGGTCTTTGTATTTCGTCAGAAAATCCTCCACCCAATCGAACGCCTTGAGGCCCAGCCCGGCGTTGGCGATGTTGTTGTAGGTGAAACGGGAGAGTTCGCCGTTTTCGATAAACACCTGATTGTCAAGCCCTTCCTTGTAAATTTCAAAAACTTGTCCCAGCCAGAATGCCTGCTCCCCCGCCTCCCGCCGGGTGTTTATTTGCCGGATACAGCAGTTCACGGCGAGGGTGCTCACCTCCCGCATTTCCGCCTTCGGGAACCGCCCGACGTACATCCGCATCGCCTCCCGCAACTGCACGAACCATGCCCTCGGCTCCACCTCCGACAGCGCCCGGTAGCCGAAATACCACACACCGACGGCGGGGGTTTGGGTCAAATTTTGGCGCTCGACTTGCGCCAGCACCTCGTCCAGCAGTTCGAGCCGCAGGTTGGCTTCCGACACGGCCTTGTGCATCAGCGCCGTGCAGCTTTGCCGCAGCTTGTTGGCGATGAAAAACAGGTCGCCCGCATCGGCCAGTTCCTGAAAGTGGCGACTGGCCGTCCTGCGCTCCCTCGCCCCGGACTCGTAGCGCTCCAGGTGCAGCAGGTGGCTGAGATAGTGGTAATCGAGGTGGCGGTGCGGCTGGGATTCGAGGGTGATTTCGGCTTTTTTCAGCGTGGTTTCGTAATGCCGCTCCAGCCCCCTTTTTCGCAGCGACTTCGCCAGCCGAAGCTGAAAGGCGGGGTCGTTTTCCGCTTCCAATTCATTGATTACCAAGAAGTTTTGCGCCAACTGGTGCAGGAAGGAGAGGGTGTAGGCCAGCCTTTTTTCATCGAAAATATCTTTTGGAAAAATGGCTTTGAAGACGGTTTGCTTCGCAAAAACATTCGCTTGCCCGCCGCTTTGGGGCTTGGACTCTTTTTTCTCAAAAAAATAGTCGAACAGCAGCACCACGTCTTCCCGCAGGTTGTGGTAGGGCGAACGGAGGAACTTCCCGAAGGCGGTCAGCTCGGCGGGGGAGAAGGTGCGGAGTAGTTCGAGGAGGCGAGAATTTTCCATTTACGATTATCCGTTTTTTGACGTGTACGCGAGGAGGATTGGACTGCGGATTTAGCGGATTTAGCGGATGAACACGGATTTAATCAGTTCTAATGCGCTAAATC
>JAIPBL010000013.1 GCA_021739645.1 Saprospiraceae bacterium | reverse complement strand
TAGTTGGTTACGAAAACGGTCTGCCCAATAAATTGGGCGACCACAAATGGCATGGTCTCCAAATTTCGCAAATATATCGCTTCGCAAAACCTGCTCGTGGCCGGCGCAAAAACGCTCGTGGCGACCAGTGGTGGCGTGGATTCAGTGGTACTTTGCCACTTGTTCCAGGAGGCAGGATTGCCGTTTGCCGTGGCACATTGCAATTTCCAACTTCGGGGGGAGGCCTCCGATGCAGATGAAATCATTGTAAAAATATTAGCCGCAGACTTTCGGGCAGCGTTCCATGTTGTCCGTTTTGATACACAAAATTTTGCAGCGCAAAACAAACTCTCCATCCAACTAGCAGCTCGGGAACTACGCTACAAATGGCTGGAAGAAATTCGCCAGCAGGCTGGTTGTCAGTATATTGCGACGGCACACCACCTCGATGACAGCATTGAAACCGTCTTCTACAACTTCGCCAAGGGCTGCGGGCTGCGGGGGCTGCATGGCATCCCACCCAGGAATGGGCACGTTGTTCGGCCCATGCTTTTTGCCACCAAAAAGGAAATCCTCGATTTTGCGCAAGCGAAAGGAATCGAATACCGAGAGGACGCCTCCAACCTGACGGACAAATACAACCGCAACCAACTCCGCCACCACGTCGTGCCTGTTTTTGAGAAAATAAATCCAGCGTTCCAGAAAACGGCAGGCGAAAACATCGAACGGCTGCGGGAAGCGGAACAGCTCCTCGATTTTGCGCTGCAAAAAATCATGGATGATGCAGTGGAAAAAAGCCCCGATGAATGGCGCATTGACCACCAAAAACTTCGCTCCTACCCTGCCCCGGCTACCGTGCTTTATGAAATATTGAAGCCTTACGGATTCAACAGCCATCAAGTCAAAGACATTTTACAAAGTATTGACAGTCAGCCCGGTAGCATGTTTTATGCCGACACTACACTGCTGTTTGACCGCTTTTTTTTAATTTTATCCTTGGGGGAAAATTCTGGCGGAGTAGTCCAAATCAATGTGATTCCGGAGGGGTCAATCGAGCTGCCGGGTGGCCAGACCCTCGTCCTCAGCACCTACCCCAGCCCACCATCTAGCCTTGCCACCAGCCCCGGCACTGCCCTACTGGACGCTAACCAACTTCAGTTCCCGCTCAGGCTACGTCACTGGCAGCCAGGCGATGCTTTTTGCCCATTGGGGATGGGTGGCAAGCGACAAAAACTGCAAGATTTTTTCAGCAATAACAAGCTAAGTCGCTTTGAAAAAGACCGAGTTTGGCTACTGGAATCTGGCGGGGAAATTGCATGGATTTTGGGCTGGAGACTGGATGAACGGTTCAAAGTAACCGGGGCGACAAAAAGCACTTTACGCATCGATTACGTAAGTGAGGAGGCAACCAATAGATTGTAATGGTGTTTCCTCAGCATTCTTTCCATTCTGAAAGCCAAAATTTTTAGACACTAAACCTTCAAATTAGTCATCATGAAAAAAAGCAGTTTTACAATTCTCATCGCTGTGTTGTTCCTTATGAAGGGTATTGCGCAGCAAGTGGAGCAGAAACAACGCATCTTAGTGACCAAGCGCACTGCCGATTGGTGTCCCTACTGCGGTACTTGGGGTTGGGATTATTTCAAAAATGCCATTGAGCAGAACGAGAGCAATGCCGTTTTCATGGCAGCCCATTATGATGGTGGGCTCTACGACCAAGCTGCAAAGGAAATAACGGACAATTGGGGTGGCTTTTACCAGCCAAAATTCTTTGCGAATGAAATGGAGCAGGGCGTGACTTCCAATAACGTTACTTCAAAGCTCGCAGACCTCAAATACCAACTGGATATACTCGGCACCATTGCTCCCATTGCCAACAGTGGTTTCGAGCCTGTGTATGAAAATGGCGAAATTAAAGTGGCCGCCAAAGTCAAGTTCTTCGGGCCAGTGCAAGCCAGTGGTGAGTTTTACTTGGGCATTTATTTGCTCGAAGACCACGTGACGGCTTACCAAGCCAGCATTGGCGCTAATGCTGTTCATCGCCATCTTTTTCGAAAATCTTTCACGGAAGAGACTTTTGGTCAATTGGTTATCAATGGGAATGTGTCGGCTGGACAGGAGTTTTCCCTCAACTTTTCAACGCCAGTTGATGAAATTACGGGACACGAATATGAAATCGTCGGGATAATTTGGATGAAACAAGGTGATAAATACATCCCCGTAAATGTTTGGGGAACTAGCCAAATCGAAACGGTTTCTGCGGTGTCAGACCCACTTTCACAAAACAGGATGGTGGTTTACCCAACTGTCGCAAGCCAAAAAGCAAGCGTAAGTGTAGAATCCCTTGAAAACCAGTCTGTTGCGCAGCTTGAAGTATTTGACCTAACGGGTCGGCGAGTAGCTGTGTTGCTGAATGGTCAGTTGAATGCTGGTAGTTCTAGGTTCCAGTTGGACCGGGAAATGGTAGGCGGAAATGGCCTTTATTTGGTACAGCTGAAAACGCCGGGTTTTGTGAAAACGGAGAAGGTGGTTTTTCAGTAAGTGATACTATTGCAGCTTGCTGAAAAAACCAATAAAGAAAAGCCCGAAGGACGTGTCAATGTTCTTCGGGCTTTTAATTTTCATGGAATATTCAACAACTTATGCGTCTGCACACTCAGCCGCCACTTTGGGTTTTTCAAACAAAAATCAATCGCTGCAACCGTATTTTCTGCCTGCACCGGCCCATCCATCGGCTGGATGTAAAAATTTGCAAAATCAAGTGCCTCAAAAAGCTCCGGCATAGCAGCGGATTGCGGGAACACTAATTTTAGTTCATCGCCCGAGGTCAAAACCAGCGCCGCACCAGCCTTTGGGCTGACGCAAACCCAATCCAAACCAGCAGGCGCTAGCTGCGTACCGTTCGTCTCGACCCCCACCTCGAACCCCATCCGATGGAATTCTTCAATCAAAGGCTCGTCCAATTGCAGCAGCGGCTCACCGCCCGTGCAAACCACGTAGGGCTTTCCTTTCGACAAGTCGCCCCAGAGCGAGGCGGCTTTTTCGACCAGTGCCTCGGCAGTGTAGTGCCCACCGTTTTCCCCGTCCGTTCCCCAGAAGTCAGTATCGCAAAATTGGCAGATGGCCTTGTGGCGGTCTTCTTCCCGGCCCGTCCAGAGGTTGCAGCCCGTGAAACGGCAGAAGACAGCGGGCCGTCCCGTGTGTGCGCCCTCGCCCTGGAGGGTGAAGTAGAGTTCTTTTATTTTGTAGGCCATGCAAATGATGGATTCAGGTTTTATGCGAAATAGGGGTTGAAATGCGGCTAAACGTGCCGTTAGGCACGAAATATTGGTAGCAATTTGCCCAAACATCGGTCTGCGTGCCGTTAGGTACGCTACTTCTCATGGGAATTGTTGCGTACCTACGGCACGAAGACCCATTTTCATTCGATTTCTACCGACATTTTGTGCCTAACGGCACATTTCAACCCCTAATTCGCATGTTTTGTTATTATCGGGTTTCAGGGTGAGGACGTGGTAGCTGAAAAAAAACTCCTTTTTCAACCGAATCTCGTGCTGAATTTGAAAGCCGTATTGCGCCAGCAACCGCTTGTAATCCGCCAAATCAAATTGGTGCGGATGCAAAATGTCACCCGGTAACAACTGGAACAACCGCTTGAAAACCAAGTGATTGTGCGCATCGACGGACAAAATCAGCTTGCCACCGGGGCGGGTAGCTTCCCGCAATTTTTGCAAACAAACACCCAAGTCGGCGACGTGGTTGATGGCGTTGAGGCAAAAAACGAGGTCGAATTGTTGCGGCGCAACAAACTGCTCCAACGGCTGCTCCACGAAGCGGACATTGCGAAGCGAGCCATCCGTGAAGTACGGAAACAACCCCCGGTACTTGCCCAAAAGTGGGTCGAGGGCGGTTACCTCGTTTTTGCGCAGCACCAAAAAAATGCCCGCCGGGCCACAACCCGCATCGAAAACAGTGGCACTGGGCGGCACTTCCAAGTTGATTTTTTGCAAAAAATCAACCCAATATTCCCTTTTCCAATCAAGGTAGTCGGGTACTGCCTTGCCTCGGAGGTAGCGCCGCCACCACCATGCCTCGAAGTATTGGGCGATTTTCCAGCGTAGATTCATGGGGCGAAGGTAATGGTGATTGGTGAATGGTGATTGGTGATTAGCGGTTGCGAAAGATTTTCCATTAGTTACCTTTGCCATTCACTGAGCGATGCTGTTGTTTGGGTTACCAATCTCCAGTCTCCAATCACCAATCACCATCTCAACATGCTTTTCGCAATTGGCACCAAAGTAAAATTCCGGCACACCGACGACGAAGGTGAAGTAAAAGCCCTGCTCGATGGGGGCATGGTCAGTGTCTATTTGCCGAAGTACGACATGGAGATACCGACACACCCCGATGACCTTTTCCGGGCAGAAGAACGATTGAAGCATCCGGTAAAAGCCAAGGTGGTGGAAGGGAAAAAAGAGGTGGTGAAACCTGTAGCGCCGCCAGTTTCTTTTGAAATGCAGTACACCATCCTGAAAAGCCTGGGCATTCAACTGGTTTTTGAACCAATTGAAACAAAAGAGGAGGTACCTGAGAAATACACCATGTACCTGCTCAATGACACCCGCTACGACGTAGTTTTTGAGTTGAAGCTGTTTCTAAATAGCCGTGGCCCACAAACTTGGAGCAGTCAATTGAAGTCGGTAAGCTACCAGAAACTGGGCGAATTCCTGTACGACGACCTCAACGAGTCGCCAGAGTTCGAAGTGGAATGCCACTGGGTGACGACGGAGGGTCTTTCCCCTGAGGATTTTAAATCGCTGAAAATCAAGCCTAAGACATTTTTTGGGAACCTCCGCACAGCACCGTTCCTGAACAAGCCCGTGCATTGGTACCGGCTTTTCGAGAAACCGGAGAAGACCGAAGAGACGAGCAGCGAAGACCTCGAAAGCTATACCAAGCGCCACACAAAACCTGTTGCGAAGCAAAACACCTCCTCCACACGGCGGGTTTTCCATGTGCCCGACTCGAACGAATTGGCCGCCTTTAACCCAGAGATTGACCTGCATATCGAGAAGCTAACAGACAACTGGCGAAAGCTGACCAGCGGCGATATTTTGAAGATACAACTCTCTCATTTCGAGACGTTTATCTCAAACGCCATCCGACTGGGCGTGGAACGGGTCTTCGTGATTCACGGTGTCGGGGAGGGCAAACTCCGAAATGCCATCGCCACACGGCTTATGCAAAATCCAGAGATAAACACCTTTAAAAATGAGTTCCATCATCGCTATGGCTGGGGTGCTACGGAAGTAATATTTTAAGAAAAGAGCCACCCTACTGGGCTTTGTATCCCCTGAATACGGACTTTTCAATTCGTAAGTTATCTAGCATTTCATTGATTTTACACTCATTTCTAGTTAAAGTCCCAGCAGAGAAGCTATTTTTAGGGGTCAATTCGAAAATATTCCCAAGTCCATTTTGAAGCCCGAATTTTTTCTGGGAACAAGCTCAACAATTCACCTGACCGAATATGAATCCTTTTACTACTACAAATATGAAACGCTATTTGGCCCAAGGGTTTTTCCTGTGCTCGTTTTTGGTCAAAATGACCGCCCAAGACATGGAAATCACGGACGCAGCCACGCCGCCCATCACGCCTGAAAACTTGATCACCAATATCTTTTTGGGGGACGGAGTGGAGGTGACCAATGTCACCTACGCAGGCGACCCTTTGGCGGTTGGCTATTTTAAAAATGCCCTCGACGAAGTGGGCATCGAGCGGGGAATCCTGCTGACCAGTGGGCGAGCCGCATCGGTCAACTGCAGCTCCGGGCCGCTAGGGGCAGATTGCAACGGCACCCAGTTTTGCTCCAACGACAACAACGGCAATGGCACAGACCCCGACCTTCAAGCCATAGCTTCCGGTACGCTTTTCGACTTTGCCAAGTTCACCATCACGTTCATTCCAACTTCTGACACCCTCCGCTTTAAATACGTTTTTGCTTCCGAAGAATACCCAGAGTGGGCTTGCACCGCCTTCAACGACGTGTTCGGTTTTTTCATCAGTGGGCCTGGCATCAATGGGCCGTACCAAAACAATGGCCAGAACATCGCCCTGATTCCTGGAACGAATACCCCGGTAACAATCAATAATGTCAACCCATCTGCCTGCGGTTCACAGTACGTCCAATATTACAACGACAATACGACCAACAACGGTCAGCCAGTTTATGATGCCTACCTGTCCGTTTTCATCGCCGAGGCTGTGGTCATTCCCTGTGAAACATACACCATCAAACTGATGGTTTCTGACGTGGGCGACAATGCTTATGACACCGGAGTTTTTTTGGAGGCAAAATCCTTCGGAACTGGCTCGCTCAAGGTCGAAACCTCGACGGTCAGCCTCGACGGAACTGTCACCGAGGACTGTGCCAGCGGCTCCATCACCTTCACCTACCCCAGCCCAGTGGAGGCCGATTTTCCGCTTGACTACACCATCATCGGCACGGCGCAAAACGGCGTGGACTACTTGGACATCCCGCTCAATTTGTTCATCCCAACCGGCGATAGCTCTATCACCATCCCCATCGTTGCCTTCGAGGATGGAATTCCTGAAGGCCTTGAAACCATCGGCTTCGACATCCAACGAGACATTTGCAACCGGGACACTTTCTGGGTTTTCATTCGAGACAATGAAATCGTACCGCCAGAACTGGGGCCAGATACCACGATTTGCAGGTTCGATTCGGTGCAATTGGACGGTACGCTGCCGATACCGCTGCCGTTGCCGCCATCATTCACCAACTCACAAGATTACACCGTAACCACCGCAACCCCTGCCTACTCTCCGATACAAGTGGCTGGTGTTCAGCCCGTTACCTTGGGGCCGGGCGTCATTCAATCAGTCTGCGTGAACGTTGACCACAACTGGGTGGACGACCTTGACCTGTTCCTCATTTCACCGAGCGGGCAGTTCATCGAACTGAGTTCCGACAACGGCTCCAACTGCGACGACTACACCAACGTCTGTTTTACGCCAACGGCAACAAACAACATCGGGGCGGGCTTCCCGTGGCCACCCTGCTCCTCCGGCGGCCAGCCATCTTTTGCCAACGGCACCTTCGCCCCAGAAGGCGTCTGGTCTGACCTCTGGGATGGGGACTACCTCACCAACGGCACCTGGCAGCTCCTTGTCCTCGACGACCAAATGGGCTTCAACGGCACCATCCTCGATTGGACGATCACCTTTGAGCCACTCTACCAACTTTTTTACGAGTGGACGCCAGCCGCTGGCCTCAGCTGCACCGATTGTCCGAATCCAATCGCAAGCCCCGACCAAACCACCACCTACTACCTTTCGGCCTCTGACACCTACGGTTGCATGGTTTACGACAGCATCACCATCGTCGTCAACGACGTGCTGCCCCCACCAAATGTCACTTGTTCGGACATTACGAACAACAGCATCACCTTCAATTGGGACCCAATTGCTGGCGCAATGGGCTACATGGTCAGCATCAACGGTGGGCCGTTTACCCAAACAAACAATCTCACAGAAACTGTGAACGGCCTGACCCTCAGCGAAGATGTGACCATTGAAGTATATGGCATCGGCGAGTGCAACGGGCTAACTGGAACAGCCACCTGCTCCACCCCCGCCTGCACCGCTCCTGGCCTCATGGTGGCTAGCCAAACCAACATTACCTGCAACGGTGACAGCGATGGCACCGTAACGCTCCAAGCCTCCGGCGGTGCTGGCGATTATGTTTACACTTTCAATGGCGTGAACAACATGACGGGCATTTACACGGGCGTTGCCGCAGGCACCTACACCGCCACCGTGCTGGATTCTTGGGCTTGCCCGAACAATATCACAGTGACGGTTTCAGCTCCGCAAATACTTGATATTCAGCCAAATGTCGTCAATCCTATCAGTTGCTATGGTATCGGGGATGCGGTGGTAGCCGCTCCAGTCACAGGTGGCACGGCGCCGTACAGTTTTGTTTGGAACAATGGGCAAACCGATTCGGTGGCCATCAACCTCGGCCCAGGACTTCAAATCGTCACCGTGATGGACGCCAACGGCTGTTCGGCCAGTGACACAATTAACCTGACGCAACCCAGCCAACTCACCCTCAACCCAGCCACCGATAGTGCCGCTTGCTTCGGTGCAGCTACGGGCGGGGCATTGGTCATCATCAACGGAGGCACCAGCCCCCACGACATCCTCTGGGATGCGGCGGCTGGGAACGCCACCACGGACCTCGCCACCAACCTCCTAGCGGGCAGCTACACCGTCACGGTGACGGACTTTAATGGTTGCTCCGCAACAGCAACGGCCACGGTGCTGGAACCATCCGCCATTTTGCCGAGCATCACCCCAACCAACCCGCTCTGCAACGGCGGTTCGACTGGCTTCGCAACGGCCTCGGCAACCGGCGGCGCTGGCGGATTTCAGTACGCTTGGAGCAACGGTGACACTGGCCAAATGGCCGATATGTTGAGTGCAACGAGCTACACCGTCACGGTGACGGACGCCAATGGTTGCACTGCTACGCAAAGCACCACATTGACCGACCCACCAGCGATTTCCTTACAACTCACGCCAACGAACGTGCTTTGTTTTGGGCAAATTAACGGAACCATCACGACCGTCGCCACTGGCGGCACTGCGCCGCTGACCTATTTGTGGAGCAATGGCGCTACCACGCCGAACCTTTCCGGCGTCATCGCCAATAGCTATTGCCTCACCATAACCGACGGCAACGGCTGTACGGCAACGGCATGTTCTACCGTCAACCAACCGAGCCAATTACAGCTCTCCACCGTACCGACCAACACAGGCTGCATCGGCAGCAGCACTGGCCAAATAAACCTGACGGTGCTGGGCGGCAGTGGTAGTTACCAGTTCGCTTGGGACAACAACGAGACCACGGAAGATTTGACGGGGTTGGGCGCTGGCCCTTTCTCCGTCACGGTGACGGATGCCAATGGCTGCACCGCCACCATCTCCGAAACCGTGGGGGAAGACATGGCAGTGGTCACGCAGCTTTCGCAGCAGGGCGTTCGGTGCCTCGGTGGCAGCGATGGCGCCATCAACACCACTGTGACAGGCGGTTCTGGGGTTTTCAATTACGGCTGGACGGGGCCGAACGGATTTACCTCCACTTCGCAAAACCTGGATAGCCTTGCGGCTGGAACCTACTATTTGACCGTTTCGGATGTCGCAGGCTGCGCAGTCTTGGATTCCATCAACGTCACCGAAGAATCGGCGCTGACGGCTGAACTGGCCGTTGATTATGTCACATGTTTTGGTAAAAAAGATGGCCGCATCGAGGTTATCCCGATGGGCGGCAACCCACCTTATAAAACCTGGTTCAATGACGAAGCAGTCGGCGGCACCACTGTTTTCACTCGACTTGACCTTGGGCTCTACGATATCGTCATACAAGATGCCTTTGGCTGCGAATGGGTGCAAGAACAGATTTACGTTGATGAACCAAAGTTGCTGACCGTAAACCTCGGCCCCGATACAATGGTGATGTATAACTCGACCCTGATTCTCGACCCGGTCATCCAACACCTTGCGAACGCTGGCACGGCGATGTACCTCTGGGAGTCGAACAACCCGCTGTTGCAGCCCGTGGACTCAACGAGTCGCATCGGGGAGTTCATCGTGGTAAGCCCCGCCAGTGTGACCTTCACGGTGACGGATGAAAACGGCTGCACCGCCGAAGACCTCATCAACATCTTCGTGCGGGAACTGCGGGACATTCAGGTGCCCTCTGGCTTTGCGCCCGGCACGGGTGGCAACCCACTGAACGACCTGCTGCACGTTCACGGCAGTAGCGAAATGGTCAAAGAAATCAAGCTGTTCCAGGTCTTCGACCGCTGGGGTGAGCGGATGTACGAAGCCGCCAATTTCTCCATAAACGACCCTGCCATCGGCTGGGACGGCACTTTCAAAGGAAAGGACATGCCCGCTGGTGTGTATGTCTGGTACTTGGAGGTGGATTTTATTGATGACGTGAGCGTGAATTATCGGGGGGGAACGACGCTGGTGCGGTAGTCAGCTATGAGCTGAATTAGATAATAATAGGAACACGCTTAGGGAATTAAATATATCCATGCTGTATAAAAAACAAAGTTATGAAGCCAATAATCCTGATTCCCTTAATGCTACTTTTCCTTATTGGTTGCCAAAAACACAAGGAAATTAGTTCTATTAATCCAGAAAACTGGTCAAAAAGAATCGTGGATATCAGCAACAAGGATTCCCTGGAGCATGGGAAATCCTACCTTTCCGTATATTCTCAAATTTACAGCATATCACAACACCAGAAATTTAACCTCACCTGCATGATAAGCCTTCGGAACACCAGTGACATAGACACCATCTATCTTCTAAAAGCTGAATATTTCGACACACACGGCACATCCATAAGAAGCTATTTTAAGGGCCCAATTTATATGGCACCATTAGAAACGGTGGAAATAATTATTGACGAAAAGGATATAACAGGCGGCACCGGTGCCAATTTCATTGTAGAATGGAAAACGCCAAAAGGCTGCTCCGAACCTTTGTTCGAAGGGGTAATGAATTCATTGCAAGGCACTCAAGGACTGTCGTTCATTACGCAAGCGAAACGGATTAAATAGCATGGCAGAAAGCAACGCTGCCTGCAATTTCACTGCATCAATTTTTCACCAATAAACAGCAGTTCCAGCAAGCATCCAGCGAAGCGGCACCAAAAAGTAACACGGTCTGCCAGACCGTGCGTTTCCATTTCCCAAATGCGACCTTCCTTGCAAACGTGGAAGCACGGTCTGGCAGACTGTGTTACTTTTGGCAGCAGTCCCAGCTTTAACGTCGGCGTCCCGATAGCTCGTATATTGATGCCCCAAGCAAAGTTCATTGAAAAAATGGCAACTTAGAGTCACCGGAGGCGGGAGTTACTGATGGCAAAACAACCCAAGCGTTATGTACACCAATAGGGTAACCCTGTCTTTGGAGGTTCTTTTGGGACAGAACGACACTTAAGGCAGTTTCCCTGTCCAAGCCAGCCAGCATAAGTTGCGAGACAAGTCGATGGAGAACCGAATTTTTTATTTCACCAGTAAACACTTTGAACATGGCAACTATCGTGAAACAAAACGTCGGCATTGACCAGAGCAAGGACTGTTTCAAGGCAGCCTTCGGCACGCTGGACTCGGAGCAGCGCAGCAAGGTCAAGAGCAGCAAACGGTTTGACAACAACCAGTCTTGCTTCAAAAGGCTCGTGGAATGGACAGACAAATTGAACCTGGCCGGTACGCCGCTTTGGTTCACCATAGAGACCACGGGCGTCTATTACGAAGGCCTGACCTACTTCCTGCACGAGGGCGGGCGGCAGTGAGCATCATGCTGCCCAACACCGTCAAGGCCTACACGCTCAGCCTCAACGTCAAGACCAAGACGGACGATGTGGACGCCGGGGTGCTGGCCAGGATGGGACTGGATTTCAACACAATACCTATCGGGAGTGGCTACACCCCTGATTGTCAGGGATTTAATCTATGGGGAATCAGCAGAGTTTTGAACGCAGCCGAATTTAGCGTTTTGTTAATTCTTGAGAAAAGCCCCAGCCTTACATTTGATGCACCGTCATATTTTTAATCAAATCACCACCAATTTCAGCGTTCGCTCCCCGATACCCGGCGCATTCACATGGATGAGGTAAACGCCCGTGCTCACTTGTCCGCCTGCTGCGGATTTCACGTTCCATTCCAAATCGGGAAGGATTTGCGTTTCTTCAATGCCACTGCCGACAGGCTGGCCGGGCTGCTCGTACCGCTGGAATTGCCGAACGACTTTTCCATCCACGGTGTAAATCGTCACCGTACATTTGGCGGGCAGGTTGGTGATTTTCACCACGCCGCTTCCCGAATTATCTGCATAGGCTGCCGAATTGTAAAACGGATTGGGCACTACATTTATCAGCGCCAAGGCAGGTTTTTGTCCGGGGAGGGAATACGGAATCGGCGCCAGCCCATTCACCTTGAAGCGGTAGGTCGGGTAACCGTTAAATTCCCCTGTACCAACGGACACTTCATACGGATTGTCCACCCGCAGTTTTACCCGAAACTCATTCGGGATGAGTCCTTGACTGAGCGGTAAAAGGGTTTTGCCATCCGGCAAAATAGGGAAGCTTACCCACATTATTCTTTTCATCCCAACCACTTTTTTAATGTTGGTCTCCGCAGGGTCGAGGCGGGAGCGGAGGAAAGCGCACTCGTCATATTCATCATTGGCAACGTAGATAAAATGCTGCCCGCCAGTATAGTAGCGCATCATGTTGCCTTCTTCAATAGCTTCAAGCAACAGCTGGTCATTTGGATTGAAAAGCATGTCAGCGCCATTAGGCTTGCCACCTGGATAACTGTCCACGTAACCGTTCTGGTCACTGAATGCAGAGTTTTCTCCAAAAAAAACATTGAGCCGCTTGCCAGTTTCCACATCCACAGCGTAGCCGGGGAACCAGCCCATGCCGATGCCGTCTCCATCTGGGTCGGGCAGGCCGTCATTGTTGGCGTCCTCCTTTCCCACAGATGGTGAGCTGCGCAGGTCAAAATTTTCGCTAACCCCCACCGGGGTAGCCGGGCTGCCATCCTCTCGGAGTGCGAAGTTCTTGTAATCAAGACTGAAGGATTCCACCACTATGCAACGGCTCCACAGTGATTTATCTGAGGTAAAAACGATGTCCACGTTATTGAGCTTTGCTTGCCAACCGTTCACAACAACCGAAGCATTGTTTGACAATTTCCAAGCTGGTGTGACGTATGGAATCGGGTTGGGGCCAGAAGGAATTGCCCATTTGCAAAGCCCATAAGGCACAAAGCCCCCGCCCATTTTCGCCAATGGCGATAAATCACAATCTCCTGACTCGGTAGGCATCAGATAGTCAAAGACCTTATTGTAAGGTGCTGAAGCCGAGAGTTTGAAGCCAGGGCCAATTTCACTGAACCAGTGCGGGCCATTGGGGTTGGCGTAGGTTTGCGAAGCGCCAATGGCACCAACCATTGGGTTATTGATACAATCGCCGGGTTCTGCAGTTTGGCCAATTGAGACGCTGAATCCATATTGTGCGAAAATTTGCTCGTTCGTCCTGTCCAGCAACTGCTCGGAAGGGATGGGCGGGTCGTTGGAATTGATCCGCTGTAACCGCCAGCGCACCTGTTGGTCCAGTTTGTTGTTGGTCATATCTTCGTCCAAAAACGTGATTTCGTAATCGCCGTTCACCAGGCCGAGCGGGTTGTAAACCTTTACATCAATTGGACTGCGACCAGCATTGTAGCCTATTTCGCCCGTGAAACTGCCGTCCAGTATCTTGGCGAGCGTGGCATCGTCCATGTCCACGAAATTACCGCCGACACCCACCCCTTCGAGTCGAGTGACGGGGAGCAGGTCACCGAATCTGGCGTTGAGCTGTTGGTCAATGATGGGGCGGGGAATGACGGTGTAAACCCGCACGTTTCGGCGGCTGTCCACGTACTCCGTTTTTTGCCCAACTTGCGTCAAGGGGTCAAAAGGCTGGTACTGGTTGTAGGCATACGCCTTGGCCAGGTAGTAGTATTTTTTGTGGTTGATGAGTTGGCTGTCGCCTTCGGCAAAAGCCTCGGTGGTGAGGCGGAACGAATGTTTCACGCCATCGTCTATGCCTTGCACTTGTAGTTCTGGGTAGTAGAGCACATCGTCGGAACCGGGAATGCTGGGGTCGTAGTTCGGATTGGACAAGGACTTCCAGTTGTACACGGATTTTACGCCGTTTTCTACGTCGGTATGGAAAACAAGCCTCGCCTTCGTCGGGTCGTCAAGGCCAATTTGGGTGATATCAGGACCAGCCAATTGATAGACCAAGTAACCCTCGAAATTATAGGTATTGTCAGGTGCGTTCAGGGGGAAGCAGCCCATGCTTTCCTCGTACCCATCTTGAAAATTGTTGGAGCTGGGCGCAGGTTTGTTGGACAAAACACCCACTACTGACCTGTCCAGTTCCACCCAGTCCACATCAGGCGCATCAATGGGGTCCAACAATTCAAAACAATTGTCAAAAAAGCACTGCGCCAAGTCGTCGGCGAAGTAAAGTTTGCTCATGTCCGGGCAGGGGTAGTCCATGCTCGGTGTCCAGATGACGCCGAAAATAAGCTCGTTCACCGCACCAGGCTGGAGGGTAAATGGGCCGCAGGATTGGACGGAACTCCTATCATAAATGGGCAAACCAGAAGGAAATGGTGGTCCTGGATAACACATAGACCATCCGTTGACATCATCCGGTGGAGAAGGAAAAGCAAAAGGGTAATAGTTATTGCTTGTTATGTCATATCCATAGCCTCCATAAGAAAACCTTGTACCATCTTTCCATGAACCTGTCATATATCGGTAGAACTCAATGTCTTGACCAGGACCTACTAAAACCGATAAGTCAGCATTATTATTCCAGTAAGTAAATGAGCTCATTCCCAACTCAATCCCATTCTCATCTAAAGGCCCACGAAAAATATCCACTCCCAGTGCTGGAATGTTCGTGCTGTAAGTTGGAACGCCATCACAATTAATGCCCGGTTGCCCATCCTGTGCATCTTGGTTATAAAAATATGCCAAACCCCTGGTGGGGTCGCAGCCGAGGTAATCATCCAAATAGCAGCCAAGGTCAGCATCCATCCAAAGTGCAAAATAGGTAGAATCAATATCCTCCTTCGCCCGATTGATGAACTTGTGCCGCTGGAAGGTCATGTCATTCATTTGGTCGTCGGTGGCGTAGGCAAAGGCGGTGGCCTGTATTTCCATGCGGATGGGAATGCCATTTGTTTCACCATGAATGGCTCCGCCGCCTTCGTCGTTGTAAATCCAGAAAATGAGTTGGTCAGGAAATTGAGGCGGGTATTCTTCGCAGCCACGCATTTCAACGTTTGGGAAATCTCCGTCCAAAGGCTCGTAATTTCCATCGCCATCGTAATCATAAAATCCCGCAAGCCCGTGATCGGAATTGGGGAGGTCAAAGCCGTGGATTTCGGTGAAATAAGGGTTGCCTTTCCCCGGCCAGCCTTTCACGCTCAATGGGATTTCTGACTCCAAATAGGGTTGGCCACCGTTCAATGCCTCATTCACCCGGTTCAAATGTTGCATGATTTCCACTCCTTTTACCTCAAAATGTATGTCCCAATTATTGCAAGTGGCTGGGTCGGTAGTGCCTTCTTCGCTTGAGAGTGGCCCCGGCCAGTAGTCGCTGTTGCCACCGTTGTTGCCGTAGGTCTGGCAAGCCATTTTCAAGTTGCCGCCATTGTCATATCCACCCATCCAGATGCCTGCGGCAAAAATGGCAGAGACCTCCGGCTGGCCGGGCAACGGTATCGGCACCACGTATTTGCCATCGCTGCGATCCCACCACATATCGCCGCCGGTGAGCAGCCTTGCCCGCACGTTGTTGATGTCCATGTCGATTTGCGCTTGGGCGGTGGTGCAGCCTGCCCGGTAATTTACGGCAGGTGGAGGAACGCCGTTTTTCTTGGGTGGCCGGAGCGGCTCTCTTGAAAAAGCGGGGCTGAGGAAGCAGGTGAGTACTCCCAGCATGGATAGCCGTGTCAGGTTCAGATTCATGGCTTTTCTATTTGGTGAAATGACCGAGCAGGCAAGGTGAGCATCAACTCATTGCGGAGCAAGGGACAGCATTTTTACAGGAAAAGAAGTGGAAGCGGGAGCGTTGCTTTCGGGAAAAGAAAAATGGTGAAGCCGCTCAGTTGGCGGCTTCACCAAATATTTTACAGGCTGATGCGCACAGAAAAATTGTGCGTGCCATCGTAAATCTTCGTGGTACGGTAGGCGTAATCTATTGCGATATGCGGTGCATTTTCCTTTTTGCTGGTAGGCACGTTCAAAGTTGCGCCAAAAGCAATACCAGTGTACAACGGCTGGTCGTTGAACTCGTTGGTGGACTTAGAAACTTGGCCAAGGTCAAGTTTGTAACCAGCCCGAAGCATCACCAATTCATTGTAGGAAAACTCAATTCCACCACCAATCTGGTCCTCCGAGAAGGCATTGGAAGTGTAGTTACCAGCAACGGAGAGGCGGTTATTGCCAACCACATAGTAGTCGTAGGACAATCCGATGTTCAATACAGACTGCATTTCAAAACTTGTCGCACGCTGGTTGGTCACCAAGCCGTGTTCTCCGTCGAAGCCCGGGATTTCAATGGACTGGGACAAGCCCTCGCCACGGAACTGCATCCGGCCACCGACGTTACGAAGTGAAATGCCGAACTTGAAGTTCTCACGGTCGCCAGTTACATACTGTACGCCAGCATCCATGCAAATGCCTGTGGCGTTTACGTCTTCAACGCCTTCGGAAACGGCACGGCCCAACACGCCTACCGATACTTTGTTCTCAAAAGTATGTGAGAAGCCAAGTCCGATGTTGACGAAACGAGGTGAAAACGTGCTGCCAGTTCCTTCTGGTTGGAAGGTGGTGGTGCGTTGTATTTCACCGAAATCGAGGGTCATGATGCTGAGGCCGATGGCGCTATTGGTGCCAATTTTTTGCGCAAGGCCAATCGCATTAGTTGTGATGCCAGTACCCCTGAGGTACTCGGAATGGCCAAAAATCACCTCTGTTTTGTTAATCCTGGAAAGTCCGGCGATGTTGAGCATCATGGACTCTACGCCCGTTACCATCGAAGTGGTCATGGAGTGTAAGCCTGCGCTTCTGGCCCATGGGTTCATGAGCAGTTCTGGAGCGCCAGCCTCGCCCTGCCGGTCTGGGTTGCCTGCTTGCAATCCGGTTGCAGTCATTGCCAACAACGCCAGGGTAAGAAAAAGGTATAATGACTTATTCATAAAATTTTCTTTGAATTTGATGAAGAGAATGGAGTTCGGGTCCGGCAATTCTGGTGGTGAAGACCACATCCTTGCCGGAACCGAAATTCCAAGTTCTTGCTGATTTTTACAAGCCCGTCGGGTCATACTGGCGAGTGATGCCAAAGAACTTCAGGGTGCGCTCGCCGAGGTCGTAAGCGTTCACGTGAACGAGGTAAACCCCAGCAGAAATCGGAATGCCTTTGCTGTTCTTCAAGTCCCATTCGATGTCAGGGATGATTTGAGAATTAGGCGTTCCACTACCGTTGGACATACCAGGAAGTTCGTCCCGGTTGTATTGACGGATGAATTTCCCATCCAGCGAGTAAATCGTGACGATGCACTTGGCTGGCAGGTTGGTGATTTTCACCACGTTTGACAAACGGCCGTCTTCGTAGTCGGAGAAGGCATAGTACGGGTTAGGCACCATGTTTATCTTGTCCAATGCTTCGTTGATGCCTTCTTGAGTCAATGCTTCAGCTTGTTTGCCAGCGAGTTCAAATTCATAGGTTGGGTAGCCGTTAAACTCACCCGTGCCCGTAGCAACAGCATAAGAATTGTCCACCCTGAGCTTGATGGCCAGGTCGTTTGGAATAAGCCCATCTTTGTAAGACAAAAATTGAGTGCCCGTATTCAGCAAAGGCAAACCTGCCCACGTGATGCGTTTCAAGCCGTTCACTTTCTTGATGTCAGACTCGTTCGGGTCAAACCTTCCACGGAGGTAAGCACACTCATCGTAGTCTTCCGTGGTCACATAAATGTAGTGTTGGCCACCAGCATACCAGAACATCGGTGAGTTGAACACACTGAAGTCAGCAGAGTAATCAGCAGGCCAAAACAATTGCGAAGTCGGGTTGAACATCATGTCAGCACCGTTCGGCTTGCCATTGATGTAGTTGCTCAGAAATCCAGTCTGCTCAGAGTAGGCTGAGTTTTCACCAAAGAAAATGTTCACTCGCTTACCAGTTTCGACGTTCACGGCATAGCCTGGGAACCATCCCATTCCGATACCATCGCCATCTGGGTCTGGAAGTTCATCATTATCAGCATCTTCCTTACCCACGGATGGTGAGTTGCGAAGGTCGAAGCTGAGAATTGGGTTGGTTGGCGTAGTACCAGCTGTGGTAACTGGCGTCCCATCTTCCTTCAGTGCAAAGCTGGTATAGTCTGTATTGGCCATTTCCACGATGATGCAACGGCTCCACTTTGATTTGTCAGAAGTAAAAACGATGTCCACGTTGTTCAAATCCGCCAAAACATCATCTGGCTTTGCCACGATAGAGTTCTGAGCACTCCTCCATGCCGGAGACAAGAAAAATGGGAATTCAGTGCCGCCTATCCTTGACCTGAAATCGGTCAATTGGTAGGGCGAAAAGCTGCCATCACCCAAGGAAAGTAACATGTTTTCATAGTGACAGTCCCAGCTGTTTTCATCAAACCTGATAAAATCAAATGCAGTATTCAATACGCCAGGGAAGTTGTCACTTGTAACGTTGTAACCATCCTTGATGCCTCTGAACCAATTTGGCGCATTCAAATCCCGGTAGGTTTGTTCGTTGCCAATAGCACCAAATGTATTGCTGCTACAAGCACCTGCATCGGTCGTTTGGCCCACAGAAATGGTGAAACCATACTGTCCAAAGATTTGCTCATTCAAGAAATTCAACGACTTGTCAGAAACGGTTTCTTCGCCCGTGCCTAAATTGGTGAGCTTCCAGAATACACTTTGGTCCAACTTGTCGTTCGTCATGTTCTCGTCGGTAAAAGTGAGTTGGAATTTACCATCCAGCACTTCCAGCGGGTTGAATACTTTTACATCAATAGGGCCACGGCCTTGCTCGTAAACGATTTTACCATCAAAATCAGCACTCAGCATTTTTGCCCTCATGTCATCAGAAACATCGAGGAAATTGTTGCCAGCACCAACACCATCAATACGGGTGATTATCGGTCCATCGCCATAGGTCGAATTGACCGTACGGTCAACGATTGGCCTTGGAATTACGGTGTAAGGGAAACCATCGGCGTTCGGACCAATATTCCTTCTACCCACCAAAAAGGTCACTTTTTGACCGTTCTGTTCGAGTGGGTTGAACTGTTGCCAGTTGTTCGTACCATAAGCCAGTGCCGTATAGTAGTATTTGCGGTGATTTATAAGTCGGCGGTCGCTGGTCGCAAATTGGTCTTCAGTGAAGTTGAACGTGTGCCTGATACCATTGTCCAAGGCTTCAATTTTTACTTCTGGGTAAAAAATGTACTCAGGAACGGTAGGGTCAAGCTCGGCACCAGGGTTTTCCACGGAAACCCAATTGTAAAGTGCTTTAATGCCATTCTTTACATCCACCCAATAAACCAACTTAGCTTTTGTTGGGTTGTCAAACTCAGAAGTGCTGACACCTGGGCCAGCCACCTGATAAATCATATATCCTTCGAAATTGTAAGTTGAATCAATGTTTGGAATAGCCGCATTGATACCAATTACATTCTCTTCGTACAACTCCAAATAGTTGTTCGAAGCAGGCGATGGCCTGTTTGTCAGAACGGCAATGATTTCCCGGTCTAGGGCAATCCAGTCAACATCTGGGGCATCGGGGCCGTCAATGATGTCGAAGCAGTTGTCGAACAAGTCTTGTGCAAGGTCGTCAGCAATTTGCAGTTTTGAAATATCTGGGCATGGGTAGTCGAGGCTTGGTACCCAAACTGCACCGATGATCAGCTCGTTCACAGCACCTGGCTGAAGAACGAAAGGACCTGATGCTTGAACAGTACGACGGTCATAAGCGGGCAAGCCAGTAGGGAACTCAGGCCCTGGGTTGCACATTGACCAACCATTTGGATCATCAGGGTCGCCAGGAAATGCGAAGTCAATGAAATTAGCAGGGTTAGTATTTGTTGGATCGTATCCATCACCTCCGAATGTAACATGGGTGCCATCTTTCCAGCTACCAGAAAGGTAGCGGTAGAATTCAACATCAGTAGCTGGGTCGGTTGTACCCGGAGGAGGGCTAGCTATCGTGTTGTTGAAATACGTAAACGAAGACATTCCTAACTCATCACCATTTTCATCCAATGGGCCACGGAAGTAGTCCACACCGATGATTGGAACATCAGTCCCGTAAGTAGGAACACCATCACAAGTGATACCTGGCTGGCCGTCTTCTGCGTCAACGTTGTAGGTATAAGCAAGGCTTCTTTCAACATCGCAACCAACATAGTCATCGAGGTGGCAACCCAAATCAGAGTCCACCCACATGGCGAAGAATGTGCTATCAATGTCCTCTTTCGCACGGTTGATGAGCTTGTAGCGCTGGAAGGTCATGTCGTTTATCTGGTCGTTCGTTGAATAACCAAATGCCTGAACCTGCACCTCCATACGAATGGCGATACCATTGGTCTCACCGTGGGTGGCAGCGCCACCTTCATCGTTGTAAATCCAGAAAATCATTTCATCCGGGAATTGTGGCGGGAATTCCTCACAACCACGAATTTCAATGGTAGGAAAGTCACCATCCAGCGGCTCGTAATAACCGTCTCCATCTTGGTCGTAAAAACCAGCGAGGCCTTGGTCGGTATCTGGCAAAAGGAAATTGTGGACGCCAAAGAAGAATTGGTTCTTCCTGCCTGGCCATCCTTTTACACCCGGCGGAATCATGTCTTCCGTATAAGGAGCACCGCCTTCAAGTGCTGTTTGATAAAAGGTGAGGTGTTCTTGGATTTCTGGACCAGAAACCTCAAAGAACTTGTCCCAATTACTGCAGGTCTCCTTGGTAGTAGTTCCTTCGTCTGGCGATAGTGGGCCAGGCCAGAAGTCACTGTTTCCACCATTGTTGCCATAAGTCTGACAGGCAGTTTTCAAGTTGCCACCATTGTCATACCCACCAAGCCAAACGGCTCCGGCGAAGATGGAAGAAACCTCAGTCTGGCCGAGTGGCACTTTTGGCACCACATATTTGCCATCGGCTCGATCCCACCAAACGTCGCCACCAGTGGTCAAACGGGCACGTACGTTGTTTACGTCTTGGTCAATCTGGGCCTTGGCAGTCACACATGCCTCCCGGAAATTGACGGTATTTTTGCTGGGCTTTTTGTGCTGCCTGCTCGGGTCATAATATGCATGAGCCGAGGAGGCAAAGACCAAAATTGCCACTGCAGTTGTTAGTATTGTTTTAAAACTACGCATGGTTCAAAAATTTGGTTTTATTGCTGAACTGATAACTGCCTTTGCCAAAATTTGGCTTTCAAAGGCAGGTCATCCATCCAACAACAATTCTATAAATATTCAATTTTGGTAAAAGCAGGCTAGCCCTGCTTTTACCAGGATAAATTCAAATCTTAAAAATCAAAGATGGCACCAATGTATATCCTTCTTGGAAGGCTGTAATTGTTAGGGTTCAACATCCTCCACTGATAAGACGCCAAGTAAGCGGATGAACTTTGTCCCGTACCCGTTGCATTTTGAAGCTGCAGGGCACCACGAGCCGAATTCAAGAAGCCGTCGTCGTTCGGCTCACCTGAGTAGGTGTAAACGCCTTGGATGTTGCGCTTGTCAAACAGGTTGGAAACCCGCACATAAACGTTCATTCCAATATTGCGACTTGCACCTTCTTTAGTGAGGTTGAACTGTTTGTCAACTTGCATGGCCACCAAAGTATTCCACGGAAGCCTTGAACCGTTCACGGCACCTTTGATACCAGATGAACCAAATGCCTCTGGCTGGATAGCAGCGGTGTATGGACGGCCTGAAACGGTGGAAGCTGCGAAGTTTACACCAGTATTAGCCAAAATGTCAATACCTGCGATGGTAGGGCCATTGTATGCCTGACCGGAAGCGTAGCGGTAGTCAATAATTGCATTGATGCGGTGACGCTCGTCGAAGCTCATTGGGAACAACGTCCGCTGAATACCCCTTGAAGCTAGACCCCTTGATGACTCGGCGTTTGAACCAGTGCCATCTGCAAACTGCAGGGTATAGGACAAATTCATTTGGATATTGCCAGTACGGCGCAGGTCATAGCTAATTGAGAAGGCCTTAACCGTTGCAAAGTCAAGGTTATCGAAGGTTTCGTAATTGTTCACCGGTGCAGGCACGTTTAGGTAGAAACGGCTCTGAATCATGTCACGCAACTCTTTGTAGTAAGCTGACAACTTCACGGCAGAGTTGGTTCCTACTTTTTGCTGGAAACCAACTTCGTATGTTACCGTGCGCTCTGGCTTCAGGTTGGAATTGTTGCGAAGGCCACTGCCATTTTGCTCCCAGTAAAAATAAGTAAGCGGGCTTACAAGGGAGTTGGAAGGTGGGCGCTGTACAAGTACGTCGTAGTTGGCGAAAAAGTTGGCCTCATCCGAAATCGGGAAGGAGAATGCCAAACGCGGCATCCAGTTGATTTGCGGTGTATAGTCTTCGAAAGAAACATCTGGGTCAAAGTTTTCGCTGGTAATGTCACGCTTGGAGTTATCATCCGTGGCATAGCGAGGGTAAACGATTGTTCCACCAAATATTTCCGTGCCATCGTTGGCAGGTGCGCCGTTGGCAAAGTACCATGTGTCTTCGTTGCGATAGGCCTTTACGGTTTCTCCTCCTTCACTTGTCACATATACCTTGAAGTCATCACCAATGTTGCCCGGACGATCGGTGCCGAATTTGGTTTGAAAGTCAGAAGCCGTCATTACGTCATAAAGGGAATATGGGTCTTTCAACACCTTAGTATTGGCATCAAAGCGGTCGATGCGCAAGCCAACCCGGAAGAACACGTCCCTGAATTTGAACTTGTCCTGAATGTACGCTGCCTGATAGTTTGGCTCAAATGCCGCCACTGGAAAATCACGTACACCAGCTGTTTTATGGGTGAAAAAATCTTCGAAAGTTATCCCGTCAAGCTCATTGCCCAAGTAATCGTAACCATAATAGCCTATCCGATTATCGTCATTGAGTTCCCGTGCGGAGAACATGTCAAGGTTCAGTTGGCTTGGGTCGAGGCCGTCAATGTTTACGTACTCGTTCAGTTGCATGCCAAGTGCATCCCTTACCCTGCGGAAGAACTGGTTGTCGGAATTCTCCGTGGTAATATTAGGAGCATAGATTGGAACGTCGATTGTCCAAATAGTATCACCAGCAAATGTTCTCCTGAAATAGGTGCCTTCCATAGTTCCAACGACCTGAGACGAATCTAGGCCCTGGCCTTCAATATGCTCGTTGGCGTGCAGCCTTGCAGACGTCCAAAGACCAAATGGTGCCACAGAATAACTCCGTGATTTTCTTTGCTCGTACATGATACCAAATTGTATTTGGTGGCGATTGCTTCCTGACCCACCCGGCACCAATTCAAAAGAGGTGTTGGCATTGAAGGTGTAGAGGTCACTGCTGCTTTTGTTGTTCGAATTGTAAACAGCACCAATATTTGTATGGTGGCCTCCCCAAATGCTGCCCAAAGTGGATGGGATACGACCGTTGATAGTTTCGTAATCGGCAAAATCAGCAAAATCAGATCCGTTATTTGGAATGTACCTTGTCAAAATTGGATTGATATCCGTGTTCGGCGTATAACCATTTAACACCCTCGTGTAGTCCACTTGCCCATCATAAATATCGATTGTGTCAGGGCGGCTCAAATCAACAACGGGGTCAATCGTTGGCTCCCAAGCAAGGTCAAACTTGCCGATATAACCATAGTTGAAAAGATTGTCACCATGGCGTGGGTCAGAAACACTGGATTTGGATTTTTCGTAACCAAATTGGAGTGTGTAAACAGCGTTTTGAATGACGGAGCCTTTCCCGTCACCTTTACCTTCTGGGTTGGCCGCACCACCAAGGCGGTGGCGGAAGCGGAAGTTGCCACGCAGGCGGGAGTTTTTTTGTGTTGGATTGAATTGTGAGTTGAAAGTCTGCCAAGTGGTACCATTACTAGATGGTGTGAACGTATTCTGAGAATCATCGTAAGTGCCGGAGAGCGTAACGTCCACGTTCTTGCCCAAATTCGCATCCAATTTACCATTCAAGTTGATGGAAGTATTGTCATTGTTTGGGTTGTAATCCATGGCATTCACGCCTTCATTGTCAACGTATTCAGCAGCGGGGTAAACCGTGTTTCCGACAATTCGGATTGGGTTCGCCTCCAATTCAGCAAGCACATCGTCCTTAGCCCTATAAACTGGCGTAGCTGGTGGGTTGCTGTCTTTGTTGTACTGGTATTGGCCGTTGACGCGGTAACCTAGAATGGTGCGGCCTTTGCTTTTCATGATAGGCCCACTCAACTGTAGGCTAGCGAGGTCTTGGTAATACGGGTCAGTTAACCGTGAACTCTCCAATTCAACTCCACCGCTGAATTTTTCGGAGGGCCCCTTAGTTGTGATGGAAACGATTCCTCCCGTCACGTCCCCGTAGCGGGCTTCCATGCCACCTGTGATTACCTCTAACTCCTCAATGGCTTGTTTTGGAGGAAGTGTGCCAGATACCCTTACACCATCAATATAATAGTTGGTACCGTTAGACCTGGAGCCACGAATGTTCAATGCGCCGCCTTCGTCAGCAGACGAAACACCAGCGGTGAACGATGCCAAGGCATTGACATCCCGTGTTGGTAAGGCTTTAATTTGTTCGGAGCTAAGAATACCCCCTTGGGTAGTTCCGTCCTGTACAATAAGTGGTCGTTCGTACTTAACGACTACTTCTACAAGTTGGACTCCTGAAGAAAGCTTCGTGTCCAATTTGTTCACCTTACCACTGTTGATTATCATGCCTGTAACCCGGGACGGAGTATATCCTGTGTAGGAAAATTCAACGTCATAGGTGCCTGCATCAATCTCGGAAAGGCTGTAGTAACCTTCGAAGTCAGTCTCTGTCCCGGTTTTCAACACTCCATCACGATAGAGTGCCACCGTGGCAAAAATGACTGGCTCGCCGGTTTCAGCGTCTGTCACCGTTCCCTCCAACCTAGTTTGGCCAAAAGCCACCAATCCTGTTAGTAGAAAAGTGAAAGTGAGTAGTAAATTACGTGCCATAAACATGAGTTTTATTTGTAATGAAAATTAATCCGATACGCTAAAAAAGAAGTGCGCAAACTTAGTGAAAGATACTTACCCTACAAAATTGCTTATCCTCTGCTGGAAAATTAAAAGCCACCCGTGTGTTTCCTGCTTGAACTGAGGCTTCACTGCTACACACTTTTTTATACTACAAATGTAAATCGGCTCCTTCTATTTGACCTACCAATATCTACTAAAAGTCAGTTTTCTGAGTAGCCTAATTTTTACAAATTATAAAAGTACCTAGTGGTGAATTTAAGTTTAGTCCTTACTTCAAGAGGATAAAAACGGTTTCGATAAAATTGCAAAAATAAATTTTAACCTATTGATAATCAAATTATTATCAAATTTTCTAACAAAGCATCAAGGGTGACAATATGGAGAGCGTGACAAATACAGTTTGCTTTGTTCCCAATCAAGAACAAAACATTTTTAAAGCGTAAATCAGGTTTTTGAAGGGTTGGAAATCTAAGAAAAATGAAACCAAAGTGCGTGTTTTCCAACTGCATTTTACAGATTTTGCAGCCCACCCGACAATTTGCCATCCATCTGAGAACAAAGAAAAAAGCCGCTTCCAAAGGATAACGGCTCAAAATCTGGACAGGATAAAATAGTATCTGAAAAAATGGAGAATAGAATTTCAGGGGAAAAGGACGTGACACCCGAGAGGATGCCACGTGCTTAAAACTAAATGGTAATACATGAAACTTAAATACCTTACAAAGGTAGCCGCCATGAAGGCTAGAATACTACGCTGATTTTGACAACTACTGGTACTATTTTAACCAAAAATGATAATTTTGCATCCAACTTGGTCAAATCTCATAAAATTGATATCAAATGCGCATTGGCAAACCAATCTTTGAAAACATCCAACCTTCTTTTGGCAGTTCCTTTACCTACAGGCAGTTTACGGAGGAAAACTGCTCTAGCCTACCCTACTGGCACTGCCATCCAGAATACGAAATCGTGTTCATTTCCAACGGAAGAGGTAAGAGACAAATCGCAGAGCATATCAGCTATTACGAGGATGGTGACCTGATTTTTCTTGGCCCGAATATTCCCCACCTGGGTTTTGCGCAGGAACTCTACGAAAGTCACCAGGAGATAGTCGTGCAAATGCGAAGTGACTTCCTCGGCAACGACTTTTTGACCAAACCAGAAATGGCAGCCGTTCAGCAGCTTTTTGAACGGGCAAAATCTGGGGTTACTTTTCATGGGCATACTCGATGGGAAGTTGGGCAGATGCTGGGTCGAATGTCAGAGATGGATAATTTTTACCGGATGGTTGAGCTGCTCCGAATTCTCCAAATCATGGCAACCACGCAAGAATTTGTCCCGCTAAACATCAATCAAATTAGTGCGGAGGTGAAGCCTCAAGACCACTTCAGAATGAAAAAGGTATTTGAATTCATGGAAGAAAATTTCTATCGGCAATTTTTACAGGATGAAGTGGCTCAGCACATCAACATGACGACTCCCGCCTTTTGCCGATTTTTCAAGAAACTAAACCACAAAGTTTTTACCGATTTCCTGAACGAGTATCGAGTGGCAAGAGCCTGCAACTTGCTTTCAGGCGAGTCCAAAAGTATTAGCTCGGCTTGTTTTGACAGTGGGTTCAACAATTTGTCGCATTTCAACAAGCAGTTTAAACAAGTAACTGGTCAAACCCCTTCGGACTATCGCCGAAACCTGCGGAATTTTGTGCTTTCGCCTATCTGAGCAAGTAGTTGCCTTTTTTATGCTGGATTGGGTATAAAAAACGGATGGTGCTTGCAACTATTCCTAATGATTTGGTGTCGTTGTTTTTGAGTTTCATCATTGAAATAGCATGTTTTGGTCGAGGGTTAACCTAATTTATGACGAATACTAGCTGACTTCTTAGGTAATTTTCGAACAAAAAACGATATTCGCATTTTCCAATTTCTCTCTTATGAAAAATCCTTCCTTTTCTTCCTATTCCCTGCTTGGTTTGGCCGCTTTGAGCCTATTCTGTTACGTCTATTTACACAAGGTCGCTTACAATGTTACAGGCCATTGCCCTTCTTCAAATACAGTGGTGATTTCGGATGCACAAGACCCTGAAACGTCTAAGATTTTGTTGCCAGATGTAGCCCTCATGAAACGGTTCTTGAACATCACCAAAATAATTTTGACAAAAGATTGATTGATTGTTATCTATGCTGTTTTTAGTTGGGTGATGTTTTCTTCGACCAGTACCTAAATAGTCCTGCCACACTCATTTCTGTCGGATTTGCAAGTTCATATTGCCGTTTGCCCTCATCGCTTATCTCCGAATTTTCCAACTGTTTTTGGACATATTTTTCAAAAAGAGGAACCACGTTCTCAATCGAATCTCCTTGTTCCCAAAATGGCCTTACCCAATTGGCCCAATTCCTCAATCGCCCTTCCAGTTCAATAAAATGCTTCTTCACCTGATTGACTGCCCCAAAATGTGTTAGGTAAATCGTCTCATACCTCCTTGTTCGCAAGTATGCCAACGATTTTATCCAATCCTCCAGGTTGATGTCAGGGGGCGGACAAGGCGGCATGACAGGCCCACCCTCAACCGGCCTAACACCAGCTACATCCCCTGTGAAAACAAAATTTTTCACTTCCCAAGCAATGTGATGTACTGCATGCCCAGGTGTATGCCTTGCCCGGAAACCTGCATCGCCGATGATGATTTTTTCATTGTTCCGAACTGCCCTCAATTGATTCAACGGTATTGGCTGGAGGTCGCCCCAAAGGCTTTCCATCTTGTCTTGATAAATGCGCTTTGCCGAGGAAAGCAGTTTTTCAGGATTTTCCAGGTGGGGCAATCCAAGTGGATGGACATAGATTTTTGCACCATGTTTGGCGAATACCCAAGCAGCACCAGCATGGTCTAAGTGGATATGAGTTACGAACAAATGCTGAATATCAGAAAGCTGGTAACCTTGTAGCTTTAATCCATTTTCAAGTGCATCAATAGTAGAATGGGGCCCAGTTTCTATCAGAACTGGGCCATCCGGAGTCTCCATCAAAAAGGCAGCTATCACGCCTGGCTGCCCCTGAAAATTGAGGTCAATAATTTTAACCATAATTCAAAAAGGGTTTTGGGTTAATATTTTAAGAAAAATGCAACGTGCAAATTTTCGATAAAACGGGAGGCTCCAAAAGTGGTCGTCTCTGGAATAATTTGACGATGAAAAGCCAATTAGCAACTTTTGAACTTATTGTTTGGAAGGTCTATCTAGGCACAAAATAGGGCTTTATCTCTCAAAATGGCAAAGGATTCACCAATAATATTAAAATGACAAAGGATTCTCTAGCCTTGCTTTGTCGAATTTTGGGAATCCTGAGTTACAATCAAATGATTCGGAAAAGCTGATACCTGCTCACAGCAAATCTGTTCCATAACTTGTTGCAATTGAATTTTTAAAATGGAAATGGTATGATTGCCTCCCTCATTTCCCAAAGCTGCCACGCCGTACATAAATGAGCGGCCAAGAAATGTGAATTCTGCGCCACTAGCGAGGGTTCTTGCAATATCAGGGCCAGTTCGAATACCACTGTCCATCATGATTTTTATTTGCCCCTTATATTTTTGGGCGATGTTCACCAGTGGTTTGATGGTGGATTGCCCAGCATCCAATTGCCGCCCTCCATGGTTTGAGACGATGATGCCGTCCAGGCCTAAACGAATGGCCATCTCCGTATCCTCTTCGCTTGCCACTCCTTTGAGCACAAGTTTCCCTTTCCACATGTCCCTTATCGGCTTTATTTTTTCTTCATTCAAGCGACCTGAAAAGGTTTCGTTCATTGCTTTTCCTAGTTGTTTAATATCCATATTTTTAGAAAAATAACGCATCATGGTTTCAAATTTCGGCCTCCCATGAATAAGCGTATTTAAAGCCCAGTTTGGCCGCCCAATTATTTGAAGGATGTTCTTTAAGCTCATTTTGGGAGGCATCGCCAACCCGTTGCGAATATCCCTTGGTCGGTATCCAAAGGTTGGGACGTCGCAAAGAATCACCAATACTGGGCAATGTGCCGATTCCGCCCGTTTAATGATATCGTCCCGCAATTTATTATCTGCTGGATGGTACAATTGAAACCATGCCCTACCTTCTGTAATTTCGCTTATCCGCTCAATGCTTGCGGTTGACACCGTGCTTAAAACAAATGGTATATTATGTTCAAACGCTGCCTTTGCCAATATCTCTGGCGAATTTGGCCACATTAAACCCTGCAAGCCGACTGGTGCTATACCAAACGGCGCATCATATACATGACCAAACAACTCGGTTTTCATATCAGAGGCTATATGCTTTGACAAATAATAAGGTTTTAATTCTACCGCTCTAATATCAGCCGTATTCTTGTGCAAATTCACTTCCTCGTTACAACCGCCATCCAAATATTCAAATGCAAAACGTGGGATGCGCTTTTTTGCCTTTTCACGAAGGTCATCGATGGCCGGATATTTAGCGTTGTATTCGAGGTTCATATTTTTGAATAATTTTTAAGCGATATTAAACTTGAAGGCAATGCCTTGTGATTCCAAGTAGGATGCATGACCATTGCAGCACCAAGTGCAGAAGCTTGTGCCACATCCGCAGCAAAGACTTCTAACCCTGGAAATGCTTCCGCCAACAAGTTCATGAAAATTTCATTCCTAGAAAAACCACCATCAACATAAATTTTCCTGACCTGCGAGCTACCAATAGCCAGTTTTGTTGAAACTACTTGTTTATCAATGAGTTGTCGCATGAAATCGAGGTAACATTCCAATAATTCACTGCCTTCATAACTTGACAATTCCTTGTAAAAATCTACATCGGCGCCAAACGATGTTGCCAATTTATTTACTGCCTGCTCATGTTCATGCCCTCCGAAATATCGTGCTGCCTTGACCTGTCTGCCTTGGTGGGTGAGGTAGCAAAGGCAGTCATTTGAGAGTTCCTCCAGCGTCAGCGGTTCATCGTTGAACGGATTCATTGAAATACACCAAGTTCCCGTGGAAAGGAGCACAAACGGTTCATCGAACATTGCCAAATAAGGAATCAATGCCGCTGAACTGTCGTGAAGCCCAGTCCCTATTTTCAATCCTGGAAATCTTGGATTAGAAAAATGAATATCAGCGGGCACAATGGGTGGGAATTTTTCAGAAACACCTTCGTTAATCACCCAATCATGGTAATTCATTTTGTTAAAATCCCAAAGCATAGTGTGGCATCCAATACTTGTTATTTCAGCAACGCAATCTGATGAAACCAAATGGCTGATATATTGTGGCAAATGGAGCGCATATTTTACCTTATCATAAACGTCAGGGTTTTCATTTTTCAATCGAAACAATTGCATCCCAGCATTCAAACTGCCAAGTAATGGAGATGCTGTCTCAATGGCCATTTTTTCCTTCTCCCCATATCTTTCATTGAATTGTTTGGCTAGGCTTTCAGGGTATGGCTTTAGGTAATTGTATAGCGGCGTAAGTATTTTTCCATCCATGTCCAGGTAAACAAAACTAGCTCCGTAAGCACTAAAATTCAGTGCTTTCACCTGAAAATTGGGCATTTGTAAAACCTCACCCAATGTTGTTTGAACCCAATTTGAAAGCAGGTCAATATCCTCACAAGGAAATCCATCTTCGTCAATAGTCTCAGGCAATACCTCCGATTTTTCAAATACAATTCGATATTCCTCATCAAAAACGAAGCATTTTTTATTGGTTTTGCCAATGTCAAAAATTGCGCAGTTCGACATAATCAGAAGCCAGTTGCCAATGTTTTTAACCCCCGCTCCTTTATCAATTCCTTACGGACTCCAACCTCCCGGAACAGACCCAGTGGTTCCAACGGACCACCCAGCCGTAACCTCGCCTCCGCCACCAAACTCCGCACATCCGTCCGAAAAGCTGATTGTAAAATCTCCTGACAGCGCACGGCGTCATTCTCCAATTGAGCCGACTCCAATGCCTTCCTATCCACCAGCAGTGCCTGCGCATAGGCGACCTGAATGGCTTCCACGGATTGTACCAAGTCTTCCAGCGGGTCTTTGACGTTGTGGCTGGCATCAATCATCAGGGAGATTGCGGATTGCGAATTGCGGATTGCGGATTCCAGCGCACCGCCATCCACTAACTCGTTGAAAATCAGGAACAATTGATAGGGGCGGATGCTGCCCACTGTCAAGTCGTCATCACCATATTTAGAATCGTTAAAATGGAATCCGCCAAGTTTGCCCTCCATCAGCAGCAGTGCCACGATTTGTTCAATATTGGCATTGGGCAGGTGGTGACCGAGGTCAACGAGCGTGTATGCCTGTCCGCCCAACTTGTTGGCATACAGCAGCGACTGGCCCCAATCGCCAACGGTCATCGAATAAAAATTCGGCTCATACGCTTTGTACTCAATGAACATTTTCCAGTGCTTCGGGAGTGCCGCATAGATTTCCCGAAGGCTCTCCAATGTGTTTTGAAATGCCCTTCGAAAATTGAGTTGGCCGGGGAAACACGACCCATCCGACAACCAAACCGTGATGGCCTCCGAACCGAGTGCCTCGCCCTGTTTTATCACTTCAATATTATGCTCAACAGCTTGCCGCCGCACCGCTTTGTCCACATGCTGTAAGCTGCCAAATTTATAGCTAAGTACCTGATTATCTTGGTCTTGAAACGTATTGGAGTTCACAGCATCAAATCGAAGACCTTGCGATGCAGCCAGTTGTTTGATGGCTTCCCCATCTTTCGGAATGTCCCACGGAATGTGCAGCGATATGGCGCCACTGCTGCGGTTCAGGGCATGGAGCAGTCCCACATCCTCGATTTTTTCCTCCAAACTACGAGGCTCGCCCCCACCCGGATACCGCCCGAACCGAGTGCCGCCCGTGCCCAGCGCCCAACTTGGAATGGCCACCTGAAAATCCATCAGTTTCTCCAAAATGGCTTCTGCGTTATTGATTTCGGAAGTCAAATAATCAAGCCGTTTGACCTGATGTGCCCAGTGGACTTGGTTGTGCGCTTCGATATGTTTCGGCGTTATTTTCATGATGACAAATACCTCATTTAAAGCTTAAAGTCCTTCCTCTCTGCATCCACCTGCTTAAAATCAAAAACAAAACCCCGCACAACACCCAAGCCGGAAGCGTCAGAAACGACAAAAATACCCCCTGCGTTTTTGAAATAAGAAAGAACAAACCGCCACTAAAGACCCAAGCCAGCAGCACCGCCATGTTGAATGAGCTACCCGACCGCTCTGCATAGTTTTTTACCACCCCAAAACGCTCCGCAAAAAAATGCTCGAACACGATGACTGCGCCAACGGGTGCGAGGATGAAGCCGTACACCGCCACAAAATCCAACAGCTTCATGGCAAAGGCAGGAAACAACCCAGCGATGGTGGCCAAGGCACCAGCCAGCACCGTCACCCAAAAGGTTTTTGCTTTCGGGAAAATGGCCTGAAACGCCAGCCCAGAACGGTAAATCGTCGGATTGGCAGTCGTCCAGCCCGCCAAAATCACGGTCAAGATGCCAAAAACACCGATGGCATTGAAGGCCAGCGGCCCAGGTGCCACGGGCGGCGCATGGCCATTGGCCATGAAAGCAGCGGCTTCAGGCGTTTTCAAATAGGCAGCGTACAGCAGGGCTGCGGCAATCCAAGCCATATAATGCCCGATGTACATGCCTGCCGCTGTCGTCCAGCCTGCCTTTGGGATTTTTGCGTAGCGAAAAACCGAAAGGTCGCTCATGCCGATGTGCATGGCAGCGTTGCAAAACCACGACCAAATGGCGACATGCCAAAACGAGTATTTTATTTGGCCGGGGAACGGCTCACTACCCTCCCCCCAGATGTTCCAGAAATCAGAAAAACTGTGGACTTCCAGTTGCCGCAAGGCAAAAATACCACAGGCCAGGAAGCCCAGCACGATGATGGGCGACATCAAATTGGCCGCTTTCGACACCGTGTTGTAGCCCTTGGCAGCAATGAGGGTGAACAGCGCCCCCAATGCCAACACGATGACGACCCATGTCGCACCATTGGGCATGGTGTCGGTCAGCTTGGGCATTTCCATGTCGAAAGGGATGCCCACCGCCGTCGCCGAAACGGTTATCATGGAGCCAGCAAGAAAACAGAAAAGGACGCCATTGGCGAGGTTGTACAACGTGACCAGGCGCTTGCCACAGATTTTTTCGAGTTGAAAATATAGCGTCAGGCGGTTCTTCACGGCGATTTCGGCGGTGAGAAAACGCCAAGAAAGAACCGCCAGAAAGTTGCCGAGCAGCAGCCCGACAAGCAGGTCAAAAGCACTCACTCCTGCCGCCAAAAACAAGGGACCAATCATGAACTCCGTCCCGGCGGCATGTTCCCCAGCGTACATCCCGAGGAAATTCTTCCAACCTTTCAGGTGAGCGTTCGGAACGGGTCGCCGCTCAAATTCCTCGGTTTGTAACACCCCTGAATCGCTGTTTGCCATGTCCGTTTCATTTTGCGTTGAAAGATGAAATGCCGATTTGCTGCCAATTGGATGCAGCCACGAATAACTCAATTTTTTGGGGATTTGATTGTAAAAAAGCATTGATTTTTATTGCGGAGCTTCACAAAAAATCACCGCTAGGTCTCGTCCGGTTTCAATAGTTTTGCAACCATTCTCAATTGAATAGAAAAAATGCAGCCAATGATCGCCTATTTCCACATCAACTACGCCGCAAAACATGGGGAGCTAATCGTTATCCGTTTCAAAAAGAGCGGCTCGGAGGATACCGTGATTTGCCAAAGTGATGACCACAACAATTGGAATTGCAGCATACCTGTGGCTGAAAACGAGCAGTTCGCTTACAAATATTTTCTCCAAACCAATAAAGAAATGGTTGGGGAGCATGGCGAGTTTCGGTGTGTTGACTTGCCTTCGGGCAAGGCTCAAGTCTTTTTTCAGGACTATTGGCGACCCCAAAATGAAGTGGAACGCAGCTTCTTTTCCGCCGCATTTAAGGATGTGATTTTTAAAAGAACCCAAACCGCCCAGCACCCAAAAGCCGTTGAAAAACTGGAAGGCGGAAACAAAATCAGGCTCCAGCTTTACGCAGCTGCCCTCCCCCAACACCTTCAGTTTTGTGTTTCAGGAAACAACGAGGTCCTCGGTAATTGGGAAAAGCCGCTGGTACTGTCCGATGAAAAGTATCCGCTTTGGCAAGCTGAGTTCGACTGGGGGACTCAATGGGCGGACTTTGAGTACAAATTTGCCATTTACGACCCGGCGAATCAGCAAGTCGTGGAATGGGAAAAAGGCGAAAATCGCAGCCTAAACTTCACTTTTCCTTCGGCAAATGGGAGCGTCGTGGTTCGCACCGACGAAAGCTACCGATACGCCTCCGGGCTTTGGCGGGGGGCGGGCATGGCCATCCCGGTCTTCTCATTGCGAAGCGAAAAAAGCCTCGGAATCGGTGAGTACACCGACCTGAACCTGCTGACGGATTGGGCAGTGAAAACGGGGATGAAAATCGTGCAGACTTTGCCCGTGAACGACACGATTGCTACCAAAACTTGGATAGACAGCTACCCCTACGCCGCTATTTCCGTTTTTGCTTTGCACCCGCTTTACATCAACATCCAAGCTATTGCGAAGCTGGAAAACAAAGCCGACGAAACCCGCTTGAAGGAAGATATTAAGCGACTGAACAAACTCGAAACGGTTGATTTTGAAGCTGTTTTGAATACCAAGTTTGCTTTTTTTGAACTGCTGTGGGCACAGGAGAAGTTGTCATTTTTTAACAACCATGAAGCCCAAAATTTCATCGAGGCAAATGCCGATTGGCTGAAGCCTTATGCCGCTTTTTGTCACCTCCGGGATTTGAACAGGACCACCAATTTTAATACTTGGGGTAAATATGCCGCCTTTTCGCCGCAGGTCATCGCCGACTTGTGCGACCCGAAATACAAGGCGTATGATGAAGTGGCGCTCTACTTTTTCATTCAATACCACGCCCACAAACAACTGCTGGGAGCAACTGAGTACGCTCGCAAAAATGGCGTAGTGCTCAAGGGCGACCTCCCCATTGGCATCTACCGGGAGAGCTGCGACGCCTGGGTAGCGCCACACCTATTTAATATGGACGGCCAAGCGGGCGCCCCACCCGATGCCTACTCGGAGGCAGGCCAAAACTGGGGCTTCCCGACCTACAACTGGGAGGTGATGGCCAAGGACGGTTTCGCCTGGTGGCAACAGCGCATGACCAAGCTGGCAGAGTACTTCGATGCCCTGCGAATTGACCACATCCTTGGCTTTTTCCGCATCTGGCAGATACCAACGAACCAAGTGGAAGGCACCCTTGGACGCTTCAACCCACGTCTACCCTACTCTCGCCAAGAACTTGCCGACATGGGCTTGCACGGTGAGCTGCACCGTTACACAAAGCCGTATATCCGGGGGCATTTTTTAGAAGAAATCTTCGGGGAGGACACGGATTTTGTTCGCAAAAACTTTTTGGAGGAAACGACCGGGAGCATTTTCAGGTTGAAAGAAATCGTGGGCAACCAGTTGAAAATCAAGCAATTGTTTGCTGAGGACGAATACCTTTTAGAGAAAAAGGAATTGGCAATCGGGCTGATGCGCTTAGTGAGCAACGTCCTGCTAATTGAGGAGGAAGCAGGTTTCAACCCTCGTATCACACTGGAAACGACCCGCTCGTTCAAGTATTTGGACGACCAAGAAAAGGCCATTTTCAAGCACCTCTACGACGACTATTTTTACAAGCGCCACGATGAGTTTTGGAAACAACAGGCACTCTGGAAACTGCCGCCCTTGCTGCAAGCCACGAACATGCTCATCTGCGGCGAAGACCTTGGCATGATTCCACACTCAGTGGCTGGGGTGATGCACGACTTGAACATCCTCTCCCTCGAAATCCAGCGGATGCCCAAGGGACAGGCACAGTTTGGCGACCCGGACAAATACCCGTATGCCTCGGTTTGCAGCCCCTCCTGCCATGACATGCCGACCATCCGTGGCTGGTGGGAAAACGACCATAAAACGGCTCAACTGTTTTTCAAAACCAGCTTGCGCCAGTTTGGCCCGGCGCCGCAAAAATGTTCACCCGAAATCGTTGAAGCGGTGAACTGGCAGCACCTGACATCGCCGAGTATGCTGGCAATATTTCCGGTGCAAGACCTCGTTGGCATGGATGGAAAACTGCGCCGCCCAACAGCCGCTGACGAGACCATCAACGACCCATCTATTTCGCCGCATTACTGGCGGTTCCGGTTCCATTTGCCGATTGAAAAATTGTTGAAGGAGGAGGAATTGAATGGAAGGATTAGGGAGATGGTGAGGGAGGCGGGGCGGTAGTTTTAATTGGGCGGCTGGTACGGCTGCTCAGTAAACCCAGTTCAATCTGCTATCATTTTTTTTCCAACTGACGTTGAATCACAGCTGTAGGATTAGCCTTGGTTTAAATATTTATCAAAAAACGTCAGCGTCCGCTCCCATGCCAGTTTTGCAGCTGCTTCGTTGTATCTGGCTGCGGAGGTGTCATTGTGAAAAGCATGCTGCACATCCGCATAAACATATTGCTCATACCTTGCATTTGCTGCTTTCAAGGCCGTCTCGTATTCCACCATACCAGCATTCACCCGCTCATCCAAGCCGCCGTAATGAAGTTGCACGGCTGCCTTGATTTTAGGAACATCAGCAGCGGCGGGCTGCCTTCCATAAAAGGCGACTGCAGCTTTCAAGCTGGGTACGTTTACGGCGAGGTTATTTGACATGGCCCCACCCCAGCAAAAGCCTACACATCCAAAATTACCATTACAGTCATTTCGAGTAGCTAAAAAATCGAACGCTAGGATAAAATTCTGGAGCGATTCCTCAGGTTTAAGCGTGGTAAAAAGTTTACGGGCTTCGTCCTCGTCGGCGGGTGTACCACCAAGCGGGGCCAGGGCATTTGGCGCAATAACCAGGTAGCCTGCCATAGCCGCCCGCCGAGCGACGTCTTCGATATGGGCGTTCAATCCCCGGTTCTCATGTATGACAACGATAGCAGCGTATTCCTTCTGCTTTTTGGGCCGAGCAAGGTAGGCTCTCATTTCACCGTTGACACTGGGCCAAGTGACGTATTCGGTATGAAGGTCGTCGCCTTTCGTTCTTGAGGCAGCGACACAACTTGTTTCTATCAAAGGCAGCACCGCCAATGCAGCTGCCATGCCGCCTGTCAATTTGGCTAGGCGGCGAAGGAATACCCGACGAGGCAGTGGCTTATGGGTGTATTCATCGTAAAGATTGATAATTTGTTGGTCCATAGTTCCGAGTTTTATCAATTAGAAATCCCCACCCTCTTCCATGCCACCACCTTTCTTTTTCTGTTGGTGCAGCCGGTAACTAAACGTCAGGTTCACTTGCCTGCGCCGCCATTGCCAGTCGCTTTCCGTATAAAATGTGGCGCCTTCTGACACATGCTGATGGCGGCGGGTGTTGAACAAGTCCCGGATGTTGAGGGTCAGGGTGGCATTTTTTTTCAAAATATCCTGGCTCATGGCCAAGTCGAGAAACCAATTGGGCTTTCGGTAGCCCTGCGTGGTCTGTTCCTTTGCTTCGTAATTTCCACGGAGTTGCAGGTCGGTGTTTTTCCAAAAAGTAAAACGAGTAGTAAACCGGGTGAACCAGTTGTAAGCATCTGCCTGAAAGCTGGCGCCGAGGTTGCCACCATCGGTAATGGACCGGAAGAAATTGAAATTGCCGTCAATTTTCCACCACTTCGTCAAATCGTATGCTGCGGTGAACTCCAATCCAAAAGCGTCTTCCGTGCTCAGGTTTTCGGGGCGGGTTGCTGCATTCCCTGCTTCATCCACTCGGCGGATACGCTCTATTTTACCGGTTGTGTGGCGATAGTACATGGAAGAGCTCAGCGAACCTTGCTCGAAATATTTGATATGCCCCAGTTCGTAAGCATCCGTGTATTCAGGCGACAAATCTGGGTTTCCGCTCCAGTAATTTCGGTCGTCGGAGTAGGTGACAAATGGGCTGAGGTCACGGTAGCGAGGGCGGCGAACCCGGCGGCTGTAGCTCACTTGCACGGCATTGTCGTTGGGAAGGTCATAAGTCAAATGCGCACTGGGGAACAGGTTTTTATAGTCACGAGCGTTTGCTTCATTGGTTTCCAGCAGCTCCGTTTTCAAATCTGTCAACTCTACCCTCAGTCCGAACTGGTAAGAAAACTTGCCTTTTTTATCTCCAAAAATGCCATAGGCGGCGTAGATGTTTTCGTTGTAAATAAAATTGTTTTTCAACCCCGGCAGGGTTTCCCAATCGCCATCATTGAATTGTGTCACTTCGTAATCGTTGCTCAATTCACGCAACGAACCTCGCAACCCACCCTCGATTTTGCCTTCTTTTGAAATCGGGTGCACATAATCTGCTTGAAAAAGAAACTGACGTTCCTTTTCGTAATTGTAGGAATTTTGGAGCAAATCGGCCTGGCCACTGGGCGAGCCATCGGATAGAAAGTACTTTTCCGTGAAATCCTGGTCACTGTCTTCCCAGTAGTCTAGCACCCTAGCTTCGGCAGTGAATTCGTGTCCGTTGTCATCAAAAGTCTTTTTGTAATTCAAAGAATACTCGGAGTTTGGTTCTACCTCTTTTTCCACCTGCGTTCGGGTGTAAATGTCCGTGAGGTTATCTTCCGTGAATGCAAAATTTTTGTAGTCAATGTTCATCGTCCGATTACTAATTGAGCGTCTCAAAGTATAGGAAGCCGTAAGAATACTACTGGCATTCAAGTAAAAATCAAGGCCCGCTCTTGCATTTTGGCCGTATTCTTCCCGGTCTCGGTTATTTTTTTGGCGATAAAAGAAGGTCGTGTCCCCGGAAATATACCGCTGGTAAAGCGACCCACCGCCCGGCGATTTCCGGTACGAAACGCCGTAGTTGACGAAAAAATTAAAGCGGTCATGGCGATAGTTGAGGTTCAGCGCCACGCCGTAATTGGCTGGGATTCCGGTGGTGAGGTCAAACGAGCCATTGAATCCATTTCGCCGCTCTTTTTTCAAAATGATGTTGATGATGCCACCCACCCCTTCGGCTTCGTAGCGGGCACTCGGGTTAGTGATGATTTCGACCCGTTCGATGAGGCTGCCCTGCAACTGCTGCAAACCCGCCGCACCATTGAAACTGACAAGACCTGAAGGCTTTCCATCAATCAAGATGCGCACATTGCCGCTGCCTCGAAGACTAACATTTCCCTCCACGTCCACCTGCACGGATGGGATGTTGGAGAGCAGTTCGGCGGCATTGCCACCAGCGTTGCCCAGGTCCTTTCCCACATTGAAAATCCGCTTGTCAAGTGACATCTGCATGGTACTTTTTTCCGCCTGTACCACTACTTCCTGGAGCGTGGTGGAAGAAGCTGCCAACTTGATGCTGCCGAGTTCGATGGGAGCATTTTTTACCTCAATTTTTTCAATAATGAATGGCTCATAGGCAAGGAACTCAACTTTTATAAAATAGCTGCCTGGCTTTGTTTCTAGTGAAAAAGTGCCAGGTTCGTCGGTGATAGTGCCGTCCACGAGCAGGCTATCCGCAGCTAAAAAAAGACTGATAGTGGCATAGGGCAATGGTGCGCCAGTTTGTTCGTCGATGACTTTGCCGTTTATCTGAGCTTGAAGGGTAAAAAAGGCGATGGTGAAATAGAAAATTAGGGATGCTCTCATGAATAATCTTGAAAATGAAAATTAGCTTGGGCATACTGTTTTACCAAAACAAGGCCCAATTGAAGTATTACATGAAAAAAACAACCTTTAGGAGAAATTGTTACCCACTAGTAGCTGAAAAGGGAAATTGTGGCGATAAAATACGGAGAAGAAAGTTTGAAGCAAAAAAAGCACTGCGAACCAATAAGCCGGATTCTGTACACCTGACCGAAGTCAGGGCTCCATCATTTATCTGGACCCGACGTCGCCGTCGGGTTCTAGCTGCCTACCCCCCGGCTCGGGCGAGCAGCCCTTCCACCCCGGCGCAAGCGCCGGGACATCACCGGTGTACATGACATTTCAACCCGCAAGGTTTATCCACCTCCCCGGTTGCCCGGGAACGTCGTGCGCTCTTACCGCACGTTTTCACCCTTACCCCGATTACTCGGGGCGGTTATTTTCTGCGACACTCTCTGGCCCCCGGCCTTCGCCGGAGTCCCACCCGTTAGGTGGTACGGTGCTCTACGTTGTCCGGACTTTCCTCCCCACCCGCTCCCAAAAGGGAAAAGCGGCAAGGCGATGGAGTAGCCCGCAGTGCGCCGCAAAGATAGCTTAATCTTGGGCTGCACTCAATTTCTGAAGAAACTGCATCCAACTTACATAAGCACGGGCAAGGGTGCGGTCTTGTACCCTATCGTACCAGCCAATGGTTACAGCGTTCACTTTGCGCTCAGGCTCATTTCCGAAGGGTTCGTGAACAAAATTGATGTCTTTTTTGGCCGGGATGAGGATGGCGGTGTACCTATCATCAAGGGTGGTGATGATGCGCAGGTTTTCAAGGTCGATATCTTTTACAAGCAGATAATATTTGCTGCCCCCGAAGATGGAATCATTCTCAATGGTTTTGCGAAGCTCTGGAATAACAAGGACACGGTTGCTGTCAGCCCTCGGAAGGTTGACGGAAAAAGATTTGTGATAGGAAACGCCGTTTAGTGAATCGGGGAAGGAGGACGGCAACTGCATGGTGAGCAGGTCGTTTAGTGTCCATTTGAGGTCTTCCAGACTGGCATCGGTAGCGGGGACATTGGGTTGTTCAACTTGTGAATGACAACCGTTGGCAAACAACAACAGCAAACACACGGGGAGGTACTTCATGGGCGAATTTTCATTTTTTGCAAAAATAGCCGAAACTATGCCGTGTTTTGAACAATAGAAAAAATGGCTAAACCCACCTGCCAATTCAGTCAGAATTTGAGTGCTGTTTTGCGATTCAATCAATCACCTTCATCAATTTCCCTGCCTTGCTCAATTTCCCATCCACCCGAAAAGTGATGAAATAAGGGGCAGCTACCTCGTTTATCATTTGCAGCTCCACCCTGCCGAGCGGTTCCTGCAACTGAACTTCTCGAATGGTTTGCCCCAAAACATTCACGACGATTAAGCGCAAATCCTTGAAAGGATTATTGATTTTGTAGTCTACCGTCACATGGTCGGCGCTGGGGTTTGGGTAAATGCGGAATTTAGCGAGGTCGTCCTTCGTCGTCAATTGTTCCTCTCTAATCCCATCCCACACCCTGAAATTGTCCAGCCCTGCCTCCACGATGTTGGGTGTGCCGGGGCGGTCAGAGGCCGTGAAGGTGATGCGCATGTCATCGGTTATGGCAAGGAGATTGGCGAGGTCGAAAGTATCGGAAGGCGTCCAAGCCTGCACCGTGGCGGTATCGGTGGCAATGACGGTGAGCACTTTCGTTTCCAGCCCATTGCTGATGCTCACCACCAGCGAATCGTGTGCAACATTGTTGGAAATGGCGTCCAGCCACCAGTAATCAAAGGCCAGCATGGGGCGATTGTACCTGCTCCGCAATTGCATGGGCGGGCTGGTCAGGCGGGTTTCGCCGTCGTCCACTTGGTCGTCCTGCACCAAAATGCCCGTGTTTCCGGTGACAAAAGCATAGTTTCCGGGGTCGATTGCGGAATCACTATCCGGTGCGAACTGCTTGTTCGCCGCCCGAACGCCGAGGGGTTTCCCCCGCTCCCAAAGACCTTTGGTGGCCGTGCTTTCCACCGACCAGCCGAGGTCGTTATTAAAATCATCTTGGTAAGCAAAATCCAATTTGTACGGGGGCAGGTTGCCGCCTGCTCCGAATCCTGCAAGTCCCGATAGGTTCTCGTAGCCCCAATGCCCGATGTATTGCTCGTAGTCGCCTTTTTTCACGCCGTTCATGGTGAAGTTCCCTTGCTGGTCTGTGACGGCCGTGTATTTGAAATCTTCATTTTCATAGGATACCAAAGCCCCAGCGATGGGCTGTTCTGACTGCAATTCAATCACCGAACCCGTCAGTTGATATTCCGGCAATGGTACCATCGGTGCATCCAACAAGACGATTTCACCTGCCACAAGCGTGACCGGGAGTGACAAATCAAAATAACCTTTTGCCTTGAAAACAACAGCGAAGCCGCCAGCCGTTGCCTGTCCGGTTTTATAGTCCCCCGTGAAACTGCTGGTAGCGGCATTTGCGTCGCTGGATTGGATTTTGATGCTTGCGCCAGTAATCGGCAAATTCGTCACGCTGTCCGATATTTTCCCTTCCAGGTAGGCCACTTTTGGGTAGGTGGGTTTTAGTATAAAAAGGCCATTCTCAATATCCGTAGCCGCAATCAAGCCTGACGGAAAGTACGGGTAAGTCCCCCAGCACCCATGAAACCCGTTGTCATAATCAGTGCTGGTATCATAGCTCTCCACCTCGATGAGGTTGTCGGGGCGGGTAGCATCCACAATCACGCAGCCGTCGGTATAGTTCGCAATGACGATGTAGTCTCCGTATGCATGGGCGTTGTGCGGAATCACCCCTGTTCCGAGCGTGGACACGGGTCGAAACTCGTCGAGTAGTTTGATATTGTTCAAATCGCTGAGGTCGTATGCGGAGGTCGGTGCATTTGCCCTTTCGTCGGTGGTGTAAAGCACGCTGCCATCAGCATTTGCCCAAACATTGTGACAAAAATCGAAAGGCGTGTGCTGAGTTGCCAGCAGTTGGATGTTCTGTTTGTCGCTCACATCCAGCACGCTGAACTGGCCTTTGTAAATCTCCGCCGTGTAGAGCAGGTTGTTTTGGGCAAAACAATCATGGGCATAAACGGGCGGGGTGTAACTCACAAACTGCGGCTGTCCCGGCGTTGTGAACACGTCGATAATAATTGGGCCGCCGCTGTTTTGGTCACAGCCAGAAAGGTAGCAATAGCCGTTTTCATCAATATAAAGGTTGTGGCAAGTGTACAGTGAATCAATTTGGCCGGGCAAAACGGGTCGCCAATTGCTCCAAGTGACGCCAGTTGGCAGGCCAGATAGGTCTATGACAAGGATGCCATCTTTACTTCCGGGTTGGTCAGCGGTAACGTAGGCGAAGTGGCCCCAGGTTTTCAGGTCACGCCAAGTGGACTGGTCGCCAGGGATGAACTGGATTTCGTCCGGATTGGCGGGATCGGCAAGGCTCACCACGGACACCCCGCCATGCAGTCCTACCAATGCGTACTCCGTTCCGTCCGGGGCGGTGTAGCCCCAAACGTCGTTCGCCAAAGACACATAGTCCAAGTGGGAGATGAGTTCGAGTTGTTTTTGGGAAAAAAGCTGGGTAAAAATGGTGAGGAATCCAAGTACCAGCCAGTGTCGGAGTTTAATCGTGGAAAGCTGTTTCATCATAAAATATTTACGAGTGACGATTCACGAGTGACGATTGGGGGCTTCGTAAATCGTCATTCGTAATTCGTAAATCCTATGGTGTCGGCACCAGCACGAAGCCGTTCTGAGCAATTTCACCAAAATCATCAAAATCAATCCAAAGATAACCGTTGGTCCCCCACTCCGTACCCCATGAGCTGACAATCTCAAAAGCTTCGAGTTCCAAATTGTAGCCCACAACCATGAACGGCAGGGTAACCTGGTCGGCAGTTGAGCCGATAGCGGACCAAAAACGGGTGTTGGCCACCTTCTGAAAACTGCGTGGCACCTTCATTTCTACGATGACAGGGTTGCCTCGCATCAATGCCTTTTGCACCTCGAATACTTTCTGCGTTTCCCGATGGGTTTCCTTGAATATCTGGAGGTAGTTGGCGATGCGGAATTTGTCGGTGTTGTTGGCATTACGGGGCAGGTTGGGTGAGTCGTAGGGCATTAGGTCTGCACTCACCGTACCGTCGGTGACGAGGAACCGCAACCCATTTTTCAAATCGGGCTGGCCTTCTTTTACGAGGTTGATGGCCACGAAGTCTGGGCTGAGGTTGACTTTGTAGTTTTTGCTAAAATTGGCATAAAACTCCATGCAGGCCGAAAGAATATAGGTAGTGATGGTGCCTCGTTCACCCACTTTTCGGGGAGTCATCAGGTAGGTTTTGATGCTTTGCTCGTTCATCATGGCCTTGGCATTGGAGCCGAGGCCGGGCATGGTGACCATCATCTGGTCAATCATTTCTGGTGCACTGATGCCAATGGCCATGCCTTTGATGGTGAAATCGGGCGGGATGGTGTCGGTTTGTGCGTTGATTTTTACGAAGAAAAAAGAAAGGAAAATTCCTGAAAGCAGAAGCCGGGTTTGCATTAAATATGATTTAGTTTCAAAATAAGTCGCCACGGCTTAAACGTCCGGGGATGGGGGTTTTGTTTTGCAGCGCAAAAATATTTTGCCTGATAATTGTTGAGCGGAGACATCTTCAGCAAGGACTTGTTATTGCTCCATTAACAACGTGCCAACCTATTTGCAAATCAATGGGATCAGCTTCTCCACCACGTCGAGGTAAACAATGCCCCGCACTTTTTGCAAATCCTCGCAGGACTCCGTCAAACGGTTCATGTTCATGTAGGCTTGCCCACGCAGGTAGAGGAAATTTGCATTGTTGGGGAAGATGGCCAGTGCTTCCGTGAGCTTGGCGACGCCCTCTTCCTGCAAACCTTCGTTGAAGATATCGCTGCCTTCTTGCGCCAGTTTGTTGGCCTTTTCATATTTGGCAATGGCCTGTGGGCACCGCCCTGCATCGGGCCGGAAGTCCACGGATATTTCGACGGAGGAAGGTACTTGGCGGCCTTTTCTCATGGCTGGATTCCATTGCCCCCAGGTGGCAGTGGCAGCTTTCACGGCCTCCCAGCGGAAATCGTTGCCGAGGTTCCAATAGTCGCTGAGGTCGAGCACCTCCACGTAACCGTCCGGTTCGGCGAGTAGCGTCATGTCCATCGTCCCAATCAGACAGCTATCCTTGTACCGCTCGGGGTATTTCAGGTTTTTGGCAAAAAACTGTTGCAAAGCGGCGTCTCCATCTTTGAATGTGAGCGAGTCATCCACCACGATGTACACGGTATCCCGGTAATTTACGATGACATAATCCTTGGGTTCTTCCAATTTGAATTTTATGGGAAGCGATACTTGCGCACGGACGGGGTTGCCCTTGTTTTTGCCGGGCGTCCACGTGAGCTTGGCTTCTTTCAATGCCTCGTTCATGCCGTTCACTACTCGCATTGCCTCATCACCGCAGCCACTACCTATGTCTTTAAGCAGGTTCGTGTTAGAGATGTAGCCGTCCTTTTCCACGACAAAACTGATCACCACGGTTCCTTCCACGTTTTTTTCCCGTGCCTCGAATGGGTAATTGACGTTTTGGTTGACAAAAATCAGGAGTGCTCGTTGGGCACATTGGTTCTTGAAAGCCAATGTGGTGTCAAGCATTTCACAGCCTGGAAACCGAGGGGCTTCCTCCACGATTTTGTAGATGGTGGTGTCTTTTTGAGCAAAAACGAGCGTTGCGCAAGCGAAAAAGAAAATGGTCAGCAGTTGTTTCATGTTTGTTTAAAAGAATTCATGGTGAAAATTGGAAGGCAAAAGTACCAAACCTGCCCCAATTGCAGCACTTGGGTTTGAATGGGATTTAAGGCACTGATATTCATTGGTTTATAAAAAAAACCAAAATCCGTTGTAGCTTTCGGTCTTGATTTTTGAACCAAATTTTTTCCAGATGAAACTGCCTTCCATTCCTTACCTCGCATCTGCATTTTTAGCCGTCTTCCGCCGTTTCCCAATGGTGATGATTTCCGCTATTATTGGCGTTGGCTTCGTCATGTTCCTGATTGAAAACGGGGACTCGGTCCATGAAAAGGATTTTATCAGGGTGGTCATGACAGCCTCACTGGGGCTTTCCGTTTTTCTTTGCGCAGCCGTCGTCGCCGAAAAATATCAGCTAAGAATGCCCATGATGCTAGTGCCAAATATCTTGGCACTCGGTCTAGTCTTGGTTTATTTTTATTCCCTGAGTTTCGACGAGTTCAAAACAGCACTCACGCCTGTTCGCTTCGTGGGTCTGAGCTTGGCCGCGCATTTAGGAGTGGCCTTCCTACCCTATCTCGACCGTTCGCCTGTGGAGGATTTCTGGGAGTATAACAAGCAGCTGTTTGGCAATTTCATGGTTGGGGCATTTTATAGCCTTGTGATTTTTGCTGGCCTGGGAATCGCCATTCTGGCGGTGAACGAGCTGTTCAATTTGCGTATTGATGAAAAAATTTACGCTCATTTATTCGTGCTGGTTGCGGGAATATTCAACACTGCCTATTTCCTGGCTAATTTTCCCAAGCAATTCGAATTCATTTCCGAGGTACCTGATAATCAAGCAATTGCAACACCCACCAGTCCATACACTACCTCGTTTAAGAACTTGACTAAGTTCATATTGATACCGATTGCAACCATTTACTTTTTGATTTTATATGCTTTCTCAGCAAAAATATTGGTCCAATGGGAATTGCCACAAGGATGGGTCGGCAAGCTGGTGCTTGGGTTTTCAGTGGCAGGTATTTTCACCTACCTCCTAAATTTCATGTTGGCAAAATATGACGAAAGCCAAATCGTCAAAGGCTTTCGGCGCTGGTTTTTCTATGTTTTGTTGCCAATGGTCGTGCTGCTTTTTGTGGCGATTGGCCGCCGTATCAGTGACTATGGTGTGACAGAAGCCCGCTATGTAGTTGCAACGGCAGGTGTTTGGCTACTGCTCATGTCCCTGTATTTCATCATTGCAAAGCGTGACAACATTAAGTTCATACCTATTAGTTTGGCTTTTTTTTCTTTGCTGACGGTACTGGGGCCATTTAGTGCATTCAAAGTTTCGGAACGCAACCAAGCCGGGCGTTTGATGGCAATTTTGGTAAAGAACAAGATGTTAAAAGATGGTAAGGCTATCCCTGCTTCCGACTCATTAAGCAAGCACGATGCGGACAATATTTCTGGGGCTATCACGTATTTGGGAGAGAATAACAAATTCAGCAAGGTGGCCCCGTTGTTTGGAATGCCCGACAGTACAAACCAACTTTCGTGGGAGCAAAGGGATTCACTGATGAATTTTCTTGGTGTAACCAAATTAAACTGGGCCACAGGAACTTGCTACATTAATTTCGTGAATAATTCGCAGAACACGGGCTTGAATATTAAAGGTTATGAAAGGTTTTACAATGCCCATTTGTACGAACCCAGCAGTAAGTCGTCTGACCCATTCAGCCTCGCCCCCAGCAGAAAAGCGTTGGTTTTTATCTCAGAAGGCATGAAAAATGACAGTTTCGACCTTCGCCCATTTATTGAAAAAGTGAAAGTTTCTGATGCTTGTGGAAAGGACTACAACGAAATAGGAAAGGACTCCCTAGCCAATTACGTTATCAATACAGCAAATTATGAAGTGAAATTGATGACGGAAAATTCACAATTCAGGAAATTGGAAAAAGGATGGGAGATTGAAAGTTGGGATGGGATGATTTTGCTGCGCAAAAAACAATAAATACCAAATAGACAATCAGTTGAGATTGAAATTTCAATTTTTAAAGATAAAAAGCAGTTGAAAATTAGCAGTAACCGACATCGCTATAATCGTCCCAAAACAAGTCACGTGGCTGCTCGATAACTTGGCCGTTTGACTGCGATGGGGCTTTCACTTTGTCCTCTTTGCTGTTTGCTTTCTTTGCATTTTGAAGCGGTTTTTCTTCACGCTCCTTCGTCCGGATTAGTTCTATAAACTTCTTCATGGGTATAACGATGGTTTTTCGGCAGTTCACATGAATTTTCTTTCACTATGAATGCCTAGGTATCAGTATAACTTGCCAACAATGTTTTTGTTACGGATGTTCGAAAAAAAGAGGGTTTTTTTCGATATTCTTTCTAAACAAAAATTATCAAACTAGCTTTGCTTTGTCCACTAGAAAGGACTTGCAATTTGCAACAATTAATTTTTAAAGTCAAGTTCCGAGCAATTAATTGACATTCAGTTGTTAACGAAATGGAATTAAGCCAATATTCGGACGTTCTAAACCTTCCAAAATACAAAAAAATGAACTTGGCGCTTATAGCTCATGATGGAAAAAAGCCCGAAATGGTAGCATTTGTGCTTCAAAACAAGGCAATGCTGATGGAAGCAACACTATTCGCAACCGGCACGACAGGTGGACATATCGAAAAAGGAGGAATTGACGTAGAGCGATTGTTGTCTGGCCCGAGAGGTGGTGATGCCCAAATAGCAGCAATGGTTGCGGAAGGGAAACTTGATGCTGTCATTTTTTTTAGGGATCCGCTCGACAAGCATCCGCATGAACCAGATGTACAAATGCTGATGCGGCTTTGCGATGTTTATAACGTGCCCCTTGCCACCAACCCAGCTGCTGCAAACATGATGCTGGCGGGTCTTAAAGCATTTGCGAAAGCCAAATAACGCAGCTCAAATTAGAAAATCGCCAAGATTCCAAGTACAAACTTTAAGATAAATAAGGAGTTTGCTACCTTGTTGATAAATTCACTTTACGTTATGACTAAATCAAGTTTTGCCCTGACATTGGTAGCCATCCTGATAAGCTCCACCTCCATGTTTTCACAAAATTGTGAAAGCAAAATTATTGAAGACAAGGTTGTTGGTGGTACTCAATTGATTAAAACTACCTCGGAGGTCATCATTGTCCGAGGGACCTATTCCTACAGTGTTGATTTTCGCAACGAAAACAATGGTCTCTTCGCCAGGGTTTACTCTAAGGGTGGCGAAATTTTCAACCAGAACGACGAGCTAATTTTTATTGATGATAAAAACATCCGCCGCAGTTTCAGGTTTGTCGAAATGGGGGAAATGTCAAAGGACGGTGGCACACCAACCCACCAGAACACACTGGCACTTGACCTTGCCTCCATGGAATGGCTTTCCTCCACCATAGTAAGCACGGTGGTAATCAAAAACAACGTAAAAAACCAGTATCTTAAGTTCACGGTCAACACAAACCGACAAGCGGAATTTCAGAACATTGCAAAATGTTTTTTCCAAAAATTGGACAAAGCCATGGTGAAAGATGTCCCTTTGGCGGGTAACGAACGCCAACTCAGTGGTAATGACCCCATTAGCCGAACCAGCGGTGACCCAATTTCCAAGACACCTGGTAGCGTTAAACGGGTGGCAGACATCAGCCAATTGAATGACGATGAACTTACTGACCTCTATGATGAACTGAGGCGAACCAAAGAAAGAATCAGACAGGAAATAGCTGCCGAAAACGACCGATTGGAAAAGTACAAATCACAAATACAACAAGAGATAGCAAGTGCAAGGGAATTGGCGCAGGCCGAAAAGACAAAATATGCACAAGAAGTGCTTGAAGCCCGGAGGCGTTCGCAAGAGGAAATTTCCAATGCTCAAGCTGAAAGCGCCGCAAACGTAATCTCGACCAAGGAAAAAGCCTCCACAGAAGTAGAAAAAATCAACGCTTCCGTCGGGGAAGCCCGTAAACGGGCAAGTGAAGAAATTCAGAAAGCCAAAATGGAGTCAGCTGAACAGGTGGCTGCTGCAAGAGCCGCCGCCGCTGAAGAAATACGAAAAAACAAAGAAGCCATGGAAATGGCAAAATTGCAGTATGCCGATGAGATTTCTTCAGCAAGGGAAACCTCTTCGTCCGAAATGATACGCATCCGAGAGGAAAGTGCCAAGGAGGTAGAAAAGGCTCGAACTCAAGCGAAAGTGGAACGAGAGCGCACAACCGAAGAAGTAGTTGGTACAAAACGGAGTGCCTCCGATGAAATACTGAAAGCTAAAGAAGACGCAGCGGCAGAGGTAGCAAAGGCGAGGGAGGCAGCAGTAATTGAAAAAGAGAAATTAGCATTTGAAGTAGCCGAAAGCAGGAGAAAGGCTGCACAGGAGAAATCGGTTTTCCAAGAGAAAAACTCCGCTGAAATTGCAGAGATGCAAGAAGCGGCAGCCCGCCAAAAAGAGGCATCGGCACTGGAAGTGACTGCCACAAAAAAGCGAGCTGCAGAAGAAATCCAGCAAACCCAAATGCAAGTAGCGGAGGAGAAAAGCAGGGCCGCCGAGGAAGTAGCGAAAGCAAAACAAGAGGCAGCACTTCAAATAGCAGCTGCAAAAGAAGTGGTCGAAACTGAAAAGCTAAAATCAGCAGAAGCAGTTAAAGCAGCAAAGGACGAAGCAGCCAGACAGATTCAGGAGATTGCCAAACAAGAGGCGGAAAAAGTGTCCAATGCTAGGGCGAAATCGGAAGAAGAACGGAAAAAAATTGAAGAGGAAGTAATAGCAGCAAAAAAACTCGCCGAAGCGGAAATCAATAAAATTCAACAAGAAGTAGCAGCGGCCATTGCCGCAGCAAAAGCTAATGAGGACAAGATAAAACAACAAGCGGCCCAAGAAGTAGTATCTGCAAAACAGCGTGCATCCGAGGAGATTACTGGCGCACAAAAAACGGCAGCCCAAGAGGTGCAGGAAGCCCAAAAACGTTCAGATGAAGCAAAAAAGGTGTACGCTAGTGACGTAGCCGGTGCTCAAACTACGGCTCAGGAGCGAATAAAGCAGATTCAAGATGAAGCAGCCAAATCAGTGACGGAGGCTCGTGAGCGTGAAAAAAAGGCCAAAGAAATGACCGCATCTGAGGTGGTAACAGCACGAGACAAAGCTGCCGCCGAAGTAGCTGCAGCACAGGAAAAAGCTGCAAATGACATTGCGAAAGCAAAGGAGCAAGCCGCTCTTGCGCAGCAAAAATCAGCAAACGATGTAGCGGAGGCAAAGCGGAATTCTACGGAAAACATCTCAAAAATCAGGCAAGAGGAGGCTGAACAGGTCAAAATCGCTCGTGAAAATGCGGCCACTGAACGACAGAAACTGGCTGGCGACGTGGCAGCAGCCCGTGAAGCATCTGCCCGTGAAATAGCAGCTTCAAAAGAGCAAACTGCCAACGAAATCAAGGCTTCGAAAGAGGCAGCTTCTAAACAAAAAGAAGCTTCTGCCTTGGAAATGCTCCAAGCAAGAAAAGATGCCGCCGAGAAAATTGCAACGGCAAAAGAAACAGCAGCCAAAGAAGTTGCAGCTACTCAAAAACAGGCGCAAGAAGCCATTTCGCAAGCACAAGCTGACAAACAAAACAAGCTTGCCGAGACAGTAGCTCAAATTGCAGCAGTGGAGGCAACTGCCCAAAAGCAAATAACGCAGGCACAGCAGCAAGCCAATGCCATGATTATGGAACAATCTAAACGGGTAGCTGAAGCCGAAGCACAGTCTAAAACGGACATTGAATTGGCTCGAAAACAATCTATTGACGAAATTGCCAAAATCAAAACTGAGAACGCCTCCAAGAAATCCCAGTACGCAAACGAGGCAGAAGAAGCCCGCAAACAATCCTTAGAGGAAATTAATAACGCCAAGAAAGAGGCTTCCGATGCAGTTTATTCAGCCAAGCAACAAGCTACAGCTCAAGTGACGAAAGTTAAGGAAGACGTAGCCACCCAAATCGCTGAGGAGCGCAACAAACTGGAACTCGAAAAAAATCGGATAAAGGATTTGGAGCAACGCAAAAAGGAATTGGAAGCTGAAATCAAAAAACTTGAAGAAGAACTGACCAAAAAGAAAAACTGACCCAGGAAAGATGAGGTATAAAATGCGATTTTTATACCTCATCCTCAGGACTTCAGGTCACTTTTGCCTTTCGCAGCATAAGGGTAAAAATTCTTGGGAAAAACCGCTTGACATAAACACCAATCAATTCCCTCCCACCGTAGTAGATTTCGTATTTCCCCTTACTCACTGCCGAAACAATGGCCTTGGCCAAGTCCTGCGGGCTCTTCCCGGCCCGGGTTGCATTGTCCATTGAGCCTTGGGGCGAGCCGTTGCCCGTGAGGGCGTTCACACTAACTTTGGTGGAAATGAAACCGGGGCAAACCAAAGTCACCAATACGTTTTCCCGCCAAACCTCCGCCCGGAGCGAATCAAAAAAGCCGTGAAGGCCGTGTTTTGCGGCAGCATACGAAGAGCGCAACTGTGTGCCAAATTTGCCCGTTAGGCTAGTGATAACCACAAAATGCCCCGATTTTCGCTCCAAGAAATGGGGCAAAATGGCCTTGGACAAAGCTATGGTTCCCAGAAGGTTCACGTTGATAAGCTTTTTGTCCACCTCAAATTTGGTGTCCTTTGCCAAGGAGCGTTGAGAAATTCCGCCGTTATTTACCAACACATCTATACTTCCAGCTTTTGTTAAAACAGCCGCCACGATGCCCGGCAGCGAATCATGGTTGGCGAGGTCGAGGGTTTGGATGATGGTGTCGGCACGACCACAGGACTCGGCAACTCGCTGCAACTCCACTTCATTGCGGGCAGAAAGCACCAATCGTGCGCCTTCCTTCGCAAATTCATGGGCTAGTGCCTCCCCAATACCAGACGAAGCACCCGTAATCCAGACTGTTTTATTTTCAAATTTTTTCATGTTGGCAATATTGACTTTCTGTTGAATCTGCAATATTAAACAATCAAAAACTGACAGGGCAAATTTCAATGCCAGGCTATTTGATTCCATTCATTTTACGCTCAATTTTTACAAAAAAAAGCCTTGAATTTATTGCCTTCGATATCGATGAGACTATCGGATATTCCAAAATTTGAGATGAGAAGGTCCAAGTCTTTTTGGCCAAAAACACGGCCTACTTTTTGTAAATAAGCAAAAATGCTAATGTCAAGATGGGTCGCTCGCCCTATCTTTGCGGCATTCTCAATACAATTAATTCAACATCGAATACCGAGTCATGAAAAAAATCCCCTTCCTGCTGGCCATTGGCCTTTTCTTTTTTGCTTGCACCAACGATACTACGTCAACCCAACCAAACAATGGCGTCAGTGTACCTGCCGACCAGAAAGTGGACGGTGACGGCATCATGCAAACTATTCAAATCGTTGACACCCTAACCGGCAATTTCCACATGGGCAAAAAGCCCGTGGCTGCCCTCAGTTCGGCCATCAGCCCAAATCCTATCATCAAAATGGACTCGGCAAAGCCTGTGCCTGTGCCACCAAATCCAACGACGGCACAAGATGAACGCGTAGTGAAGGTGCTGACCAGCAATTATTGGGTCGTGCAGGGTCTTGTGCGCATTCGAGACAAGGAAGCCTCTCGCACCAATCCTGGCGCATGGTTCAAGTTCATGCCCGACGGCAGCTACGAATACGGCTATATGCAGAACAAAATAGGCACCGGCGCATGGAGCATTGATGGCCAACAAGCCACCGTCCACCTCGACTCCCCACTATATGGCGATGACCGGGAATGGAAGCTGCAAATTGCCAAAACGGAGGACGTGATGGTGTGGGTGGGCACCGAGCGATACAACACCACAGCTATCAACCTGAAGCTGCTCAACCTGCTTTTTATCCCAAAAAACAGGAAGGAAATCGGGTTGGACTATTAGTGGAGAATGCCTTTTGAACAAGGCATTTCAAAAAGACCGGGCGAGCCTAATGAACTCATCCGGTCTTTTTTTTTGGCAAAAAATCGGATATTTTCAAACTCGTTTTACCTTTCGAGCAAACAAATTTCGAATATGCAAAACGGAACATCAGCAAAACATCCAAAGCCTCGTCTTTCCATCGGCCAAATCATCAACATGAGCGTTGGTTTTTTGGGCATCCAATTTGGGTTTGCCCTGCAAAACGGCAACGCCAGCCGCATCTTGCAGGGGTTTGGAGCAAACGTGGAAGAACTGCCCAATTTTTGGCTCGTTGCACCTATCATTGGGCTAATGGTTCAGCCTATCATTGGACATTACAGTGACCGAACCTGGACAAGGCTTGGCCGACGCCGCCCATATTTCCTTGCAGGAGCCATCTGCGCTTGCATCGCACTTTGCCTGATGCCAAATGCAGGCTCCTTCACCAACATCATTGCACCCCTATGGGTAGGTGCTGGCATGTTGATGATTATGGACGCATCGTTCAACGTAAGCATGGAGCCATTCCGGGCATTGGTTGCCGACAAACTGCCGAACGAGCAGCGCACACTCGGCTTCTCGGTGCAAACAGCACTTATCGGTGTTGGTGCCGTGGTGGGTTCATGGATGCCGTACGTTCTGGCCAATTGGTTTGGCGTACCGAATACCGCACCGGACGGACAAGTTGCCCCAAACGTAATTATGTCATTCTACGTAGGTGCTGCGGTGTTTTTCGCTGCCATTCTTTGGACTGTTATTTCCACCAAAGAATATTCTCCAGCGGAGGTTGCAAAATTTGAAGATGAAGGAGAGGCAATGGAAGAAGGTTCGGGAGGCTTTTTTGACATTTTCAAGGACATTGCCAACATGCCAAAAGCTATGCGACAATTGGGCTTGGTGCAGTTCTGTTCGTGGTTTGGACTGTTTTCGATGTGGGTGTTTACGACACCTGCCATAGCTCACCATATTTACGGTTGCGCCATTGATGATTCAAGTTCACAGACGTACCAAAATGCAGGCGATTATGTTGGAGCCATCTTCGGGACGTACAATCTGGTAGCGATGGTCTTTGCACTGGCAATCCCCTTCATTGCAAAATTAGTGGGTCGGAAAAAGACCCACGCCATCGCCCTCACTGCCGGAGCGATTGGCCTTATTTCAATCTATTTTGTAAAAACGCCCATTCTTCTGCACTTTTCCATGGTTGGTGTTGGCATTGCCTGGGCCAGCATTTTGGCCATGCCTTACGCCATTCTCGCCGGTTCTATTCCCCTGAAAAAAATGGGCGTTTACATGGGGATTTTCAATTTTTTCATCACCATTCCTCAGATTATGAGCGGGGTCTTAAACCGACCACTCGTCAAGCATGTGTTTGGACAAGAGGCCATCTTCGCCCTCGTCATGGCTGGGGTATTATTCCTGATTGGGGCAGTTGCTGTTTTGTTTGTTGAGGACAAGGCTTGATACCATTTTTTTACCTTAAAGTAAACGGCTGCACCTGAATATCAGGTACAGCCGCTTTAATCGAAACCAGTTGTAATAACTTATATCCTGCCAATCATCAAGGTCTTTGCTACCGGACGATGCCCAGGTACGTTGAACCAAACGATGTAGTAGCCTTCGTGGAGGTCACGAATGTCCATCTGATAGTGCTTGCTATATACTTCATCTAGGTGGAACTGCTTCATTTCGATGCCGAAACTGTTGTAAATGGTGATGTTCACGTCCTGCGCACCAAGAACGGATTCAAGGCTTGCTTTCACAAAACCATTGGCCGGGTTCGGGAAAAGACTGTAATCAACCACGTCAGGGAAATTGACTTTTTGAACCTCTGAATAAGTAACGCTGCCGTCCTTATTTACCATTTTTAGGCGATAGTAGTTGTCACCAGTAAATGGCTCCAAGTCAAAGTCTTCGTACAGCTCCTGGCTTTGTCCGCCCTTTGAACCACGATTCAAGATTTGCTCGAAATCACTGCCGTTGGCAGAACGCTCAAGGAGGTACTCCTCAACTTTATTGCCCCTATTGTGGCTCCAGTAAAGTGCCGTGAAATCCTCTTCCTTTTGTGCCGCAAACTGGAGTGACTCGCTTTGGTCGCCAAGTGCAGCACTACTAACCGTAATAGTCTGCGACTTCTCGCAGATAGGTTGCCAGCTAGCATCGTAGTATTTTGCCAACACGTTATAGGTACCTGCTGGAAGCGTGACAACCTCTGTTGCATTGCAATTCCCGAAACAATTGTACATGTTGGCAGTCCAAGATGAATTGAACACCTGAAGCGAGGAAACCGGGGCACCACCCAAACCAGCCACTGTAACTTTGCCAGCACCTGGAGTGATGGTGATGTTAGCACAATTCGGAGTGCCCCCGCCGCCAGAGTTGTTGCTACCGCAGCAGCCCATCACAGCGATTTCATCAATATCCCATGCCTTTACAGAACCTGAGCCAGTTGTGGTATGTGGTGTAAATTCGAAAGTATAGGTCGAGTTGCCCGTTGTGCTGAAGGAAGTGTTGCCACCAAAGCTGACATTCCGCAAGTTCCAAGTGGACTGGGTATTGTAGGTCTGGCTAAACACCTGCGTATTTCCTTTGAATACTTTTAGGTCAAACTTGGTCGGAGGGTTGTTTGTCCCAGTATTCGTGCCAGAACAGTTGGTATTGCTTGAGCTTGACCAAACGTATTGTGCTGGCGCTTGCTCGTAGAACGAAATCCCGCTCAGGTCGCCACCGTTCGGCAAGGTGACGCTGAACCGCATGGTGTTTCCAGACCCGGTGCAAAGTGCATTGCCATTCGAGCGAGGTGTACAAGAATGTTCAGTCCCTGCAACCTTTGGCGAAATTGCCGTTGCTGTCAAACCTGTGCAGCCACCGTTGCCACTGTATGTTGGTGTAAATTCTGACCAGTTGCTTGGCGAACTTGTACCGCTGCAAGAGTTGCAAGCCTGCATGTTATAGCTCACCAGCGTAGTTGGTGTGCAGCCGTTGTTCACTGGTGTGCCCGCACAGCCGCAACCATCAGCCGTTACCACATCGTTGGTGGTGCTGGCATTGTTGTCGTTGCAAGCTGAACCTGGCGTTGCCGGATAGGCAGCGTTATTTGACTGGCAATCTTGGTTGTTGCAAACGCCGTCACCATCGCTGTCTCCACCTTGGTTGGCACATGGGCTAACTGGTGTACCAGCACAGCCGCAGCCATCGGCTGTAATCACATCGTTGGTGGTGTTGGTGTTGTTGTCATTGCAAGCTGTGCCGGGCGTTGCCGGGTAGGCTGGGTTGTTCGGCTGGCAGTCTTGGTTGTTGCAAACACCGTCGCCATCGCTGTCGCCGCCTTGGTTGGCACATGGATTTCCGCCAGTTACGGTCACGGTTTTGTTGGTTTCACAAATCAATGAGTAATTGCTTCCTACATAACCAGCGTAAACATAGTAGGTGCCTTGAGGAACGTTTACCGTGACTGTTGGACTAGCGCAGTTTGCATAGCAACTGTATTCGGTGCCCCAACTGCTATTGAAAATCTTGACGGAAGCGAATGGAGCTGCCCCTAAATTTCCAACTGTAATAGTACCATTGCTAGCTGTGATTGTGATGTTTGCACAATTTGGTGTTCCGCCACCACCGCCACAATCTGTCGTCAGGCTGATAATATTGGATTCGACATAGGAATCACAACCAGCCCTGCGAGTACAACGCAGGTAGCAAGTGTTTTGAGTCGCTGTGCCTGGGTTGTAAGTCAATCCGGTCGCACCTTGAATCCATACCCAATGTGGGTCTAAACCTGCAATGATCTGTGCTGCCGTTGTAGTTGGTGCTGAACAACTGGTGGTGCTCTTCAGCCAAATGATTTCCATCGTACCGCTGCCACCCGCTGGGTTTACACAGCTGGCTATGTTAGGAATAGCACTGTTGCATGAAATGGAAATAGTAGAAGAACAGTTGTTGCCGAACCCTATTGTTCCACCGGAAGTGATGTTGTCGCAAACTGTAACTGGCGTACCAGCGCAGCCACAACCATTTGAAGTGACTACATCATTGATGGTATTCGAGTTGCCGTCATTACAAGGCGTACCAGGTGTAGCTGGATATGCTGGGTTATTCGGCTGGCAGTCTTGGTTGTTGCAAACACCATCACCATCGCTGTCGCCGCCTTGGTTGGCACAGCTACTGGTTACCGTTAAGGTAGCTTGTTTCTCACAAATCAACTGGTAGCCAGCGGAGTAGTATTTGGCGTAAACATAGTACGTGCCAGGCGTCACGACCACCGTTTGCGAGGCACCGCAGTTTGCGAAGCAATTGTAAATAGTCTGCCAGCTTGAGCTGAAAACCTGTAGCCCTGAAATCGGCGCACCATTGAGGCCGGTCACTACAATCGTGTTGTTTGCCACCGAAATGTTGATACCGTTCACGCAGTCCGGCGTGTTCGCAGGCGTTCCAGCACAGGAGCAGCCGCCAGCTTGTACCACGTCGTTGGTGGTGTTCGGGTTGCCATCGTTGCACGGAGTGCCAGGCGTTGCTGGATATGCGGGGTTGTTCGGTTGGCAGTCCACGTTGTTGCAAACACCATCGCCATCGCTATCACCACCTTGATTGGCACATGGGCTACAATCCGAGACGGTGAACGTGGTTGTTTTTACAAGTGTACAGTTTGGTATTGCTGGATTTGTAATCGTTGCCGTAACTGTTTTGACACCAGGTGCATTAAAGGTAGCAGTTACCGAACGTGGGTCTATCGTGGACAATCCCGCCACGGTATTCGCAGGCTGGATGTTGTACGAATAGGTGTAGTTAGGGTTGTTCGGTGGGAAATACGGGTCGTTTGCATCCGCAAAAATCAAGAACGAACTGGTCAGGCAACCGTTTGGCACCGTAAAGGTTGCCGCAAGGTTGCAGGCAGGCGTTCCAGCGCAGGTGCAGCCATCCGCCTGGATGACGTCATTGGTGGTATTCGGATTACCGTCGTTGCAAGATGTGCCGGGCGTTGTAGGAAGTGCTGGGTTGTTTGGCTGACAGTCGTCAGCATCGCACACGCCATCATTGTCGGTATCCGTAATGAGGTTGGAGGCACTGCCTAATCGGAAGTTTAGGTCACCGTTATTGTTGCCTCCGTAAGAGAACCAGCCGGAAGCTCCATAGACGTTTTCCTGCAAGTTTGCGCCCGTACCAACCTGGAAGGCTGGACCGTACTTGGTAATATTGTAAGAACCTATTGTGCCGGAGAAGTTTTGGTAGTAGTACCAACTGCTGCCGCCACTGTTGATGCAAAGGTCATATTTTGGGCTTCCCGACGGGGCAATTGAAGTCTTACCTGTAAAAGAAATATTAACGCTTTTAGTGGTAGTACCTTTCTTAAAAGTACCTGTCAGGGTTGCAGTTCCATTTGTGAACTCCTTGAAGACGACGTCACTGCCAGCGGTATAGCATTCGCCTGCTCCTAATGTCATCGCATAACTGCTGGTACACCAGGTGCCGCAATTGCCATTGGTGCTTGTCACTGTGCGCTTTGTCCCAATCACGCAATTGTTGTTAATTGGTGTGCCTGCACAGCCACAGCCATCCGCTTGGATGACATCATTGGTAGTGTTGGCATTGTTGTCATTGCAGGGAGTGCCAGGCGTAGCTGGGTAGGCAGCGTTGTTGGGTTGGCAATCTTGGTTATTGCAGACGCCGTCGCCGTCGCTGTCGCCACCCTGATTGGTGCAGGGGCCTTCGGAGCAGCCGATTACTTTTATTTCGTCAACATCCCAAACAGCATATCCCCCAGACCCTTGACGGCAGTAGCCCAGAATCTGAAAGTTAAAAGTCGTTTGGCTGGTGACAGAAAAATCTGGGTCAGCTGAAAAATCTATGGTCTCCAATGACCAAGCACTGGTTGTTGCGATGTCAATTTGTTTGAAGATTTCAGTGCCGTTTTTAGTTACCCTAACGCCGTATTTAGATGGCGGGTCATTGTCACCACTGCCGCCTCCTACCCAGCTGTAGCTGCTTGGAGCTGATTCGTAAAAGGTCAGCTTTGAAAGTTTGGCCGTGCTACCAGTCGTTGGTTTGATGGTGACACTAAAAGTATAAGCGTTGTTGTCGGTATTTGACCAAGAACAGTTGTCTCGGATGGCATGGCAAATACCTTCGCCACTTTGGCCGTAATTGCAGGAGTGGTCGCCTTGGTTGGAAAAGATAGAGGCGCTAACCGATGCAAATCCGCTTGGAGTGCTAGTATTTGCAGTAAACTCGCTGTAGCTCGAACCCGACGTGCAGGCATTCAAGTTCCAGTAAGCAAGTTGGTCGCTGCAGTTTCCTTGGGCATAAAATATGGAAGCGATGAGCATCATGGCAAGAAATATTGGTAACCTTTTACCATACTCCTTCCCATTAGGCCTTTCTTTTCCTTTATGAACAAGTCCTTTAATAATGGTAGAAAAATGCTTTTTCATCGATGAAATGTTTTGGTTATTAAATATTGTCAAAGTCTTTATCTAGGAAATGCTAACTATATACTAGTAAGTACTTCCGTGAAATTAGTTTAGAGTATAAATTGTGCAAGTAATTGATTTTCAACACAATACCTAACACCTAAGTCCCAATACCTACTTATGGACTCGATGCCCTTAGAATGATTATAACTAGCATGAAACAACAACGAATTATTAGGCTGATTGAATTGTCAAAGTTTTGAACAATACAATCCAATGCCCAAACTGGGCAAGACCAATAGGAAATTTTACTTTGTGGTTAAGACAGGAGTGGTGAGACGAAAATGGGTCTGAAGTATGGTTCTATAAAATTATATCCAAACCCTTCACTTGTTTTAAAGTACAAAGCTAATATGCTAAATTGAATTTTAGTCATACCATGCAATTATACACCATACGTGGTATAAATTCAATTCAAAATCACCTACTTAATAACCGCCTATTAAATAGCGATTTAAGTCATTACTCTCTTGAATTTTTGATAACACCCAAGTAGAAAGGCGTAGAAATTAATCAACAATTATTGTCGCTTCCCCTACAGCTCTCACGCATTCATTATTGATTAGCCCATTTCAGGAAAATCAATCCACCAACTTAACTCTGCACAGGTACATGTCAGAAGTAAGGTAAAGATAGCCATCGCCCCCGATAGCACAGTTGGCAGTGGCTTCACTAGGGTTGATGCGGCCAATCAATGTTCCATCCATCTTAAAGACTAGAACGCCACCAGGCCCAGTTGCGAAAATGGTTCCGTCGCCCCTAATTTTCATGCCGTCCGGCAAGCCTTTCAATGAGTCGCTGACCATCTCCGTAGCATCGTGAAAAACATGGCCATTGACAACGTTTCCGTCGGGTTGAACATCGTATGCCATCCACAATGCCCGTTCTGGGTCGGAGTTGGCCACAAACAGCGTCTTCTCATCGGGTGAAAATGCAATGCCGTTCGGACGGCTAAGTGAGGAGTCAAGCAAAACGGCCTTGCCATCTGCGCCCACTCGGTAAACGCCTTGAAATGGGATTTCCTTGAGTGGGCTTTCCGCATGGCCCTTCAGTCCGTATGGCGGGTCGGTGAAATACAGGTTGCCGTTTTTATCAAAAACCAAATCGTTCGGGCTGTTCAGGCGCTTACCGTTCCATTTATCTGCTTTGGTCGTAAACTTAGGAGCTGGATTGTCCAATGGTGCATCCATGATGGCTACCCGGCGGTCGCCATGTTGGCACATCACGAGCTGGCCTGCGGCATTGAGCGTAAGTCCATTGGCACCTGGCTCGGTGCTATCAGTTTTGTCACCCGTGAATCCCGACGGAGAGAGGTACAGACTGATGCCCTCGCCCTCTTTCCACTTAAAAATTTTGTTTTCGGGTACATCCGTGAAAAGAACATAGCCACCATTCTCATCCCACAGCGGCCCTTCAGACCAAGTGAAACCCTCGGCTATCACCTCAATCTTTGCATCAGGTGCGATGATGGCATCTAAATCCGGAGATATTCGCTCAATTTTCCCGATGGTCTTGGGCATTGACATCCCATCTTCGGCTGAATTGGATTCCGATTCAGTACCACAGGAATAGAGCAAAAGAAAAGCAAGTAAGTGGTGAAATTTCATGCGTTTTTGTTTTGGTGCCAAGGTAGCGCATTTTGTCAATTGCCCTATTTCCCTTTTACCAGAATCCACGTCTGAACACCAGTTTGCCGTGTCAACTGCATGAAATAAACACCAGCGCTGTAATCAGTTAAGTCCACCATAAAATCCCGCTGATACAACTTGGGTCGCACATCCACCAGCCTTCCCATGGCATCCAGTATGCGCAAATTGGCCACCTCATCTTGGTCAAGGTGGAAGTAAAATACGCCATCCGAGGGGTTGGGGTAAATATTTAGTATCGGTTCGAATAGCTTGATTTTTTTGACCTCAAACCCAGTGAAACGAATGTTCAAGTCTTTTCCGCCGAAGGCGACTTCTTTCCCGTTTTGCAAAATACCTCGAATATTCCTTAAACGAAGCGAAGTGCTGGTACTGGGCAGTACGGCTTTTGGCTTCATCAACAGTGCCTTGAACAGTTTTTCATTCTCCGTGATGCTATTGCCATCATTTTTTACCACCGCAAAATTCAATTCGCCAGACATCCGGTTGTCTTCGTTTCGAGGGGCAGCGGCATAGTTTGGGTAATCTAAAAACGATGTTTTAAGAATCGGAAAGTCTTCAAAATAATTGGTGTCAAACTCCACGGTCAGCGCCACTCCCACCAGGCTGTCCATCGGCAATTTGCTGATAAAAAGGTTGAAAGGCCCTGCTGATTTGTCCAACACCCCATCATCCAAATCCACGGAAGTATCGAAGTAAAAATCCTCCCCAGCAAGGTACTGGTCGTGCTTCAAGTATTCGTTCCTGAACTTCCCATAATGCAGTTTCGTCATTTCAAAATCGGCAGGTTCCACTTTCCCATTGCCATCGGCATCCAAGTGCTTGAAGTTGAGGCCACTCGGCAATGACTGGAGCCAATTGCCACCCGACTGCGGCGCCCAAACTTTGGAGGCATAGCGGGCCGGACCTTCTGCACCGAAGCCTTGCCCCAAGGCCAGTAGGTCATAATGGTCGGCAATCCCGTCATTATTGGCATCGCCGGGCCAAATGCAGTCACCGTCGCAATCAGGCTGCGTACAGGCACCTTCGAAGCCCGTGGCGTACCAATTTTTGATTTTCGGAACCTCATCGTAAATCAGGGACACCTGCTCCACGTGGTTGAGTTTTGGGTCAAAATGGGTGGAAAATGCCACGTCGATTGTTTTCACCTCCCCATTTCTAAAGGAGTCGAAAACGACAACGCCCAACTGCCGAACATCAAAATAGGGCAGGTTTTCAGTGTATTGCGACCAGCCAATGGGGTCATTGGGGTCATCGGGGAAAGCAAATTTTACCGCTGCACTCGAAGACCCTGGGTCATAGCCATCTCCTCCAAAGGTCAATGGCGTTCCATCTTTCCACTTTCCGGTGAGGCTGCGGTAAAATTCCAAACCAACTGAGGGGTCAGTCGTTCCCGGGACAGGTGCATTTATGGTGTTGTTCATAATTTGGAAGCCCGCCATTTTTTGATTCAAAAAAGTCACCGCCTGAACTGGCGGAAATTCGCCATAGCTCTGTATTCCTTCGCAATTTGCTTTATCCACAGGAGTCGCATTATAATCGAAATACGAATTGAGCGATGGTGCACACCCAGAATAATCATCTAAATGGCATCCAATATCAAGGTCGGACCATTGTCCAATGTAAACGTCTGAATAATCACGTCCCGAGTGGTTGATTATTTTATGTGAAACAAACAGGGTTTGATTCAGCAACGGGTTGTCGTAGCAACGGAAGGCCCAAGCCGTTTGCTGGATTTCAAAACCCAGCGGCGCACCACCCGTTTCGCCATGCGCACCAGCAGCGTCGTTGTAAACTTGCCAAACCATTTGCGCCGGGATTTCATCTGGTGCAACCCCCGGCGGCAAAGGATACTCACCTTGAAAGGCATTGTAAATTCCATCGCCATTCCGATCGAAAAATGGGGCGGCGCCAGCTTGCATTTCCGGCAGTTTGAAGCCATTTATCGAGCTGAAATAGGGGTTACGGTTGCCCGGCCAACCCACCACCGAAAAGATGGGGTTGTCAATCGTGCCATTGTCGGCGTAATCGGCGAGGTGCTGCTCGACCTCGTTTCGCTCCACGCTCCAAACCTTGTTGAAATGTTTCACATCGTCAGTGGAAAATGGAAGTCCAGAAGCTGGGTCAAGTGGGCCAGGGTAAAAATCAACTTGGTTACCAATTACGCCAAATGTTTGCGCAGCGACCCTCAATTGCCCGCTGTCAATTGTTCCGATCCACAAATTCCCATTAAAAATGGTGCCCGGTGAGTTTTCGTCTTGGTACGGCACAATGTAGTCGCCATTGTCAGTACCGTCCCAGAACATGGACCCGCCAGCAGCAAAAACAGTCCGAATTTCATTTGCATGGAAAACCTTAGAGGCTGGTTGGTAACTTTGCGCACCAAGCATATTGGCGGAAAGCAGGCAATAAGCAAACAGCTTGAGTTTAAAATTTTTCATAGCAACATTTTTTTCGGGTAAAAAATTGGTTGTTTAAAGCGCCAGCAAGGTAATATTTCAAAAACAAGGGAACAAGCAATTTTAGCCTAAAAGCAAAAGCCCTAAAAAAATACCTGCCTATATTTGCCCACCACCCGGAAAACCCATCATCTGATATAAATCATGCAATACAAATATGACCTCCGAGGCGTCAGCGCCACCAAAGACGAAGTCCACGCCGCCATCAAGCACATGGACAAGGGCCTTTACCCAATGGCTTTTTGTAAAATAATGCCCGACGTGGTGGGTGGCAGCGAGGAGCACTGCAACATCATGCACGCCGACACGGCAGGCACCAAGACCAGCCTTGCTTACCTCTACTGGCGGGAAACGGGCGACCTCTCTGTTTGGAAGGGCATTGCTCAAGATGCCCTCGTGATGAACCTCGACGACATGGCCTGCGTGGGCTGCACCGATGGCATCCTCGTCAGCTCAACCATCGGGCGGAACAAGAACCTGATACCCGGCGAAGTCATCGCCACGCTCATCCAAGCAGCGGTGGTTTTTGTAGAAAACATGGCGGCGCACGGCATCGGCCTGCACCTCTCTGGCGGAGAGACGGCGGACGTGGGCGACATCGTCCGCACCCTCGATGTGGGTTACACGACCTTCGCCCGCATGAAGCGCAACGAGTTGATTGTCAATGACATAAAAGCTGGGGATGTCATCGTTGGTTTGGCCAGTCACGGTCAAGCCAGCTATGAGACCGAGTACAACGGCGGCATGGGCAGTAACGGCCTGACCAGCGCCCGCCACGATGTTTTCTCCAAAATTTATGCAGATAAATACCCGGACAGCTTTGACCCGAACACACCCAGCGAGGTGATTTACACAGGGTCAAAAAGGCTGACGGACACCATTGAAATAAGTGGCCAAAACATCCCAATTGGGAAGCTGGTGCTCTCCCCTACCCGCACCTATTTGCCGGTGATAAAAAAAGTGCTCGACGAATTCAGCGGCGAGCGGCGGAGAGACATCCACGGGCTGGTACATTGTTCAGGCGGCGGTCAGACGAAAGTGAAGCATTTCCTGAAAAACAAGCGGGTGGTGAAAGACAATCTGATGCCCATTCCTCCACTTTTTGACCTCATCAAAAAGGAATCCGGCACAGGCAGGCGGGAGATGTACCAAGTCTTCAACATGGGCCAGCGGCTGGAATTTTATTTAGGTGAAAAGGATGCACAAGCTATCATCGATATTGCCCATTCATTCGATATTGATGCGCAAGTGGTTGGTTATGTGGAAGCTATGGAAGGTGAGCAGGTCTTAATTAAAAGTGAACACAGGAGCTTTGAATATTGAAAATGGAGTCCAGCGTGGTGTCTGGTTTGTTCCATTTTGGAAAAAGCTCGTTAAGAAACTCGTTCGATAAATTTTCACCTAAATAAAATTACCACATGCGGAACCTGCTTTTTGTGCTGCTTTTTCTCCTCCCAATTTCACTCTCTGCCCAACTCGACGACCTCCTGAAAAACCCGGATGTGAGCTATGTAGCCACTTTCGAGGTGGAACACGATTTCCGGCTCAGTACAAAACGGGAAACTTCCGACCTTCAACTCCTCAAATTCTACAACCCAAAAAATGGTTGCGCAGACTTTTCTACCGACAATTGGCTGGCACAATGGATGCTGAAAGGCATGTACGATGGCATTTACAAAGCCTACGAAAGTGCTGACTTATCGGCCATAGTTACACATTCGACCCTTCTGAACAAGATTTCAACCATTGACACGGTCATTACTTTTTACCCTGAAACGTACGAAGAGGTGATGCAAGTAGTCAAAAACGAACTCAATCCTGCTGACATAAAATCCTTTCGCACGCTCCAAGCCATTTATTATGATAAAAAATCGAGCAGCTACCAGACCCGGCTGTTGGCCATTGCACCAATGGTGAACATGACCGACCCATTGGGCAAGATGCTTGGCACAACACCTTTGGCTTGGCTGGCGATGGATGGGAAACTACCCAACGGTTTTTCCGCCCAAAATCCAGATGTGGCTTGGGCCGCTCTCCTACTTGACATGGGCAACCCATTGACAATCAGCAAATTGAAAGTTAAAAAGAACGATTCAAAGAAGACTTTTTCGGAGCAGCTCTTCCAAGAAGCAGCCAGCATGAAACACCTTGTTGAAAGCTCGGAGGGCTATAATTGCACCCAAATATTATCCTCAAATGACCTTGAACAAATGTTAACCTCCATTGACACGATTATCGCATTTGACATAAAAACCTACGAAGAAAAGGTTCAAATCGTCAAAAATCATCTAAACCCAAATGAAATAAAAACGATATGTCTGGCGCAAGAGTGGTATTACGACAACCTCCGAAAAATGCTCGCCAATCGGCTGAAGGCAGTTGGCCCTGTGGTGGATGTCACAGACGAGACTGGTGCTTTCTTGTACTCAAAAATATTGTATTACCTGCATTTTTGAGCGAAAAATGCTTCCCTCAGAAGCCCTGTCAACCCGAATCGGTTGGCAGGGCTTTTTTTTATTCCAGCCGTTTCATATTAAAATTTTTTACCAATCTGGCACAGTTTTCGTTTATTGCAATTATATCTAATCTGACAATGGTGGCAAGCGTTCTGCCGCCGATAGGATAGACAAAAGGAGACCTTACCAAAAACAGCATTTTCCAGCGAACACTAAAATCTTACGGCAAAAACCACTTCCTGTTCAAAGTTGGAATCTACCCTCATTGCGCCCTGGTGCACAGGCTGGGTTTTGCCATTGAAACAGCATGATAATTTTTTTCGGAAACAAAAACCGCAGTTCCATGAATTGGATGAAACGTCATTTACTCGTACTCGCTCTGTTTTTTTCAGCTGTTGCCCTCCGGGCTAACGGCATCTTCCCGGTGGACACGCTGCATGCCTACTCGCCGGATTGTCAAATGGCCAATGTCTGCCTGCCCATCCCGGCAGCGGAGTTTTCCAACTACCTCATTTTTCAAAATGGCAGCCCCTACGCCTCCGGCATCGCTGGGTGCGATTTTGACACCACGATTACCTACAGTTACAATACACTGCTAGGGCTTGGCAATTTAGGGCCGTACCACCTCGACGCGTGGTCTGTGAACGGTGAGGCCCATGATGGCATGTTCATGAACATCAACGACTTGGTGACCATGCTCAACCAGTGGGACCCTATCGGTGCTTGGAGCCATGAACCGAACACTTTGAGTATCAAAGGTGGTGTGCCAGGCAGTGGATACTCTGACATGAAGGTAACCGTGATGGTGAACTCCACCCAATCCATTCTTGGACTGAACCTCGGGTTGCTGCCGCAAGGCTCCGAAATGCAGTTCACTATTGGCATGAGCTCGATTATCGCTATTGATTTGGCTACTGGCCAAAAGGACACTTTGATGGTAATGGTAGAATGCCTGGTGCTACCACCACCTGCTTATTTTTATGATACCATCCCAGCTGATAGTCTTCCTTACGTGCTTTGTCTGAACAATTTCAACTTTTTCGGGATGCCCGTTTCCATTGAAAATTTTTGTCCTGGCGAGAGCGGCGAGTACGTCAATTTCTATTTGGACGAAAACAATTACTGCGTAAAATATGAGGGCTTGAAATGCGGCGGAACGGAGCAGGCCTGCATCGTGGTTTGCGACAATACCGGCATGTGCGATACTACCTACCTATTTATTACGGTGGATGGTTCGATGTGCCAAAACAGCAGTCGAAAGGTCGTGGACACCCTGCTCATCAACTTTGACAGTATCTATTGTCTCGATTTGGGCAATGTACCGGGCACTGTCGTTTCCATTGAAAACATCTGCCCCGATGAGAGTGGGGAGAGCGTTGACTTTGGATTTGATCCAGTAACGAATTGCGTAACCTACACCGGATTTGCTCCTGGACTTGACTACGCATGTTTTCTCATCACCGACGAATATGGAAACACAGACACGACTACAATTTGCGTGTATGTGCGGCTACCGGAGACTGGTACAATTATTGACACCATCCTGCTAGGTTTGAACGAAACCTATTGCATTGACACCACTGAATTGGCAGGCAACATTGTAAGTATTACAAATTTTTGCCCTGATTTATCCGGCAACGAGGTAGAGTTTACAGTTAACAACGTATCTTTATGCGTCGTTGCGGATGGCATTGCCCTAGGCACCGATTCGGCTTGTATCGTTATCTGTGATGATTATGGCGTTTGTGACACCACTTATGTTTATATCACCGTAGTTCCCGATTCAAGTGACCCATGCACTAATTCCCTTCCCCCTGATGCCGTTAGTGATACGGCTTCCACGCTGTTGAACACCCCCGTAAATATTGACATCTTGGCGAATGATACGCTCGGCAATTGTTTGCCCATCGAACTGACTGTGCTAGACCCAAGCACTGGCGGCATTGGGCCAAACCACGGCTTAACCGTGTTGAACCCTGACCAAACGGTGGACTACATTCCGAACCAGGACTTCTGTGGGCTGGATACTTTCCAGTACGTGCTGTGCAACCCGGTTGGTTGCGATACTGCCACGGTGGTAATTGATATCGCATGTTCGGTTAAACCAGGTGACATCATTATTTACAATGGCTTTTCGCCAAATGATGACGGTGTTAACGAGGTATTCAAGATAGACAACATTGAGAAATATCCTGAAAACAACGTAACCGTTTATAATCGGTGGGGAACTGCGGTCTTCACAAAAGACGGCTACAACAACACTTGGAAGGGCACTTACAAAAGCGCCGCCCTACCCGATGGCACCTATTTTTACCGAATAGACCTCGGCGACAGACGCAGAAAATACAATGGATTCGTCCAGATTCAACGATAATTTCACAGTAGGTTGCCTTTAATTGGCTCGCCGGGAAAGGGCAACCTCCAACATAACCACCATTCAAAGCAGAATTTTCAAAATTCCTTTATGATGAAAAAAGCATTGACCTTATCCATGTTTGTGCTGTTCCTTGGGAAATTGGCATTTGCCCAGCAAGAACCCATGTTTACCAAGTACATGTTCAACAGCTTGGTTTTCAATCCAGCATACGCTGGTTCCAAAGAGTACCTTTCACTTGGTCTTATCCATCGCTCTCAGTGGGTGGAAATAGATGGCGCTCCAATCACGCAATCGCTTACCGCTCATACACCGCTTCGCAATGAGCGGGTCGGGGTAGGCCTCAGCGTGGTGAACGACATCATCGGTCCAACCCGCACCACTGGCGTCAACCTCAGCTATGCCTATCGGATTCCGATGGGCAAGTACAAGTTGAGCATTGGCCTTCAAGGTGGCGTAGAAAACTATGATGCCAACTGGAGTTCACTGAACATTGATGACCCGACTGACCAAGTTTTCGCTGACGATGTGAACCTGATTCTTCCCAATTTTGGCATGGGTCTTTATTTCTACAGCGACAAGTTCTATGTCGGTGCATCCAGCCCACACTTGGTTGAATACGACCTCAGCAAAAGCAACAACGGCGGTCAGGATATTTATGCTCGCAAAGTGCGCCACTTTTTCTTTACTACTGGGGCAGCCATTCCGTTGAAGGGCGATGCAATTGTCTTCAAACCATCTTTTCTTTGGAAAAACGTAGGTGCAGACAAGCGCCTTTCCAAGTTGGAGCCGTTCAAGGATATCGGTGCACCAAACGAATTTGACATTGACCTGTCCTTGTTGTTCCAACAGACATTGTGGGTAGGGGCATCCTTCCGCTCTGCATTTTCCGTTAAGCCATTTGAGGATCCAGCCCGCAGTTCAGTTGAGTCCGCCGACATCTGGGTCTCCTATGTATTGAAAAACGGCCTCCGTATCGGTGCCGCTTACGATTATCCGCTTACCGACCTCAATAAAGTAACCTCCGGTGCTTTTGAACTGATGGTCGGTTATGAATTTGATTTCCATGAGAACAAAGTAATCACCCCACGTTATTTCTAAAGATTCGAGGATTCGAGTAATATCCATTTCAAATCCTCAATATCTCAAATCCTCATTCAAAAAAAGATAGCCATGCGTAATTTTCTCACCCCAGTTTTCCTTCTCTTTTTCGCCTTCGGGGCGATGGCACAAGCTGGTAAACTCAAGACAGCGCAGCAAAAAATGGACAACCTCGACTACATTGGGGCCATTGAGTTGTACAACCAGATTTTAGAAAAAAGCGATGACGCTACGGCCAAAATGAACCTTGCCGAAGCCTACCGCAAAATCAACGATACGCCTAACGCCGAGTTCTGGTATGGTCAAGTGGTGCGCTTGCCACAGGCAGAGCCCATTCACAAGTTGTACTACGGCATGATGCTCCAACGCAACGGCAAATGCGACATAGCCAGGGAGTGGTTTCAGCAGTTCGTTGACCTCGCACCAGACGATGTACGTGGCCAGCAATTGCTTCGTGCCTGCGATTACGAAGAGGAGCTAATGACCAAAAGCGTGTCGAGCTACGAAATCACGAACTGCGATTTCAACTCTGCATCCGATGATTTTAGCCCATTTCACTATAAAAATGGCCTGGTGTTCTCCTCTGAGCGTGACACGAACCCCATCATTCGCCGCACATCCAACTGGACAGGCAACCCATTCCTCGAACTTTATTATGTGGATGCAAAACAGCAAGGCAGCAAGGAAAATGGCTGCGGCAACTACACATTTGGTCGTCCTGAGAAATTCTCCAATGAAATCAACAGCAAGTTTCACGATGCTTCCGTAGCATTTTCGAAAAACGGCGAGGAGATTTTCTTTACCAGAAACAACTACCTCGATGGCAAAAAAGAAGCAGACGATGCGGGCATCATGCGCCTCAAAATCTTCTACGCCCGCAGCGAAGGAGAAGGCAAATGGGGCGACCTGCAAAGCCTGCCTTTCAACTCGAACGAGTATTCGGTGGCCCACCCTGCCCTATCGGTTGGTGGCAACAAACTCTATTTCGCTTCTGACATGCCCGGCGGATTTGGCGGCATGGACCTCTATGTTTCCGACAAGGAAAGCGGACGCTGGGGCCCACCGATGAACCTCGGCCCAGATATCAACACGGAAGGCCACGAAATCTTCCCTTATGTAGCCCCGGATGGCAAACTCTACTTTGCATCGGATGGGCATGTGGGATTGGGCGGCCTTGACATCTTCTACACCACCAGTAAAGAAGAGAGCGTGTGGACATCACCAGAGAACATCGGCTATCCGATGAACACCGTTTCAGACGATTTCGGCATTGTTTTCAACGAAGAAGGCACATGCGGATTCCTCGCCTCCGACCGGGAAGGCGGTGTCGGCCATGACGATATTTACAGCTTCAAAAAGACGGCACTCACCGTCGAGGTGCTTGTTTTCGATGAAAAAACAGAAGCGCCACTTGAGGGTGCCACCGTGTACGTTGCTTGCAAACAAGATTCGATGGTCACCAATGCTGATGGCATTATCACGTTTGACCTCAAGCTCAACGAAACTTGCAACTTAACAGCCAGCATGGAGGAATATGTGCCAGCCGAAGCCGAGGCCAGTACCAAGAACTTGACCTTGACTGATAAATTGGAAGTGAAAATACCGATGCGCCGGTCTGCCATGTTTGAGGTGGAGGGCGTGGTGTTCGATGCCTTTACCAGCCTTCCAATGGAGGGTGCTACTGTGACCATTGAAAACGACTGTGGCCAGCCGTTGGCAGCTCCTTTTACCACCAGCATTAATGGCCGTTACGCCTTCAAGCTGGACATGGATTGCTGCTATAAAATAAAGGCCACTCAGTCAAACTACTTTGCAGGAATTGCTGAAAACGTTTGTACCAAGGGCAAAACAGCGTCTGAGACTTTAAAGGAAAACTTGTACTTGCAGCCAACAAATACAATCACGCAAGGTGGAGATGGACCCAGTGGTGGAAGAGTAACCAAGCCCGGTGGCGGACAACAACCTAGCGGTGGAACTAGGCCAGGGTTACCCGTACCTGGTGGTGAATATGTACCCGGTCAAATGGAGACATCCTACACCTACTATGACCCAATCACGGACTCATGGATGGATAAAGAAACTAGGTTGCCCGCACAAGGCAAGTATCCAGATGACAGGGTTTATGAGAAAGGCGTGCTAAAAAGTGGCCCAATCATTCCTGGCCCAACACCTCCAGGCCCAGGCGGTGAAATTGCCTACCTCCTCCATATTTATTATGATTTCGACCAAGCTTTTATCCGTAATGATGCTGTGGAAGAACTGCAGAAATTACGCACCCTGATGGAGGAGAATCCGCAATATATCATTGAAATCGGTTCGCACACAGACGCCCGTGGTTCTGGCCATTACAACCAGCGCCTATCACAGCGCCGGGCGGAATCCGTCGTTCGTTGGCTGTCCGACAAGGGTATCAACCGCAGCCGCCTCGTAGCTCGTGGCTACGGCGAGCAGGTGAACGTGAACGATTGTGTGAACAACGTGCCCTGCACTGAGCGGGAACACCAAATGAACCGCCGCACGGAGTTCAAAGTGATAGGCTGCACAGACTGTGTGGACAATGCTAAAATCGTCTCTCAGCAAAACCCGAACGTTCGGGTGGATGAGTGCAAAAGCTGCCCGTTTTAAGACAAGAGACTTCAGACAAAAGACTTTAGATGGCACAATGCCATAAATAAGCGCTGGGAAAATCTTCCCGGCGCTTTTTCTTTTGGGTAAAAAATGGATTTTTGCACCAACTTAGAAAAACAAAGCTTTTGAACAAAATCATTATTGCCATTGACGGGCACTCCTCCTGTGGGAAAAGCACCTTGGCCAGAGCACTCGGAAATGCACTCGGCTACACCTACATCAGCACGGGCGACATGTACCGGGCTGTCACCTTGTATTTCATTGAAAATCAAGTGGATATACACGTCAAGACTGCCGTTTTGGAAGCATTGAAGCACATAAACCTCCATTTTGTGGCAGATGAAAACGGCAACCACATCCACCTCAATGGGCGGGACGTGTCGGAAGAAATCCGAAAGATGCACGTGGCGGAGTTGGTCAGTCCAGTCGCTGTCATCTCGGAAGTTCGGCGAGAGATGGTGCGCCAACAGCAGGACATGGGCAAAGAAAAAGGCGTGGTGATGGATGGCCGGGACATTGGCACCGTGGTTTTCCCCAATGCCGAACTAAAGATCTTCCTTACTGCCGATGTAGAAGTGCGTGCCCAGCGACGCTTTGATGAACTGACCGCCAAGGGCCAACACGTCAACTTTGACGAAGTAAAAAACAACCTTGCCGAACGTGACCGCATTGACTCGACCCGGGCAGACAGCCCGCTCCGCCTAGCCGACGATTCAGTTGTTATTGACAACAGCAGCCTGAATCACGAACAACAGTTGGAATTGGCGTTGGATTTGGTCAGGGAGAGAGTGAGCGGGTGAGCGGGTGAGCGATTTCAGATGACTCATTTTTTTCCAATTTCCAATTTCCCAATTCAACTAAAAAACCCGCCCCAGTTGCCTGGAGCGGGTTTTTCATTTTACCCAAAATCAGTTTTGAAACCGATTTATTGTACTATCAAACGCTTGGCAGCTACCTGCTCACCGTTTGAGAAAACGACGGTGTAAGCACCGCTTGGCAAGTTGGAAATGTCGAGGCGCTCGCTGCCGTTTGTGGCGTTGTCGAGGTTGCGCTCAATCATCATCTGGCCAAGGCCATTTACAAGGCGAACGTTCAAGTTCGTTAAGTTCTCGAAATTGTAGGTCAGGTTGACATAGTCGCCTGCCGGGTTCGGGTTCATGCCGATGGATTTAGCGAAAACGGTCTCGTTTGTTCCAACCAAGGCACAATCCACGCACCAGTTGAAGCAGTAGGTACCATAAGTTTCATTCACGTTACCGACCGTGTTCTGGCGGTTGAAGGCACCGTTGCCGTCGTCCACGCCGCAAGCCATCAGGTCATCGTTGGTCTCCCAGCCGTTCGGGCCGTTCTTGAATTTGTATTGGATAACATCGCCTACTGGCAATTCAATCGTGGTTTCCCAAATATTGTTGCCCATGTCGGTCATCAGAACATCAGCCCAACCGGTCATAGAACCTGCAAGGCGCACACCTTGTGAGTTTACGGAAGCCTCTTTCTCCATGTTTACACGGAAGGTGACGTCAACAGTCGGGATTGGAGGAATGGACTCAGTGTAGTAAATATCATCGTAGAAAGCCAAGTGGTCCGCATTGATAGAGAAGAAATCTATCGAACCAATGTTGCCTGTGTAAGCAGCACCAGTAAGGACTTGTGTGCCATTTATCCAAAGATTGATTTCGTTGTTGTCCAAGTTAAACTCATGAACAACTTCAAACCACTGGTCTTCTGGATAAGTGAATGGTACAGCACCTTCGGCTACAATACCTTGGCCAAAAACAGCAGTTGCACCTGTGGCATCATTACCGAAGTGAACGTTTAAGTTCCAAGCTTGGCCAGGAGTCTCAGTGTTCTGAACGTTATAGTAACCAACATGGTCCTTGGCAACGAACATGTTCCAGCTCAGGATGAAATTGCCTGTGGATTTGTTTCCAAGTAACAGAATTACGTCCTGAGTTCCCGTGCCTTCAACAACCATGGAGTTTACACCATTTGCAGCGGTGGCAGTAGTAACGATTCCATCTTCAGCACCACCAGTTGTTCCACTCCAAGTGCTCCACCAAGGGTTCTGACCACCAGTAGTTGAACCATCCTGATAGAACTCAAGACCATCGCAAATAATGGCATCGGGAGCTGCACAGGAAGGAAGTTCGAGGTACTCCACATCGTCAATATAGTAGGTATTGTCTGTATCCACAGAAAAGAAGTCAATTGAACCGTTGTTGCCAGTGTAGGCAGTTGTTTCAATCAGTTGACCATCGATGAACAATGCCAATTGGTCATTGTCGAGGTCGAAAGTCATGGCCACTTCGAACCATTGGTCTTCTACCGTTGTGAAAGTTGTTCCACTTTGACTTACCACACCAACGCCTGGTGTTGAAGCACCTGCAACGTCGCTGTTAAAGTAAAGGTCAAGGTTCCACTGAACACCCGGTGTAGCCTCGTTTTGGATATTGTAGTAACCATGAGCTCCAGCAGGGATGTACATCTGCCAGGAAAGGCGATAAGAACCAGATGACTGGTCGCCAAGAAGCAGCAATACATCTTGAGCACCACTGTTTCCAACTTTCATGGAAGTAGAGCCGCTGTAGGCCTGCTCCGATGTCAAAATGCCATCTTCCGCACCGCCAGTTGCGCCGCTCCAAGTGCTCCACCAGGCTTCGCCGTCTGCACCAGAGAAGCCAGGAACTGGGTACATCTCGAAGTTATCACAAATAAGTGCGTTGTTGCGGCAAGAAGGAAGTTGTTCGTAAACTACATCGTCCACGTACATGCGGTTGGTGGTGTTGTTGGCAGAATAAAAATCAACAGAACCATTGTTGCCAGTGTAAGCCCATGAAGTTACAAGTTTGCCATCTACAAATAGTGACGCTTTATCGTTGTCAAGGTCAATCACGTGTTTCACGTCAAACCAGGCATCGTGCGGGAAGGTGAAGGTAGCGTTGTTTTGGTTCTCAACGCCAATACCTGGGGTTGCAGCTCCAGCTGCGCCATTCTGACCAAAGTAAATCTCCGTGTTCCACTGAACACCTGGAGTTGCTTCGTTCTGAATGTTGTGGTAGCCAATTTTGCCTGTTGGGATGTATGATTTCCATGAAAGAATATAGACGCCTGTAGTCTGCTCACCCAATAGCAACAAGACGTCTTGAGTGCCACCCTCCTGAATCAACATGGAGTTTGGTGCGCTAAAAAACTGCTCGTTACTTACGATACCGTCTTCAGCACCGCCAACCGTACCACTCCATGTGCTCCAATGCGGCGCATTGTTGCCAGTGGTAGTGCCTGCTGCATAAGTGTCGAAATTGTCACAAATGATGGCATTCGGATTGTTGCAATCCACTGGTGGAGCACAAGGGAAACAGTCATTGTAGCAATAAGCAATGGTGCTAACTGCGTCCAAACCAACATCAATTGTGCGGCAAGATGCTACACTGGCGCTGTCCTCAGGATTGCCGGTACCATTCGAAAAGCGCCAGTCAATCGTTGAACCTGCCAATGGGGACATAGTGTATGACCAAGTACCGTCGGCGTTGTCGGTCATGTCTTCCTCTGCACCACCATTGACGATAATTTTCACGCCTTCTGCAGCGGGAGCGTTGTAAGTCATGTCAACCGTCATCGTAACATCCACATTTGGAAGTACATCGAAGGAAACACTGAAGTCAAAGCCTGCGTCGGTCCAAGCATCATCCCAAACTATCAGGTAAGTTTCACCCATTTGTACGATGACGTCTGCGCTAGATGCAAACGGGTCACTTCCAGCCGCAAATTCGCAAAAGTCGTCGTTTTCACCAATCAATGTCAATGCATTACGGCAGCCTTGCCAGATGGACAAACGGGTGTCCGCTCCGCCAAGGCAAGAGTTGACGTTCATCACACCTGTCATTGGTGCAACAATGGAGTACACTTGAATATTAGTAGCATCTGTGAAAATACTGGCTCCACCGGTGAGCATTGGAGCTGTAAAAGTACCAGCACCAGGCAGCGCAGCCTCAGCTTGGATGCCATTTCCATCACCAGGATAGTTTGCCGGGAAAGCGGCAGAAACAGCGCCACCTGCCATATCCATTTTGATGAGATCGCAAGTGGCGATGCTTAACATTACCGCAGGGATGGTAATGGCGCAATCTGCACCACCCATGACGATTGTTGAGTCCGGAAATGCTGGATTGTTGTTGCAAATGATTACACCAATTGCACCCATGTTTTGAGCATTGATGGTCTTCACAGCAAATCCGCAAGCACCCCTGTCAATAAGGGCAATCTTGCCAGCCATGTCGTTTGTGATAGTACAGCCGTTAGAAACACCAGTGCCGTCATCTGCAAGTACAAGTTCAGCTGACTGGTTATTGAGCCAACCTCCGAACGCTGCATGCTTGGATAGGTAATCACCTGAGCTGGTTGTACCTGAAATGGTCACATTCTGAGCGAACGCACCATACGACATCCCTAGCAGCAAAGTGAGAGAAAACAGTTTAAATAAGTAGCTTTTCAACATAATTCAATTTTTTAGTTAAACAATGATTTATTCCAAAAACGCTGTCGGCTTTCGACGACAGTAAAGATGGCAAAAAATGGTAGCCTTTGCTAATCAGCAAAAAGGCAGTTTGGCTTTGCAGCATTGGACAACAGAATCGTCTGTTTGCTTACAAAAAATGCTAATTGGTTGAAAGAAACGGGCAAAGGCTATTGGAGAAAAAATTGGCTTTTTCGACAATTTATTAGGCTTCATCGCACTTGAATGGAACATAAAAATGCTTGGCGGGCTGCCATTAGAATTTAAAATGGCGGAATAGGTGTCTTTCATACAGTGTAGAGTAGCAAAGTTAACCAGCGTTACGGCGCTAAAATAGAGAGAATTTCCAGTAATAGATAAATTCTGTTGCTAAATATTCAAATTGTAGCCTATTCATTCAGGTTTTCTCAAGGGTTTCATAGCATCACAAGCTGCCATTTCCAAAGCCTCAGCCCTACGAGCCACTAAAGTGAACCTATCAAATCGAAAAGGGCCACCCCGCTCTTGGGTGGCCCTCACTTGAAAATCGAACAACTCTTTTTAAAGCTCAGTAACTTGCTCAACGAATTCCGTGCGTGGCAGGCTGGTCTCCTTCAACTCATCAAAGCCACCGGGGATGTTCACCAGTTTGTCAAAGCCCCGAGACTTGAGTATGGAGGCAGCTATGACCGAACGATAACCACTTGCACAGTGCAAGTAATATTTCTGTTCCCGGTTCATCTGAGACATATTGCGGTTGACGAAATCCAGTGGGAAATTGATGGCACCTACGATGTGCTCGGCGTTGTACTCACTGGTTTTGCGAACGTCGAGCAACTTGCAAGCGTCCTTGTTAAACCAGTTGACAAAAGCGTTAGTGCTGATTTCATCGAGGCTATCCACTTCTTCTCCAGCAGCTTTCCACGCTGCGAAACCGCCTTTGAGGTAACCAATCGGGTTGTCGTACCCGACACGAGCGAGGCGGTCAACCACTTCAACCTCTCGACCAGGTTCGCAAACGAAGAGTATCGGCTGCTTCAGGTCAGCGATAAGCGCCCCGACCCAAGGAGCGAAGTCGCCATCAACACCAATAAAAATAGCACCTGGGATGAATCCCTTCACAAACTCTGACTCGTGGCGAGTATCGAGTACCAGTGCCTCATTGCCTTCCCATGCGGCCTTGAAAGCCCGGGCTGAAAGTGCCTGCAAGCCTTGAGTCCGCACCGAATCTATACTGGTGTAACCCATTTTGTTCATCGCTGCATTTTTCGGGAAATACTGGGGCGGATCAACGAGGCCAGTCGTTACTTCCTTCACGAATTCCGCACGGGTCATATCGGCCCGGAGGGCGTAGTTGAAGAGCTTTTGGTCGCCCAGTGTTCCTTGTGTCTCTTTGCTCATTTTCTTGCCGCAGGCAGAACCGGCGCCGTGACCAGGATAAACGATGATATCGTCGGCCAAGGGCATTATTTTATTGCGCAGCGAATCGAAAAGGAAGCCTGCGAGGTCATCCCTCGTGATTTCACCCTGCTTAATGGCGAGGTCAGGGCGGCCAACGTCACCGAGGAAAAGGGTATCGCCCGAGAATATGGCGTAGTCTTTCCCATTCTCATCCTTCAACAGTAACGACATGCTTTCCATTGTGTGACCTGGTGTATGCAGCACTTTGATGGTCACATCACCTACTTTGAAGATTTCGTTGTCCTTCGCAATATGAGCTGGGAAATTTGGAACAGCAGTAGGCCCAAATACGATGGAAGCACCCGTCTTTTTTGCCAAATCGAGGTGTCCAGAAACGAAATCGGCGTGGAAGTGAGTCTCAAATACGTACTTAATTTTGGCCTTGCCAGCTTTTGCTCTTTCAATGTAAGGCTCGACGTCACGGAGTGGGTCAATCACCACTGCTTCTCCGTTGCTTTCGATGTAATAGGCAGCTTCGGCCAAACAGCCAGTGTACATTTGTTCTACTTTCATAATAACTTAGATTTTTAAGTGAAAAATTGGTGTCAACGATACGTCCTTCAATGTTAAAAATGGTGCTAAGAATTCAAGGACACAGGCCCGTGCAAGTCGGCAATTTGATGGCAACGATTGGTACATCAAGTCAAATTTAGTCACGAAAACGAGTTCCGATTAGGTGACTTTTATCAGCAAAAAGCCACTCGTCTCCTTCAAATCCTGGCCAGTAATTTTATGAAAGCAAAAATAGCCCACCAGCCGTGTTGGCCACAGTGACCAAAATCACGGAGTGCGTTTTTAGCGTTTAAATAAAATTAATTTGGAAAAAATGCCTGGAAGGAAAATTATTCAGCGCCTACCTGCTGCTACAAAGAACCGAGATGCACCTTGAAATCGCCGAGTTTCCTGTCTTCAAAATAGCGGTGGATGGCAAACCTGGAGGACTCAAACGCAATTTCGTCCCAAGGTATCTCCGCTTCCGAAAATAGGCGGGTTTCCGTGCTCTCCTCCCCCACTCCAAACTTGCCATCCTTCAATTCCCCGACGAACTGGATATAAACATGCCAGTAATTAGTAAAGGTGAAAACCGTTTGCAGTCGAAGGTTCAACACTTTGGCCAACGCCTCTTCCCAAACCTCCCGCATTGCCCCCGCTTCCACTGTTTCCCCAATTTCGAGGAACCCAGCCGGTACGTTCCAGAAGCCAGCCCGTGGATTGATGGCACGGCGGCAGAGCAGCACCTTGCCATCCCAGATTGGCAGGCATCCGGCTATGATTTTGGGATTGCGGTAGTGAATTTCGCCGCAATTGCCGCAGACCTGTCGCAAGCGGTTGTCACCTTCCGGCACTTGGTTGGTAAGCTCGGACGAGCCACAGTTGGAACAGAAATTCATAGTTCGTCAAGTTGTCAGGTGGTAATGGGCAGTCAGGTTGAAGGTAGCAGTCACCGACTGCCCCCTGCCAAATGTCGAACTGCCAGCTCCAAATCACTGGGTGAATCAATCGAAATAATTTCAAATTCTGTCAATGCTACACCGATGGGGTAACCATTTTCAAGCCAGCGAAGTTGTTCGAGGGATTCGGCCAACTCCAGTCGGCTGGGCGGCAGCATTGCTACTTCGAGTAAAACCTTTCGGCGAAAGGCATAGAGGCCGACATGTTTGTAAAACAGGCCCATGGCTAGCCATTTTTCCTTCGGTAAATTCCGGTGAAACGGCATAGGCCAACGAGAAAAGTAAAGCGCTCGCTGTTGTTTATCAAAAACTACTTTTACCAGATTTGGGTTGGTCAGGTCAAGGTTGCTTTTTGGGTCAATTTGTTTTGCAAGCGTAGCGATGGGCAGGCCTGCATTTTTAACCAGAGGCGCCAAAGCCAAGTCAATTTGCCCTGGTTGGATAAATGGTTCATCACCCTGCACATTTACAACAAATTGAAAATCAATGAATTGCGGCAGCGCCGCAACCTCTGCACAACGATCGGTGCCGGAGAGGTGCCTATCCGAAGTCATCACCACCTCACCGCCAAAACTGAGCACATTGTCGAAGATGCGAGGGTCGTCCGTGGCCACCACCACCTTGCCCAGCGAGGATTTGCTGGCCTGCTCGTACACCCGTTGTATCATCGTTTTTCCAGCAATGTCCACGAGTGGTTTACCGGGGAAACGGGTGGATGAAAAACGGGCGGGAATGATTCCCAGTGAATTTGTAATTTTGGCCATGAATTTAGGATATTGAGATATTGCGATATTGGGATAATTTTGACGCACATCGGCAAGGTTTGTGGAATTTACGTGCGCTCAATATCCCAATCACTCAATATCTCAATCATTTATCTTATGAGAAAACTTGTTTTAACCCTTACGGGCATTGCCCTCTGTCTTATCCTTTCCGCCACTGGCGACAGCCTCAACTACCTCACGGCGAAAGATACCATTTTCCTGAAATTGGACGATTTTGGCAACGGCATTTTCAGCCACCAACTCGCCAAGGGCCAAACGATGTACTCCCTCGCCAAGTTCTACGGACTCAAACTCGATGTACTCTACAATTTCAATCCTGACCTGCCATTGGACGGTTCCGTGTCGCCAAACCAGCCCATCAATGTTCCTATCCCCGACTCGGCCATCGTTGACTGGCGGATGGCGTGGCCCCGCAAGAATTTCATCCCTGTTTATTACACCGTCAAGCATGGTGACACCTTTTACAAAGTATCAAAAACCAATTTCGGCATTGTACCAGACACGCTAAAACTCCGCAACCGGCTCAGTTCCACGTCCCTCCGCTCCGGCCAATTGATCCAAATAGGTTGGTTGAATACTGCCGGCATCCCGGACTCGCTGCAAGCCGCCAATCGCAACCCCCTTGGCCTTCGAATGCAGTCGCTACAATTGGCTTTTCAGGGGGAAAAGACCGTGAAGAAACCACAGTTCCAAAACGGTGCAGCCTACTGGCAGCGGGAGAAAAAAGGGGCTGATGACTATTTTGCGCTTCATCGAAATGCGCCAGTTGGCTCCATCATCCAAATAACGAACCCGCTCAAGAAAACAACCGTGTACGCCAAGGTCATCGCTCCGATTCCCGACCAGGCCTACGGTGATGATATCATCGTTGTGCTGTCACCAACCATTGCAAAGTTGTTGGGAGCGAAAGACCCCAAGTTTTTTGTGGAAATCAAGTACTTTAAATAGGTAAATGAATCGAGTGAAATGAGGCGCCAAGCGAAAAGCAACACCACTTTTGTTTGAACAAAACTACACTCATGGCTCACTACAATTTCAACAAAGACCTCCTCGACGGCCAAGCCGCCGAACAGGAAGTTGCCATTCGGCTGACGGCCCGCCTAAATCTTGCCGAAGGTGACATAGAACACTCATCTTCAAAAGGTTACGACTTAAAAATTATATCCAAAGGATGGACTTTTGAAGTAAAAAACGACTTGATGGCCCACCAAACCGGAAACGTGGCCGTGGAATACGAAAGCCGTGGGAAAAAGACCGCACTCGCTGTCACGACAGCGGAGTTTTGGGTGTACAAATTTGCGGGCAGTTTTTACGCCTTCAAGACGGAAACGCTCCGGCGAAAGCTTTTCGAGGAAAAGCTATTCTTCCGAGAGGTAGTCGGTGGGGACCCGGGCAGCAACACGAAAATGTATTTGGTGAAAGTGGAAGCATTCAAAAGCTGGGGGAAGGAGATTTAATGAATGGAAAATGGAAAATTTGTCGTGCTTCATTCTCAATGAATGTGAACTAGGGGTTAAAATGTGCCGTTAGGCACAAAATGTCGGTAGAAATCGAATGAAAACGGGTCTGCGTGCCGTAGGTACGCAACATCTCGTGGGATTTGTTGCGTACCTACGGCACGCAGACCGAATGTTTGGGAATATTGCTACCAACATTTCGTACCTAAAGGCACGTTTAGCCGCATTTCAACCCCAAATTTGCATAATTTTCCATTTTCCATTCATCACACCTCCGGCGGCAAAATATTCTTGAAATGCCCGTTCATCTGTACTTTTTTACGAAGCTCCTCCATTTCACGGGCAGTGGGCAGCAGCTTTTCCAGGTGAGAAAACATGTACTGCTGGCGGCTCATTTCTTCGGGTTGGCAAAGGAGCTCGTACTCCTGCTCCAGCGAAAATCCGACGAGGTGTGCAACCTGGTAAGTATTGAAATCGGGGGTATGTTCTGGCAACGGTTTGGTTATGTTCATGATGCGGTAGAGTTCGCCCAGGTGAGCGAGGATTTTCTCGTTCATCACAAAATCACCGTCGTGGTCGTGGGGCAAACGCAGTATTTCTGCGCCCGTGTAAAGCCGGTTTTCAACTTGTGTGTGGAATTCCAACACCTTGAAAATCCCGACACCACGGGTACGGATATCCATTTCCCCTTTGGGGTAGCGTTTATCAACCGAAATCAACGCCATCTCTGTGCCGATTTCCTGCACTTTGTCCTCTAGGAAAGCAGAGATGCCGAAAGTCGTGCCCTTTGCCTCACATTCGTTGATGAGTTGTTTGTACCTCGGTTCATAAATATGCAGGTTCAGCAACTCACCGGGGAAGGCTACCAGCCGCAATGGGAACATCGGAAGGAGAATGGTTTGCATCGGTCTGTGATTTTGTCGCAAAGTTAGGCAATGCGAATAATAGCGAACAGACTACAGTGCATTCGGTTTTCCAAACGGCTAATCAAAAGACTTTTGACAGCCATACTTTTGTTTGCTAACTTTCGGGCTAAATGCTTCACCTTTCATCCCATCTAATAATTAAATCCATCACCACCATGTTCCAAATCATGCGAAAACATCAAAATTCATACATCCTATTGTTCGCCTTTCTAATCATTGCTGGCTTTGTCGCCTGCGGCAAAAAGGAGATTATCCGAGCCAAGGAAATCCCGGAAGCTGTAAAAAGCTACATCTACGCCTACACAGCAGGGGTCATTTCAAAGAACGACCCTGTTCGGGTGCGTTTCGCAGGTGCTGCCGTCACTGCCGACAAAGTCGGCTCCGAAGCCGACGACGTGCTCGAATTCCAGCCCTCTGCCAGCGGCAACGCCATCTGGGAGGACGACCACACCGTCCGCTTCGACCCCAAAGATGACTGGGAAAGCGGGACAGCTTATATCGCCAAAGTCTCGTTGACGGAAGTTTTTGACAACCTTCCCGAGGATGCAAAAAGTTTCGAGTTCGACTTCTTGGTTCGAGAACAAAACCTCAACGTGGAAGTCTTCGGCATCGAGGCTGAAGATGCCAGCGACATGAAGACGCAGTTGCTGAAAGGTACGGTGAGCGTCACTGACAACGTAAAAAATGAAGACCTCGAAAAAGTGCTGTCAGCCACGCAGGGCGGCAAGGAACTTCCCATCACTTACGAGCACAGCGCCGATGGGCTTACGCACGATTTCACCATCGGAAAAATTGCGCGGGGCACGGGTGCTTCTGAGGTAAAAATTGCGTGGAACGCCAAGCCAATCGGTCTAAAAACAAAGGACGAAACCAAGGTGAACATCCCTGCACTTGGCGACTTTTCCGTGATGTCGGCACGGGTGGTACAGGCTGACAATCAATACGTTGTGTTGCAATTCAGCGACCCGCTCCTGCCCAACCAAGACGTGAACGGGCTGATAGGCATCCGGGGAGAGGCCAAGCTTGCCAACGCCGATTATTACTACGACCAACCCACCAACACCACCCTCAACTTCACCATTGATGGAAACCGGATTTTCGTATATCCAAGCCAGCGACTGGCAGGCCTGATTAGCTTTGAAGTGCGGCCAGGCATCAAGAACCTTGCAGAGCAACGAATGGAAAAACCAACCATTTGGCAAGTGGATTTTGAGCCAGCCAGACCGATGGTGCGCATGGTTGGCCGGGGCGTCATCCTACCGAGCAGCGAGGCCGGATTGGTGCTGCCATTCGAGGCCGTCAGCTTGGACGCCGTTGAGGTTGAAATCTTTAAAATTTATGACAACAATATTTTGCAGTTCCTGCAAACAAACGACTTGGACGGCAATGACACTTATGAACTGCAACGGGTGGGCCGGGTAATCAAACAACAAATGGTGCCACTCAAGGGCCTCAATCCAAATTCAAACACTGGCACTTGGACCCGCTACGCTCTCGACCTCAGCAAGCTCTTCAAAGCTGACCCGAACGCCATCTACCAGGTGCGCATCGGGTTCCGACCGGAGTATGCCATGTTCAAGTGCAGCACTGGCAACTCCTCCTTGAGGGGGGCGGGGGGTGGCGACAACCTCAAGGAAATCAGCCAGCAAAGCAATACCGACGAAAACGGCGACATCCGCTCGTTTTGGGGCGACAATTATTACGGCATGGACGGCTACTACGAGGGCTTCGAATGGAACCACCGCAACAACCCCTGCTACCCGGCCTACTACAATTCTGAGCATTTCGCACAAGGCAACGTATTTGCCAGCGACCTCGGCATCACGGCGAAAGGCGGCACGGACAATTCCTATTTCGTGGCAGTGGCCGACCTGCGCACCACCGAGAGCGTGGGCGACGTAGAACTCGAATTTTACGATTACCAACAGCAACTCATCATAAGCGCCAAGACGAACGGCGACGGTATTGCGGAGCTGAAACTGGACAAAAAGCCCTTCCTCATCATTGCGAAGAAAGACAAAATGAAGGGCTACCTGAAAACCGCTGACGGCAACTCCCTCAGCCTCAGCCGTTTTGACGTGGCAGGTGAGGTCACACAAAAAGGACTCAAAGGATTCCTCTACGGCGACCGTGGCGTTTGGCGGCCCGGTGACAGCCTCTTCCTGAACTTCGTGCTGGAGGACAAGGCCGCCACGCTCCCCAACGACTACCCCATCGCCTTCGAACTGATGGACAGCCGAGGCCAGATGCAGTACAAAACCGTGACGACCAAGAACGTGCAAAACCTTTACGCCTTGCCTGTGGCTACCAGTACCGATGCCCCAACGGGCAACTGGACGGCGACTGTGAAGGCGGGCGGTGCTGTTTTTACCAAGAACATAAAAGTGGAAACGGTGAAGCCAAATCGCCTCAAGATTGACCTTGATTTTGGTAAAAAAGAACTGACCAGTCGGGACGAGCCTGCCAAGGCCAAACTGCAAGTCGATTGGCTGCACGGCGCACCCGGCAAGAACCTTAAAACCGTGGTGGAAGCAGAAGTTAGCCAGGTCACCACGACTTTCCCGAAATACCCGGACTACCATTTTGATGACCCAGCCAGAAGGCTGTACTCCGGCGAGCCAGTCGTCATCTTCGATGGCACAACGAACAGCGATGGAGCAGCCAATTTCAATGCAAACATTTATGCCAACAACAAAACCGCTCCCGGCAAACTGAACGTAAACCTACGGGCAAGGGCTTTTGAAAAAGGCGGTGATTTCAGCATTTTCAATACCAAAATACCCTACTCACCCTACCCTACCTACGCTGGCGTTTTGATGCCGAAAGGCAGCGGCGGCGACAATCGGGTGGATATCGGCAAAGACGGCACGGTGAAGGTGGTTTCTGTTGATGAAAACGGCGCACCACAGCGTGGCCGCAACCTCTCCGTAGGTCTGTACCGGGTCGAGTGGCGCTGGTGGTGGGACCAAGGCGACGACTACGTTTCTCAGTTCAATTCCGCCAACCATTTCAATGCCATCAGCAGCGAGGCCGTAACTACAAATGCAGAGGGCAAGGCCAATTACAACGTGAACGTGAACGGCTGGGGCCGTTACATGGTAAGGGTTTGCGACACAGAAAGCGGCCATTGCACAGGCGACTATTTTTATGCAGGCTACCCCTGGTATGGGGATGAAGGGGGCAGTATCGCCAGTCGTCAGGAGGCAGCGATGATGACTTTTACTTCTTCCAAAGAAAAATACAAGGTCGGTGAGGACATTGAAATCACGGTGCCATCAGGCGACAAAGGCCGTGTTCTTATCACCCTTGAAACCGGCTCGAAAGTCATCAAGTCGTTTTGGAAGGACGCCAAACAGGGCGAAAACAAGTTCAAGTTTGAAGCGACCAAGGAAATGTCGCCGACGGTGTATGCCCATGTGAGCCTGCTGCAACCGCACGGCCAAGTCAAAAACGACCTGCCCATCCGAATGTACGGCGTGTTGGCAGTGGACGTGGAAGACCCCAAGACGCTGTTGAAACCTGTGGTAAAAATGGCGGAACAACTCAAGCCGGAACAAGAATTTACCGTGGAAGTCAGTGAGGAAAATGGCGAGGACATGGCCTACACCATCGCCGTGGTGGATGAGGGTCTGCTCGGCCTCACCAATTTCAAAACGCCCGACCCGCATGGCGCACTTTACGCAAGGGAAGCGCTGGGTGTAAAAACCTGGGACTTGTATGATTACGTGCTGGGCGCTTATGGCGGCGAGTTGGAGCGCATTCTGGCCGTGGGTGGTGATGGTGAAATCAACGCCCCGACCGAGCGCAAAAACGCCAACCGCTTCAAGCCCGTGGTGCTGCACGCCGGGCCTTTCAACTACACAGGCGGCAAGAAAAAGCATACTTTCAAAATGCCCAACTACATCGGCTCCGTGCGGGTGATGGTCGTGGCTGCCAATGCCGATGCGGCATACGGAAGCACAGAGAAAATCGTTCCGGTGAAAAAGCCGTTGATGGCGCTGGCCACCCTGCCACGGGTGCTCGGCCCCGGCGAAACGCTCAAATTGCCCGTCAGCATTTTTGCCATGGAAAACAAGGTGAAAAGCGTGGACATATCGCTGGCGGAAACTACCGGATTGGTCAATATCACGGGAGGCGCTACGAAGCAGTTGAGCTTCGCAAAGCCTGGTGAGGACATGGTCTTTTATGACTTGAAAGTGGGCGAAAAAACGGGCATTGCGAAGTTCAAAATCACCGCCAAAAGCGGCAACGAGCTGGCCACACAAGAAATCGAACTCGACGTGCGCAACCCAAACCCTTACGTCACGAGGGTGAACGAAGGATTGCTGAAAGGTGGCGAAAACTGGAGCCAATCCTACAAAGCCTTCGGTACGCCGGGCAGCAATTCGGGCATCCTAGAAGTGTCGGCGATACCGCCGCTCAAGCTCGACGAGCGCCTGAAATACCTGCTGCAATACCCCCACGGCTGCATCGAGCAAATAACTTCTGGGGCGTTCCCGCAGCTCTACGTGGACAAGCTGACCAAGCTGACCGAACAACAAAAAACCGAACAGACCGGCAATATCAATGCCGCCATTGACAAGCTGAAAAACTTCCAGATGCCCTCCGGCGCCTTCACCTACTGGCCCGGCAACGACTACGATTCCTGGGGCACGAACTACGCCGGTCACTTCCTCCTCGAAGCCAAAGCCGCTGGTTACAATGTACCGGATGCGATGATAGACCGCTTCGTGAAGTTCCAGCAGGGCCAAGCCAAGCGCTGGAACCCTGACACCCGTGGCACGCAGTACAGTTGGACGGAACTCGACCAAGCCTACCGTTTGTACACATTGGCTTTGGCGAAAAAAGCCGAGACCGGCGCCATGAACCGGATGCGGGAGCTGAAAAACCTCTCGAACGAATCCCGCTGGCGGCTAGCCGCTGCTTATGCTCAAATGGGCAAACAGGAAATCGGCAAAGAACTGGTGAAAAACCTGCCAACCACTGCCCGCACTTACGACTGGTGGGGCTACACCTACGGCTCTACCCTCCGTGACGAAGCCATGATTCTGGAAACGCAGGTGCTGCTCGGCGACATGACCAATGCCGCTGCCAACCTCCGCCATGTGGCCGAAAGCCTCAGCAATGAGCAATGGTATTCCACGCAGACGACGGCCTACGCCTTGTTGGCCATCGGCAAATTCGCCGGAAAATCGAAGGTGAGCGATGAGTTCAAGTTCAGCTACGACCTCGGCGACGGCAAGGTGGTGAATGCTGGCAGCAATGTCCCGGTCATGCAAATCAACGTGCCGCTGGAAGGTTCAGAAAAAACGGTGACGGTGAAAAACGGCGGTGCAGGCGTGCTCTTCGCAAGGCTGATTCTGACGGGCCAACCGCTCGTGGGCGATGCCACGGCCACATCGAACAACCTGAAAATCGAGGTGAATTACATGATGCCAAACGGCACGAAACTGAATGCAGCGGCTATTCCACAGGGCACGGACTTCATCGCTGAGGTGGTAGTGACGAACCCCGGCACCCGTGCCTACGACCTAAAGGAAATGGCGCTGACGCAGATTTTCCCTTCCGGTTGGGAAATCATCAATGCCCGTCTGCACAATTTCACGGAGTTCGCCAACACGAACGTACCGGAATACCAGGACATCCGGGACGACCGGGTGCTGACCTATTTCGACATTGCCCGGAGCGCCCGCCAAGTCTATCGGGTGCGACTGAACGCTGCCTACCTGGGCCGCTACTACCTGCCGACGGTGGGCTGTGAGGCGATGTACGACCATACCATTTCGGCCACGAAACCGGGGATGTGGGTGGAGGTGGTGAGTGGGGAGAAGGGGATTTGATTGGGGATTTTTGGATTGACGATTTACGATTGGTGAGTCAGGCAGGGACGGGAGTTTTCGCCTGACTTTTTTGTTTTTTTGAAGTAGCTTCGCAATATGAAAAATGAAAATGAACTTGACCTACGTACGGCGGCCAGAGGCCGCAACCAAAGCCCGTCAACAAGCACAGCTTGTGACGAGCGGCATCGTTTCTTATTGAAAAGACAGATGGTGCGTCAGCGGGTTGAAACAATCGTTATAGACAGCGACAGGTTTTATATCATCCTACCCACCAAATTCACTTGACGATGCGACACATTTTTTTTCCGCTTATTTATTTGCTACTTCCTTCAAGTATTTATTGTCAATCCGATGACAACGAACGCTCAATTATTGATTTAAGACTAAGGTATGGCCTCATCGTAAGTTATATGGGTGGTACTGGTATGAGTCCATTCGATATTTGCGACGACCCGAACGTTTGTCCTTACAATGCCCATTATTATACGCCTGTGCCAGGAAAGTATATAAACTTCCTAGCATCTTTTAATGTGAATCCAAAGAACAGTTTTAGTTTGGGCTACATTTTTACCCAGCATGGAAATCAAGAGATATTGTTGTCCAATGACATTCCAGTTTTACATTTTGACTATCTATTTGAATATTATGGTTTCAATATACGGCATCAGAAGAATTTCCTCCATTCAAAGAGATTTAAAATGGGCATAGCCAACGGTTTGGAGATAGAATATTTAACTCAATTAGAATTTGGTGCAAGGGAATTGTACAAGAAAGGTAAAAGCTGGTTAAGTGAAATCAATTTATCTTGTTCAATAACTAAAAGGCTATCCATTGACTTAAACTGCGTTTATAAACTCGCTATTGTTGATTATGGGGCTGAAACATGGAACAATGAAGACTTTCGGCGAACTGGCGCAGGCCTGTTGATGGGTATTTCATACAGTATTGTTCAGCGTTAAATTATTGAGTGGGAACGTAAGGGAGGTTCCCGCTGGCCCCGCTGGCGCAGGGTGTCCTGACTTTTTTGTTTTTTGTTATAGCTTCGCAACATGGATTCTATAACAATCAAGCCATCTGAGGTTTTCAAGACGATACAAGAAAACTTGGATGTTTTGAGGGAGATTGACTATCAGCAACTTTCAGCAATTGAAAAGGACGAGATGAGAAAGGAATTGTTGGAGGTCTGGGATATTGTTTCGAGTATCAAAAAGCGGATGGATGAGTGAGCAGCTTGACATATGCACGGCAGCCAGAGGCCGCAACATTAGCCCTTCAACAAGCACAGCTTGTGACGAGCAGTACCGTTTATCAAAATGACAGATGGTGGGCAAGCAGGGTGGCAGGGCTAACGCTTAACAAACTTTCTCACCCACCTTTTCCCAAACGCTTCCACTTCTAGCAAATACATTCCAACGGCAAAATCACGGACATTGATATGGTAATCAGTTGAAGTAAAATTGCTTTCTTCCACTTTTATCAATTGTCCCAAAACATTGTAAATTTTGACTTGCAGCTTTTCACCTGGGATTGCTGGCAAGAGCTTCAAGGTTAGCTCAGAAGTGGTCGGGTTGGGAAATAGTGAAATGTCAATGTCAAAAATGCTGATGTCGAGCAGGTAAACCCGTTGTCGCAAGTATGCCGTCCAAGCAGGCATTAAGTCGCTTAGTTCTTGCAAGTTTGCAACTTGCAAGGCTATGCACGAGCGGTTTAGCAGACCTCCCTTCCAGCCAAAGCATTCATTGAAAGTAAAAGAATGCCTGCTGATTTGCCAGTTCCGAGCCTTGCAAGTTGCAAACTTGCAAGAACTACTGGGTGTGTGCTGGGCTGTTGGCGCAGTCCCCGTTGGCGCTGGGTGTTCCTTAGTCCAGTTGTCGCAAGTATGTTTTAGCAGCTCAAAAGTGCCATCGTTCTTGCGGGTTTGCAGGTAGGGCGAGGGGTGCGTTTACCCCATCACATCAACGAACAGCTGGAGCGGGGGTAGTCAAATACACATCACGCCACCGCCTTCA
>JAIPBL010000105.1 GCA_021739645.1 Saprospiraceae bacterium | reverse complement strand
TTTTGGTTTTTTGAAAACGGCGCTGCCGACCTTGCTTGTTTTCGTTCCAATTCCTCTACCCGTTTGACCAAAGAATTTATCTGCTCCCATTGGAGTAGCACAAGGGCGATTAATTCCTCTTTGCTTTTGTCCGATAAGGTTCCTTTTGTCACCATGCCGAAAATTAAAAATTATTTGTTCTACACAGCTTTCTATTGCAATAATTTTCGGGGCTTCAAAAAAATGATTACTTTTCGATAATCAATTACTTGAAATGTTCGGCTGTCGTACTGTAGTCGCCTCTGCTATACACGCTGTGTTCAGCGGTACATCCGTCGTTAGGGTCTGTATTTGGCAATGCGATGGTGGTCGGCGAACTGGAGCAATTATTAAAATCAACCCAATAGTTCATGACTGCAGCAATTGATTTTGTCCAGGAGGCCCTTGTGTAGGGAACAACATTGTCGCTAGTACCATGTATTTGCAGGATGGGTGTTGGGGATTGCAGGAATTGAATGCCTCAGGCGTCATGGAGCCAGTAACGGAGGCAATTGCCGCAATTTTGTCACTCAGTTGGCACGCCAAAAGAAAACTCATAAACCCACCGTTGGACATACCGGTCGAATACACCCTGTTCAAGTTGATATTGTACGTCGCCGCATGGCTATCAATCAATGCCGCTGTGAACCCGACATCATCCACGGTGCTTCTGATGGTCCAGCCGCCCACGTTAAAATGGGTATTGCTATTGAACAATGTTCCTTGCGGATGCACAATAATGAAGTTGGCGGTGTCGGCGATGGGACGAAAGTTACCATAGAACATTTGCTGTTCTGCACTGCTGGTATATCCGTGGAAATTAAGCACCAGCGGCACCGGCGAGTCACCAGCATAAATGGCTGGGATAAAAAGGACATAATTCCTTTGAATGCCATCATGCATGATGGAGCCATTGATGGTTTGCTGGGCTTTGATGGAAAGTGAAAGCCCGATAAGCGTCAAAATTTAAGCGTGAAAAAAACAATCCCTGAAAGCCAAAAGTATAATTAGTACCTGAATGCCTTTAATCGATAGGACAAAGAAGCCAAAACGAAAACAGCCCCGGGCGTTAGCCCAGGGCTGTTTTTCTTCAAAATATCGTTATGCTTTCAGCCACAAGCCGAAAGCCTTTGAAATCTTGTACTAGTACCGGCTGCGATTGTATCCACCGCTGCTGCGGTTTTCACGAGGTTCTGCTACCTTGACCACTATCGTGCGGCCATCGAGGGTACTGTCGTTCAACTCTGAGATGGCAGTTTGCGCTGCTGAATCGTCTGGCATTTCAACGAAACCAAATCCTTTGGACTGGCCCGTGAACTTATCGGTGATAACGCTGGCAGAAGAAACTTCGCCAAATTCTTCGAAAACCTCCCGGAGGTCTTCTGACTGAGTATCGTAGCTCAGTCTTGCTGTGAAAATATTCATTAAATGAAAAAATTAAAATGAGAAAATGCTGAGAAAATGCTTTTGAAGCAGGAAAACCATTGGAATTGAAACTGAACGAGTAGGCAAGTATAGAAACGAGGGCAGTAAAACTGACTTTGAACAACTTTGCTTGCAGAACTTGAAGAAGCAACTATTTTCCAGTAAATATCTTTTGCTAAGAAAAAGTATCTACTCAGTGTAATATTGCGAATATAGGCAAAATAATCGTTAAAACAAAAATTAGAAGGGTCTTTTTTTGAAAAAAATGAAATAGTTACCTGCGAAGGCGGAACCGGAGGGTTTCAAAAATAAGCCGGTGGCGAAGGCATTTATTGGTTCGCCATCGGCTTATTTAAACGTTTACTGCTGAAACACCCGCACGTAATCCACCTCCATCTGTTGCGGGAAAACCGTGGTAGCGTCTGGATTCCCAGGCCAGTCACCACCAACAGCTACGTTGAAAATCAGGAAATAATCTTGGTGAAACTCTGACAATTCGGCTGGGGTGATGTCCACCACATGGAACTGTACATCGTCCAACAGCCACTTGATTTGTTGGTTGTTCCAAATGATGGTAAATACGTGGAACTCATCCGCAAAAATGCCACTGGCCAAATTCGTTGAACCACCATAGTCGGCATGGCTGCCGTTATTGTCCCAATGGATGGTGCCATACAGTGTCGAGGGTTCTTTGCCAATCATTTCCATGTTGTCAATCTCGCCACATTTGGGCCAGCTTACGTCGTCAATATTGCTGCCGAGCATCCACAAAGCAGGCCAGATGCCTTGCCCCGTCGGCAGCTTCGCCCTGATGTCAATGCGGCCATATCTGAACTCGTGCAAGTCCTTCGTTATCATTCGGGCAGAGGTGTATTCCCTCCCTTCGAGGTTTTCCTTTTTAGCAACGATGACCAGCTTTCCGTTGGAGATGAAAGAGTTTACGGGACGGTCGGTATAGTTCTGCAATTCGTTGTTGAACCAATTTGGCCCAGTCTCATGTATCCAGTTGGCGGGGTCGATGGCCGTGCCGTTGAACTCGTCTTGCCAAACCACGTTGTAACCAGCATAACTCTCAGGGGTGATGTACCCATCACTCCCCGGTGGCACCGGGCCGTCGTCATTGCGTATTGTACCGATGACAGAGAGTGTGGTTAACAGGGCATTGACAGGGTTGGAAAGTAAGAACTCAAATTCTTCATCATACTCCCCCAAAGTATCGGCAACAATAACTATGCTGATCGTTTTCTCCGTTTCGCCGGGGGCAAAATTGAGGTGTCCAGCATTGGCGATGTAATCTTCCCCTGCTTTGGCGGATTTGTCTTTGGTGGCAAAATCAACCGACACATCCTTTGTGCTGGCTTGTGATAAACGGACTTTAAAGTCAAAGTTGACGTTGCCAGCACTGCCTTCAAACTTGCTGACCGCACTTGCGCTAAGCTGCGAATAGGTTGGGTTGCTGTCGTCTTCTTTACTCCCACATGCTGTGAGAAGGAGAAGTGCGATAAATGCGGTCGTTTTAAAAAGATTACTCATTTGCTGTGTATTTTATCAAAACAGGTCGGCACAAAGGCTACCGACCTGTTTTTACAAAATTAGGAAAATTGGCAGTTAGCTTGGAATATCATTGAAGCAAACTTCAATATCCAGCATTTTGGGACAATGCCCCCTGCGACAGTTCAATTTCCTGCTGTGGGATAGGTAAATGTTCGTGGGTACCAGCCGTAAAGCCCGGCAGTGCGCTTGCACCGCCCGTGCGCACCAAGTCCCAGAAGCGCTGGCCTTCGGTCGCCAACTCCAAGCGTCGCTCTTTGTAGATGGCAGTCAGCAACGCCTGTCCGGTACTTGTTTCGGCAGGCAAAGCTACCCTTGCACGAACTTGGTTGAGGTAGTCACGGGCAGTGGCTTCGCTGCCACCGCCCCGCACGATGGCCTCTGCGGCCATGAGCAGCACGTCGGCGTAGCGGATGGCCCGGATGTTTTGCCCCCAAGCCAAATCCGTAACGCCATCAGTAGCTTTGAATTCGTCAATCGGTGCGTATTTTTTGATGAAATAATCCGTGTTCTGGTAGCCAATGGTGTAAGAAGCGCCACCCTGTTTGAGGGCTTTTCCATCAATGATGGTGTGCTGAAAACGGGGGTCGCCCTCCATGAAGGTGACGAGTTCCGGTGTGACGGGGCAGAAGCTCCAACCCGGTGCATAGATTGGCCCAGAGTAATCCCGCATCCCAAAGAACTGAATGTTGTAGTTGCCCTCGGTAGCGTTGTTAACGGGGCCAGAATTGAAGCAACAGTTATAATCACCAGGGCGATTGCTGGCATATTGGATTTCAAAAACCGACTCAGGCCCAAACTCATTTTCCTGCTTGAAAATATCGCCGTAGTTGGGTGTCAGGAAGTAGTTGCCGCCGTTGATGACCTCTTCAAAATTTGCGGCAGCTTCCGTCATCCGGCCATTGTCGTTTTGGAACAAAATGACCTTGCCCAGCAGCGCTGCAACGGCGCCGTGCGTCACCCGGCCAAGTTCGGCAGGCGGCACGGTTTCTGGCAGTTCGGGTGTGTTTTTGGCTTCCGTCAAATCCTTTTCTATTTGCTCAAATACCGCTGCTGGACTGGCCTGTTTCACCCCAGCAATATCATCTATTGAGATGGGTTTCGTAAAAACGGGCACATTGCCAAAGAGCCGCACCAAGTCAAAATAAAACCAGCTCCGCAGGAATTTCAGCTCCGCAACCGTGCGGGCTTTGAAGGCCGGGTCGAGGTTTTCCACGCCCTCGATTTTTTGCAGAATCAAGTTCGCCCGATAAACGCCCGAGTAGTATTTCCGCCAAAGCCCCAGCTGTGGGCCGAGCAGCGGGTTGAGGGTAAAATTGTCAAAAGCCACCCAGTTCGGCTGGTCGGAGGCATCACTGCCACCAGCGTAGCAGTCGTCGGAAGCCGCATTGAGCAGGCCGAGAACCATGTTCCAGCCATCGGTACCTTCCCATCCGAGCACATCGTAGGTAGCCACCAGACCTTGGAAAATCTGGTCTTGCGTTTGGTAAAAATTAGTTTCTAACTCCGTGCCCTTCGGCTTCAGTTCGAGGAAGTCTTTTTTGCAGGAAGTGGCCAGCAGCAAGGCCGCTAGCAGGAGGATATTTCTAGTTACAAATTTATTTTTCATGTTCTTTTTTATTTTTTCACTTAAAAAAGTGAGTCTAAAAAACTTTGATTAGCTCCCGAAAGTCACGTTCACACCCATCAGGTAAAACCTCGGCTGTGGGTAAATACCCTTGTCCACACCAGCACCAGCACCCACTTCTGGGTCAAAGCCCTTGTATCCAGTGAACGTCCATAGGTTGTTACCCGAAATGTAAATCCTGGCCCTTTTCATGCCCGCCTTTGCAGCAACGGCAGTGGGTAGATTATAGCCCAGTTGCAGGGTTTTTATCCTGAAAAAAGCACCGTTTTGCACCCAAAAATCAGAGCTTCGGGTCAGGTTTTGGTTGCTGTCGTTGAGCGAAAGCCGGGGGAAATAAGTGGAAGTGCCCTCGCCCGTCCAGCGGCCCAAGGCTTCGGTTGTGAAGTTTGCCTTCGGCAAATCGAAGCGGCGGGTGGCGTTGTACACGTCGTTTCCAAAAACACCCTGACCGAACAACATCAGGTCGAAGCCTTTGAATTTGAAGCTCATGTTGAAGCCGTAAGTCCAGTCTGGCGTGGGGTCGCCGATGATGGTTCGGTCGTCCTCATTGACGATGCCATCGTTGTTCACGTCAACAAACCGGATGTCGCCCACCTGTGCATTGGGCTGCAATTTCATCCCTTCGTCATTGGTGTAGTTTTGGACTTCCGCTTCATTTTGGAACAACCCATCTGTTTTATACCCGTAAAATGACTCGTAGGCATTTCCAACGATGGTGCGGGTAAGCTCAATGCCCTGAGGGCCAAATCGCTGCAAGCCCGGCAGGAAGGTCTTGTCTTCGCCGAGGTCGAGGATTTTGTTTTGAACGTAGGAGATGTTGCCGGAGAAGTCAAAACTCAGGCCGCCAAACGTTTTACCGTAGGACAGTTCCAGTTCGTAGCCCTTGTTTTCTAGCTTGGCGATGTTGCCTATCGGGCCAACATTGCCAACGAAAGCAGGAACCTCCACGCCGAGCAACATGCCGCTGGTAGTTTTGTTGAACCAATCGAAGGTCACGCCCACGCCTTTGAAGATTTTGGCGTCGAAGCCAAAGTTGGTCTGTATGGTTTCCTCCCAGCGCAGGTCTGGGTTGGCGATGGCGTTCGGACTGACGCCGTTGATGAGCTGCTCCGAGTCCCCGAAAGTGTAGCTCCGACCACCGCCCACGGTCGAGACGTAGCGGAAATCGCCGATGCGGTCGCTGCCGTTCACACCGTAGGAACCCCTGAATTTCAGGAAGTTGAGCGTATTGTTTTTAGGAAAAAAGTCTTCCTCCGTCAGCACCCAGCCCACCGAAACGGAAGGGAACATGCCGTACTTGTTGTTGGAACCAAACCGGGAAGAACCATCCACCCGCAGCAGCGCCGTGAGCAGGTATTTCGAAGCAAAATTGTAGTTGACCCTACCGAAGTAGCTGGCCAGCGTGTTTTCGTATTCGTAACCATAAAAGGTCTGGCTGGCTGGGTCGGTAGCGAAGAGCAGGGACGCATCGTTGATATTGTTCACCGGGATGTCGGTGATGTTGCCACCCTGGTATTGGCCTACCGTTTTTTTCGCCGTGGTACCAGCCAACAGGGTCACTTGGTGTGCGCCGGTGGTAAAGTCGTAGTTCAGTGTGTTTTCCCAGTTCCAAACCAAGCCACGGCCCAAGCCACGGTTGTAGCTGGTGACCTGCGACTGGTTCGTAGCGTTCAGGTAAAAAATGGGCGTGAAGCCTTCGCCGCCAAAAAAGGCGAGGTCGGCACCAATGTTCGAGCGGAATTTCAGGCCCTTGATGATTTCCAGTTCCCCAAAAACCGACCCGACAAACTTGTCAGCGTAGCCCCTTCCCTGCGCTACTTCCAGCGCCGCTACCGGGTTCAGGATTTCAGAAGTAATAATGTCGGAGATACCGTAAATCTGTCCTTTTTTGTTTCGCACCAAAGCATTGAAATTGTTGGCATAGCGAGGTTGAGCTAATGCGGCGGGGTCATCTTCGTAAAGCGGTGTGATAGGGTCGAGGTTGATGGCCCTGCCCAGCGGCGAACCGAACTCGGTGTTCTCAGCAACGCCCCTGCCCACTGTTCGGGTATAGCCCAAGGTGTTACCTACTTTTATACGTTTGGATACGGTGTGGTTCGAATTGAGGCGAACCGTGAAGCGCTGGAACCGGCTGTCATCCCGGTTGCCGACGATACCATCCTGGTCAAAATAGCCGAAGGAAGCATAGTAAGTCGAACGGTCACTACCACTCGATAGGCTCAGTTCGTGGTTTTGAATGGGCGCATTTTCATTGAAAATGGCTTTTTGCCAGTTGGTGCCTTCACCCAGCGCAGCTGGGTTGGCAAAAACAACGCCTTGCCCTGCGTTCACAGAAGCCTCGTTCATCAGGGTAGCGTACTCGGAAGCATTGAGCAGGTCGAGCTGTCGCCAAGGGTTTTGCACGCCGTAGTAGCCACTGTAGTTGACTTCCATCGTGCCCGCTTTCCCTTGCTTCGTTGTCACGATGACGACCCCGTTGGCTGCCCGAGCGCCGTAAATGGCCGCCGATGCTGCGTCTTTCAGCACCTCGATGGACTCGATGTCGCTCTGGTTGAGGTAGTCAATGCCGCCTTCAATTGGCACGCCATCCACCACGAAGAGCGGGTTGGAGTCGCCGATGGTCGTCGTACCACGGATGCGCACCGTTGCGCCAGCACCGGGCTGACCTGAACTCGAAGTGACCCGCACACCGGAAGTTCGGCCTTGCAAGCTCTGCTCGATACGCATAACAGGCATGTCTTTCAGGTCTTCGGCCTTCACTTTGGAGATGGAGCCGGTGACCACGCTCTTCTTTTGGACACCATAACCGACGACCACGACCTCGTCCAACAAGGTTGAACTTTGTTCTAACTGGACGTTGACTTCGCTTCGGCCGTCCACGTTTACCGTTTTTTCTTGGAACCCGGTAAAGGTGAAAACCAGCGTGTTCTGGCCTTTTTCAAGCCTCAGTTCGAAACTTCCATCTAGCTCAGTGACAGTGCCAGATGACGAATTTTTGACGAGAACGGTAGCGCCAATAAGCGACTCGCCAGTAGTAGCGTCTGTTACTTTACCCCGCACGGTTGTTTGGGAAAATGCTGCTGTGCAGAGGAACAGCAGGAGCAATGTTTGGATAACTTTTTTCATACAATTAGATTTAAAAGCGGAAAGTGGTGTTTTTTAAAGTTGAAAAATCAGGTTCGTTTGGACTGGCGCAATGTTGACAATGTCTGAAATTAGAACGACTTCTGAACTGGTGCAAAGCTGCGAAAACTGTTGGCAAATGCCCTACTGATGAGGGGATTTATGGAAGCTGGTGACATTATTCACCACCGCATTGAGGTTGCAACAAAAATGACAGAAAGTTGAAGCCCAATCAATTGAAAGCAATAGCTGTTAGGCAAGGCAGGTGTGAAACAAAAGGTTTGTTTCATGATGACCAATTGATTTAGTGTAAAAAAGAACAGAATCTATATTAACCGGGCACAGGAGTATAAAAACAGAAAAGCAACAGCAACAGCGTTCCGGAACAAATAAGTTGTTAGCTGGGTTACGTAAATTTGAAAAATCTGCCAGCATTACTTGCCCCCCGTTCCCAAGTATCGTTTGCCGGGATTTTGTTAGCACCCAAATACAGGGCTGGTTGAGCCTTCAAAAATGAATTTGCAATGCAGCAGCTAAAAACTTCGACGGTTTTACCCTACCTTTTCCGCTCAATTTGGAAATCAAATTTTTCAAAAATAAAAAACATTCAATATGAAGCAAATTTACCTTTCACTTTCCCTGTTCGTAGCGTGCAGCATGAGCCTGTCCGCACAAGTTTTTGTCAAGCAAGGAGCCATTGGCACCAACAACGGCACTTCTTGGGTGAATGCCTACACCAGCCTCGAAGCTGCGCTTGCTGGCACTTTGACCGGCCAGGTCTGGGTGGCAGCGGGCACCTACAAGCCATCACTGCCTACTGTTTCTTTTGTAATTCCAGGCGGTGTTTCGCTCTATGGCGGCTTTGCCGGCACGGAGACCACCCTTGGCCAGCGCAACCCAACCGCCAATGTGACCCGCCTCAGTGGCGACTTACTTGGCGATGACATCGCTGGCAACTTGACCACCAACCGCACTGACAATGCCTTGCATGTGATAGCTGTTGGATTGGGGCTTACGGGCAGTGTCGTGATTGACGGCTTTACCATTTCCGGCGGCAATACGCCAGCCAGTGGTATAACTTCAAGCGGCGGCGGCATCGTTGCTCTCAGCCCAGTGATCGTGCGCAATTGCAACCTGAACAACAATTTTGGGGCAACGGGTGGGGCCATCTACCTGGCCAAAACAGCTGATGGTTCGCAGGTGAAAAACTGCACGATTTCCGACAACCTCAGCGTTGGGGCAATTTACCTTGACTTCTGCGATGACGTGGATGTGGATTCCTGCACGTTTACAAAAAACAACAACACAACAGCCTCCTCCAATGCTGGGGCGTTTTATGTAGCCCATTGCTTGAACCTTTCGCTGTCCAACTCAACGTTTTCAGAGAACACCGCACCGAGCGGTGGCGCACTTTACTGCACTTCCGATAGTTTGCCTGCCGCCACAAACCCAGACAATTTTGTTATTTCAGCCTGCAACTTCCACAACAACTCCAACACGACCAGTGTCGGTGGTGCTGGCCGTTTCCGCAACAGTTCGTATTCTCTGATTGACTGCATTTTTGAGAGCAATACCTCTTCAAGCTCCGGGGGGCATATCCGCAACGACAACCAGGCAGAAGATAACGTGATTTACACAAACACCTCCTTCAAAAATGGTACTTCTGGTGGTTGGGGAGGCGCTTTCACGGGCTACGGTGGCACGTTCACCGTGACGGGTTGCGATTTTGAGGAAAACTCCTGCACCCGCCTCGGCGGAGCCTCCAACAACGGCTTCGGCGGCACGATGACCTACACCGATTGCACATTTACGAACAACAGTGCCGCTGGTACTGCATCCGGTGGAGCCTTGGCACTTCAAAATGACTTGACCACGGTGAACGCCATCAATTGCAGCTTCAGTGGCAATAATTCGACCGGGAACGGCGGTGCCATTTTCAGTGGTGCCAATGCCAGCAGCTCACCAGTAAACGTGATGAATTGCGAGTTTGTCGGCAACGTAGCCGACGGCTTCGGGGGCGCCATCCACATGGCTGACAACGGTCCAAACAACGACGCCACCCTCACCGTTACCAACAGCATTTTCAACTTCAACTCAGCCCTGGACCAAGGTGGTGCCATCAATATCAGCGACGCCAATACCACCATCACGAGCTGCTTGTTCACCAACAACGACGCTAAATCTGGGACAGTGGCCCCTAAAGGCCGGGGCGGCGCAATCTCCATCAACGTGGACACTGCTACCTTGGATGTCGTCATCATGAACAGCACTTTCGCCAACAACATCGGTGAGTTTTCCGCTGGCATCAGCAGTTGGACGGGAGCCGAAGATGTTTCCTTCTCCAATACCACCCTCCAGAACAACATCTTCGCTCAGGATGGCTCCATCAACTACGCCATCGAGGCAGGAATGCCAACCATCACTTCCAACGGTGGCAACCTTTACGATGACGATACTTTCGATGCCTACCTGACCCACGCAAAAGATTTGAAAGTGGATGACATTTCGGGCCTTTTCGTTGACCCTGACGACGACAACTACCGCCTCCAGAACGATGCCGTAGCAAGGGACAAAGGCGTAAGTGCGGGCGCTCCCGCAACCGACATCGAGGGCAACCCACGCAACGGCGAGGTGGACATGGGCGCTTACGAAAACCAGAACCCCAACAGCGCCAACGAGGTGTTGTTGGAAAACAACGGCATGTTGACCCTCAGCCCGAATCCCGCAGCAGGGCAGTCCACATCGCTCGTTCTTGACAATCAGTGGACGGGCACCGTAGAACTCCGCCTGACCAACTTGCTTGGCCAAACGGTGAAGACTTTTGAAGTGACGAAATCGACTGGCAAAATGAGCTTCGAACTGCCGCTGAACGGCCTCAGCCAAGGCATTTACCAAGTTGCCGCATCCAATGGCAGCCAAGTGGTGGTGCAGCAGTTGGCGAGGAATTGATTTTTTGAAAAAGGAAAAAAGAAAAATGCCACGGTAGCAGTCAAGCTGCTCCGTGGCGTTTTTTTTTTGCCAAATACTTGCCAAGTTTCCGAAACTTGTCAAGTCTAACGCTCGTCGCTTACAACACCTTTTTTGGTGGCAAATCGAACGCCACAGGTGCGTGCTCAAAGCCGTTCGCCTTGTGCGAGCCATCGCAAAATGGCTTGTTGGCAGAATGCCCGCAGCGGCAAAGCGTGATGATTTCACGGCCACCAAGGTCGTAGGCATTGCCTGCCGGATCGAGCAGTTCGATGTCTCCTTGTACCTTGATAGAACCGTTGTTGTTGATGGTGATCTTTGTTTTTTCCATTGATAAAAAGGTTTGTGACCGCCTAATTTATTGGGCAGGTCGATGATAAAACAGGCCTGCCCAATAAATTGGGCGGCCACAATTAGCTATTGCTTCAAGACCAATCTGCTCCAAACTCGCCCGTCGCTCCTGGCCGTCAGCCAATAACAACCGGGAAGCAAAGCACTGGTTTCGACCGTGGCCGCTTTTTCAAAATTAAATGCCTGCCAAACCACTTCGCCTAGTGCATTGGTCAGCCGCAGGTCGAATTTTGCCAGGCCGGTCACCCGGAGTTGGTTTGTGAAGGGGTTTGGGGCAATGGCCGTCGTTCCCCACCCATTCGGCACTTCTCCAACCGCAGACACCACGGGCGAGCAGCTCCCAACTGGCAAATTGGCGTCCATCCACGCAGCACGGGAGGCCACCCAGCCCTGCAGCCTTGAAATTTCCTCGGCGTAGCTCTGCGGCAGCGGCTGCACGTTCGGCCAGACCCAAACGCCGATGATGTCCCAGAGCATGAAGTTTTCCGCTTGCGGCCCATCGAGCAATGCAGCTCGGTCGGCGATAAGTGCGTGGAGGCTGTCGAGGTGCAGCGCCCCTTCCCGCAGTTCCTGCCAGCGGCAGGCAGCTTGCTTCGCAAAGGCGGTGTCCTGCCAGATTCGCTGCCAGAAAAAGGGCATCCGGTCGTGGTTGGCGGCCTGCCAATCGTGTCGCCAGCCTGACGTGCTCCAGCCTTCGGAATAGTCGGCGTTGTTGAACGCAAGGTCAAAATCCCAGGGCGGGCCAGCCTTCAGTTTGCCGTTTTTATCTTTGTAAAAAAACGTGCTCAGCCAGTAGGCATCCACGTTGTTCGAGAGTTCGTAGAGCAGGATGAAGTCGGTGAAAGATTTTTCACTGGCAAAACGCCGCCACCCGAGTTCTGGGTTTTGGAAGTCGGGGCCGTGCATGGCCTGCTCGAAACTGTCCACGTAGCTGGCAATGTACTCGGATTGGGCAGGGGTGATTTCGTCGGCCTTGGGATAATGATACTGGTAGTAGAGCTTATCGTTGGTATTGTTTATTGGAAAAAATTGCGACGACCAACCGCCGAGGTTCGCCCCGTTTTGCCAGTCAATCTTGATGATATAGCCGCCTGTCAGGTTCTCGCCCGAGTTTTCGTCGGGGTTCAGCTTCGCAATGTCCACCCGTTGGCTGTCCCGTTTTATGCGCTCACCGAGGACGTAAATGCCCCGGTACTCGCCGTCAATCATCAGTTCGCAATGCCGCATCCGGGGGCCATAGCGGCCCATTTTTTCGCAAATGGTTTGTGCCAAATAATTGCGCATCAGCGTTTTGTCGGAGTAGTTGGCGAGCAGCACCCAATCATTCTCAGCGGGCATGTCCAGCAGGGTGACGTTGTTGTTCGAGCCATCGGGTTGCTGCGTTTCAAAGTTGAAGGATTTTTTGGGCATCCAGCCGGAGCTGTTTCCCCGCTGCTCGATGGCGATTTGGCCATCGTAGCCGTTGGCAGGGTCGGTCACGAAATTGGTTTGTCCAGGGTTGTCAATGATTTGGAGATTGGCTGTGATTTTCACTTCGTTCGGGATGACCTGCCCGCTGGTAGCTATTTTCAAAATAGGCAAGGTGCTCGAAAAAAACGGGTATGGTGTCGGTGGGTTCGGCCCGAAAGTAATGCTCCAATTGAACAGTATGCCCTCATCGGCGAAGGGGTACGTGTCCCGGATTTTGAGCCGCCACGTGCCGTTGGGGTCTTGCCCATTTTGAAAAACACTCATGAAACCTTCCGGCCTGAAAGTGCCAGTGTAAGGCCAGCCCACCTCCCAAATACCCTGCGCCGCATTGGCATTAAAGCAGGTGTTGAGGTAGCCGTCCGTGTCGCCGCCGTTGTCCGAGGTCAGCTCGGCCTCGGTACCGTCCGGTGCTATGAGGGAAATAGCCAAATCAGCGTTCCAGGTGTGGGTTAGGTTGATGCAGACGGTTTCCACGCCAAAATCAGCACCAGTGGCCGTGGGCAATCCGCTCACCTCAATGTCGTAGTAGCCTACCGTACCATCATCGGGGATGGGGAGGTTGAAGGTGTCGGGGAAGGTTTGCGCCAGCGAAAAAAATGGCAACAGGATTAGGAAAACACAGGTGGGTTTCGTCACAGGTTGAAGTTTTTTGGACAAAGGTAGAAATATTGGGCTGGCAAAAAGGCCGCATTTCCATTGTCAAAAACCCAAAAATGGAGGGAACTAAATCTTGCTAACTGGGACGAGGCCATCCGCTGTTTCTTCCATTTTCTTCATCGTAAAATGAAAGATTGTGCCGGTTTTGCCATCTGACTCAATCCATATATGACCGCCGTGGGCCTCAACGATTTTCTTGCAAATGGACAGGCCGATACCCGTACCATTGTATTCCTCACTGGTATGCAGCCGCCTGAAAATGGTGAACACCTCATGGTGCTTGTTTTCGGGGATGCCGATGCCGTTGTCATGTACGCTGAACTGGTACAAGTCGCCTACTTCGGTGAGCCTGACCTGGATAAGTGGCTTGCAGCCCTCCTTGATAAATTTCAGGGCGTTGTCTAACAGGTTTTGGATGAGTTGGTAAAGCTGGGTGGGATTGCCAAGAATGGTTGGAAGTGGGTCGTACTGAACTTCAGCCTGCTTTGACTCGATGCTCTCGTTGAGCAGCCTCAGCGAAAATTCCAGCTTTTCCTGCATGTTGACTTTGCCAATTTCGACTTCACCCTTGCTCACCCTTGAGTAGGCGAAAATATCCTCCAACAGCCCGTTCATGTGCTTAGCGGCCTCTGTGATATACCGCAGGAAAGTAACACCGTCTTCGTCAAGTTTATCACTGTAGCGCCGATTGACGAGGGATGAGTAGTTGCCGATAGTGCGCAGCGGTGTCTTCATATCATGGGAAGCCACGTAGGCGAACTGCTCCAACTCCTTGTTGGCCAGTGTCAGTTTCTCGTTGGCAAGGTGGATATCTTCGTACTGCTGCGCTATTTGCTTTGACTTAGCATCCAGCTGGAAGCTGTAATCGCGCTGTTTTTTGAGCAAATAAGAAATGAACATAGCCAAGCATATCAACACCGCCACCCCAGTTAACAGAAAAATAATGTACTGTGCCCTGACCCGTTCCGTATGCTTCATCACTTCCAGTTCAGCGTTTTTCTTCTCCAATTGATAGTTGTTGCTGAGGCTTGCTATCCGCACCTTTGCGTTTTGATTGTTCAAGGAATCATTGACCGTCGTGTATTTTTCCAAATAGCTAAATGCCGCTTCAATTTGACCACAATGTTTATTGACCTGGAACAGTTTTTCAAGGATTTCTCTTCTAAGTGGTCTCAGGCTCAAGCCTTCGATTTCATGGAGGGCATCTTTCATTAGTTCAATGCCTTTGTTGCATTGCCCCGACCAAGCGAGGGCTTCGCCAAGGCAAGCCCTTGTCATTGCGGTTTCTTCTGGCAGCCCCGCTTTTACCCAATTGGCCAACGACAATTTGAATAAAGGAATAGCTTCATCATACCTTCCCATTTTGCTCAAAGTAAGCGCTATCGTATGGTTGCAATACGAATTGTCGTACAAACTCAAAGTAGTATCAATCACTTGGCAAGACTTGATTTTGTAGTCCAGGGCATCCTTGTATTTTCCGGTGTTGTGGAATATGTCGCCCATCAGGTCTAGGTTGAAACTCAGTTCATTGCTGTCTCTCATTTTTTCAAACATCTGCTTTGAAAGCTGCACATGTTTAAGGGCAGTTTTAAAATCCTTTTGCCTGCACTCGATTTCACCGAGAACTTGATAGCTTTTAGCAATATTGAATGAATCCTTAAGTCTTTCTGTTGACCGCAGCCGCTCCAGGGCAAGCTCATGGGCCACGTCGTAGTTGCCCATGTAGTAATGATTTTGTGAAATGTACCGTAGAATATTCATGGAATCCTCTCTGTTCAACAGCGCGGGATATTCGTTAATCAAGAGGTAAAAGTGCTCGTTCGAATTTTCATATCTGCCTACCCAAAATTTTGCTAGTGCCAGATAATAGTATGCATCTATCAGGGTAGATTTATCCATTTCCCTGGAGGAAATTTCTACCGCCTGGGTCAATAAATCAACGGCCAATGGAAACTCTTCTTCATCAAAGCAGTCTATCCCGGCTGTCATTAGTGCATTGCCCGATTTTGGAGCAACTTGAGCATTGAGGACAATAAAATTGGATATTGTGGAGAGGCAGCATACAAAAAGTATGCGCTGGATGCGCCCCTGCTCAAAGAAGTACTTCATGGTACAAGTTCTTTCCGTAATGAAGTAGTACGGTCGGCAAATGACATGCCATCTTCGACATGCTATTTCGTGGTCTCAAAGCCCCCGCTCCAGCCTCCCCAATCCCCGCAGCGCCGCACTCTCCGTGTGCGGGTGCTGAAACTCGCCATTGAACAGCATCTTGCGAAACTCCTCCAATGGCAGCTCCTGCACCCGGATGTCCTCGCCGTCGTCGAGGGTTTGACTGCCCGTTTTTTCCGCACCGATGGCCAAATAGTGGTGAACATAGCTGTCCATGAACACGGGATTAGCTGCCACACAGCCGAGATAGTACCAGTCAGGAGCGGAGTAGCCAGTTTCTTCGAGGAGTTCCCTTTTGGCAGCTTGCTGGTGGTCCTCGCCCGCGTCCACCATGCCGCCGGGCAGTTCGAGGGAGTAGGCCATGATGCCAAAGCGGAAATTGTCGGCCATGACCACATTGTCGTCCTTCGTCACGGCCATCACGGTTGCCGAGTCGTTACCTGTGAGCGTGACAATGCGAATGTCCTTGCCGTTCAGGGGGCTGCGCAGGTGGTCGAAGCGGGCCTTGAACAGGTTCAAGTCTGCCGTTTCCGGCTCGGAATAGAGGCGCTCCCAGGATTCATTTTTCATAAAGTGCTTTTTTGTTGGGGGGCAAAAATAGCTTTTGTTTTCGCCTTTCCATTACTAGTTTTTTATTGCAAACATTAATGTTCCAACAATTTTAGAAGTGATACCGTTGGTATTTTGAGAAGTTTCACATCCATCTTTTTAACTAAAAATTTGCCCAATACCTGACTTTCTACCCTCGCGCCCCGTTTCTTTGTGGCCATTTCAAAAATTTGACGCAAATCAAACTTTGACTTCAACTTTCAACTTTCAGCCAATCGCCACCGCACAAAATTGGTGGTGGCAGTTCAAGGAACCCGACTTCCGTGGATAGCCGTATGCCGTTGCTCAAATTTGATGTTGCAAAAAAGGCCTGCCGAGGAAAACATGGCCAAAGGCGAGGGAGTAAGACCTTGCGATAAAGAAATTAACAAAAAAACTCATAGACTGCTATTGTCAAACTGAAAAACTTAGCACTATCTTTACAGCGAAGCCAAGGATGCTATGCTGGTTTCCACGGTTTCAAAGGGTGCGGCTCCAATTTGATGTACTTTTATAGCCCATTTTTATCGAAATGTTTCCAGAATTGCTCCCACCGCCCAGTTGTGCAAATAAGCCCTCTGAGCAAAAGCATATGTTCAACGGGCTCTAAATTCCATCGCATT
>JAIPBL010000104.1 GCA_021739645.1 Saprospiraceae bacterium | reverse complement strand
CCGTGCACCAAATCGGTCAGACCAATAAATTGGGCGACTACGAGCGACGTTCCATCAACACATTGTCGTGCCAAACGCCACCCAGTGCTGCGATGCGTTCCCGAACACCAACGATGCGGAACCCGGCAGACTCGTGCAACTTTATGCTCGCATAGTTTTTAGCAAAAATGACTGCCTGTAAAGTCCAAAAACCTGCCTGCTCCGAAGCTTCCACGAGATGCCCAAGCAGCGTCTTGGCAATGCCTCTACCCCTGAATTTTTCACCTAAATATACCGCCACCTCGCCCACGCCCCGGTAAACCTCCCGCTTGGAGTAGGGCGTGAGCGCAGCCCATCCCACTACCTCACCATCGAGGAGTGCGACCAAGCGGCAAGTTGGTAGGTATTTTTCATCCCAGGCTTTCCAGTCAATGGATTGGGTTTCGAAAGTGGCGATACCTGTGGCAAGCCCTTCTTCGTAAATGCGGCGGACGGCGGGGTAGTGCGTTTCCAGTAGTGGTTCTATGGTCAGGTTCATGAGCAGCAGCCTTGGGTTGAGCCGCTTGCCAAATCCAATGCTAGTTTGGGTTTACAGACACTGGGTGGTACAAACATTTTTACAACAACTTGGTCTTTGGTTATTTCCAAGTTGTGGATGCGGTATTTGTAGGCTGGCAGAACCCGTTGCCGCACTCGAAAAGGATTGGTGATTGAGATTTGCATGTGCGAAAAAATGCTTTTTTCGAAAAATTAGCTAATTTTTTAAAACCAATTTTTTAAAAAATGCGCCTTCTGAAGTTGTGATTTTGGCTAAAAAGACGCAGTTGTTTAATGAGGTCAAGTCCAAATTGACTTGGGTGCTGAAACCTGACCAGTTGGGCAGCACTGGTTGTCCAGTCAGGCTAAGGATTTCAATTTTTTCGATACGCAGTTTTTCAGAAGAAACGGTTAACCAATCGCTAACTGGGTTGGGGTACAGCGTTATTTCATCCTCGACAAACTCCAAATCCAGTGTTGCGTCCACTGGGTCCAGCAGCACGATGGTATCCACGAGCACCTGACCAGGGCAAACGACCTGCTCTAACTCATTGATTATCAGGAAATCAGAAGCATCCATCCAAAAGTCCACCATCGTGGAGCGTTGTATCATGTCTTCAACTACCAATGCTACTACTCCAATCGGGCGGGGGAAAAACAGCGCATTCATGCCCTTACCAGCTGCACCAAAACCGATGCTGCCCGAAGGGACTGCCCGCCAAGATTGGGCCAATGTGTTGGTGGCGGTGACGAACATCAGGTCACCGGGGATGGTGTCGGGGAAGACTTTAGTGAGCGGATCCTTCACGTTTTCGGGGTCATAGTTTAGGTTGAAAGCAATGCCAAGTGCGCCAGCTTGTGGCGGTACATTAGGAGGGTAAAAAATCGAAAGTTGGGCATAAAAAGTATCGCTGACCATTGCCGTATCTCTATCGAACTCAATTCGGAAAATGAGTTTGGGACAAGAAAAACAAGTGTCGGGAAGCAGGTAAGGTAAAGGTGGGGGCTGCGAACCTGTCTGAGTACTGTCAAAGTTGAGGGCGATGGCAGAAATATCCATTGAGTCTATCAACCCGTTGCCATCGCTGTCGCAGAAGCCCATGTTAACGTTGCTCGTGGGTAGGGCTTGCAGCCATTGCTGCGGGTGAAATTGCGGCAGCCAATCCAACGTAGCTCCTGGGCGTGGAAAACCCTCCTGGCCATACGCCACTCCGATGGGCAAGATGTCATAATGATTGGCAACTCCATCGTTGTTGGCATCGCCGGGAAACATGGTAAAAGGCTGGGCCATCAAATAATGGCTAGGCAAGAAAAAGAGTAATAAAATGAATCGGCGCATGGTATATTTGTTGAAATCAATGATTGCAGGATGCACCAAAGCAAGCTCATAGCGTTACTTCGCAGGTTTAGCCCGAAGCAATTGTCAAGGGCAGGGGATTTTGTGACTTCGCCATATTTTAACAAAAATAGCGATAACATCTTGCTTTTCAATTACTTGCGAAAATTTGCACCAGATTTTACGCACAAGGATGTAGCTCGTGAAAAGGCCATTTGCAAAATTGTTCCCGAAAAACCACTTGATGAAAAATTGCTGGCATACCTGATGAGCCAACTTACCAAATTGCTCGAATCATTCTTGTCGGTGGAAAACCTGATGGAGGACGAGTTTGAAATGTCACTTTCGCTGCTCAAAAAATACCATTTGATTGGATTGGTCCAACATAAAAAATCAGCGGAAAGCCTTGTTGAGAAAGCATTGGGTAAAAACCAGCACCGCAATGCTGATTTTTACCAAAAGCAGTTGATTTTCAGACGATTACAGTACGAACAATCAGACCCAAACCAACGCGGCTATGATGGAAAACTGCAAGAAACAGCAGATGCGCTCGACCTTTATTTCATGGTCGAAAAACTACGCCTTGCCAGCGAAATGCAAAACCTGAACAGTATGCTTAACCTCCAATACCAATTGCCATTTGCTGCCCAAGTGGCCGAATGGGCAACAGGAGAGGAATTTGATGGGCATCCTGCTATACAGGTTTATCGGCAGCTATTTTTACTGCTGCAAGACGCCAACGAACCCAGCGGTTTTGAAAAAGCAAAAAAACTAATTTCCACCCACGCCAACTGCTTCGAACCACATGAATTAAAACAACTTTACACGCTCCTCCTCAATTATTGCACCCGCTGCATCAATCGTTTCAACGACCAGCAATTTTGGCACGAGTACCTGGAAATCAACAAGTTGTTGCTTGTGAACGGGTTGGTTTTCGAGAACGGGTACTTGCCCCCGTGGCGCTACACCAATCTGGTCACGGTCGGGTTGCGAACCGGACAAACGGAATGGACCAGCAATTTTATCCACCAGTATAGTAAGCTGCTTTTGCCCGAATACGCCGAAAACCTGTTCCGGTACAACCTCGCCCAATTCCATTTTCATCAAAAAGATTTTGGCAAAGCACAGCAAGAACTGGTACATGTTGAGTTCACGGATGTTTTGTTCAATTTGAGCGTTCGCAGCCTACTTATCAAGATTTATTTTGAAACCGAACAAGATGAACTTCTCTTTTCCTACCTCGAAGCCACCCGCCTATTTTTGCTCCGCAACAAACTGCTTGACAGCCGGCTCAAACAGCAAATGAAAAAATTTGTGGAATACTGCGGCAAAATCATGAAGGCGCAAGCAGATGCTGGCGCTTTGCAGGAGCTTCTGGAAAAACTGCCGAAAGCGGCAGAAGTGCTGCATCGTGACTGGCTAGCAGCAAAGCTGGCAGGCCAATGAACGCTTTTTTCTAGCGAAAAAATTACTTGCCCAATTTTCGGTTGCAGCCACTTCCCCACTGCGCTACCTTTGACCCGAATCAAATTTTCTAAAAAATGACAACAACGACCCTGCCCGACACCTCCACCATGTACCAGGCATTGGTGAACAAAGACACCAATTTTGAGGGCATTTTTTTCGCTGGCATCAAAACCACGGGCATTTTTTGCAGGCCTAGCTGCACCGCCCGAAAACCCAAGCCGGAGAACGTGGAGTATTACCCAAGCACCAGCGAGGCCATCCGCCACGGCTACCGCCCTTGCAAGGTTTGCCATCCGATGGAGTTAATGGACGCAACACCTGCCTGGCTTGAAGGATTGCTGAAAGAAATCGCAGCCGACCCGGCAATCCGGCTCCGAAGTGCTGACTTGCGAACCCGAGGGCTGCCACCTGAACGGGTGAGCCGCTGGTTCAAAAAGACCCATGGAATTACTTTTCAGGCGTACCTGCGGATGCTGCGCATCAATCAGGCTTTTGGGCAAATAAAATACGGGGAACGGGTGACGGACACCGCTTTTAGCAACGGCTACGAGTCACTCAGCGGCTTTGGCGATTCGTTCAAAAAGACAACGGGTTTTGCGCCAGCAAAAAGCCCAGGTAAAAATATTATCACCGTAACGCGACTACTCACCCCGCTCGGCCCGATGCTGGCCGGGGCCACGGACGAGGGGATATGCCTACTCGAATTCACCGACCGTCGGATGCTGGAAACGCAGCTTTTAAGGTTAAAAAAATACCTTAAAGCGGAGGTGATGCCTGGTGAACACTCACTTTTTAAAAAACTGGACGAACAGCTGAAGCAGTATTTTGAAGGAAAAAGAAAGGATTTTGACTTGCCGCTCAACTTGCCAGGAACGGCGTTCCAGCAACAGGTTTGGGCTGAACTGCAAAATATTCCCAATGGAAAAACTCGGTCTTACAAAGAGCAGGCAGAGAACATCGGCAATCCAAAAGCCGTGAGGGCTGTGGCCAAGGCCAATGGCGACAACCGTATATCCATCATCGTCCCCTGCCATCGGGTCATTGGGTCGGATGGAGCATTGACGGGGTACGGCGGCGGGCTTTGGCGGAAGAAATGGCTGCTGGAACATGAGTGTAACCTCAAGCTCCCGCTTGAGGTTACGGCTTCGACCCCTCCAGCCATTTGTTGATACCCGCACAGCCAAGGTAGGTTTGGTCAATGCGGATGTAGGTGGAGAACACTTTTTCCTCCACCCATTTAGCGGTCTCCGAGGATTTTTTTTGCTCAATGGTAGCAGTCTGAATCTTGGCGTAGTCCTTTTCCAAACTGGCCACGTGCGGCTGCGTCCGGCTTTGTAGCTGCACAATTCTAAAAAACGTCTCGCCACGGGGGTCGGAAAAGCTGAAGGACTTTGAGAATCCGCCGACTTTCATCGTATCAATGGTGAAATAAATGGACGGCTCCAAGTCGCCAATTTCAAAAAACGAATTGCCGCTGGCTGGGTTGACGAGCTTGCCATCGTTGTTGAAACTTTGCACTTCTTTGTTGCCAAAAGCTTTTACGGCTCTTGAGAAACTGATGCTATCCGACATGAGCAACTGCCGCACGGAGTCGAGTTTGTGCTCGGTAAGTTGGAGGTCGGCATCGGTGATTTCTGGCTTAATGAGGATGTGCCGGGTGCTGATGCTGTTGCCACGGCGACCGAGCAACTGGATGAGGTGAAATCCGAACTCTGATTCCACGACACTCGATATTTCGTTCTCGTCGAGTTTATAGGCCGCTGCTTCAAAGGCAGGCACGAACTTGCCCCGCTTCGTCCAACCGAGTTCACCGCCGATGCGAGCGCTGGCAAAGTCATCAGAATATTTCTTGGCCACTTCAGCGAAATCTTCGCCGCCCTCTACGATGCGTTTGCGGATACCATCGAGTTTGTCAATGGCCTTTTGGCGCTCTGTGGCATTGATTTCTGGTTTCATCACGATCTCCCCGATTTCCACCTCCGAGTTGAAGTACGGGAGGCTGTCACGGGGTATTTTTTTGAAAAAAGCCTTTACTTCTGAAGGGGTAACGCTGATGCCTTCCATTACTTTGTTCCGCATCCGGTCAGCGAGTAGCTGACTTTTGAGGTCTTCCCGGAAGGACTGTTTCACCTCGCCGATGGATTGGCCATAATACTCCTCAAACTGGTTGACATCGCCGCCCATGTAGTCCAGTATCTGCTCGATACGGGCGTTCATCTGGTCTTCTACCTCTTCATCTCTTACTTCCACGCTGTCAATTTTGGCTTGGTTGACGAGGAGTTTTTGCGTGAGCAAATTGTCCAACATCAGGCAGCGGGCATCCGGTGGTATTTGGCCGCCTTGTCGATCGCCAATGAGCGCAATTTGCTCTTCCAGCTCGGAAAGCAGTACATATTCGCCACCCACATTGGCAATCACTTTGTCGATTACTTCCCGCTGGGCGACTATTTGCGAAGCAATAAAGAAGGTCAAAAGTCCGAGGGCAATTCTTTTTATCATTGTTATTTTTTTATTGGCGTATTGGCTGTGGTTCTACCCAAATTGCCTTCAGGCAATTTGGCCAACTCCCTATTCATACACTTCCAGATTTTTTTTCCTAATGGCTTCTTGGTACAATTTGTCTTTCAGTTCTTCGAGCAGTTCTGTTTTTCTTTTATGCAAGATGACCTTGCGGGCTTGGTTCTCGATATAGGAGAGCGGTGCGATTTCCTTTTTTCTTACCAGTTCAAGTAGTTTAAAATAGTAAACAAAGTTGTCGTCCCGCTGAATGAAGTCCCGTCGATTTTCCACATTGTCAACGGTGAGTGTTCCCTGAGGCATAAAGGCGGCAATGTCGTCCACATGGTACCAAGTGCTGTCCTGCAAATAACTTACGGTAGCTTGCTGGCTGCACCACCTCGAGAGTTCTGCGAAATCCTCGACTTTATTGCTGTTCCACCAGTCTTGCGCCTTGTCCGAGTTTGGGGCATTTCGTGGTGCTTTGATGAATCGACAACGCAAAATGGGTGTTTCAAGCTGGTATTGTTCCTTGTTTTTTTCGTAAAACTCCTGCAACTGAACGGTGGTTACCGTCGAGTCCAGCAACCTGTTCATCACCAGGGTGCCATAGTTGTTTTTGATGAGTGATGAACGATAGTCGGCCACCAGTTTTTCAAGGTTTAGGTCTTTGGGGATGTTCTGCTCGGCCTCGCGCAGCAGGGCCATTTCCCGCATCCAGTATCGCACGTAAGTGTTGATGATAAGCGTGCTGTCCTCTTTGGTAATACCCTGCGGCAACATCCCATCCATGTCAGATAGGAAAAGCGTTTTGTCGTAAATGCGGCCAAGTTGCCGGTCGTCCTTCGAACGCTTGCCACTGTTTGTACAGGCCCCAAGAATGATGATGACCGCTAAAAAAAGCAGAAACCAGGCGGAAAAATGCTCCCCGCCTGGCCTATTTTTTTGCTGAAAAATATTTGACTTAGTGAAGTTCATAATTGTTGGTTGGCCGGTTGGAGTAAGTGGTTGATAGCTACCCCAATTGCCAACTGCCAACTTACTTTTTAACCATGCTGTTGAATACTTTGTCGTTCGTCTTTACCTTGTATTCTTTACGGAGCGACTCCAACCAACGCTTCTCTAAGTAGTCTTGGTAGTCGGCTACGACATAACCACGGCCCTCTTGCAAAGTCTTTTGGCCTGGAGGCAGTATCTCTTCAAGTTTGAAGAAGTTATAGGATTTGTCACGCTTGCTGATGTCAACGGGTGACAGCGAACCCACCTTCCACTCCATTTTATCCACCACGTCGTTGCGTCCTTTTTCGTATTGCTTTTCAATGCGACTTAGGATTTTGTCATCTTCGGTATTGAATTTTGCAAGCACGGCGTCTGGGTCGTTGTGCCTTGCAAATTCCCGGATTTGGTTGATTTTGTCTTTCGATTTTTCAACCAAGGCAAACTGGCTCAACACGGCACGCTCCTCCCATTTGTAGTTGGTTTTGTTTCTGTCAAAAAATGCTTCCAACCCAACGGAATCGGCAGAGGCCTTATCCCAAACCTCCATTTTGGTTACTTCAAAAAGCATCACACCTTCCTCATACTCCCGCATCAGTGATTTGAATTCGGGGTACTTGGTGTCCAGCAACCTTTCCTCGTGTTTCAGTGCTGCCTCGCTCACAAAGTCGGTGTAAAGGGTATTTACCGTTTCTGTGATACCGGAGCCAGCCATTTGCTGGCGCTTGCGGGATGCTTTCGCACAGTAGTCAGCAAAGTCGCCGAGCGTCACCTTTTCCGAGTTTTTGAAGGCAAAAAGCGGGTTGGTGGATGGTGTCTCAGGAGCTTTCCATTTGTATGTCAAAAAACTTTTGGCAGAATCCGCTTCTAAGGAGGCGGCAAAGGCGGCAAGCGTTGTATGGTCTTCTGTAAAATTGCTCTCCCGCTTGATGCGTTCGATCATTTTCAGCCTTGCCAGCTCGTAACGATTATCCTGCTTAATCTGGTTTTGGAGCCTTGATTTCACCACGGTGAATGGTTCGTTCTGCTTCAAACTAATGCGTTTGATGATATGCCAACCGATAGTTGTCTGAATGGGCGGGGAAAAATCACCATCGTTTTTAAGGGAAAAGGCGACATCTTCAAAGGCTTTCTCGTAGCGATTAATGCCGAAAAAACCGATATAACCACCCTTGGCAGCTGTGGCTTGGTCCATCGACGAGGATTTTGCCACATCTTCAAAGTTGGCCCCCCCTTGCAACAAAGCATAAAGTGAGTCAATACTGCGGCGAGCCTTGATGCCATCAGGGAATTTGTCCAGGCGAATCATGATATGGGCTACTTCCACTTCCCCACGTGCCGGCCGGCGGCTGTGGACGATGAGCAAGTGGTAGCCACCGTTGGTGCGGATGGGGCCTTGAAGTTTGCCGATGGGGGCATTGTAAGCGGCCGTTTCTAGGGCGTAAAATCCATTCGGGAAAAGGGAAGTCACGAAGCCGATATGTCCCAGGTTTTTTGCCACTGATTTATCGGTGGAGTAAACCATTGCGGTAGCGCCGAAATCCTCACCTGCTTCTAGTTTTTTCTTGGCTTCCAGTATTTTGTTCCAGGCAGCGAGCGTATCGGCTGGCGAGGCATTTGGTGCGAAACCCACCATGATATGGCTCACATCCACATCTTGCTTGGTGCGTTCGTAGGCTTCGTCCACCAGTTTTTCGGTGACCTCCCGGTCAATCAGGTAAGAATCGGCCAACTGGCGGCGGTAGCCATCAAGTTCCTGCCTGAGCGAGGAGATGGTGTCAAGCCTCATGTCCTTGGCCTTTTTCACCTTTAGTTTGAAATTGGTGTAGAGGTCTAGGTACTCTTGGAGACTGGCTTTTGAATAATCGGCTTTGTCACCGTTTGTTTTTGAATAAATATAGTTGAATTCCGACAGGTGGACAGGCGAATTGTCCACGGAAAATAGCACAGGATCGTCCTTCTGGGCAAGTAGTCCGGTAGAGAGGATGCTTGTCAAAAGCAAAATCAAGAAACGATTCAGCATGGTAGGATGTATTTTGGTTATCAAAATGCTTTGAAAAAGATTGCTGGGAGCTTTGCAAAAACGGCGGCAGTGTCATAAAATTGCCGGAGCCCATTGCAGAGCGGCCAAAAAAAGCGCCGCAAAAGTAGCAAAATTATAAGGCGGCGTTTCTTTTGCCCTTGACATTTGTATTTCATTTGATTTTGCGGACATTCCTCAGTTTTCCCCTATTTTTGCCGACTTTTTTAAAGTTTTGAGTTTTGAGTTTTGAGTTTCGAGTTACCCTCGTACTCCAACTCAAAACTCGAAACCCAAAACTTGAAACTCAGAAAATGTCCGAACAAGAACTCGTCCGCCGTGACAACTTGCAGAAAATCAAAGACTTAGGCATAAATCCCTACCCGCCTGAGCTTTTCCCCGTGAACGTGACCGCCGCCGAAATCAAGGCCAGCTACGCCGAAGAAGTACTCGAAGATGGCACAAAAAACCGCCTGAATTACCAGCAAGTTTGCATAGCTGGCCGCATCATGGCGCAGCGGGAAGCTGGCAAAGCCATGTTCATGAACATCATGGACAGCACTGGTAACATTCAACTCTACATGAAACGGGATGAAATGGGGACGGATGGAGCTGAAGGCGAGCGGGACTTCACCTTTTTCGATATTTTGATAAAAAAACTGCTCGACCTCGGCGATTTCATTGGCGTCAGGGGTTTTGTGTTCAATACAAAAACGGGCGAAACGAGCATCCACGTAACTGAGTTGACACTGCTGGCAAAGGCACTTCGTCCGCTCCCCATCGTGAAGCGGGATGCGGAAGGCAACGTACACGATGCCTTCACCGACCCTGAAATGCGTTACCGGATGCGCTACGTGGACCTCATCGTGAACCCGGAAGTGAAGGAAACCTTCCTGAAACGGACAAAAATGGTCGCCTCCATCCGCAATTTCCTCAACGAACGGGGTGGCCTGGAAGTGGACACGCCTGTGCTGCAACCCATCCCAGGTGGCGCAGCAGCCCGACCGTTCAAGACCCACCACAATGCGCTCGACGTGCCTTTTTACCTGCGGGTGGCCAACGAGCTTTACCTGAAACGCCTCATCGTCGGTGGCTTCGAGTGGGTGTATGAGTTCAGCCGTAACTTCCGCAACGAAGGCATGGACAGAACGCACAACCCAGAGTTCACCATCCTCGAATTCTACGTGGCCTACAAGGATTATTTCTGGATGATGGAAACCACCGAGCAATTACTCGAAAAGGCTGCCCTCGATACTAACGGCACGACAGACGTGGCATTTGGAGATAAAACCCTGAGTTTCAAGGCGCCGTTCCAGCGCATGAGCATTTACGAAGCCATCGAAAAACACAGTGGAATTGATGTTTCTGAAATGGACGAGGCGGCCCTGCGGGAAGTTTGCAAGAAATTCCACATCGAACTCGACCCGAGCATGGGCCGGGGAAAGTTGATTGACGAACTCTTCGGTGAAGTGGCAGAAAAGCATTTCATCCAACCCACTTTCATCACCGACCACCCGGTGGAAATGTCGCCGCTGACCAAGAAACACCGCAGCAAGCCGGGCCTAGTGGAGCGCTTCGAGCTGTACTGCAACGGCAAGGAAATAGCCAATGCCTACACCGAGCTGAACGACCCGATTGAACAACGGGAGCGCTTCGAAGAGCAGGTGAAACTGATGGAGCGGGGCGACGATGAGGCCATGTACATTGACCACGACTTCCTGCGTGCGATGGAGTTCGGGATGCCGCCCATGTCAGGCATTGGCTTCGGGATTGACCGCTTGGCGATGTTGTTCACTGGCCAAACGAGCATTCAGGAGGTGCTGTTCTTTCCGCAGATGCGGCCGGAGGTGTTTTGAATTCGGATTGCGGATTTCGGATTGCGGATTGGCGCATCATTTTTTGACGGATTGTCTTAATTTTACAAGGTCTTTTGTTCGACCAGTCAAACTCAATGCAAAATTCAAACACAGATAACGAGGTTATTGGAAGGATGGCTGACACCTTATACCAACTTCGTGATTTGAAAAAACTCATCAAACTGCACGGTGAAAATGGTAGCAATTTGATGATGGAGCAATTTGAATATAGGCGTAAAAAAATGTTGAAGGAATTGAGCGAATTGCTGCTTGAATTTGAAGTTACACCAACAGAGTTAGCCGTATTTGTTCAACCCCCAAATAATTAATAAACCAAATAAAATTTCTTTATTTTCATCAATAAATTTCTGATTATGAACGCATTGGAATTAAAAGGGAGCATCATTGACATCATAGCAAGGGTCAATGATTTAACATTGCTGGACGAATTGAACCGCATTGTTCATGAATTTATCAAGCAAAAACAGAAGGACACAGATTGGTGGGATGAACTTACTCCCGAACAGCAGGAAGAACTGCAGTTAGCCATTGACGAGAGCGACGACGAAGCCAATTTAGTATCTGAAGAAGATGCCAATGAAATGATTCAAAAATGGTTGTCAAAGTAAGTTATTCAAAAAGAGCTTTGAGGAAATTACATGAAATAATTGAATACCTTCAAGACAATCATTCCCTCCAAGCCGCCATCAACTTTAATGCTGAAATTTCAAAACGAATTCTTCAGTTAAAAAAACAACCCGGTATTGGCCGGAAATCGGCTACGGCCAAAACAGTGAGGCATGTCCCTGTGGGTAAGCATAGGCGAATGTATTATCGTGTAATTGGTACGAATCTCCGCATTGTTGGTTTTTTTGATACTCGGCAACACCCTAACAAAAGCATTTTCTAAAACAACTATGACCAAACTCACCACCGCCATCCTCTGCGGGGGCGTCAGCCCCGAGCACGAAGTTTCCATGAACTCCGCCCGCAACATCTACAAGGCCATTGACAAAGCCAAGTACGACGTCGTCGTTATCGGCGTGAGTCGGAGCGGACAGTGGCTGCACCTGCCGGAGGACGAGTTCCTATCGCTCACCAGCATCGAAACGGGTAACAACGGCTGGCCACTCATGCTGCTGCCCGGCGAAGAGCAGGTCGTTCAATATCGCCCACTGGCCTCACCCCCCTTTGGGGGGCAGGGGGGGCTCCAATTCCCCAATATTGACGTGGTTTTCCCAATCATCCACGGCCCGTTCGGGGAAGACGGAACTTTGCAAGGGCTGCTGGCGCTGCTCGGTTTGCCGTTCGTCGGGGCAAACACGCTTGGCGCCTCGGTGGGAATGGACAAGGACTTCACGAAACGATTGTTGCGGGACGCTGGGATTTTGGTAGCGCCATGGGTCATGTTGCGCAAGCACGAAACGCCTGATTATCAAGCCATTGCGGAGCAACTCGGCTATCCGATGTTCATCAAGCCCGCCAACATGGGCAGCAGTGTGGGTGTGAGCAAGGCGGAGGATTTGGAGGAACTCAAGACGGCCATTGCGACCGCTTTTAAATTTGACACAAAAATACTGGTGGAAGAAGGGCTGAAAGGCCGTGAAATCGAGACCGCCGTACTCGGCAACATCGAAAACCTGCAGGTGAGCGGGGTTGGGGAGATTGTGATGGAGAAAGGTTTTTACGATTACGAAAGCAAATACATCTCGCCGGATGCCGCCAAAGTGGTCATCCCCGCCGAAAACGTTAGCCCAGCGGACGTTGAAAACATTCGGGAGACGGCGCTGCGGGCCTTTCAAGTACTTGGTTTAGAGGGACTTGCTAGGATGGACGTCTTCTTATTGGACGATGGCCAGGTCTTCGTCAATGAACCGAACACCCTGCCGGGCTTCACCAATATTTCGATGTACCCAAAACTCTGGATGCAGGCAGGCGTGAGCTATCCTGACCTGATTGACCACCTGCTTACACTCGCCATCGAGCGGCACCAGCGGGACGGGGCATTGCAGCGCACAAGGTTTTAAACATAATTTTTGTTACTTCGCAACCAACTTTCGTAGTTTGCGCCTAGCTTCCCAAACACGAAACTCACCACACAAAACTCAAAACTAGTTCAACACCACCCTATGCAATTCAACCTAAAAAAGGACCTCTGCTTTTTCGACCTCGAATCCACGGGGCTGAACGTCATCCGTGACCGCATCCTCCAGATTGGTATCATCAAATACTTCAAGGACGGGCGGGAGCCGGCCGAGTTGGAAATGCTCATCAATCCTGGAATGCCCATCGGGGCAGAGGCGATGAGCGTGCACGGCATCACACCGAAGGATGTGGCCAACAAGCCCGTTTTTGAGCAGGTTGCGCAGCAAATCTTCGACTTTATCGGCGATGCGGACCTTGCTGGCTACAACATCAGCCGCTTTGATGTGCCAATGCTGATGGAGGAGTTCGCCCGTGCTGGCCTCGATTTTGACGTGGACAAGCGCCGCCTAGTGGACGTGCAGCGCATTTTTTATAAAATGGAACCCCGAAACCTGAAGGCGGCCCTCCGTTTTTATTGTGGAAAAGAAATGGAAGACGCCCACGACGCCATGGCCGATGTGCGGGCCACTGTTGATGTTTTCGTGGGACAGTTGGGGCGCTACGAAGGTGTTGACCACTTAGACGACGACGGGAACATCACACCTACTCCTATCGTAAATGACATGCAGGCACTGCACGATTTCACGCAGGACACCAACAATATTGATGTGACAAACCGCCTCAAGTACAACGAACACGGTGAAATCGTTTTTAATTTTGGGAAATACACCGGGGTGCCCGTGCTCAAGGTCTTCGATATGGAACCCAACTACGGCCAATGGATTTTGAGCAAGGATTTCGGTGTTCAAGTCAAAAGTATCATTCGGAAAATGATGAAGGAACACGAGCAGCGGAAAAGGGGAAGTAGTTCCGGTCAATAAACAATAATCACCAGCATGATAGATTTATCAAAAATCTCCTCCGAACCACCAAAGGGCACCGACAAGGGCGATATCAAAGACCTCACGGACAAGTACTGTGAGCGCATCGGCGAATTGAACGAAATTTTGCGGGCGCAAAAAAAACACTCCCTGCTCGTCATCTTCCAAGGCATGGACTGCAGCGGCAAGGACGGTGCCTGCAAAAACGTGTTCAAGGACTGCACCCCGTTCAACCTCAGTGTTTATGCTTTCAAAAAGCCGACGGAAATCGAGTTCGGGCACGACTTCCTCTGGCGGGTACACCAGCAGGCGCCCTCGAAGGGTGACATCCGAATCTTCAACCGCTCACATTACGAAGACATCCTCATCCAGCGGGTGCACAAATGGATTGACGAGAACCGGGTGAAGGCCCGAATGAACGCCATCAATGCCTTCGAGGAACTGCTCCAATTTGACAACCATACAACCGTGCTCAAATTCTGCCTGCACATTTCAAAAGACGAACAGCAAAAGCAGTTGCAGCAACGCATTGACGAACCAGAAAAACGCTGGAAGCACAACGAGGGGGACTGGAAAGAGCGGGACCACTGGGACGACTACATGCGCTGCTACTCCGACGCCATCAATTGGAGCACCATCCCTTGGACCATCGTGCCAGTGGATGACCGATGGTACCGGGACTATTTGATTGCGAAGAAGGTTTGTGAGACGTTGGAGGCGCTGGATTTGGCGTATCCACACCCCACTTGATTATTTAAACCTTTAAATATCAACCTGTTATGAAAAACCTTAAAACACTTTATTTTCTTTTGCCTTTATTTTTTGTCGCTTGCGCCAAGCCAATTGCTTTGGTAGTCAGCTATTCGCACGATACCACTGCCACAGGCACGGTGAAGATTGTTCCCTCAAAACCGCTGACTGGTACCAAGCTCACCGTCAATGATAAACTCTTGGTGGAAAACGATAGCCAATTCGTGAAAAGCATTACCGTCATGCACATCCCCGACGGACGATACCAATACCGAATGACCTGCGAAAACTCAAAGTTCAAAAGCAAGTTGGACGCTTCGAACCAATTTGAGGTCAAAGGGGAAAAGGAACAAACTTTCCTGCATGAAACGCCACCATATTCAACGGGGTACTGGATCAACCAAGGTCTATACCAAGTTGGTTTATGGATACCATTGGCTGTACTGCTGGCCATTGATTGATGATATTTTCAAAACTTCTTTCTTCTGCAACCCGACTCCATCATGGAAAAAGTCCGAATTGACAAATGGCTCTGGAGCATCCGTATCTTCAAGTCACGAACGTTGGCCTCCGATGCCATCAAATCTGGCAAGGTGCGCATTGGCGAAGCCAACGCAAAACCCGCCGATAGCATCGTCGTAGGTCAAGTGGTTTATGTGAAAAAAGACGGCTTCAACCTGGAGTTGTTGGTCAAAACCTTGATTGAGAAACGGGTCTCCGCCACCATCGCCGTGGAATGCTACGAGAACCTGACACCCGTGGAGGAGATGAACAAGTACAAGGAATGGTACATCGGGAAGCAAGGAGCAGAGGTACGGGAGCGGGGCGCTGGCCGCCCCACCAAGCGGGAGCGACGAGATATCGAGGGCTTCAAAGGTGGCAGGTTTGAACTGGAATGGTAGTCTTCAGCAAAATTTATTCTCCAAACTGCCCTATTTTGCGCAGCGTTTTGTCTGTAAAAATCATTTTTGAAAATATTATTGTGTTAAGACACACGTTGCCATTAGAATTTCTGTTGAAGTGGCAGTATTTTTACCAACGTTTTACAAATGGGCAAACCAGCCGAAAGCCTTGTCCAACCTTCACCACATTTTTCACCTAAATTTCATTTTATGAAAACCAAGCTCTTCTTTTTAGCTTCTACAGTGGCCTTGTTGTTCACTTCCTGTCTTAAAGACAAAGAAAAAACGGTTACCCACAATTACACCCCCGAAGACTACAAAGTCATTCAGGCACATCTCAACCTGCCCGTGGAAGTGGACAATTACAGCCTGCAACTTCCGCAAACCGTCGGTGGATTCCAAGTATTTTCTGACAACAAACAGGCAACCCTCGGCAGGGTGCTATTTTACGACAAACGACTTTCGGTGAACAAGGAGGTCAATTGTGCTTCCTGCCATATCGCCGAAAAAGCATTCGCTGACGGCGAGCAGTTCAGCCCTGGCGTCACCACCGAGCGCACCTCCCGCAACACACTGGCGCTCGGCACTTTCCCCAGTTTCAACGCCTACTACGGCTTTGGCGGCACCCGCATGTTTTGGGACAATCGGGCTGCCACTGTGATGGAACAATCGGAGGAAACCATGAAAAACCCCGTGGAAATGGGAAATACAGACCTTGGAAAAGTAGCCGATGAACTGCTGAAAGAAGAATACTATCGAATTCTTTTTGATAACGCTTTTCCCAACCAAACCTACCTGACCAGCGAGGAAAAAATGCTCACTGCCCTCCAATCTTTTGTCAGTTCCATTGGCTGTTTCAACTCGAAATATGACCAAGAACTTATCAGGAGCAATGACCACAAGGAAGCCCCGTTTACAAACTTCACGGATGAAGAAAACCGTGGCAAAGAAATCTACAACACCAATTGCGCAAGCTGTCACAACCTCGGTGCGGTAGCATTTTCAACTGGCATCGTAGCTGCGAACAATGGCCTTGACCTTTCCTATAGCGACGAAGGTGTCGGTGAAATTTCGCACGCCCCCAACGAGATGGGCGTCTTCAAAGTACCGATGCTCCGCAATGTGGAACTCACCGCTCCGTACATGCACGATGGCCGCTTCGCAAACTTGGAGCAGGTCGTTGAGCACTACAGCAGTGGCATCAAAAACCACGAAAACCTTCACGAAAACCTTCGGAATAGTGTTGGTACCGCTAAGAACTTGAACCTCAACGAAAACGACAAGCAAGCGCTCGTTGCTTTCCTGAAAACTTTGACCGACAAGGGAAGCCTCATAGCCAGCCGCTACGCCGACCCGTTCAAGTAATAAGTGGATTCATCAGGTTAAAAAAGGCCGTCG
>JAIPBL010000012.1 GCA_021739645.1 Saprospiraceae bacterium | reverse complement strand
GGTGCCTACTGCCGATGCTGGCACGGATGTCTCCATCTGTAACGGGGCCAGCACCATCCTGACGGCCTCGGCCTCCAGCGGAGCAAGCCCATATTCCTACGCCTGGGACAATAGCTTGGGCAGCGGTGACAGCAAATCCGTTGGGCCATCGTCCACGACGACCTACACGGTGACCGTGACCGACAACAACGGGTGTACGGGCACCAACCAGGTGACGGTAACGATAGGGGCCTGTGGTGCTGAAGTATGCAACAACAGTCTAGATGACGACGGGGATGGTTTTGCAGATTGCGCCGACTCCGATTGCACTGTTGCTGATTCCGGCGCCATTTCCGGTGATGAATCTTATTGCGGTACTTACACCCCTGCTGCAATTGCTTCCGTTTCAACAGGGACGAGTGGGGCGGGCAGTTTTCTACAATACCGATGGCAGCAAACTACCGACACAATTTCAGGTACATGGGCGGACATGGGCGCAGCAGATACGCTGGAAACCTTGCAGCCTTCCGCCATTTCCCAAACCACTTATTACAGGCGAAAGGCAAGTACATTTTCTTGTGCCGATTCCCTTTTCTCCAACTCAGTTTCCAAAATCGTTCTCCAAAACTTGACGGCTGCCGGCACCATCGGCTACGATGAATCCATGACCGGCGCTTACGATCCTGCAAACATTGTCAGTATCACGGCCCCTTCAGGAAGTAGTGACCCCATTGAATACATTTGGTACAGTTCCACCGATAATATATGGAATTTGATTCCGGGGGCCAATTCCAGCACCTATGACCCTCCCCTAATCAATCTGACAACCTGGTATCGGAGGAGTGCAAGAACGGTCGGATGCACCGGCTATGCAAATTGCTGCGGCTCGACCTGGGGAAATTCAAACACTGTCGTGAAAGAAGTTATTCCGGCGTTGACAGGAGGGGGGGTAATAGCGGCGAGGAGCCATTCACCGGCATCCGGTCAAAAATCGGTACTGGTGGAAGAGGTTCCCCCAAAAGGCATACTGACCCGGCGGGTAATGTACCAGTGGGAATTTAGCGACAATGGAAGCGATTGGACGGGGCTTTACGGTGCCAATGCCCCCGACCTGCCTGCCAGCCGCTTTGAAAAGCACAACTATTACAGAAGAAAAATTAAGAATGCCGCTCACCTGCCCTGGGAATATTCCAACGTCATCGCTAGCGATTCTATCGCTCCGGGGGAGGGAAACCTTCTGGCCAAGGCCCAGCCTGAGGGTGCCTACTTTCTTTCCACGAGCATACTGTTAGAAGGAGCAGAAGGTGAAGGCACCTTGATGAGGGATGATTTGCGCGCCAAGGGCTTATTGCCCAGCTTTTCTCCATATCCCGGTCAGGGTAGTTTCCAACACGAGCGAGTTGACGGTGATGTTTTCCAAAAAACGGGAAGCAAGGCCGTAGTGGATTGGGTCAGCCTGGAGCTATATGCATCCCTGAAGGATACAAACCCTGCTTTTTCCCGACCTGCACTGCTCCTGCGGAACGGCAGCATCACCGCACTCGATGGCCAGTCGCCGGTGGCATTTGTCGGGCTATCTGGGAAGAAATATCACCTCCTCATCCGTCACAGAAACCATGAACCAGTGGTCAGCAAAAAACTGAAATTTAAGATGGGAAACACCATTTTCACCACAGCGTTCTTTACGCTTGAAAACGGCAGGTTCGGGCATAATACGGGTATCATGTCCTCCGCTTTCCACCTTGTGGAAAAGTTAAATATACCAAGCAAAGGAAGGGTCAACTGCTACGAGTTTTACGACTTCAACTTGGATGGCGTTGTCATCCCGACTGGGCCGGACAATGAATATGCGTGGTTTTGGAAAATCCTCCACAGAAATATTGATTTAGGAACGATGAAAGAATAAATGACAAATGTTACGCAGAATGCCTTTTCATCCTTATTCGTGTGTTAGTTCTGGCGGGTACTCGTCTGGGCGGGGGGCGCTCCAAAAAACTGTTTGAGCGGAGCGAGTTTTTTTGGAAAGCGTTTTTGATTCTTTTTTCGCAAAAAAAGAATGCCCCCGGCAGGGATGTGTAAAGTTCATATCAGTAGTCGATAATACGTTGATTATCAATCAATAACAGCTTCTGATGCCTACTGAGGTGTTCTTTTTTCTTGAAAAAAAGAACCAAAAATTCAAGACAGCGTAAACTCGTTTTTCCTCATTCCTTTGAGCCAAATGGCTCAAGCCATCTCATGCTCGAACATTACGCTGCCAGGCCACCCGCCCAGACGAGTACAACGACTTTCAAACAACTTTCAGCGGTTGTTTAAAAGTAGTTAGAGCGTTACATCAGTAAATGACTGAAAACGAGAAATGAGCATTTCTCACAATCACTCACGATGAGACGATTTTGCTGCAATTAAGGAACGATGAAAGAATAAGTTCCTAGCTTCAATCAGGCTCAAATTAGGGGGTTGTGTAAAAAGCCCCGTAGGGGGTGAATCTTTGTAGAACCGACGAATGTAATTTCGTCTACCGTTCCGTAGGAACGGCATTTGTTCTGCCAGGATGCCGTTCCCACGGAACGGTTCGGAACATTCTTTGGCAATGCTACAAAGATATAGTCCCGATGGGACTTTTTTCACAACCCCTAACTTACTCCACAATTTGGGAAGTTATTTTTTAACCATTCTCAAGTAGATTTTTTGACTAAAAAATTCACAGATGAGCCGATGTTTTGGTGTTGGGCTGCGTTCCCAGAAGCAATGGTACGTTTAATATTACACCTATAAATATCCAAGTATTTTTTTCGATAGCAGAATAAAAAGCAGTTTTGGCATGGAATATGCCCGGTTTACGGTTCGCAGACTTCCCTCTCGAATTCTCCCTTTTCAAAAAATTAGATTTTTCGATTTTCCATGCTAAATGGTGTGACTGACAGAAGTCAGCATATACAAGTATGATGTAATGAACAAACAAATACACTTAAGATGAGGCCAACACAAACACTATCAAGGGTTCTGCGAACTATATCCATAGTTTGCCTATTACCTGTCACCATGCTTGGTCATGGACCCGACAGCGATTGCCCACCCGAATTCAAGGAAACATTTCCAAATTCACTTTTTTCTTCGCTAAAACTACCTGTCTTTGAAAAGATGGGGAAGGCCACATCCACCGATGTTGGCCCTTTGCCGTTTATGGGGGCAGAAAGCTTAAACGCTAATGGTGACAATCCTCCATTCGCAATGGTCGAATACCAGACGATAGCGTCAGGTTCCTTCATTATTAATATGGGTGTTCAACCCCAAACGGTGGATAACGCCTTAAAACCTTATGGCCTAATTTGGGATTTAATCGAAAATCATCATGTTCCTATAATCTGGTCAATAAATCCTGCAAAGGCAAATGATGGCATTGATTTTACTTATAATGGCACCGACTTCAGGGGCGGGCCTTTCATTATTTCAGTAGAATATCGTACAGCAGAAGTGAATGCAAAAATAGCAAACTGGCAATCGCTTGGGGTAGTTGGAGTCACCACTGCTTATGATATTACCGTTCCAGTTGATAGGGAATTAAACTATTCGATGCATTGGACGCTTGACCAACAGAATGGCTCAATAGCCGAAGATTTTTTGCAAAATGCTGGAATTCCAAGTTCAGCCTATAATTGGGTGTTGCCTAGTGACCTGAATTGCTGCAACGATTTATTTGTAATGCCCCATGCTGACCCAACATGGAGTACCCACTCCAACTTGTTGACGTGGAATGACAGCGAGGCAAATGGTGGGTGTAGGGGCGCAATTTGGGCTGGATGTAAGGCAGTCAGTGAAATGGAAAACTCAGTTAACCCTAGCAATCCATCTCAACGCCTTAATTTTCTAATGCAAGATCCGATTGCACCGGCGACAAATCCAGCTGTGCCATCAGGAAACCACGACGATGGCAATCCGCCCTATTCCTATTCTTCAAATCATAACCACCCAATAATGCAGTTTTTAGGTTCATTGGATGGTGGTCAAGAAAGTGGAGCAGAACAGGTTTATCTTCCAACAGTCGGTTGGAGGCCAAGTACTATCGTTGGAGTTTGGGATCCTGCTCAAAGCGATTTGGGTACCCTATCGAATGGGCCTGCAGCAAAATTGGCCTTTGGCTATGCGTTTGGAAACAGCAGCAGGGGGTACATTGATTACACCGGTGGGCACGACATTGCAAAAAGCAATAATGAACCAAATATTGCAGCACAACGGACTTTCTTTAACTTCAGTTTCATGGCGTTAGAGGACAAGTCCATAAAACCTGTCACGGTTGTTCCATCTGTTGCCTATTCTGGTCAATCCTACTTATTTTCCGCCGCTGCGACGGGTGGTTCTGGGAGTTATACCTATACATGGACATCATCTTGCGGTGGCATATTTAGCAATGCAAATAGTGCAAGTTCAAGCTTTACTGCACCAACTGTTAGCACTTCAACAACTTGTACAATTCAATTGATTGTGAGCGATGGTTGTGGATTTCGAACTAGTTTCAAGCCTATTCAAATTACAATTCTTCCCCCTGACCATGAGATATGCAATAATGGTATTGACGATGATGGTGACGGCTTGATAGATGCCAACGATCCAGATTGTTGTGGAAGTTTGGTTGCACTCCCAAAAACAGATTGGGTGCTTAAATATGTTGACAGCCAGGAAACGGTTGGTGAAAATGGTGCAGCTACCAACGCTTTCGATGGGAATACCAACACTTTTTGGCATTCGAAATGGAATAACGGAAATGACCCATTGCCCCATGAGATACAGATAGATTTAGGCTCATCCAAAAATATCGGTGGATTTAGGTGTCTTCCTCGTCAATCCGGTGTGAATGGCCGAATCGCAAATTTTGAGTTTTACCTCAGTCAAGATGGTGTGAATTGGGGTACTCCTTTGGTGTCTGGCCTTTGGACGTATTCAAATTACAGTGCGAAAGAAGTACAATTTACGGTTACTTCTGCACGGTACATACGCTTAAGGGCAACTTCCGAAGCTTCCGGAAATCCTTGGACATCTGTAGCGGAAATAGATGTCCTAAACTGCCCAAATTTTGAAATCTGTACGAATGGGCTGGACGACGATGGTGACGGGTTTATAGATTACGCAGATGTTGATTGCTTTAATATTGGGAATTGTGGCAATTCCACTGGGCAAAACAATATTACCGGAGCAGTATTTGAAGATTCCAACAGTAACCAGGTTTACGACAATGGCGAAAGCATCCAATCAGGTGTGACCCTTACCTTGTTCAAGGATGTCAACTCAAACGGTGCAGTTGATGCTGGCGACACACAATTGGACACCAAAGTATCTGACAGTTCTGGGAAATACGCTTTCACCGTCAACCCTAGTTTCGTTGCAACTTATGATGATAGGATAAATACTGGATGTAACGATGGAAGGGATGGCAATAACAGCGAAAACAAAATCCAATTTGGAAAGGACAAGGATATTGGCCTTCGCTTTACGGGAATAACAATTCCGGCTGGGGCTACTATTACGAATGCATACCTTTATTTTGTTGCTAAGGCGAATCAAAGCAACTCCGGCAGTGTGGATGTATATGCCAATAAGACCTCCAGCCCTTCAACCTTTTGCTCGAATTCCAACGTTACCAGTAGAACCCGTACCACGGCAAAAACAGCTTGGACAGTAGGGGGGTGGACATCAGATAACGAGTACCAATCCGCAGACATCAAAAATGTCGTGCAAGAATTGGTGAACACCTATGGTGCCTACTCGAATGGCAAAATGGCCTTTATTCTGATTTCCACAGGTTCAAACAACGTGGAAGCAAAATCTTATGAAACCAATAACAACAGCACCCAGGCACCGAGGTTGGTCATCAACTATACGTTGAACAACACGGAAAAATATGTAGTGAGGCTTGAGGCCAATACGCTACCGCCTTTTACTCAATTGACAACACCTGCCACTGCCACGGCTTCTTTTACAGCGTCCGGCACGGCTGATTGTGACCATATTTTTGGGTTCAAGACCAATACAGAAATTTGCAACAACGGCATTGACGACGACGGTGACGGCCTTGCTGATTGTGCTGACTCCGATTGCAGCCTCGGCCTGGCAGCTAGTGTCAGCGCAACTATTTCAACACTCTGCGTCGGTGGTAGCACATCGCTTACAGCAAGTGCAACGGGAGGCGTCAGTCCGTACACCTACGCCTGGAGCAACAGCCTTGGCAGTGGCGCTTCTAAAACGGTAACTCCTGCTGGCACAACCACCTACACGGTGACAGTGACCAGCACCAATGGCTGTACGGCCACTAATCAGGTACTGGTGACTGTAACACCAGATCCCACCATTACTTCCCAACCTGTGAGTGCTACCTTTTGTACTGGCGGAACGACGACCCTGAGCGTGACAGCAACGGGTGGTACCCCAAGCCTTACTTATCAATGGCAATACAATAGCAATGGCAATGGTCAATGGTCCGACATCAATGGGGCCACATCCAGCAGCTACACGACACCAGCGTTGACTACCAATGGCTACTACCGCGTTGTCGTCAGCGCCGCTGGCAACGGTTGTGAGAGCGTAAATTCTACTGCCGCTTATCTGACCATTGGCTCAGTTGCGGCGAACGCAGGCGCTGATATAACCATTTGCGGAGGGCTTTCAACGACCTTGACCGCCACGGGCGGCACCACCTACAACTGGTCAAATGGCCTTGGCAGCGGTGCTTCAAAGGTCGTTTCTCCAACGAGTGCCACAACTTACACCGTCACCGTGACGAATGCAGGTGGCTGCACCGCCACCGACCAGGTCATGGTCTCGATAAACGCCGTACCAACAGCGAATGCTGGCGCAAATATTTCCATCTGTACCGGTAGTTCGACCACATTGGCGGCTACTGGCTCTGGTGCGCCTTCGCCCTATACCTATGTTTGGAGCAACGGCATCTCCGGTGCTTCGCAATCGGTAACGCCGGGCGCTACCACGACCTACACCGTGACGGTGTCCAGCTCCAACGGCTGTTTCAGCACCGCCCAAAAAACGGTGACCGTGGCGCCGTGCGCCGAAATCTGCAACAACGGCCTCGATGACGATGGCGATGGCCTGGTGGACTGTGCCGATTCAGATTGTGGCCCTTCGGCTAATGCTGGCTCGGATATTACCATCTGTCCCGGCACCCCGGCCCTCCTCAGCGTGGGCGTAACGGGGGGCAGTGCGCCGTTCAACTACGCATGGTCGAACGGTCTCGGCAACGGGGCGACAAAAACAGTGACGCCACTGGTCAACACCACCTACACGGTCACGGTGACATCGGCCTCGGGCTGTACCAGTGTTGACCAGATTGCGGTGGTGATAATGCTTTGCGGCGAAGACTGCACAAACGGCATTGACGACGACGGCGACGGACTGATAGACTGTGCTGACCCTGATTGCTCTGGCGTTACGGCACCAGTGCTGGTAGATGACAGCTATACGACGTGCCCGGGCATGACCTACTCCAACCGGGTAACCTACAACGACGGAAACATCAACAACCCGTTGTTTTCAATCGTGGTACCGCCGCAATACGGCACGGTCACCATTGACTGGACGGGCAAGTTTACCTATATCCCCAACTCGTTCCTGTGTCAGACGGACTATTTCACCTACCAGGTTTGTAACCAACCCTCGGGTTGTTGCCAAACAGCGGTAGTGACAATGACCTTGGGCGACAACACCCTGCCCGTGCTGACCAACGTGCCAGCTGACCTGACGATCAGCTGCGATGATGCGGTGCCTCCGGCATCGGTGGTCACGGCTTTTGACCAGTGCCCCGGCATTTACATGGACTACGAGGAAACCTCTAACCAGACATATATCGGCGAATGTGGCTCCTACACGATTACCCGGACCTGGACGGCCACCGATTTTTGCGGCAACGCCGCAACCGATGACCAGGTCATCACGGTGCTGGACCAGATAAAACCAGAGATTTTCCAGGTATACACGCTGGAAGGTGGGGCCAAACTGGTGGCAGGCCTTGCACAACGGGTTACCCACGACTGGAAATATGTTAAGTTTCCAATCACCTTCAGGGTGGCTCCCGTGCTTTTTGCCAACATCGCTACCAATGCTGATGCTACACCAGTAGCTACGCAAATACGCAACCTATCAATGCAGGGATTCGAGGTGCGACTCCGGGAAGAGGAGGCGCTGGATGCCAAGCATGGCCTCGAAAGTGTTTCCTGGATAGCGATGGATGCAGATGTACAGAACGGCAATTTGAAATGGGAGGCAGGTTCTTTGGCCAATGTTGATGAAACAGCGGATCAAATCAACTTCTCTCAAGTTTATTCAGCAGCGCCATTGCTTTTCACGAATTCTATTTCGAACAAACAATCTGACCCGGCTACCCTTCGTCACCTCAACCTGACGGGAACCGGCGTTGAAGTCTTTGGGCAAGAAGAACAATCGGCGGATGCGGAAGTGGCCCGCTTGGGCGAAACGGTGGCCTACCTGGCCATCAAGCAAAATTCGCCGTTGGTGGACAATGAAGACCAGGTGTTTGGGGAGGCTGGCCAGTTGCAGGTCACCAATGCCTGGGCGACGGTCAATTTGGCCAGAAAATATACCAAGCCAGTAGTCATCGTTGGTGGCATAACCATCAACGAGGGCCAACCGGTGACCCTGCGGGTACGGAACCTGACCAGCAATAAATTTGAGGTACGGCTACAGGAGTGGCAGTACGAAGACGGCAACCATGCGCCTGAAATGGTTTCCTGGATGGTGGTTGAGGGCAGTGTGCCTGCGAATGCCAAATTCTATTGCGGGGGCAATGGGGAAAGCTTGAAGGCCAATGTCAACGTTTTTGCATTGGACAACTGTGACGACTTGGTTATTTTCAACTTTAATGAGTCGTCCGTGCAGGGGGCAACCGGCCTTGTGCGCAACCAGACCTGGACAGCCATCGACGATTGTGGCAACACCTCGGTCATTAACCGAAATGATACCTGTCAGGTAGCTGCGCTCAAGGTAAAGTCCATGTTGTACGGTGCTATGCTTCAGAATGGCGGTGGCAATACCATGCGTGACGACCTGCGTGAATTGAACTATGTACCGACGGCAGAACCTTACTCAGCACTGCCTGCCTATCCGTATGTTCAAAACAACAACGTACAGGTGACGATTTGCCACCATTCTGGGCTGCCAGACCAGGCGACTATGACGATTGACGAAAGCGAGCTACAAGTGCATTTGGACCACGGCGATGTCGTGGGCGACTGTCCTCCTCCGCCTCTTCCGGTGCCGACCGGTGCAGCTACTGCCACCTACCGCACCATTGCGGATGGTAACTGGACCAGTCCTGCCACCTGGAAGACCGGATTGATACCTCCGCTTAATGGGATTAATAGCGTCATTGTCAGCATTGAGCACCATGTGACACTGTTGTCTGGCAACTTGGATTTGAAACCAGGCTCCAAAGTTTGGATAACCAACGCCAGCCTAAAATTGAATAGCGGGTACATAAAAATGAAAGGTAACTCCCTTTTTGCCACGAATAGTTCTATTGACGTGAGTGGCTATTTCTATACGTGGAGCGGCGCATGTGAGCTAAATATGAAAAACTGTGAAGTGAAAACCGGGCTTGAGTTTGCTCATGAAAGTGGCAAGCGCAAATTGGAAAACGTCTGCGTGAATGCCGGGACTGATTTTTCAAGAGGCTTCGCTGGCGTTTTGGACACCTTGATAAACGTAACTGCAACGGTCAATGGTAATTTTAAGAACCAAAAAAACGGTTCCATGTATGTGTCCAACTGCAAGTTCCGGGTGGTGAATGGTAATTTCCAGAATGATGCTGGCAATACCATTAATGGAAATGGACTTTCCGTTTTAATTGAAAATGGCGGCTTGTTAAATTCGGGCACTTGGAATGCAACTGTTGAGCAATATTGTGTGTCAGGGCTGGTTTCTGTGCCTGTCATTTCATTGCCAGCTACGATGAATTGTGCCAATATTTTCAACTGGGTAGCTTCCTGTAGCATGGGGGTTAACGAATTTGAGACTGGCGGCGGCAATACTGGCGGAGGTGGCAATACGGGCGGCGGCGGTAATACCGGCGGCGGCACCACTGCCACGGATGGACCCGTAAATGCCAATGTAGGCACGGTGAGTCCGACGATGCTGCAAGTATCGGGTACTGAGGCCGTGGTTGACTGGCTGCTTTTGGAGCTGCGGAATGCTGCCAACGAAGCCGATATATTGGGCTATGCCACCGTGCTGCTGAAACGTGACGGTTCGGTTGTGTCCGTGAACGGTGACTCTGTCATTGTGTTTCCTGCCATTGAGGAAGGTGACTACTTCGTTTCCGTCCGGCATCGGAACCACTTGGGCGTCACCACGTTTGATCCAATTTACCTGACATTGGCCAGTCCGCCATTGGTTGACTTTAACGATACAAGCTTAAACCTCAAAGGCGGCGCCAGTGCGGGCAAAATCAACAACGGAAAACGTACCCTCTGGGGCGGCGATTACAATGGGGATGGCAGGGTCATCTACCAAGGCCCATACAATGATGTGTTCAACCTCTTTTCCAGGGTAGTTGGTGATGCGAACAATTCGGACAACCTGGCCAACTTTATTGTGCCTGGATATGTACAGCAAGATTTTAACATGGACGGGAAAACGATCTACCAAGGTCCCCTTAATGACCGGAGTTCCTTGTTGTTTTATTCGATACTTTCACATCCAAATAATGTTACAATGATTGCCAACTATATGGCGTTGGATTTCATACCATAATTAAAGATGTGCGCATTTAGAATTAATGGCGAGTGCATAGTTAGGGTGCAACTTGAAGTTGCGCCCTAACTTGGCCACCAAATTTGTTGACTTTTGACCTTTTAGGTCATGGTTGTTGTCACGGTTGGGCGCCGCTTTTGGCATCGCTGCCCTCCCAAAAGCGGCGACAACCATGACAACAACCATGGCGTGAAAAGATAAAAGTCAAGGAAATTAATTTACGCTGTATGAATGACGTTGAGTATAGAGAAGTATAAATTCAAAACAGTGACAAAAATTATCAAAAATAAAAACTATAATAATTAGAATTTTACGCTAAAACAGCTATATTTACATTTGTTTACTTTCCTCTCCGAATACAGTCTCACCACACCTCATTATTTGCTTTTTATTGGGAATTGAATGATTCATTTATTCGTTGTTGCATCCGCAATAATGAAAGGTATATAATGAACTTTTGACCCACTGATTTCGATATTTATCGATTTTTGGAACAACAAACACTAAACACATGTGTGCAAATGAGACTTTCACAAACACTAAATCCAAAAGTATGCGTCCTATCCATTTTCCTGTTGACAATCCTGCTGTTGCCGACGATGGCAAACAGCCCCATGGAGAAGCCAATGCCTCACACTCCTTTGAGCTTTGCCTCCCAAAAAATGGACTTGTTAAAGGAGCGGTTAAGCATCAAATTTGTCGGGAAGTATCACTTATCCTCACCTTTTTCGAACACGCAACCAGCCGAATTTGAGGCCCCAATGGTGGTGGCGGAGAACTGCTCCAACGGCATTGACGACGATGGTGACGGCTTCATTGATGGCGCCGACCCCGATTGTGGGTGCTTGGAAACCGTGATGATGGTAGCCAGGGACAATGGCCAGATTTTGAGCGTAAACCTTGCCACCGGCGGCTCCAGCAGCGTTGCCACTTCTTCCCCTTATGTTACCGGTAACCTCAATGCCCTTGCAGCCAATGCAGACAAGAACCTCGTCTATTATTGCAGGGACAAAAAGGTCTATTATTGGGTGCCAGCCACTGGGACTCACGGCCAAGTTTTTGACCTAAATGGGTATATTGGCAGCAATGAATCCCTAAGTAGCGGCGGGGGAGAGTATTATGGCGGGTATGTTTACCTCGGCACTGAAAATGGGAATCCTGGCGCTTCGTCAAAAATATGGCGTTTGCAGCTTTCTGCGGATGGCAAGTCCGGTGTAGGGGCGCCAGTTAATTTGAATGTGCCAATTCCAACCCAGCTTTCCTGGGGCGATATGATAGCCACGGCTGAGGGTGGGCATGTCATTATATATGGTATGGCTGCTGCGGGAACCAGCTATTTCTTTCGGTATAATGTGAACACTACACAATATACTTTGATAAGAAATGATTTGCCAACGGAAATGCAAATCGGCGTTGATATAAATGGCAATACATGGGCAGGAAGTTTGTCCAGTGGCATGATTCAAAAAATTAACCGCACGACGGGTTATTTTTATGGTAATATCATTAATTTTGGCGGAAGAATATGGGACTTGACTGGCCCTATTAATTGCCCACAATCCGTGGAAATATGTGGCAATAACATTGATGATGATGGTGATGGCCTCGTTGATAACCAAGACCAAGATTGCCTTTGTCCAACCATAACCCCCAATGATGCTGTTGCCAGAACAATTTGTGAAGGTGAAACGGTAACTTTTAACGCAACTTCAAATGCGCCCAACCCGCCATACTCTTATATCGAATACTACAGGTTTGATGCGCTACAAGCAAATCCATATTTATCAACGGATGCAAAGACATGGCTTGGGGAATATGCCAATACAAATGGCACGGGCACCGTGTCGTCTAATAATTTTCCAAATAATACAACCAGTAACACGACCTATTATGTATATGGTTGTGTAAAACCGGCACCACAATATCCTGCCACCTGTGCGCCGTTGGCGGCATATACGGTGGTAGTTAAGCCTGCAGCCACGCTGAATGCAGGCTCAGATGTGGCCATTTGTGGGGGCACAAGTGCAACACTTACAGCACTCGCAACGAACGCACCAGGCCCATTTAACTATACCTGGAGTAATGGGCTCGGTACTGGTGCCTCAAAAACGGTCACGCCAACATCTAGCTCAAGTTATACCGTCACAGTGACCGCAGGTAACGGTTGTACGACCACTGACCAAGTAGCCATCTTTTTGAACCCGACTCCGAGCGTGAATGCAGGGGCTGATGTCTTCATTTGCAATACAGAAATTGCGACGCTTACCGCAGTAGGCAGTGGCGGCGTAGGCCCATATAGTTTTGACTGGGACAACGGGTTGGGCAGCGGTGCGGTAAAAACCGTTTCACCAACTTCTACTAAAACCTATACCGTAACCATAACCGGCAGCAACGGCTGTGTCGCTACCGACCAAGTGAAAGTCACTGTGTCCAACTGTGTAGAGAATTGTACAAATGGAATTGATGATGATGGAGATGGGTTGGTGGATTGCGCCGACCAGACCTGCGGGATAACGGTGGAGTCCGATTCTTACTTCTCCATTTGTGCAGGCACTCCCGTTAGTTTCACCGTATCGGCATCTGGAGGCAGCGGCGTGTTTACCTATGTTTGGGACCAGGGCTTAGGTACTGGTCGGACGAAAACCGTTACGCCGCTCGTTTCGACGAACTATACCGTGACGGTGACCCCAAGTGTAGGTTGCACGGAAACAAAGGTTGTTGAAGTGGTGGTGGTCAATTGCCCGGAGGATTGTACCAACGGCATTGACGATGATGGCGATGGCTTGATTGACTGCGCCGACCCTGATTGCACCTTGGTGGGAGCACCGCATTTGGTGGACGACAACTACTTCACTTGTCCTGGCACCGTGTACACCGATCGGGTAGTTTACAACGATGGCAACTTGCAAGACCCGGCTTACAGTATCACCTCATTGCCCTCATTTGGTAGCGTTACCATTGATGGTACGGGCAAATTTACCTACACGCCCTCCGGTCAGAATTGTGGCACTGATTCCTTTATCTACCAGGTTTGCAATCAAAGTTCTGGTTGCTGTGACGTGGCTACCGTTTATATCCATTTTGGCGATACACAGGCTCCGATTATGCTGAACCTTCCAGCAGACATAACCATTAGTTGCGATGATGAAGTGCCAGCGCCAACCCAGGTTTTGGCTTATGATGCCTGTCCTGGCATCTACATGGAATATTCAGAAGAAACTACTGCGCATGCAGTAGGAGCCTGCGAAACTTTCGATGTTACCAGGACGTGGACGGCCACTGACCTTTGCGGCAACATGACTATTGGGAAGCAGGTTATTACCGTACAAGACCTGACAGCACCTGAAATCCAACGGCTTTACACCTTGTCCAATGGCAAGAAACTGGTTTCAGGCAATGCAGCACTCACCTCTGAGCGCTGGAAATATGTTTCGTTCCCCATTACTTTTGCCAGTGTTCCGGTGGTATTCACCCAATTGACCACGGAGGTGGAAAACCAGGCTGCCACTGTGCAACTCAGGAACGTCTCGAAACAAGGTTTTGAGCTTAGGCTTACAGAGCAAGAAGCCTCCAATGGCAAACACCTGCCTGAAACCGTATCTTGGACGGCCATGGAAAAGGGAACGGCATTCAACACCAGTTTTGCATTAGAGGCTGGTTCGATTGCCAATGCAACCAGTTCTCCCACTGCGATTAATTTTGCCTTGGCCTTTTCGAATGCGCCCGGCTTGATTGCCATGCAGCAAACCACCAATGAAGTGGATGCCGCTACGCCTCGTTTTCAAAATCTTTCCAGCAGTGGTGCACAAGTGTTCATTGATGAAGAATCGTCGAAGGACGGTGAAACCATCCATGGCACTGAGTCATTGGCCTACCTTGCATTGAAGTCAGGTGTGGACATTACCGATGTGAATGGTGATTTTATTGGCGAGACCGGCACTTTGAACTTGACCAATGCCTGGGCTTCCTTCCCGATGCAGCACAGATACACCAAGCCTATCGTAATCATGGGAGGCATCACTTTGAACGATGGTGACCCGGTAACCATTCGGGTAAAAGCAGTGACGCCAACCAGCTTTCAGGCTCGATTACAAGAATGGACTTACCAAGATGGAAACCACGGGGTAGAGCAGGTCACCTACTTTATTTTGGAGGGCAGCATACCTGCTGACAAAGGGTATTATTGTGAGGGAAAAGCCTCAAATCTCGTGATTAACCAGAATATTTTTGCACACGACAACTGTGACAACCAGCTTAGTTTTGGGCAAACTGAGGTGGAGGAAATGCAGGCAACCGGCATGTTGACTACCCGCACTTGGATGGCAATTGACGATTGTGGCAAAACCACCATCGCCAACAGAAACGACACCTGTACCATCGCAGCTCTTCGATTGAAAACGATATTGCACGGAGCATTTTACGGCAACGGAGGCGGAAACCTGATGCGGGATGATTTGCGCACGAAGGGCATGGTGCCCGCACAAGAGCCATACACTGCACTGACTACTTTCAACCACAAAGGAAAGGGTGGGGGAGAAGCCGTACAGCCGTCCCTCCTGCTTGTTACTGGCCCAGATGCCATAGTGGATTGGGTCTTTGTCGAAGTTCGGGACTCCGCTAACAGTGCTTTGGTGCTGGCCACAAGGTCGGCCTTGATTCAGCGGGACGGAGATGTCGTGACTGCGGATGGTTCCGATCTGCTCATTTTCCCTGAACTGCAAGAGGGTAAATACTATGTGGCTGTCCGCCACAGGAACCATGCTGGCATAATGACCGATGCTACCGTGCAGCTAAATTCAATCGCCCCACCACTTGTGGACTTTACCGACCCCAACTTTGGCATCAAAGGTTGGAACGAGGCCGGGAAAGTGGTGAACGGTGTGCGGATGCAGTGGGCAGGCGACTTCAATAGCGACCGCAAAGTCATCTACCAGGGGCCAAGCAATGATATTTTCTACCTGTTTTCCAGGGTGGTAGCTGACCCTTTGAACACTTCAAACCTTGCAAACTTTATCAGTTCGGGCTATGACCGGAACGATATGAACCTCGATGGCAGGACTATTTACCAAGGCCCAGGGAACGAACGGGCCACGCTGTTGTACTACACCGTGTTGAGTCATCCGACAAACAGCTCCTACTTGGCCAACTTCATTGTGCGGGAGCATTTGCCCTAGTCTGAGGACATGCCATGGGAGGCCGGGTTTTGAGCATTTAGCTGACTCCTGACCCAGGCTCCAGAATTGCAAACTATTCCAACTGTTCTTTTAAACAAAAGCGTGACGAGCGAAAGCTTGTTGCGCTTTTTTCATCTTAGTACAGCGTAAATTAAATTTCTTACTGCTCTGAAAACAGGGGTTTGCGGCGGAACGCCCCAAAAGACCCTCTCCCCCGACGAGCCGCCGGAGGTGGCAAGGAGGGGGAAATGTCAAGGTATTTAGTTTACGCAGGACTAAACCAATTTTGTTTGGAATGATTTTTGGCAAAACAGGTGAACCCTGTAATCTCGAATTACTTCCTTCCCCCCGCTGTTCCTATTGCTTTTTTAAGCATTAGGCTCATTCCTTAGTACGGCACTATCAGCAACAAATCATTCTAAATTCTAGAACAACTCACCCTTATCTGAAAGTAATCCCCCCTACTGTCTTTCAGCCTTAACTGTATTCCATCAATCTTGTAAGCTACACTGCTTACCCTGACTTGGGTATGTCCTACGTGGTGGCTTGCCGTTTTTAAAATAAATAAGCATGAAAAAGAGGATTACTCCAAACAAAGGAGTTCAGGTTATTGCCTTGGTGGCCGTTCAGATTTTGGCCATGAGTTTTCAGCCGCTCCACGCTGCGGATTTTTCTGTAAAGACTTGGTACTTGCTTTCAAGTGAAGTGAAGCAACAACTCCGCACAGCCCTGTCTGAACAATCAATTTCAATTGGTAAAACCGCCTGGCTGACCGAGGATCCCTGCGCTGGCGCAAACCTGGGTGGCGTCGTTTGGCAAGATTATGATGCCGATGGCACAAAAGACGCCGCCGAAACGGTAGGTATCCCTGATGTGAATATCAGCATTTATGATTGCGATGGAAACCTCGCTGCCACCGATATTTCAGATGATGGAGGCAATTGGTATGTTGATCCCAGCAGCTTAACCTTTCCGGTACGTGTGGAGTTCAGCAACCTGCCAGCTTGGGCCAACGAATCTTTTAGCGGAACAAACTCTGCCACTTCTGTTCAATTTGTCAGTGCCGCAGCCTGCACCGTGAACTTTGGGTTGACCAGTCCCGACGATTATTGCGGGGTGTCCAATCCCCCAATTGTGCTTGCTTGTTACGAATCTGGCAATGCATTCTATGGTTCCACTGGCAATGAAAACAAAGGAATAATCAGCTTTCCGTACAACAGCTCTGGCGCTGCACCAACTGGCATCTCAGGTGTTGCAGAAATCTACGAGGTGGGTACAGTTTGGGGAATGGGATGGCAGGCTACTACCAAGCGGATGTTCACCGCTTCTTTTCTCAAGCGACATTCCGGCCTTGGCCCAGAGGGGCTAGGCGGTGTTTACGTACTGGATTTTGCATCAGGTAGTGGTTCCGTTGCAACCAGTTTCGACTTGCAGGGCCTGACACCAAGCAATGGCGGGGCTGCGATTGACCTTGGCAGTATAAACCGAACTGGAACAGACTACGCTTTGCCAAATTCGAACAACACGGACAACTGGGACTTGGATGCCTTTGACAAAATCGGAAAAGTAGGGTTTGGAGATGCAGACATTTCGCCGGACGATAGCACACTCTGGTTGGTCAACTTGAACCAACGTGCCTTGATAACTGTGGACGTCAGTTCCACCGGTTCCTACCCCGGCACGGTAAAACAATTCCTATTGAGCAATGCTACGGGTCTGCCCAGTTGCACGAATGGCCTACTCAGGCCCTGGGGTTTGGGGTTTGACAAGGGGCGTGGGTACCTGGGCTGTGTTTGTACTGCGGAAACCAGCGGAACCAGCGCCAACATGCGCGCTTATGTCCTTTCTTTTGACCCTGCAAACCCAACTGCTTTCACGACAGAAATTGATTTCCCCCTTAACTATACACGGGAAAAAGCAGTGGATTTTCCAGCCTATTCCCTTGATATTCCTGGTGCTTGGCATCCTTGGGTTTCAACTTGGGCAGGCACGGGCTACAACAACAGTCCGCCATCTGAAACGGGGTATCCTCAACCAATTTTGACCGACCTCGATTTTACGGATGATGGTGCAATGGTACTTGCCTTTGCCGACCGTTTTGGCTTCCAAATGGGCAGGGCAAATTACATCCCGGTTTCTGGAGATAATTCTCAAACAAGCGGTGACGTGGCGGGTGACATCATCAAAGTCTGTAAGGTTAATGGCAGTTGGGTGCTGGAGGGTGGCACTGGCTGTGGTGAAAACGATGATACCTCCAAAAGTACCTTGGGGACAGACGGGCCAAGCGGTACGGGTGAATTTTTCTACCAAGATTATTTTGATGATACCAACGCCTCACCTACTTATAACCACAACGAAACATTTGTAGGCAGCGTGGGAGTTATCAAAGGCAAAAATGAGGTTGTCGCTGTGCATTATGACCCCATCAATGGTTCAAACTTTGCTTGGGACCTTGGCATTATTTGGCACAACCCAACCACAGGCGCTCGTTCCGACCAATTCCGAATTATTGATTCTGGGCCTGCAGAAAGCAAGGGAAATGGCCTTGGCGATGTGGATATGGTTTGCGCAGCAGCGCCTGTCCAAATCGGCAACTTGGTATGGAATGATACGGATAAAGACGGCGTCCAAGACCCCTGTGAAACGGGCTTGAATGGCATCACCGTGAAACTCTATAAAATGGATGCTGGCAACACGACCCTGGTGGCAACCACCACCACAGCCACCGTCAATGGCTTGGCTGGTTCGTGGCAATTTACTGATTATCAGCAGTTTGGGAGCGGGTACGACACACTGATGCCCGGAAAAATGTACTTCGTCAGTTTCGGTGAAGGTGGGCAGTTTAGCTCCGCAACCGGACTACTCACCTTGAGTGGAGATAGCTACCAAATTACTTCAATAAACACCGGTGAAGGCTCAAACGCCGACGGGAATGACTCGGACGCCTACCTCCTCTCGGACGCTTCCAAGCCTTTCGATGGGTATCCCGTTGTGACCGTTATAATCGGCAGTGCCGGCTTTGTTGACCACTCGCTGGATATGGGCTTGAGTGTCGTCTTGCCACCTTATATCGGTAACGACTTGGTGCTTTGCAGCGGAGATGCTGCAATAATTATTGCTTACCCAGACAACCTGACTACCTCCGATTCCATCCCTGGAACTTGGTTGGTAAATGTGCAGGCAGGTAGTACCGCTACCCCTCCAACGTCCAGTGGCGACAGTGTTTTGACCATTGTTTTCACCAATTCTAATCCGTCAGCAGTAGTGGATACCGTCATTTTTACGGCTGCCAATGGTTTTTCTGATACGGCCCTCGTTACCATTTATCCCGAAGCACTGACGGCCATTTCTGAATCAATTTGTGAAGGTGAAAGTTTTGCTTTCAATGCGCAGAACCTAACGATGGGCGGAACGTATTTCGACACCCTGTCCACAGTCCATAACTGCGACAGCATTATCGAGTTGACGCTGACAGTAAACCCTAAATCCACTACTCCAATAGATTACGCTGGCTGCCTTGGTGACGGCTACTCGGTTTCCGTGAACGGCACGGTTTACGACGAAGGCAACCCAACAGGCACGGAAGTGATGCCCAACCAAAACGGCTGCGACTCGACGGTGACGGTGAGTTTGGTTTTCCACCCGGCGACAACCGGCAGCGAGACTTACACAGGCTGCGAGGGCGACGGCTACTCGGTTTCCGTGAACGGCACGGTTTACGATGAAGGCAACCCAACAGGCACGGAAGTGATGCCCAACCAAAACGGCTGCGACTCGACGGTGACGGTGAACTTGGTTTTCCACCCGGCGACAACCGGCAGCGAGACATACGCTGGCTGCCTTGGCGACGGCTACTCGGTTTCCGTGAACGGCACGGTTTACGACGAAGGCAACCCAACAGGCACGGAAGTGATGACCAACCAAAACGGCTGCGACTCGACGGTGACGGTGAGTTTGGTTTTCCACCCGGCGACAACCGGCAGCGAGACTTACACTGGCTGCGAGGGCGACGGCTACTCGGTTTCCGTGAACGGCACGGTTTACGACGAAGGCAACCCAACTGGAACTGAACTATTGCCCAACCAAAACGGCTGCGACTCGACGGTGACGGTGAACTTGGTTTTCCACCCGGCAACAACCGGCAGCGAGACATACACAGGCTGCGAGGGCGACGGCTACTCGGTTTCCGTGAACGGCACGGTTTACGACGAAGGCAACCCAACTGGAACTGAACTGATGCCCAACCAAAACGGCTGCGACTCGACGGTGACGGTGGCTTTGGTTTTCCACCCGGCGACAACCGGCAGCGAGACTTACACAGGCTGCGCCGGCGACGGCTACTCGGTTTCCGTGAACGGCACGGTTTACGACGAAGGCAACCCAACTGGAACTGAACTGATGCCCAACCAAAACGGCTGCGACTCAACGGTGACGGTGAGTTTGGTTTTCCACCCGGCGACAACTGGCAGCGAGACTTACACAGGCTGCGCCGGCGATGGCTACTCGGTTTCCGTGAACGGCACGGTTTACGACGAAGGCAACCCAACTGGAACTGAACTATTGACCAACCAAAACGGCTGCGACTCGACGGTGACGGTGAGTTTGGTTTTCCACCCGGCGACAACCGGCAGCGAGACTTACACTGGCTGCGAGGGCGACGGCTACTCGGTTTCCGTGAACGGCACGGTTTACGACGAAAGCAACCCGACAGGCAATGAAGTGATGCCCAACCAAAACGGCTGCGACTCGACGGTGACGGTGGCTTTGGTTTTCCACCCGGCGACAACCGGCAGCGAGAATTACACAGGATGCGAGGGCGACGGCTACTCGGTTTCCGTGAACGGCACGGTTTACGACGAAGGCAACCCAACAGGCACGGAAGTGATGCCCAACCAAAACGGCTGCGACTCGACGGTGACGGTGGCTTTGGTTTTCCACCCGGCGACAACCGGCAGCGAGACTTACACAGGCTGCGCCGGCGACGGCTACTCGGTGACGGTAAATGGTGTGGTTTATAACCAAAATAACCCAACTGGCACAGAAGTATTGACCAACCAACATTTTTGCGATTCCACCGTGACAGTCAATCTTGTTTTTGAGCAAATCACGGTTTCTGGCGTAGTTTCCAACGTAAGCACACCGGGCGGAAGCGATGGCGAAATTGACCTAACTGTGAGCGGCCCTGGCGCTCCGTACACCTACGACTGGTCCAACGATGGCCCCGAAACACCTGACAATGACCCGGAAGATATTACTGGTTTGGCGGTCGGCTCATACACCGTCACGGTAACCAATGCCACTGGATGCACGGCAACCGCTAGCTTCAATATTGATGAACAAACCTGCGACCTTTCACTGTCCAGCAGCGTGACAGACGCAAGTTGCCACTCATCTACCGACGGCTCCATTGACCTGATGGTGACTGGAAGCGGCGCACCTTTCACCTACGACTGGTCAAACGACGGTGCAGACGTACCCGACAATGACCCACAAGATTTAAGTGGTGTCCCCGCTGGTTCATATACGGTCACAGTGACAGACAGTTTTGGCTGCATTGACTCGCTGACCGCACAGGTAAGCCAACCTGATGCGATTCAAATTGATGGCTTCGTTTCCAATGTGAATTCAATTGGAGCCAACGATGGATACGTGGACATCTCCGTGAGCGGAGGCACGTCCCCCTACACTTTTGATTGGAGCAACGATGGCCCCGAAACGCCGGACAACGATACGGAAGACCTATTTGACCTTTTCGCCGGTACGTATGTCGTAACGGTGACTGATGCTTATGGCTGCACGGAATCAAAGAGTTTTACGGTACAGAGTCCATTTATTTTTGACCTTGCCCTTCGGAAAACATTGGCATCGGGCCAATCCATGTCTGTACAGCCCAACGTGGATGTGGCATTTACCATCACGGTTTTCAACCAAGGCCAATTGACTGCCACCAACATACTCGTAATAGATTACCTGCCTACCAACATGACTTTTAGTGCTGCGCAAAATCCTGGTTGGGTAAATTTTGGGGCAGGACCTACCCTATTTATACCGTCCTTGGCACCCGGTGCAAATTTTTCCAAAAACATCATCCTGCACGTAAAGCCAACAGCGCCCAACGGGGCGATAAACAACTACGCAGAAATAAGTTCGGCTGACGATGATGACCCCAACACCACTTCCCCGCCTACCGATATTGACTCAAATCCAAACGCATATTTGTACGACGACCCAGGTGGGTTGCCCGGTAGTGCAGCCGATGATATAATTACTGGTGACGGCACAGGAGCACCCGGCAGCAACAACCCCCTTACGGATGAAGACGACCATGACGGTGCAGCTGTGGTCGTTAGTATTCCAAGCCTTACCCTTGGCAACCACGTATTTAAAGACTTAGACAACGATGGTCTTTTCAATAATTTGGACGTCGGTATCAGCGGGGTGGAAGTGGATTTGTACAGTGCAGGATTGGACCATATCAAGGGCACGACCGATGATGCTTTGGTGGATAACACAACTACCAATGGCGCAGGCGAGTACACTTTCAATCTTGTTACAGCAGGTTTTTACTACGTGGTGCTCAATGGCAATGGCATCCCTGCCAACCATGTTTCTTCCACGGGCGACGGCATTTTTGACATGGACGGTGCAGGCGCCTATGAACCAGCCACCGGAACGAATAACGATGTGGACAACGTGGACGACGGCACCCAGATGGGCATGATCATCATGTCGGAGGTTATCGAACTCGCATTTGGTACAGAACCGGGCGGTGACGTGAACCTAACCGTGGACTTTGGCCTCTACGAACCGCAGTTAATGCCGACCGTAACCCTTGGCAACCTCGTGTTTGCCGATTATGACAACGATGGCATTTACAACCATTCCGATGCTGGTATCGAAGATGTGGAAGTAGAACTCTACGACGCTGGTCCCGACGAAACCAAAGGCACTGCCGATGACCAATTCGTTGACAGCCAGTTCACCAACGGCTTTGGCGAATACCTGTTTACAGGTTTGACCGAAGGTTTTTACTACGTAATGCTCAGTGGAAATGGCATCCCAGCGAACCATGTTTCTTCCACTGGTGACGGCATTTTCGACAATGACGGTGCAGGCGCATTTGAACCAGCCACTGGCACGAACAACGACGTGGATGGCACGGACGATGGCACTCAGATGGGCGTTGCGGTCATGTCAGGAGTCATCGAATTAAGCCTCGGCAATGAGCCGGACGGCGATGTGAACCTGACCGTTGACTTTGGTCTCTACGAGCCACAACCACAGACGCTCAGCCTCGGCGACCTCGTGTTTGCCGATTACGACAACGATGGTATTTACAATAATTTTGATGCGGGCATCGGCAATGTGGAGGTAGAACTCTACGACGCAGGCCCTGACCAAACCAAAGGCACCGCCGATGACCAATTCGTTGACAGTCAGCTCACCAACGGCTTCGGCGAATACCTGTTCACGGGCTTACCGGAGGGCTTTTACTTCGTAAAACTTACGGGCAACGGCATCCCAGCCAACCATGTTTCCTCCACCGGCGACGGCATCTACGACATGGACGGCGCAGGAGCTTTCGAGCCTGCCACTGGAACCGACCTCAACGTGGACGGCACTGACGATGGCACCCAGATGGGCGCAATGGTGATGTCAGAAATCATCGAGCTGACATTCAACGGAGAGCCAGACGGCAACATAAACCTGACCATTGACTTTGGGCTCTACGAACCACAAACACAACCGACTTTAAGCCTGGGCAACCTCGTGTTCCACGATTATGACAACGACGGGATTTTTAACAATTCTGATATTGGCATCGAGGACGTTGAGGTGGAACTTTACGACGCTGGCCCCGACGAAACCAAAGGTACCGCCGATGACCAATTCGTTGACAGCCAGTTCACCAATGGCTTTGGCGGCTACCTGTTCACGAGCTTGGCCGAGGGTTTTTACTTCGTAAAATTGAACGGAAACGGCATTCCTGCCAGCTATGTTTCCTCCACCGGCGACGGCATTTACGACATGGACGGAGCAGGTGCCTTCGAGCCAGCCACTGGCACAAACCTCAATGTGGACGGTACGGACGATGGCACCCAGATGGGCCAAATGGTCATGTCAGACGTCATCGAGCTGACCCTTGGCGATGAGCCAGACGGCAACATAAACCTGACCGTTGACTTTGGCCTCTACGAGCCGCAGGTACAACCGACTTTGAGCCTCGGCAACCTTGTCTTTTTGGACGCTGAAAATGACGGTATTTTCAACAACACAGATACTGGCATCGAGCAGGTGGAGGTCGAACTTTACGACGCTGGCCCCGACCAAATCAAGGGCACTGCCGACGACCAATTCGTTGGGAGCCAGTTCACAAATGGCTTTGGTGAGTACCTGTTCACGGGCCTTGCCGAAGGAGTTTACTTCGTAAAACTCAATGGTAACGGCATCCCTGCGAACCATGTTTCCTCCACGGGAGAAGGCATCCTCGACAACGACGGAAATGGTCCCTTTGAGCCAGCCATTGGAACGAATGGAAACATGGACGACGTGGACGATGGCACCCAAATGGGCAGTATGGTTATGTCGGAAATTATCCAATTGACCCTGGGCGACGAACCGAACGGCGACATTAACACGACGGTTGACTTTGGCCTTTACGAGCCTTTGCAGCCGGCTTCGCTGGGCAATTTCGTTTGGTACGACAGCAACCACAACGGACAGCAAGATTTCAATGAAGCTGGCGTGCCGGACATCATTGTAAACCTGATGAGCCCCGGCGTCAATGGCATAAAAGGTGATGGAGACGATTTTGTTTTTGCTACGCAAGCAACGAATCCGAACGGTATTTTCTATTTCCAAAACATCGTCCCAGGGAACTACTACCTGCTATTTGACCCGTTGTCTTTCCCCGCGAACTACCACCCAACAAGCCAAGGCAACGGTGATGACCTGACTGACAGCGATGCCAATGCCATGGGCATGACGGAGCTTATTACCCTGGCTTCCGGTGAGGTCAACGTGACCATAGATTTTGGTATTGAGCCAGAACCCGCCAGCATCGGTGACTTCGTTTGGCAGGACCTCAACAACAACGGCATCCAAGATGGCGGAGAGCCGGGCGTGGAAGGTGTTACGGTCGTCCTCCTCGACCTTGGTCTGGATGGCGTGAAAGGCAACGACGACAATCAAATTGCCACGGCGGTGACTGGTCCTAACGGCGAGTACGAATTCACGAACCTGAACCCCGGCAGCTACTATCTGGTGTTCGACCCCACGAGCTATCCGCTTGGTTTTGTGCCAGTTGCGCAAAACGCTGGTGGTAGCGATAACAACGATAGCGACGCCAACTCGATGGGCATGACCGAAGTCATCGTTCTCGATGCTGGTGAAGTGGACAACACGCAGGACATGGGTATTTATTCGTCAGAATTTGACCTTGCCCTCACCAAAACGCTCAGCCCCGGCCAGCCAAGCACCGTGGACATTGGCGACGAAATCGCCTACACCATCACTGTGACAAATGAAGGTGTAAATCCAGCTTATGCAATAAACATCGTGGACCATTACCCAGCAGGCTTGATTTTGAGTGCAAACAACATGGGCTGGAACCCAACTGGCCCCAACACTGCCGAGTACATCATCGCTGGGCCGATGCTGACGGGCCAATCGGTATCGGTGGAAATACTGCTGACCTTGCAGTACGCAGCCTCCGGTGCTACCTTGCAGAATACAGCAGAAATAACAAGTGTACAGGACATCAACGGCGATGTGGTAACTGATGTGGACTCCACGCCAAACAACGGTACGCCCGGTGAAGATGATATTGACGGAGTTCCCGTGGTGCTTATCCCGCACGACCCAACTGGTTGGATTTATTGCGATAAAACAGGCAAAATCATCACGGGTGGAGCCATCACCGTGACCGGCCCGAACGGCATCCCAAACAGTCAAGTGTCCATCATTCACGATGGCTCGAACGGCTACTATGAATTTTATACCGATGGGACGCCGGGTAGTTACACCATCAATTTTACACACCCGCTCGGCTATCCACTCAGTGCTGCCTGTCCAGAATTGGCTGGCCCATTTGACCCGACGCCATTCCCCAACCCGCTGGTTTTCGGTGTGGACACGCTCAATGCGATGTACCTCTCTGACCCAAGTTGCGCCAGCAATCCGCACTATCTTGTATTCGACCTGGAGCCGGGCGACCCGAACATCCATTTGAACAACCTGCCCGTTAGTTGCACTTTTATCGGTTCTATCGTTTGCGAAGACAGCAACTTCAACGATGCCATTGACGCTGCTGACACGCCGCAGCCAAACGTGACGGTTCACCTTTACGATTGCACCGATTTGACCACACCCGTTGATTCCGTCATTTCTGATGCCTCGGGCCGTTACCGTTTCGATGGGCTGCTCCCCGGCGATTATGTGGTGGGCCTCAACCCCCTGGCCAATTCCCGCTTTGTTTCCACGGGAACCATCAACCAGTCGGGCTTCTCCGATTGCATGTCACTGAACTGGGGTGAATGTGACACGACAAAGGTTTTCTGTCTCTACACCTGCCCGACCATCGACGCAGGGCCGGACATTGACCATTGTTCCAGTGCCAGTTCCTCCCAACTGGATGCAAACCTGTCGCACGGCACTGGCAGTTTCAGTTGGACGCCTCCGACTGGCCTCAGCGACCCGACCATTGAAAACCCGGTAGCTTCACCATCAACCTCCACCAATTATTACGTGAGTTTCAATGACGGCTTCGGCTGCGTTGACTTCGATACGATTACGGTCAACGTCGGGAGTTCTACGCCATTCTTGACCAATGTGCCGTTCACCGATTCGACGGCTCAGTGCGCACCACTGCCGGTGGAAGACCCAATCTTTGCCGATGATTGTGATACGAGTCTGTTGATTATTGCCGACACCGTTGCTACGCCAACGGCATGTGGATTTGTGCAGGTAATTACCTGGACGGCAACGAACGACGAGGGCAATTCCACCACATTTACACAGACACTGACGGTCAGCGACACGCAGGCACCGACCATGTCGGCCAGCCATCCTTTCTTCGGCCCAATCATGCACGGTGATACGCTTTTTGCCGATTGCTCCATGATTCCTGCGCTCGATTCCTTGGGCTTTGCTGCCTTCGACAATTGCAGCGCAACAACGGTGACTTTCACCGAAAACATCACCTATGGAAGTTGTCCGACCGATGGTTTTTACCAAAATCGCTACTGCGGCTGGACGGCCACGGACGCTTGCGGGAATATGGACAGCCTGTTTTTTATCGTGGTCATTTACGACAATGCCGCACCGACGCTGGCGTCAGCGCCCGCCGATATTACGGTGAGTTGCTCCGCAATACCAGCACCTGCTATCCTCGGTGCTACCGACAATTGCGATGCAGCCCCGACGGTGACGGTGGATGAAACGGTAACGGCAGACAGCAATGGCTGTATCAGCCAAATTGTGCGGGTCTGGACGGCCACGGATGACTGTGGGAACACGACCACTGATTCGCAAACCATCACCGTTTTCGACAACACCGCCCCGACGCTGGCGGGTGTACCGGCTGACCTCAGTCTGAACTGCACGGATGCTGTGCCGGCTGCTCCAACCATCACCGCCACGGACGCTTGTGATACGGATGTGTCAGTGGTTTTCAACCAGAATTTTACGGGCAACCCTGCCACGGCCTGCTACACCATCACTCGCACCTGGACAGCCACCGACAACTGTGGCAACGTGGCGACTGCTTCGCAAACCATTTCCATATCGGACACCACGCCGCCGATGCTGGTTGGCGTGCCTGCCGATGCTGACTATGATTGCTCCGAGTCAGTGCCTTTTGCAGCGGCGGTCACGGCCAGCGACGATTGCGATACCGACGTTCCAGTCGTTTTCAGCGAAGTAATCATTGGGAATTCCAGTACGGGTTGCTTCTCCATCATCCGCTCCTGGACGGCCACCGACGATTGCGGCAACACCGTTTCTGCTTCGCAAACCATCAACATTTCCGACAACACGCCACCAACGCTTTCCGGTGTGCCTGCGGATTTGACCATCACCTGTGAAACGACGGTGCCTGCCCCTGCATCAGTTACCGCCTCCGACCTTTGCGACAGCAATGTTCCAGTCGTTTACAACCAAAACATCAACGGCAACCCGGCTACGGGCTGCTACTTGATAAGCCGCTCCTGGACGGCCACCGACGATTGCGGCAACACCGTTTCCGCTTCGCAAACCATTACCGTGCAGGACCTCACGGCCCCAGCACTGTCTGCATATCCGGCAAACTTGACGTTGACCTGCGCCAATGCCGTTCCGGCTGCACCAACCATCACCGCTACCGACAACTGCGACACTGACGTTCCGGTAGTGTTCAGCCAGACCACCATCGGCAACCCACTGGGTTGCAACTTCCAGATTCTGCGCACTTGGGCGGCTAGTGACGATTGTGGCAATTCCGTGGCTTGGACGCAGACCATCACCATCAACGACAACGTGCCGCCAGTTTTGGCTGCCGTTCCGGCCAGCACGACCATCAACTGCGGTTCACCAATTCCGGCTGCGCCGACCGTCACGGCTTCCGACAATTGCGACCCGAGTGTGCCCGTGGCCATGACCATCAGCTACATCGGCGACCCAACCTCCGGCTGCTACATCATGATACGCACTTGGACGGCTACCGACGGCTGTGGCAACACGGCTACTGCCACTCAAAATATCAACGTCATTGATAACATAGCGCCAGATTTGATTGGCCTGCCAACCAATGGCCCAGCTTCTTGCGACAACCTGCCCGGTGGCAACGTGACCGCCACGGACAACTGCGACGCCAACGTACCGGTCGTGATTTCTGACCATATCCAGTCGAGTGCGGGTGGCTGCGTGACGCAGGTGGTGCGCACTTGGACGGCCTCTGACGACTGCGGCAATACTCGCATCGCCTCTCGTACTTTCAACGTGACCAACACGGTTGCTCCGGTCATCAGCATCATCGTTCCAGCCATGGCTGGGGTGCAAGACGGTGATGTGCTTTACGTGGAATGCAACAACTTGCCAGGCTTGAGCGCTTCCAGTGTCACCGCCACAGCTGATTGTTGCGGAGCACCGACCATTACTTTCCACGAAACGGTGACGCCTAACACTTGCCAATCCAGCGGCTATATTGCCATGATGCATTGTGGTTGGATTGCAACGGATTGCTGCGGCAATTCCAGCAGCCTGTTCTTCACGGTTTACGTGATTGACAACACGCCGCCTGTTCTTTACGGCGTGCCAGCGGACGTGGTGCTGCCAGCGGGAAGTTCCCTCCCAACGCCACCAACCGTCATTGCGGTGGACAACTGCGACAACTCGATGCCAATCAGCTACAACTCTGTGACGACCGGCCCACCTGACTTCCAGATTACGACCCGTACCTGGTCGGCAACGGATGATTGCGGGAATATCGTGACGGCTACGCAGATTATTATTGTCACCGACGACACCACTGCACCAGTGCTGGGCAACATGCCAGCGGACATTACCATCGAAGGCCCCGTCGTTGACCTGCCAGCCCCTGCCGGGGTGACGGCCACCGACAACCTCGACAACAATCCCGAAATCACTTTCGTGGAGAACAGGTCGGGCGGCATCTGCTGCTACGTGGTTACCCGCACATGGACGGCCACCGACGACTTTGGCAACAGCAGCTCGGCTACGCAAACCATCACGGTCACCGACTCGCAGGCACCTGTTATTTCGGGCACGGTAGCTGATGTCACTGGCACTTGCAGCCTCGGTGACGTGCCGATGCCGCAACTTACCGCCATCGACAATTGCACCGACACACTGACCATGAGCTTCAGTTCCGACACGACGTTGCTCAACTGCGGCTACCACATCCTGCGTACTTGGAGCTTCACCGATGAATGTGGCAATACGGCCATTGCGGAGCAAAATATCCATGTGGAGGATACGGAAGCACCGACTTTCGACCCGGCTGCTGGAATTGATTTGGTTTTTGTTGCTTCGCAAAACGCATCGCCAAACGGCGGTGTGAGCCTTGCCATTGGCGACAAGATTTCACCGGACCAGACTTGGAGCATCGGCAATCAGACCATGCCGAACCTCAGCGGAATCGCCACCGACGACTGCACGCCTGAAAGTGGAATCGGTTTCCGGGTGAGCAATATTGCGGAGACGAACACTGGTTGCGAACGCAGCTTTACGGTTACTTTCCAAGCGGAAGATGCCTGCGGCAATGCGTCCACGGCACTGTTCACAGCGACAGCCAGCTTCACGGATGACATGGCGCCAAGCGTCGTCAACCTACCGCAGGACATGACGGTGGATTGTGGAACCATACCAGCTCCCGCCAACGTAACGGCCACAGATTTGAGTGGCAACGCCTCGGTTTCACTGGTTGAAAACCTGACGGCAGGATGTCCGCAAATCCTGACCCGCACCTGGACGGCTACCGATGGCTGTGGCAACTCAATCATTGCGCAGCAAAAAATCACCGTACTGGATACGGATGCTCCTGAAATCGTGAACGTACCTGTGAGTGTGGCGGTCTCCTGCGAGAATATCCCTGCGGTAGCAACCAACGTGCTGGCCACCGACGATTGTGCCGGAACCCTGCCACTTACTTTCACGGAAACGACCTCCGGCAGCAACTGCCAGTACACCATTCTCCGTACATGGACGGCGTCGGATGCCTGCGGCAATTCGGCCATCAAGCAGCAGTACATCTGGGTGGCCGACCACAAGGTACCGACCATTGCGAATGCACCAGTGGCCGACCTCACGGTGAGCTGCGAAACAGGGTTGCCTGCGGTAGCGACCCTCACGGTCAGTGACAATTGCGATGCCTCGCCTTCGGTAAACTTTGAGGAAACGACACTGCCGGGCGGCAACGCTTGCAGCACTTCGGTGCTTCGCAAATGGACGGTGACGGACGCTTGCGGCAACTCGGCCATTGCGGAGCAAACCATCCATGTGGTGGACAATACGCTGCCAACGCTGATAAACATTCCAGCCGACATCACGGTGACTTGCGGGAACTTCCCGTCATCGCCTACCGTGCTCGGCAGCGACAACTGCGACCCTGACGTGGAAGTGATTTTCAAGGAAACGACGGCGCCGGGCTGCCCTCAGAAAATTGTCCGCACCTGGCTTGGGGTGGACGACTGCGGCAACCAGGCGGAGGAAACACAAATCATCACGATAATTGACACCGACCCACCGGTGCTTTCGGCTGCTCCTGCGAACTTGAGCGTCACTTGCGGTGCCAACGTGCCAACTGCCGCTGTGCTCACGGCCACCGATGATTGCATGGGAATGCTACCGGTTACGATGACGGAAACCATCACAGGCGTCGGTTGCGACAAAACCATCCAGCGTACCTGGACGGCGACCGATGCCTGCGGAAACAACGCCACCGTGAGCCAAACCATCGAAGTGAATGATGCGGAACCACCAGTGATTGCTGGTACGCCAGCTAATTTGACACTCCACTGCGGCGACCAAGTGCCAGCAGCAATTATGCTCACGGCAACCGACAACTGCACGGCTCATTTGCAAGTGGATATGGTGGAAACTACCACGGCCACGCCTTGTGGTCAGGAAATCCTGCGTACCTGGACTTCCACGGATGCCTGCGGAAACTCCAGCTCGGTGAGCCAGCTCATTTCGCTGACCGACGACCTGGCACCAACGGCCATCGAGCCAGTTGATTTGACGGTGGACTGCGGTGGCTTGCCCCCGGCAGTGACACCTGTTTTTACGGATAATTGCGACCAAAACCTCACCGTGCTGTTTACCGAAATTGCAACCAAAGTACCTTGTGGTAAAAACGTCCTCAGGACTTGGACCGCTACGGACGACTGCGGAAACAGCAAAGTCGTTGACCAAATTATCCATGTGATTGATATGACTGCGCCTGCGTTGACCTTCACGAATCCAATGCTGGCGGGCTTGAACGACAACGATACATTGACTTTGAGCTGTTCTGCCGGATTGGTTTTCAACATATCGGACGTGACGGCGACGGATGCTTGCAGCAGTGTGACGGTGAACATGGACATGGTGAATTTTGCCTACGGCAACTGCACTACGGACGGCTACCTCGTGGCTGCGAAGTTCAATTGGGTGGCGACGGATGCCTGTGGCAACGCAACAGCACTCTGGTTGAACGTGCGACTGGTGGACAACGAGCCACCTGTTTTCCCGAACCTGCCGAACATCGTGGTGAATTGCGGCGATGCCGCACCTAATTTCATTGCTCCTGCGGTGTTGGACGACTGCGGCGACGTGGACATTTCCTTTGCTTCGCAAACAACCGCCACTGCCAATGGCCACAACATCGTGGGTACTTGGACGGCGATGGACAACTGCGGCAATTCGGCCACTGCTTCGCAGGCCATGCAGGTTTACAATATTGGCGCTGCGCAACTCGTGGGCGTTCCAGCAGATTTAACCGTTGACCTGGGCATTGGAGAATCGGTTCCGCCAGTAGCTACCGTCACGGCGGTGGACAATTGCAGCGGAGCTGCGATTCCACTGAATTTTGTGGAGAACAGCCAACAGCTTGACCCGTGCAACTCGGTCATCGAGCGCAGTTGGTCAGCAGTTGGGCCGAACGGTATGACGGTGACGGAGACGCAGACGATCACGATAACGGACAGCGTGCCGTTCTCGGCGAGCATGACGGTTGACTCGTGCAACAGCACGAACGGCTCGGTGGTGCTGACCCCAGCTTCGTTGACTTTCGCTTGGAGTGATTCCACTGGGACAAACATCGGTACGGGGGCCGTTCAGAACGGACTTGCCGCAGGCATCTACACCGTGACCGCCACGAATGCCAACGGCTGTTCCAGCACGGCGACTGTCACAGTCGAAGCAGCGTGTAATTGCGATGCAGCCAACGTGAAAGAAGTGAGAAGAAACACCATTCCTTGCGGGTCGAACACAGGCAAGGCGGTGATTCACATCACCCAAAACTTGGCTGACTACAACTACACCTGGACGCCAAACTTTGGTACGCCTAATATTTTGGGCAACGCACGGACGAACCTCCCGGCTGGCCATTACGAAGTGCAAATCGCTTCGAACAGTTTGGCAAGTTGCGTGACCGTAGCTTCGTTCGACATCAAGGATGATTGCCCTGAATGTGGGCCGATTGCCCCAGAAGCTGCTACTTCATTGACAGGCCCTCAAGGCCCAGTTGACATTTGCCTGCCAGTGCCGTTCGGATTGGCATCGACTTATGAAATCAGGGTGGACGGCAACCTTTTCAGTGGCTTGTTGGAGCCTTGTGACCCACATGCGGCGAAGGTGTACAGCTACGCAAATGTGCCAGCAGTTGGCAGCTACTCGGTGGTTTGGGAGTTTGAGGGCACCACTTTCTACACTTTCATCAACAACCTCTCGGAGCTAGTGGCAGCAATGAATTTTGCTGACCCGGCGGGGCTTTGGTACGACGATGCCGCTGCGAAGGAGCTGGTGACGAGAAGGCTGAACGGCAACTACGGCCAGTTGAGCATCCGCCAGAATGCGACGGGAACCGTGAAGAACTTGACGGCCATTGCTACCACATCAAATACGGGTACGATGCTAACCCTGCCAAGCGGTGGGCATACGGTGACTTTCACAAATGCCCTGACGGGATGTTCGGGTGAGCTTTTTGTCAACGTTGCGGAGGATGAGACGGAAGTATCGTTTGGCCAGGATGTGGATAGTCGGGCAGCTGAGAACGCTGGGCAATCAACAACTCCGGCAGGCATCAAGGTTTACAACGGCTTCTCGCCAAACGGCGATGGCAAGAACGATTTCTTTAAAATTGATGGGCTTGAGCTGTATCCACAGCATGAGCTGAAGATTTTCAATAGTTCGGGCAACATGGTCTTCAAAACCAGCCACTACCTGAGTGATTGGGGTGGCTCGTGGGGACAGAACAATTTGCCAGATGGTACTTATTATTACTTGCTGAAGGATGGGGAAGGTAAGAATTACTCCGGTTTTGTTCAAATCAGAAGATAACCAAACTTTAAGTATCCTCTTTTAGATTGAAGGGTGGGAGCGTGTTTGCTCCCACCTTTTTTTAGTTTCCAAAAAATGAAACGCCTATTTTTGGCGCTCAATAGTTGGGAATTGGGGAATTGGGGAATTGGGGAATTGGGTTGGAATTCAATTACTTGCAAAATTTATCCACTAGCCAGCAATTCCTGATGTAAGATACACACGTCATTAAAGTCGCTTTTGGCTTGGCCGAAGGCCAACTGCGACGTCAAATAAGGCCGCTCGCTAGACGTCGCAGTTGGTCTTCGACCATGCCAAGAAAACGTAAGCGTGTCACATAAAAATTGCTGTCCGCTAGCCTATTTTCAATCAGGCTCAAGTTAGGCCGAAACTTCAAGTTGCGGCCTAACTTACTCCGCAATTTGGGAAGATATTTTTTAACCATTATTTTAAAACAACAAGCTGTATTTATGCCAAACGACGAATACCTCTACCTACTCGCTGATGCTGAGAAATTGGTGAAAGGCTTCACTGAATGTACCCTGCCGAAAGCCGAGTGGACACACGAAGCGCACCTCATCACGGGCCTTTGGTTACTGGCCCGCCACGGTGAAAAGGCCCTGCCGGAATTGCGCACCCGACTGCTTCGCTACAATGAGTCGGTGGGTGGCGTGAACGATGACCAGAACGGTTACCATGAAACCATGACGGTGTTTTGGCTGTGGGCGCTCAAGGAGTTATTTGCTGATGATGATGGCCGGGTTTACTGGAACCAGGATGCCTTGGACGACCTGCTTTTCGACGAAAGTTTGTCGGATAGAAATCTTTGGGCGGAATATTATTCCAAAGATTTGATGGCGAGCGTGGAGGCGAGGAAGGCGTTTGTACAGCCGGATTTGCAAAAAATGGATTGAACCGTTCACTGACAATCCAACCTGATTGCAATGGTTTTGGATGGCTCAACTTTGACGGGATATTCTCCGATTTTTATGCCGCTGTCGGGGCAATCGCAATTGTAGCGTACGCCAATCAGCGTATCCACACCAATAGCTTCGTAGGTAAACGTGTCATTCGGCTGTAAAATCACCGTCAGGTTTTGGGTGTCGCTCACGATATGGACATCACTGAACCGGAAACTAAAGTCGTGGATAGTGCAGGTTTCGCTGCCATTGATAAATTGAATGTTAGCGGCAGGTGGAATGGCCGGGGAAGTGGCGATGGCCATTGTCCAAAATACAGCAAGGACAGTGGCGGAGGCGATGACTTTTAGGTAAATATTCATAGCTGTAAACCTACGAAATAAAACGTCGGGGAGGTTTTAAACCCTATCCATTTCCCACAGAAAGAGAAGCGTTGAAAGATGGAAAGTTGTATAACACCGTTGCAAAATACCTTGTAACTTGGTAATCTCTGCGCTGCCGAAGTCCGCTTCGGCAGCGCAGACACTTCCAAGTTACCACAATCAATCTATCGGAATTGATATGTCGAGCCAATTAGGGGATGTTTGCTTCGCACAATGCGCACACTTCAAAGAAACCTATTTCTATGGGTAATGGATAGGTTCAAAACCTCCCCGACGTTATAGTTGCTTAATCGCAATCAAACAAGATTCGGTTGACGCCGATGGTATCTAGTTGCACATTCCGGCTTTCCTGAAAGACATGGCCGGGGCAATCGCAGGTGTAGTTCATTTTCCGAAAATCGAGTGCATCGGGTTGAAAATAGCTTGAATCACCGGGCAGGATTTCCCTGAAAACCTGAAGCGTGTCATTGTTGTCACGGCGCACCCGGTAGATGAGTGCAATATCCTTGACCTTACAACTGTCCGAATTGTTGTTGAAAGTCATTTCAACAAAAGTGAAATACGGGTAATCCTTTTCATAGGAACAAGCCCAGGCCAGGTAAAGGAAAAAAGCGAGGACAGGTATAGAAATTAGTGCTTTAGTCGAGGTTTTCATTGACCATCATTTTTTGAAAAACAAGCGTTGAAATCAAACAGCCTATCATGGAAAACAGGCAATCGTTCCAATCAAACGTGCCGCTGCCAAGATTTGCGGCTTGCCAAAATTCGAAAAGTACGGAAACCAAAGCGGTTAAAACAGCAATTGAGAAAGCCGCAACTTTGGTAGCTGGTTTCCAAATCAGCAGCAAAGCGGAGGCAAGTGCAAACGACCAAAGAAAGCTGGGCGCAGATTGCAAAAAGATGTTTTTGGATAGGTATAAAGCCGGGCTTTCACCGAGGATGGATGGGCGTTTTGACCTAAAAAAGCGATAAACGGCAGTCCCAACGAGGAGCGGTGCAATAACCAGTTTCAGCCTATTGGCTATGTTGTTCGTTTTGGTTTTATTCGTAATTCGCTTCAAGTCAATCTGTTTTTTTCAAATTTACGGTTTCGGAGGGTGATTCTTTTCGTTCGGAATTGAATAATTTTATCTAGCCCTTTTCTCCGTTAGCTTTGAGGCAGAAATTGTGGAATCTAAAAATGCTGAAATTACAACCAGACAGCAAAGCTTGCTGTCTCAAACACATTTATTTTTATGAAAAAATTACTAATTATTACCGTAATCCTAATCCTTGGCGCAGGCATTTTCGGGTATATGCAATGGAACAAGCCACATCAAGACATTGCCGGTGCAAAATCTGATGTGACCATTTCAGCAAGCGACCTTTTGGCTGCCTTTCAAGCAAACGAAGCCGATGCCAACACCAAATACAACGACAAAATTGTCGAAGTGACAGGTACCGTGCGGGAAGCCACCCAAACCGACGGCAAGACCAGCGTTAGCCTCGATACCGGTGATGCCATGTCTGGTGTCATTTGTGAACTGGATGACCTCAGCACACCTAAACGAACCACCTTCAACACAGGCGAGCAGGTTACTTTCAAATGTACTTGTACGGGTATTTTGATGGACGTTGTGCTGGTCCGCTGTGTGGAGAAATAGCACTGAAAATGAAAAAGTAGGGATTTTTATCAGGAAGCCAGGAGGCCAATGATGGATTCACCTTTTCGGGCAACTCTTGCAACGCTTGCCATCCTTGTACTTTTTACAGCATTTTTTCTTTTCCTTGGATTGCACAACAGGTAGCCAAAACGGCAGGTGGCGATTAGGATTGGTAGGCGTTCCTCCTTCTTCTTGGAAATACTGTTTTTGCTTACTCATGCAGGTGTTTTTGTAAACCTTGGTGTAAAAGTATATCCGAAAGCTGGATAAATCGTCATTGCTTTGCAATTTATTTAGATTCCATCTTGATAGGAGGGTTCTTTTTGATACAGCTCCCGTTTTTGTCGTAAGATTGTCCCAAACGGATTCTCCCCCTTACCTTTGTGGAAATCAACTATTTTTAGTGAAATTTGAGTAGCATTTCCTTTTAAACTTGGTAGGAATGACTCACGATTCACGATTCACAACTTATAACTGAAGAATATGGTACAGGAAGCAACCCACCTCGGCGCAGCCGAATTAATGAAACTCGAAGACAAGTATGGCGCACACAACTACCACCCGCTGCCCGTTTTGCTCAATAGGGGCGAAGGCGTTTTTGTTTGGGACCTTGACGGCAAGCGATATTACGATTTCCTCTCTGCCTACTCGGCTGTGAACCAGGGACACTGTCATCCCCGTATCATTGATGCTTTGAAAACACAAGCGGAAAAGTTGACGCTGACCTCCCGTGCTTTTTACAACGATCAATTGGGCGTTTATGAAAAATTCGTGACCGAATACTTCGGTTTCGACCGGGTACTGCCAATGAACACAGGTGCTGAGGCGGTGGAAACTGCCATGAAACTCTGCAAAAAATGGGGCTACAAGGTAAAAGGCATCCCACAGCAAGAAGCCAAAATCATCTTTGCCACTGGCAATTTTCATGGCCGTACCCAAGCCATCATCTCCGCTTCGATGGACGCTGGAGCCACTGCCGACTTTGGCCCCTACCTGCCCGGCATTGAAATCATCCCTTACAATGACTTGGCTGCATTGGATGAGGCCCTCAAAGACCCTAAAGTTGCTGGATTTATTCTCGAACCCATCCAGGGCGAGGCAGGTGTGTTTGTGCCGGATGAAGGCTACCTCCCAGAAGTTCGCCGCCGCTGCAAAGCTGCCAACGTACTTTTCATCGCTGACGAAGTGCAGACCGGAATTGCCCGCACGGGCAAGCTTTTGGCCGTCTGCGGCAACTGTGATTGTGAAAAAAGCTGCGACAACCGCTACGAGAGCCGTCCCGATATTTTGATTTTGGGCAAGGCAATGTCTGGTGGTGTGTACCCAGTCTCCGCCGTACTGGCCGACGACGAAATCATGTTGACCCTCAAGCCCGGCGATCACGGCAGCACCTTTGGCGGCAACCCGCTTTCATGTGCCGTAGCCATTGCCGCCCTTCAAGTCATTGAGGATGAAGGTTTGGCTGAAAACGCCATGCACCTCGGCAACCTGTTTCGGGAGCGCATGAATTTGATGATTGCAAAGACCGACCTCGTGACGCTGGTGCGGGGCAAGGGGCTCCTCAATGCCATCGTCATCAATGACGATGAGGACAGCCATACCGCATGGGACGTTTGTGTGAAGCTTGCCGAGAACGGCCTGCTAGCCAAGCCGACTCATGGCAATATCATCCGCTTTGCGCCACCGCTGGTGATGACGGAGGAGCAGTTGCACGAGTGCTGCGATATTATTGAAAAGGTAGTATTGGGCTTCGAGAAAGCTGCCTAATCTTTTATCGAAAAGACCTTCCAAGTTTGACAAACTTGGAAGGTCCAAATTCGTGAAATTGCCCTTTCCTATTTTATCCCAATTGGCACCACCAATTTCACCCCAAAGTTCCGTCCCGGATTATAAATACCTGCCACCCCGGTTACTGGATTCTCTGGTGCATACTTCAAGCGGCTCAAGTGGCTGAAATAGGCCGTATCCAGCAGGTTCTCTGCGGAAAGGAACAGTCGGCAAACCACCACATTTTTCTTGTTCATAAAATCAGCGCCGATGCCAGCGTTCAGCAGGAAATACCCGTTCGTGGGGGTTTCCGTGTCGAAAGCAGTGTAGGCTTTTCCTTGTTTGAAAAAATACTCACCCTCCAATTTCACATATCCAGTTTGCAAGGATTTCCAGGGCTTTTGCAACTGTGCCCGCAGCTCACTCTGCAATTTGGCGGGGGGCATGAAGGGCAGGTTGCTCAAGGAATCAGTCCCGATAGCTATCGGGAGGTTGCTAAGCTGCCCCCTCACGTATGAAAATGCGTTCTCGAAGTGCAGGAAGTCGAAAGGGTGGGGGTGGAGGTCGAAGCTGACCTCGCCGCCGAAGAGTGCCGCATTGCCCTGAACAAACCGGAAAGCAGGCGTGCCGTCAATCAGTGAATCGCCGCCGCTCCCTTCCATTTTTTCCAAAAAGATGAAATGCTGGATGCTGTTGTAAAAACCGCTGACGTCGAGCACGACATGGTCGCCGGAGTAGGTGATTCCAGCATCGGCTTGCAGACTGGTTTCGGCTTTCAGGTTTTGGTTGCCGATTTCGTATCGGAAAGTGCCTTCGTGTTGGCCATTGCTGCCCAGTTCGGCGAGGTTCGGTGAGCGGAAGCCACGGGATGCGTTCAGCCTTGCGACGAGCGGCTTGCTAATTTGGTAGGTAGCGCCAATGCTGCCCGTCATATTGGTAAAATCTCGTTGAAATTCGGCAAATTTTTCCACGGCATTTGGGTCGGTTGGCTCAACGGGTTCCTCGTTGCTACCCAAAAAAAGCGGCTGTGTGCTGAGGTGGCGATAATCGAACCGAAGCCCCCCGCTGAAAAACCAGTTTTCAAGTTCTTTTTGACCAAAAACAAAAGCGCCGCCATCGGTCAATTGGTACGCAGGTATGATGTAGGCTTCGCCAAAATTTCGGTTGATCTGGTGCTGGCTGCTCAGGCCCATTGTCAATTTCCAGTTGTTCTTTTCTGGGATAAAATATTTCAAATTTGCGTTGAGCGTGTTCAGTTTGAAATACAATTCCGTGGCGCTGAGGTCGAGCACATTTCCGTATTCCCGTCGTCGGTTTTGCTGCCAGGCCAAGTCGAGGTTCAGTTTTGATTCCCCAAAAAAAACGGTGTTCGACCAAGCCACACGCTGGTGGTTCACCCGTTGGAACGGCACACCGATGCTGTTCTGCCAACCACTCAGGGAAGAATTTTGGAAGCTGCGTTCTACCTCCAGCCCATTTTTGGCGACTAGCCCGGTAAAGTTGCCCAGCGAATCCCGCTCGCCTTCGGGGATGCCGATGCGCTGGTTGTAGCTGCTGAGATGAAGCTGAGAATGCCCCCAATTCCGGTTGATGCCAATGAATCCACTGGCTGCATACAACTCCGAGCCACTGTTGAGCACATGACCGTCCACGGGGTTTTGGAAATTGCCTGAGCGCTGCCAAGTGCCACGGCCCTGCCAATGGACACCGTGCAGGTTGCCCGCTTGCATGAGGGATGTGCCAGCGAGGTTGCTGTTGGTTTGATATTCAGTGCTAGCCTCGGCTGACATGGTGCCTTCGGCAACGGGGTGGGGGAGCAGGAAGTTCACGACTCCAGCCATGGCGTCAGAGCCGTAGAGCAGGCTGCCGGGGCCTTTGATGATTTCGACCCGCTCCACGTCGTTTTCGTCCAATTCGATGCCGTGCTCGTCGCCCCACTGCTGGCCCTCCTGGCGGATGCCATTGCGCAGCACGACAACCCTGTTGTAGCCAAGCCCTCGGATGACGGGCTTCGAAATAGCCGTGCCCGTGCTGACTTGGTTCACACCGGGCAGTTTGGACAGCGCATCAATCAGGTTGGTGGAGGTGTTTTGGAGCAACATATCTCTGCGCATTTGGGCCACTGGCACGGGGTTTTTCGTTTTTTCTGTGGAGGAGGAAACGCCCGTGACGATGACCTCCTGCATTTCCACCGCCGTTTCAGAAAGCAGAATATCCAGTTGTTTCGTGTCCGAAGTGTTTACTTTAAGAACGATTTTGGCGTAGCCCAAAGCGGAAACCTCAGCAAGGAAGCTTCCTTTCGGCAGGGTTTGGAGGGAAAATGCGCCGTTTTCATCGGTGGCTGTTCCCGTTTTTAGGTCGGCAATGAAGACCGTTGCGCCGATGATGGGGGATTTGTCGGCAGCATCGAGTACATGGCCCGTGATGCTGTTTTGTGCATTGAGCGTAAAAACGGAAAGAAAAAAGACTGTGAAAATAGAAACTAACTTCATGGCCTGAGCTTGATTGTGGACGCCCGTCCGCAATTCGATAGCCATGAAAAGCGGTCATGGCCATCGACGAACACGGCTTAAGCGTTCCTGGTTTTGGAAGATAGAAAAAGAAAAAATCAAGCGGCCATGGCAGGCGGGCCACGGAGTTGGAAGTGCCAATTTACCCTGTTGCTGAGGGTTTCTTGATAAAAGAAGGGTTTGCGGAGCGGCAGGCAAACGGGCGTTTGTGCCGAAAATTCCTGAAAATCCAGCGTGGCTGGCGCCAAGTTGAAAAAGCAAATGGCGCAGTCGTTTGGGGCGTATTCTTCGTTGTGTAGGTGGGATTCGCCCTGCTTGGTATCGTCACAGTGTGCTACCTGCACATGGTGATGGCTATCGAAAAAGCCGTGGAACTCCTTCAACATCACGACCTGAAGGACTAGAAAAGCCAGCAGGAGTGCAGTCGTTTGGCGATATGTCTGGTTGTTTTTCAATCAGTCTGTGCGAACGATAAAACCTGTTAACAAAAGAACTGAATCCTTGATTTGTTTTGTGGGATTCAATTTTATTGGAAAAAATGCCATTGGACTTTGAACATCACCGTGGGCATGTATTTATAGATATTTTCAGTGTAGGCGGAATTTTTGGAGTCGTCGAACCAATGGTTTATCTGCATTCCAGGGCCAAGGTTGAGCATAAAACTCCGCTTGAAATTGTTCAACCTGAAATATTCGGAGCACCAACCAAAGGACACCGTGGTAACAGGGTATTTGTTGAGGGCCGTCACCCCGCGGAAAAAGATGCCATTCGCCCTGACCCTTTGCTTTCTTTCCTTGTAAAAGCGTTTGATGAAAAAATCCATTTCGGCACCTAAGTTGATGCCCGGGGACAATACGATTTTATCAGTGTACTTGTTGATGAGCACCCTCAAGTCCGGCTGCACATTAAGGTCGGCCCAAGTGTCTTTTTGAAATTTAATGCGATAGGAAACCCCGATGCCCCCTTCGCCACGCAGCAGCAGGCCGATGGCGCTGTCGCTGCCGTAGTCCGTAGGATTGGTTCCTACTCCTTCAATGGTGATATTTTTGATTTCCCGAAAGGAAACGATAGTTTCACGGCCTTCATTGGTCACCATCTTGATTGCCCCGTCGTCCATCCGCTCCATAATTTTACCCCGAAGCACCATTCCACTTTTGAGGTAAACGATGTCCTTGCCAGCTTCTTGGGCCATTGCGAAGCTTGAAAACAAAAGGCAAACGAGAAGGGCGATAGGTTTCATGAATTGCGTTTTTGTAAATCGAAATTCCGTTTGGCAATGCCCCGCAAACCAACGCTTGGGAGCATATTATTTTTTCTTGAAACTACCGGGCAATGCTGCCTCGATTATTGCTTTAACGTCCTCGAAGCTCAATTTTGCTGCGTCCTCCGAGGTCATTTTTTGGCCCTCCGTTTTCGGGAACGAAACATTGTTCTTTTTGAAGCGGATAAAAGGCCCCCACCTTCCGTTTTCGATGGCGATTTCTTCCTTTTCCCACCGCTGCACGTATCGGTTAGCTTCCTTGTTTATCTTGGCCTCAATGAGCTTGTGGCACTCCTCGACGGTGATGGTATCCAGTTTGTGCTTGGCAGGCACATTGATGTACAGGTCGCCATATTTGAGAAATGGCCCGAATCGTCCTTTGCCCTTGGTGATGTCAATGCCCTTGTAGGTGCCAATTGGGGCATCTGCCAGTTGCTTTTCCTTGATAAGTTCGTTGGCCCGTTCTATCTCCATTTCAAGGGGGTCTTCACCCCGTGGGATAGAAACAAAGACGTCGCCATGCTTCACATAAGGCCCAAAACGGCCAAGCCCAATGCTAACTTCCTTTCCCTGGAATTCACCCAAAGATTTTGGAAGGGTAAACAGCCTAAGTGCGTCCTCCAGCGTCACCGTTTCGATGCTTTGGTTTGGGCCGAGGTTGGCAAATTTGGCTTTTTCGTCCTCGGCAAGCTCTTCCTTCGAGCCTATCTGTACGGCAGGTTTCCCGAACCGGGTCATGCGCACCAACACCGTTCGGCCAGTCTCCGGGTCTTTTCCGAGAATGCGCTCACCCGTGGCACGGGCACTGGTTTCAAGGGCGTTCTGCACCGTGGCGTGGAAGGGGTGGTAGAAATCGCCCACCGTTTTTACCCAGTTTTTATTGCCTTCGGCAATGATGTCGAAATCCTTTTCGATGCCAGCCGTGAAGCCAAAATCCATTATTTCTTTGAAATGCTCGAAGAGGTAGTCAGTCACCACCATGCCCATGTCCGTGGGGAATAGGCGGTTTTTTACGGCGCCAGTCACTTCACTTCCCTCAGAAGTCTTGATTTGACCATCCTTCAGGGTCAAAATGGCATATTTCCGTACCTCGCCGTCTCGGTTTTCTTTCACGACGTAGCCCCGGTTTTCTTCCATGATTTTTGAAATCGTTGGGGCGTATGTAGATGGACGTCCAATGCCAAGCTCCTCCAATTTGCTTACCAATGCAGCCTCCGTGTAGCGGGCTGGCGGGCGTGTGTAACGCTCCGTTGCGGTCATGTCCAGCAAGTCGAGTGGCTGGCCAACCTTCAATGGCGGCAGAATCCCCTTTGTATCTTCCTCGTCGTCATCATCCTGAGATTCGAGGTACACCTTCAGGAAGCCGTCGAACTTCAGTACTTCACCCTCTGCCTGCAGCGGTGAGCCAGGCATTGTGGAGACACCGATTTTCACAATGGTTCGTTCCAGTTCAGCCTCTGACATTTGACTGGCAATCGTCCGCTTCCAAATAAGCTCATACAGGCGGGTTTGGTCACGGTCACCCGGTATTTGCTGGTTGGTGATGTAGGTCGGGCGGATGGCTTCGTGCGCCTCTTGGGCCCCGGCTTTGCTGGTCTTGTACCGACGGGTGTGAACATACCTTGAGCCGTATAGGTTTTCGATTTCTTGCGCAATGGATGCGATGGCCATTTCGCTCAGGTTGGTCGAGTCGGTACGCATGTAGGTGATAAAACCGGCCTCGTAAAGTCGCTGCGCCACCAACATCGTTCGGCTCACAGAGAAGCCGAGTTTACGGCTAGCCTCCTGTTGCAATGTGGAGGTTGTAAATGGTGCAGCGGGTTTGCGCTTGGCTGGTTTTACCTCGATATTGTTGATGTTGAAGGCTGCGCCAACGCATTTTTTCAAAAAGCTGGCAGCGTTGTCCTGCGTATCGTAACGCTCTGGGGACTCCGCCTTGAGCACCGACACTTTGCCATCGGCGCTTTTCACGTTGAACTCGGCGGTTATTCTAAAAAATGGGGTCGTTTCAAAGGCTTGGATTTCCCGCTCCCGTTCCACTACCAAGCGGACGGTCACCGATTGTACCCGGCCTGCGGAAAGTTTGCCCTTCACTTTTTTCCAAAGCAGCCCGGATAGTTCGTAGCCCACCAGCCGGTCCACAATGCGGCGAGCCTGCTGGGCGTCCACGAGGTTCAGGTCCAGTTTGCGGGGCTGTGTGATGGCCAGTTGGATGGCCGACTTGGTGATTTCATGAAAAACGATGCGCTTGGTGCTGTGCTCGTCGAGGCCAAGCACTTGGCAGAGGTGCCAGGAAATGGCTTCCCCCTCACGGTCTTCGTCCGTTGCGAGCCAAACTTCGTCCACCTTCTTAACGGCGTCTTTCAGTTCCTTTACCACCTTCTGCTTGTCCGCAGTGACGACGTAGTTTGGTTTGAAATCGTGTTCGACATCAACGGAAATATCCTCTTTGGGCAGGTCACGGACATGACCGTAGCTGGACTTCACGGTGAAGTCGCTGCCAAGGATTTTTTCGATGGTTTTTGCTTTGGCTGGCGACTCTACGATGAGGAGATTCTTGGCCATAGGTTACTCGTTAAAATTGGATGAGAATGGTAAAAATTCGATGGTCAGACCTTTCAAAAACCAATGATTGCGGACATTAGAATTCAGCAGGGTGCCACCTTTGACGGCGCAAAAGTATAAATTTTGAAAAACCAAGTGCGTCGAACTTGGCAATTGCACATTAATATAATGCGATTTGGATAGGCTGGACGAGCCGTAATGCTCAGTTTTTGCTATCGTTTGGCTTATCTAATTTCTTTTTTTCTTCGTGCAGAATGGTGCCATTTTTCAGCCTTTCCTGTTTTTCAGCTTCTTCTTTGTCATTAAACTTCACTACCAACTCCTTAACTTCCATTGGTTGCTTGGTCAAGCTACGATGATAAACGATGATGAAAAACCGCACCATGTCATCGGGGTGGTGGATGCCTAGGTCCTGCATGTATTTACTGAGCCGGGAACCTTCAAAAAGACTCCAGTTGTGGGTCATCCAGCGGCCAAGGCTAAAAAAAAGTTTGGTGGCTGCTTCATCCTCACTCACAGCTGCAAGCTTCGCCTTTGATTTGGCGTCAATTTTTTTGTTCAATTCCAGCATCACCTCGTTCACGTCCTTCGGGATATAAGTGCCATAAAGCACGGACTGCCGTAGCCGCCAATTGTATTTTTCGGTCTCGGAGCGTCCGGGAATGGTGTCGTTTTGGCTTTGCAAGGCATTTGCGAAGCAAAACAGAACAAAGAATATCAGTGTTAATTTGTTCATTTTCAATTTGTTGTGCTTTTTGTGGTGAAATGAATAGGAATGCGGTTAAAAAAAGCTTGACAATTTTTCATGCCTCAAACGAGCCGTTTCCAAAGGTTCTTGCATATTGCGCAGAGAAAATCTTGCCGCAAAACTACGGTCAAAAAATTAACTGGAAAGAAATGAACAACAATCGCAAGCCAAAAGTCCTTTTTTTGGACAAAGCCCACCCGTTCCTAGAAACGTACTTGACGGAGCACGGGTTCGATTGTCACACGGACACGACCAGTTCAAAATCGGAGGTCGAGGCGTTCGTTGGGCAATTTCATGGTATCGTTATGCGAAGTCGCTTTTCCATTGATAAATCATTTCTTGAAAAAGCCAGTAGCCTCCAATTTTTGGCCAGAGAGGGCGTCGGTGTGGAGCATATTGATGTTGATTTTGCTGAGTCAAGTGGCATCAAAGTCTTGATTTCCCCTGAAGGTAGCCGGGACACAGTGGCCGAACATGCGCTCGGCCTGCTTCTTTGTTTGATGAACAACCTGAGCCGTGCCGACCGTCAAGTACGCAGTGGGCAATGGGTTCGAGAGGCCAACCGGGCTGTTGAATTAAAGGGCAAAACAGTGGGGATACTTGGCTACGGGAACATGGGCAGTGCCTTTTCGCAACGGCTCCAAGGTTTCGGGGTGCGGGTGTTGGCCTACGACAAATTCAAGACGGGTTACGGAGACGATTCTGCGGAAGAGTCGAGCCTTGAGGCACTGTTTCAAGAAGCGGATGTGTTGAGTGCCCATATCCCGTACGATGCTGATAATCACCATTTTATCAACGGTGCTTTTTTAAACAGTTTTAGAAAAAACATTTACATCGTAAACACCGCCCGTGGCCTAATTCTGAACACCGCCGACCTCGTCGAAACCCTAAAATCCGGAAAAGTGCGCGGCGCTGCGCTCGATGTTTTGGAGTATGAAGAGACGTCTTTTGACAAGTTCCGGTTAGAGCAACTCCCGCCCGACTTTGACTATCTCACCCATGCGGGCAACGTGGTTTTATCCCCGCATATCGCTGGATGGTCGTTCGAAAGCAAGGAAAAACATGCAAGGGTGCTGGCAGAGAAGATTTTGAATTTAACCCAAATTTGAGTGAGCAAAATCTTGGTTTTGAAAGGGTGTCCGTGAATTTCTGTTTGAGAATGAACAGTGCAAGTAGTTGATTCTCAATACAATACCAAATGCCTTCCTATTTTCATTTAGGGCTTTCCTATAAAAACTGTCTGGTGCAAGTTAAGCGCCCCATCGGGGCGAGATGTCGGTAGCAAATCCATTGCGAACGGGTTTCCGTGCCTTAGGTACGGAATGTTGTAGCCAGTATGCCGTACCTACGGCACTGAAGGCAAAGGTTCTGGGTAATAACTACCGACATTTCGCCCCGATGGGGCGTCAAAAGACTTGCACGTTTTTTTATAGGAAAGCCCTGCTATTTTCATTTAGGCTTTCGCTTTTTTGTTCTCCAAATACTTCTTGATGGCAGTGATGAATAATGGAATCAGTGAGACACCGATTATGCCCAGTACAATGAAGGAGATATTGTTTTTAACGAACGGAATGCTGCCTAGAAAGTACCCTGCAAGGGTAAGCAGAATGACCCAGGACACCCCGCCAATGATGGTATAGCTCATGAACTTGGTTCGGTCCATTTTGGAAAGGCCTGCCACAAACGGCACGAACGTTCGGAAAATTGGAAAAAATCGACTTAGGATAACCGCCTTCTGTCCATGTTTTTCGAAGAAATCATGGGCATCTTTCAAATATTTAGGATTAAGCCAATTTCGCTCCTTGCCATCCAGCAGCTTTGTACTGAAATACCTTCCGATATGGAAATTGACGGTGTTGCCCAAGATGGCAGCTACCATCATGATAAGCATGGAGACCCACAGGTTCAGACCCCCAGCTGTGCTTCCTGCGATGACGCCGACCGTAAAAAGAAACCCATCACCAGGCAGGAAAGGAGTTACAACAAAGCCTGTTTCCGCAAAAATCACCAAAAAAAGTACGACGTAAATCAATAGGCCGTACTGCGCTACGATATCGTTTAGGTAATGGTCTGTGTGCAGTATGAAGTCAATAATGGTGTCCATTCGGGCAATCAAGTTTTTTAAAATGAGGGGCAAAAGTAGAGAAAATGGGTTTGTTATTTGTGAAAAAACAAAAGGGCATGGCGAAAGCCACACCCTTTTGATTCCCTCCGAAAAATCGGATTACTGTGCTTGCTGAGCAGCGTCAGTTGAGTCAGCAGGAACTGCTTGTGATGGAGCTGCTTCTGGTGCTGGAGCTGCTTCTGGTGCTGGAGCTTCAGTGGCTGGAGCTTCTTGGGCTTCGCCAGAACCGGCGTTGTCACGGCAAGCAGTGAATAGAACGGAAACGAAAAGCAGTGCAACTGCTAAGAGGCTGAATACTTTTTTCATGTTTAGAAGAATTGAAAAATTGAAAAATTGAAAATGATGATTAATTATTCTTAAACCTGCCAATTAGGTAGGTTGTCTTTTTTCTAGAAAGCTAATTTGGTGGAGTATTTTGGTCAGGATTTTGGACAAACAAAAATAGATGAATCTGCTATTGATATTTTTAGTTCCATTTACTGATTTGGGGAATCCACCTATTGAATATTTCAAAGAAACTGAACGACTAACTGAAAGGTGTTCCCATTTGTTCGGTCGAAGTCAAAATATTTTTTGCAAAAGTATTGGACTTGTTGAATATTTCATCTGCGATCCAAAATAAATTCTGTGCAAAAACCTTAAAAACCTTCATTTTTTTATTTTTTCATTGAAATAAACCCTTCAAAACCAGCTACTTCAAGGCATGTGAGGCATTGTTCGGCAGTGAGTCCGCCTTTTCTGGCAGAATAGACACCGTATTTTATGTCCTTCATCCCACCCGTACTGTGGGCATCGGGGTTGACGGAAATCTTCACGTTTTTATTCAAAGCATAGGGAATCCACGTCCAGTCCAAATCGAGCCGGTAGGGATTTGCATTCAGTTCTATGGCCACTCCGTTGGCAGCACAGGCGTCAATAATTTTTTGATGGTCAATGGGGTAGCCGGGTCGGGAGAGCAGTAGTCGGCCAGTAGGGTGGCCAAGGATGGTCGTGTGCCTGTTTTCGATGGCCCCCAACAAACGTTGAGTGGCTTTTTCTTCCTCCATTCGCAAGTTGGAATGAATAGAAGCAATGATGAAATCGAAGCCAGCAAGCATTTCATCAGAGTAATCTAGTGAACCATCATGGAGTATATCGCTTTCGATTCCCTTGAAAATTCGGAACGGGGCGAGTTCCCGGTTCAGTTCGTCCACTTCCTGCCATTGCGCCAGCACTTGGTCCTCTTTTAAGCCGTTGGCATAAAATGCTGCCTTCGAGTGGTCGGTAATTCCGAGGTAGCTGTACCCGAGGCTGCGGGCATGTTCGGCCATTTGGCGGATGCTGAACAGGCCGTCCGACCAGGTGCTGTGGGCGTGCACAACACCTCGGATGTCCTCAGGTTCTAGGAGCTTGCCGAATGACTTTCCGAGCGTCCAAGCTTCCTCCCGAAGTTCAGGCAAGAGGTATGGCATCCCTGCTTTTTCGAAGACAGCTTCTTCTGTCGCCAAGCCCTTGAAGTCCACTTCCTTGTTTTTTTCCAGAAAAGCTGACAAAAATCCCTCACCAGCCGAATATCGGAACAGTTTGCTCCCAAATTCCTGTGGAGCGCAAGCATAAACTGTGACGGGTAGCTCGTCGGTAGTTTTTGCTGTGAAAATGTCAGCTTGTTCGCCCATTTTTGTCAGAAAACCTTGTTCAAAAATCGGTTCAACACCAGTTTCACTAGCTACCAAAAATTCCATCCGCTCTACCACATTGCTGCGGCGGCGCATTCCACCAACGAGGCTGACCTGTGCCTCCGGCAATGCTTTTGAAATTTGCTCCAGCAAGTCATTGGCCTTAACATCAAGGTCGGCGAAAAGGGATTTACCTTTTGATTTTTGATAATATTCTAGTTTTTGTCGAAGGTCTTCCTGTGTTTTTTCACCAAAGCCTTTAAGCTCGACGAGCCGGTTTTCATTGCAGGCGTATCGCAGTTCTCCGATAGTTTCCACGCCAAGCACCTTCCAAATGTCCCTGATTTTTTTTGGGCCGAAGCCTGGGATGTGCAGCATCTCCCGAACCCCGGGAGGTGTTTTTTCTTCGTATTTTTTCAAAGCCTGCATGGCACCAGTTTGCAGCAGTTCTTGAATGCTGGCGCTGGTTGAGCTGCCTATTCCCTTGATTTTTTCCAGGTCGCCAGGTGCCATTTCAGTGATTGGTTCTGGCAACTTACGGATGGTGAGGTAGGCGTTCAGATAGGATTTTATTTTAAACGGATTTTCCTCGTGGAGTTCCATGATTTCGCCGAGGTACTGGAATTGCTTGGCTATTTCTTTGTTTGTCATTGAATTAGATTTGGAAGCAAGAAAGGTAGGATTTTGCACAAAACAAATATGTCAGTTGTGCAAAATATTGAACTAGCGTCAGCGATGTAAGCAAACTTAGGCCACCAATCCATCGAAAACCGGAGTTTTGGCGTAGTCTGCCAAATACCGAAAATACCGTGTCAGGTGGCCATCCTTTGCAATGGTAGCGTGCTCGATTGTCTGGCTTTTAGCAAGGAATAGCTCCGGCAGGATGTGAGCCAAAAATTGGTTGCCAAACGATTCGGATGCGTCCCTCGGCAATTCGTTGGGAAGGTTGTCAATGGTCATCATGTCCACACTGCTGGGCAGGTACGGTGCAGTTTCTTTGCCAGTTCTTGGGTCAAAACCGAAAACTGGGTCGGCGATGGTAGAAGATTTAAGTGTAGCCGGAATGGAAGCGACTGGGGCAATATCGCAGGTAATATCTGCAATGACTTGGATGTTGAATTCGGGGCTGGTCATTTCTTCCGTCGTGAAAAAAGCTGGAGCGTTATTGTCCCAATAGATGCCGTTAATCATCACATCGGAAACTTTCCAATACGGAGCAAAGTTGCTTTTGAAACGGTTCGGTTGCTCATGGAAATAACTTTTCACAAACGGGCTTCCATTTTTTCTGGCCAAATAATGATGACTGCTCAACTGCGTAAAAACAGCTTTTTGAAAGGGTTTTTCCAAAAAATCGGTCGGATTAACTTCCTGGATACCCATGTCCCGGAGTACTTCTGCGGCGCCATTTGCCACTCTACCCGTGCCTGTCAGCACAATTTTTATTGCAGGTATTTTTAGGGTTTTATAAAAATCGGTGGCTTCCTGGTAGTCATGGAAATCCTTCATCCGGGGCATCGAAAAGGTACCAGTGCGCTGCCCATAGACCCAAAGGGCGTTGTGCGCCCCAACCATACCAGCAAAACGCCCAAAAGCGATCAGGCGGTTTTCGTTTTCGTCCTTCAGCGCCTCAAAGTCAATCATTCGGATTTTTTTATCCAAAATGGCCCAGAGCAGCTTGCGGTTGTACGCTTGTTTTTTGATGGTGTGTGAAAAGAAAAAATAGGTTTTGTTGGGAATTAATTGCCGGACTGGTACTTCCTTGACGCCCATGAGGATGTCGCAATCACTGATGTCCTCCGTGACTTGGATGCCTGCTTGTTGGTATTCTTCATCCTTGTAGCAGCGGGTTGGGCAGGTCTCGACCACTATTTCCACTGGAAAATCAAGCATCGCTTGCTTGCATTGTTGGGGTGTTAGCGGAACCCTTGAATCGGGTGGGAATTTGCCCTCCTTAATAATACCTATTTTCATTTTTCTGTTTGATTCTGTTAATTCGGAAATGAGCGCCAAAGGTAGCCATTTGTTCAATCGCACAGCATTTGCAAATTCCGTACCTACAGATTATATTTTTTTGTAAAAAGTGGGAAAGTGAAAAATTGGGCATTAAACTCTCAATGATAGGCGCTTAAACATGAGAATAATAAATATGGAAAAACAATTCTAATTTTCTTTTAATCAGTATTGATACGTTCAGTATAAACCCTTATTTTTGCAATGCTTTCCCCTTATAGCATGTACCTCCCAACTGCGTTACATTTACCATTCAACTTACTAAATTGAGAGAACATGACAATCCTTTGTATCACTGTCGTTATTGCCGCGCTTTTCATTACCCTCCTCAACAGTCAGACCAAATATCAAGTGGAAAGCTCTGACAAGCAGATTTAAAAGAACCATAAATACCTACTAACATCCTGCCCATTTGGACCTGACTATCCTGGATGCTCAATGCAACACGATGCGTTTGTTCCCGTCATTCATGTGTTTCAGCATGAAACTTTTTAGCTGTGCTGGAAGTTTATACTTTTGCCATCCATTTGACCTGAAAAGTTGGGTCACAAAAATGGATAGACTTGGAAGTCGTTTGATTTTCAAGAAAACATTGGGGACGTACCGGAATCGACAGGGAAGAATAACCGGTAGGTAAGCATGCCGGAGCATGAGTGGTCACTCCGTAAAAAATGACATTCAACAATTCAAATGGCAACTATCAGTATGCCATGGCGGCCTAATTCTAGGAATTAGAATGCCATTATGCCGTACGCTTGACTTCCGATACACAGCGTGCCGCGTATCAACCAACTTCGGGATAGCCTTGCGGAGTGCCTCGGCCAAAAGGTGAATCCTGGCAGCTTGCTGTCAGGATGGGGGATAAGGTGTAAAGCGGCTTCGTTTCTGAGCCTACATTGCACTCGAAAACTTAATCAGAAAATAAGCATGTAGAAGGCCTATGGGTGCTTTCGCTGGACCCGGGTTCAACTCCCGGCGTCTCCACCAAAAAAAAATTGTAACGCCCTGTAAACGTGATGTTTACAGGGCGTTTTTTTTTTGTTTGTGGCATTGGGTATTGCAAAAATTCAATACATTCGCCCCCATGACAGCAAACCAACTCAAAGAACTCGAAACCCGCCTCTGGCAGGCCGCCGACCAACTCCGGGCGAACTCCAAACTCACCGCCACCGAATACTCCTTCCCCGTCTTGGGGTTGTTGTTCCTTCGCCATGCTTTTCGCCGTTTCAACGATGCAAAGGTGATGATGGAGGAAAAGCTGCCAGTGCATCCTCAACGGGGGCGGCGGGCAGTCACCAAGGACGATTTTCAGGAAGCCAAGGCCATCTACCTGCAAGAAAATGCCCGTTGGGATTACCTCGTGAACCTGCCCGAAGGCAAGGACATCGGCGAGGAAATCAACGAGGCTATGCGCCTGATAGAAAGCGACTACGAAGCCCTTTTGGGCGTGTTGCCGAAAGACTACCAAGCCTTTGAAAAAGACCTGTTGCAACGCCTGCTCAGGATTTTCAACGATGAAACCCTCGACCGTATGCCGGGCGATGTATTTGGCAGGATTTACGAATATTTCCTCAACGAATTTGCCAAGAGCGGGGCGCAAGAGGGCGGCGAGTTTTTCACCCCGCCTTCCCTGGTCAATACCATTGTGGCCATCATAGAACCCGACCACGGCATCGTTTTCGACCCCGCTTGCGGTTCGGCGGGAATGTTCGTTCAGACGGGGCATTTCATCGAGGAGGAGGGCGAAAACCCCGCCTCGAAGGTCTCGTTTTACGGACAGGAAAAAGCGGACACCAACACCCGTTTGGCGAAAATGAACGTGGCCGTTCACGGCTTGGAAGCGAGCATTTTACAGGGCAACACTTTTTACGAAGACCAACACAGCATGGCGGGGCGCTGCGATTTCGTCATGGCCAACCCGCCTTTCAACGTGGACGGGGTGGACAAGGCAAGGGACAGCGTAAAGAACGACCCACGCCTGCCTTTTGGCCTGCCCAAATCTGACAACGCCAACTACCTCTGGATTCAATATTTTTATGCCTACCTGAACCCCAACGGGCGGGCGGGCTTCGTCATGGCTTCGTCGGCTTCGGACGCCGGGCATACGGAAAAGGACATCCGGGAACAGTTGGTGAAAACGGGGGCGGTGGACGTGATGGTAAGCATCGGCACGAAGTTCTTTTACACCCGTTCCTTGCCCTGTACCCTTTGGTTTTATGACCGGGCGAAGGAGGCCGACCCCGAACGCAGCGACAAAACCCTGATGCTCGACCTTCGGGACGTTTACCGTAAAGTTTCGTCCAGCATCCACGATTTCACGCCGGAACATTTGCGCAATATCAAGGCCGTTGTGGGGCTTTACCGGGGCAACGATGACCCCTTTAATTCGGCCATAGAAAGCTACCAAAGCGAAGTACAGGCGGCTTTAGCCGCCGCAAAACAGGCATGGTCTGGCATGGTGGAAAACCGCAGCCTCGCAGCCGAGAAACTGTTGCTGGACTTGAAGACTGAAAACCTGACAGGTCTCGAAAACCTGACAGGTCTCGAAGACCTGTCAGGTTTGGCAACGGACCTCAAGCGCCTGAAAAAGCACCTGAACCATGCCCACAAGGAACTCGCCGCCGAAGCCAAGACCAGCCTGCAAAGCGACGAACTGAAAAAGGACAAAACCCGCCGAGAAAACCTGATACGCTACCTCATCGAAACGGAAAGCCGGGTGAAAACCTTCCAAGAAGCCGCCGACCATGCCCTGTACTTTGAGAAGGAATTGAAATGGCTGAGCGAACGCTTTCCCGAAGGCAAATACCAGGACGTGCCGGGCTTGTGCCGGGTGGTGACACAGGCCGAAATAGCCGCCAACGATTACAGTCTGACCGCCGGGCGCTATGTGGGCGTAGCGGTGCAAGAAGATGACGGCTTCGACTTTGAGGAAAGAATGGGGGAAATCAAACTGGAACTCGCCGACCTTGACCGGGAAGCGGCGGTTTTGGCGGGAACGATTCAGGGGCATTTAACGGAATTAGGGCTGTAATCGAAAATAAAGACCTATTTTTTGGATTTAAATCGAAAAAATCAATAAAATTGCCATCAAAAGGTATGGTACAGCGCATACAAGAACAAAACATTAGGCAATGGCTCGGCAAGGGTAAAGCCATCATCGTCACTGGTCCCCGGCAAGTGGGCAAGACCACCCTCGTCCGCAAAATCACCCAAAGCCTAGACCGCAAAACCCTCTGGCTGACGGGCGACGACCCCGAAGCCCGTTCTCTGCTCGACAATGTTTCACTCGCACGCCTACAAACCCTCATCGGCCAAAACGAGGTGGTGGTGGTGGACGAAGCGCAACGCTTCACCAACGCCGGGCTGATGCTCAAGCTCATCACCGACCACCTGCCGCATGTGCAGCTTTTTGTCACCGGCTCCTCCTCGCTCGACCTTGCCGCCCAGACCAAGGAAAGCCTTACCGGCAGAAAGTTCGAGTTTTCGCTTTACCCGCTTTCGTTTGGGGAAATGTGCGGACAGCATGGCTACCTCGCCGAGCGTTCGCTGCTCGAACACCGGATGCTCTACGGCTACTACCCCGAAGTGGCACAAAACGAACCCCCACAGGCGCTAAAAACCCTCAACGACCTGAGCGACGGGCTGATGTACAAAGACCTGCTCACCCTCGACCAAATCAAGAAGCCCACCCTGCTGGTGAAGCTCCTGCAAGCGCTGGCGCTCCAGTTGGGCAGCGAGGTCATCTACAACGAAGTCGCCCAGCTTATCGGCGCCGACCCCGTCACCGTGGAAAAATACGTGGACTTGCTGGAGCAGTCCTTCGTGCTGTTCCGGCTGCCCTCACTGAGCCGCAATGCCCGCAACGAAATCAAAAAAGGCAGGAAAATCTATTTCTTCGACAACGGCATCCGCAACGCCATCCTCAAAAACTTCTCGCCGCTCGCCCTGCGTAACGACACCGGGGCGCTGTGGGAAAACTTCCTGCTTGCCGAGCGCATGAAGCGAAACGCCTACACGGGTCACGACTGCAATACCTACTTCTGGCGCACCACGACGCAGCAGGAAATTGACTACGTGGAAGACGCCGGTGGCAGGCTCCATGCCTTCGAGTTCAAATGGCAGGCGAAAAAATCCGCCCGTTTCCCCAAGTCTTTCCTGGAAGCCTATCCCGACAGCGAAACAACCTTGATTGACCAAGAAAATTTCGATGCTTTCGTCGGCATCCAATAAATGAGCATGAAAAAATCACAACCATATTCGCACACACCACTCGCCGACCTCGACCGGGAAGCGGCGGTTTTGGCGGGAACGATTCAGGAACACTTAAATGAGTTGGGGCTATGAAATGGGAAGAAAAACAACTTGATGAATTGGGGTACATTTCAAGGGGGAAGTCCCGACATAGGCCACGAAATGATGAAAGGCTTTATGGTGGTATTTATCCATTAATCCAAACCGGGGAAATCCAAAATGCCAATTTTTACATAAATGAATATTCAAAAACCTATAATGATTTTGGGCTTTCTCAAAGCAAATTGTGGGAAGCGGGGACACTTTGTATTTCAATAGTTGGTGCAAATACGGCGGCAACTGCAATTTTAGGATTTGATGCTTGTTTCCCAGACAGCGTAATTGGATTCATTGGGAAGGAAGGAAAATCAGATACCAAGTTTGTTAAATACTTTTTAGACACGAAAAGAATCGAATTGCATCGGATTTCGCAAGGAACGGCAAGGGAAAATTTGAGCATGGAGAAATTGCTCACAATGAAAATGCCCGCTCCTCCATACAAAACCCAACAAAAAATCGCCTCCATCCTCTCCGCTTACGATGACGGGATAGAGAACAATTTGAAGCGCATCCGGCTATTGGAAGAAGCGGCGCAACACCTGTACCGGGAATGGTTCGTGAAGTTCCGGTTTCCGGGTTGGAAGGAGGTGAAGGTGGTGGATGGGTTGCCGGAGGGGTGGAAGAAAGTGCCATTTTCGGCGGTTGCTGAATTTATCAATGGCTTTGCTTTCAAACCTCACCATCATTCAAAGGACGGTTTGCCAATTATAAAAATCAAAGAATTGAAAGCGGGAATTGGGAACGATACACCAAGATACCAAGGAAGTGATGTGCCCGAAAAATACAAGTTTGGAGACAATTCGATTTTGTTCAGTTGGTCGGCGGACTTGGATGTTTATTGGTGGGCAAGTGGTGAGGCTTTATTGAATCAGCATCTTTTTTTGGTACATCCGTTGAAAGGAACAAACAAGTTCCATTTTTACTATGCCCTGAAAAACTCAATGGAGGATTTCAGGAACAGAACAACAGGTGCAACCATGAAACACATTAAGCGTACCGAATTGGACGCCGTGTTTTATACCAAGCCGACCAAGGAAATTTCAGAACTATTTGCAGAGGTTGCCAAACCGATTTTGAGCCAAGTTTTGAACTTTACCAAGCAAAACCAACGGCTGAAAGCGGGACGGGATTTGTTGTTGCCGAGGTTGATGGGTGGGGTTTTGGAGGTGTGAGTATTGCTGAAAGTGAATTTTTCGGAGCCATAAATCGTTTGCCACTGCAAAAGATGAAAGCCATGCGAAACAAACTTTTTCAGGAGGTTTTGGAACAAGTGCCGGAGCATACCCGTGTCTTTGTCAGGAAGTACGGGGACATCATAGACCGGATTTATGAGTTGATGGAGGAAAGGGGCTTTTCTGAAAAAGACCTTGCCAACAAGATGGGAAAGACTGAATCAGAAATCAGCGAATGGCTAAGATGGAATCACATTCTCAGTTTGCGGATGATTGCTGAGTTGGAGGTGGCGTTGGGTGGGGAGATAATTTGCGTTCCAAGCGGCAAAAAAGACTTTCAGGACTTAACCTTTCAGGTTTGAGCTAACTTGAGAATAGACGGGAAATAGGTTCAAAATTTGCAATGAGCAAAAAATAAAGTGTAGCTTGACAAAGATATGAGGCAGTTTTGTAGAGAAAAAGTCGAGTTTTTTCTAAAATTTTGCACAAACCTTGGCACTTTTGCGCTCCATTGTGTTTAAACATAAACCAAAACAGCAAATCACGTGCGATTACCTAAGAAAATAAGTCCTGAACGCATTCGAGACGCTGTGGTACAGTTGTACTTTGATTCAGACATTCCTTTCGAGCCGTTGATTGGCTATTTCTACGCTTTTCTGTCAGAGACCGGTTTTTCATACACCAACCGTCCAGTACGGCCAAAGCATTTCTTGCAACAAGGTACACAAGCCTTACCCAACACTTTCGACCTTGCTTTAGCCCCTCAGTATTTTTTTTCCAACGACATAATCCGTTTTCAAGTAAGCGACGGTTCGTTGGTGTTCAATTGCACAGACACCTATCCCGGTTGGCAGGTGTATTTTGAGCAAATCCAAAGCGTTATTAAATTACTGCTGGAAAAACAAGTTGTTGGTAGTTTCAACAGGGTCGGATTGCGCTACATTAGTGAGTTTCCGAACATTGACATTTTGGAACACACCAATTTCACGGTTGAGCTTTCCGGTTTGAGCGAAACGATAACAAGCGGAAATTTTAGAGTTGAATGGACTAAAGCACAATATCGCTTTATCGTGAACCTTGCAACGAAATTACCCATTCAGCCGTTGGTAGTACAAGTTGAAGAAAAAGCAAGTTTTACATCTCTGATTGACATAGACGTGATTCAGGAGGGTTTTAGCACAAACAAACCTGAAGTACTGTTTCCAATAATTGACGGGGTACATCAGCACCAGAAAGAGCAGTTTTTTGGTCTATTGAAGCCTGATTTTTTGGAAACACTCAACCCGGAATACTAACCATCAAAAGCAAAACATCATGGTTGCAGAAATCAAAGCTCCACCACAAGCGTTTACAAATGAAAAAATTGAAATGTTTGTGAACGACAGTAAGGCAAAAAATAGGCTCAAATGCGACCTTGTTCAAGTTCGTGGAATAGTTGGAAGGCCAAAGGTGAGCAAAGGACTAATAAGCGACCTTGTAGAGCAATTTGCTATTGAACTCAGTGGCAAAAGCACCTATTTTGCTAAGTCGTCGCCCAAAGACTTGAAAAAGTTATTTGAAAAAGCGGCAGATAAGATTCTACAATTTGCACCTTCCAACGTTGCAATTCAAGCCACGAAAACACCAAGTATTTATATGAAGGCCGAGATTAACCATCAAAATCTTCATGTTGATTTGATTTTTAGTGAGGAAACAGGGAGGTTTGAGGAGGCAGTAGTCAATATCTTTTCCAACAAAACCCAAAAATTGAATGTATTCGGCACTATTGAAGAAGTTTTTTCAGATGTTCAAAACTATTTTGAACCTTTCAAAGTGGCTACCTACGAATACTTCATCCAGTCTGACTATGCAATACCCGGACAGACTTATTCCCCGTATTAATTTCAAACGAATTGAAACTGACCTTTCAGCTTACGTTCTTTGCAGGGTAGTCAATTCGCCCCGACTACTCGAAAAAGTCAATGGGATTTACCCCGAAGAAACCCTTTGTGAAAACGACAAAGACCTATTTGACTATTCTACCAATTTGCTTGGCCATTTTTTACCAGAAGATAACCAAATCGAACTGATTGGAGAAAATAAGAAATACTTTTATTCGTACTGGGATTTTGAAGAAGAAGTTGGATTGCCTGTATATCAACAAGATTTTGAAATAGCTACTGAGCGAAGTTTCTTCACCTTACCAATTGTAGAAATACATCAAAAACTTAGTGTGCCTTTGTTAGACCATCCCAAAAGATACAGTGAAACAATAACCTCCAATGTTGTGCATACTCCCACGAGGTCTAACTTTTGGCATTTCTCTATCTGTTGGAAAGGGGCAGATGGCTATGAAAAATACAAAAAAGATTCTGCTTGGCAGAAAAGAATCTATGCAACCATGCGGCATTATTTGCAAGATTGCATTTGTACCAATACTCCTGAAAAGTTAGAACCAATCTCCATCATTCATTACAGCAAGGGTTAAACTTTTAAGGACAACCATTCAAACCGTCATGTCCTACACCTACTCCGAAGACAATTTCATCGAAAAGACCGCCATTGCCATTTTCAAGGAAATGGACTGGCAAACCACCAATGTGTATCAAGGCGAGCGCTTCGGAGCGGGCGGAACCTTGGGCAGGGCATCGGAGGCGGACGTGGTTTTGCGGGAGCGTTTCATGGCAGCGGTGCGGGCGCTAAACCCCGACCTGCCCGAAGCGGCCTACCTTGCCGCATTGGAGGAGATAGCCAGCGACAACGCATCCAGGACGCTGCCAGACCTCAACCACGAAAAGTACAAGCAACTGAAAGAAGGCATCCCGGTTGATTTCATCAATGAAAAGGGCGAACGGGTGGAAGGCAAGCGCATCCGGGTTTTCAATTTCGATGAACCCGAAAAGAACGACTTCCTTGCCGTGCAGCAAATGTGGATGGAGGGCAAATCCAAGCGCCGCAAGCGCCCCGACATTGTGGGCTTCGTGAATGGCATCCCCTTGGTTTTCATCGAGCTGAAAGCCCACCACCGCAAGCTGAAAGTGGCTTTTGAAACCAACCTCGCCGATTACAAAGACACCATTCCCCGCCTGTTTCATTGCAACGCCGTTATCATTTTGAGCAACGGCTTTGATAGTAAAATCGGTTCGCTCACCTCCAAGTTTGAACACTTCCACGAATGGAAGCGCATCCGGGAAAACGAGGAAGGGGTGGTGAGCCTCGACACCATCCTGAAAGGGGTTTGTGAGAAGGCGCATTTGCTGGACATTTTTGAGAATTTCATCCTGTTCGACGTGGGCGACAAGCTGGTAAAACTCATTGCCAGAAACCACCAATTCATTGGCGTGAACAAGGCCGTTGACCATTTCAAGAACCAGTTGAAACGTCGAAAAAACGGTGAAATCACCAAGGAGGAGGCGCAACGCTTGGGCGTGTTCTGGCATACCCAGGGCAGCGGGAAGTCCTATTCGATGGTGTTCCTTTGCCAGAAAATACAAAGGCAGTTTGGCGGGGCTTACACCTTCGTTTTGGTGACGGACAGGGTGGAACTCAACACCCAGATTTATGGCACGTTTGCCGGGGTGGGAGCGGTGACGAACAAGAAAGCCAAGGCAGCAAGCGGCAAGGATTTGAAGGAGATTTTAGGGACTGATGAAAAATATGTTTTCAGCCTGATTCACAAGTTCAATTTTGAAGGGACGGTGACGGAGCGGGAAAACATCATTGTCATCAGTGATGAAGCCCACCGGACACAGGGCGGCACGTTAGCATTGAACATGCGAAAGGCTTTGCCCAACGCCTCTTTCATCGGCTTCACAGGTACGCCGCTTTTCAAGGATGACGAACTCACACGGCGCATTTTCGGCGATTATGTTTCCGTTTACGACTTCAAACGCAGTATCGAAGACGGGGCGACCGTGCCGTTGTACTATGAGAACCGGGGCGAAAAATTGCGCCTCGACAACCCGAAAATCAATGACGAAATCAGGACGGCCATAGAAGCCGCCGAACTGGACGAAGACCAAACGGAAAAGCTAAAGCGGCTATTCGCCAAAGACTACCCGATTTTGACGGCTGAAAAACGGTTGCGCTCCATCGCCAGGGACGTGGTGGAACATTTCAACAACCGGGGCTACAAGGGAAAGGCCATGTTCGTCGCACTGGACAAGCTGACAGCCGTTCGCATGTTCGACTATATCAGTGAGGAGCAAACCAAGTACCTCGAAAGGCGCAAAAAAGAAATCGAAAAGCTGACAGACGAACAGGAAGCATTGACCCAAGCCAAGGCGCTGCAATGGTCGGAAGAAACAGAAATGGGGGTTGTGGTGAGCCATGAACAGAATGAGATTCAAAGGTTCACGGCTTGGGGTTTGGACATCGAACCCCACCGCCTCAAGATGAACGAAAGAGACCTCGAAAAGGAATTCAAGGAAGATGAAAACCCTTTCCGCTTCGTCATCGTTTGCGCCATGTGGCTGACGGGCTTCGACGTGAAAAGCCTTTCCACCTTGTACATAGACAAGCCAATGAAATCTCACACCCTGATGCAGACCATCGCAAGGGCAAACCGGGTGCATGACGAATGGAAGAACAACGGCTTAATCGTTGACTACATAGAGACCTACAAAGCCCTTTTGGAAGCATTGGCCGTCTATGCCATTGGCGGCGACAAGAACGTGGACGGAGGAGGAGGAGGAGAACCTGATGTGCCTGTAAAACCCTTGGAGGATTTGGTGGAAGACCTGCAAGAGGCCATTGAAGCTACCGTTGGATTTTTGCGGGACGATGTGGACTTCGATTTGGACAAGGCCATCGAGGCCGAAGGGGTTTGGAAAATAAAGGCCGTACAGGAAGGAGTGAACGCCGTTTGCCTCAACGATGAAAGCCGGAACAAGTTCGGGGTGCTGGGTAGGGAGGTGTTCAAGAAATTCAAGGCACTGTTTCCCGATAAGACCATTTATGCCTTCCAACCACAGCGGGACGCTATCAACGCCATTTATGCCGTCATCTACCGGAACGAGGAAGAAAGCGATATTTCCGCCATCGTTCGGCAAGTTCAGGACGTGGTGGACAAATCTATCGAAAGCCTGAACATCGCCTTAGACCCCGTCGAAGGGCATGGAAACAAGATTGATTTGAGCGGGTTGGACTTTGAGCGCATCGAAAGGGAGTTTCTGAAATTGGGCGACAACCAACCCGTTGCCGTGCAATCGCTGAAAGACAAGATTGCCGACAAGCTGAACCAGATGTTAAGGGACAACCCTTTCCGGGTGGACTACTATGAACGCTATCAACGCATCATAGCCGAATACAACACGGGCAAGGAATACGGGGCGATAAAAGAGATTTTTGACCAATTGATAAACTTTTACGGAGACCTGAGCGAGGAGGAAAAACGGTCTGTCCGGGAAGATGTGAGCGAGGAAGAATTAGCCGTTCTGGACATGTTGAGCCGTGACAAGAAAGTGAGCGACAAGGAAAAGGCCGAACTAAAGGAAATCGCCAAACAACTTTTGGAGCGCCTGAAAGAAAACGAGTTTCGGGTGGTGAACTGGTTTGAAAAGGAGCAGACGAAATCAGCGGTGCGTGTGGTGATAAATAATTGCCTCTTTGAGCGTCTGCCTTACCCCGCATTTGTGGAAAGTGATATTGATGAAAGAACGGAGATGCTTTTTGAGTTTTTCAGAAAGCGGTATGATGGGCGGGTGGCGGCGTGAGGATTTTTCGTCGAAAAACCCTCAAATTGCCAAAATTTCCCATCTTTGCTTAAACCCACCAACTTTACCTTATGATTCAATATGATTGGGCAGAAAAGATTCAGGAGCAGGTTTTTAAGACTTGGCTCGACAATAAAGGAGCTGGCGTAAAGATAGCTGTGCTTGACACTGGCGTTGACTTGGCTCACCAAGCATTGAAACACCTGGACAAGGCTGGTCACAAATTCAATGCGGCAGCACCAGGCTTCAATCCAGCCTTGCCGCTGCTAAGCGGGAACGGCGACGTGAATGATTTGCATCGGAAAAAAGGGCATGGTACCCAATGCGTAAGCGTACTTTCAGCAAAGGCAGAAGACCAGAACGCCCTACTCGGATTTGTGCCTGAAGCAGAGATTTTTATCCTGAAAATCAACACGGTTGACCACAAATTTTTCAGGGTAAAGGACTTCTTGAAAGGGCTGGAGGCTGCCTCCAACCTTGGCGTTGACATTGTTGTGGCCAGCGTGTCTTATCCGAAAGCGGACATTGCGTTGGAAGGAATCTCTCAAGCAGAGATTAACCGGGTGTTTGGACTACTGAATGCTTCTGGCGCAGTGCTTTTTGCCTCGCTCCCGAATCAGGACGAAGACGAATCTTGGGCGGGACTTTCTGCCGCAAATTTCCCCTCATTAAGACCTGAATCGATAAATGTAGGCGCTATTTCACAAGGTGTTTTTCAGAACCGGAGAGCTGAAATAGATGCTGAGGCGACGATTCATTTTGTGACAGCCAATGCATCTGCTTATTTTTGTAGGATTCAAAATAATTACGTGCAGGAAGCTGTATCGAGCAGTTATGCTACCTATTTGGTAGCTGGGGTGGCGGCGCTTTACATTGCTTCCATTAAAAAAAGGGAACAGGCCGAATACAAGACTAGGCCGCAAATTGACTTCTTAAAAGGGTTAAGTCAGAAATTCCTCCAATTGCTGGCGACTCCTGATTGGAATGGCACAAACCCAGTTTTATACAAAACATCGTCTGTTCAGTCAGGGAGCGTGGATGACTCAGCAACTTGAATATTTAAACAAACCTAATTTTTGAAATGATAAAAAATGCTTTGAAACTGTTAGCCGTTCTTGTTATCGGCATTTTGATTTACAACCTGTTCCTTGGCACCGACGAAGAAAAACAAGGGGCAAAGCGGATTGTAGGTGAAATGAAAGATGTGGGTGTGGCTGTGAAGGACTTACTGAAATCCGAAAAGGAAAAATTCGACAAGGGTAAGTACGATAAAGCTGTGGACAAGATAGGAGGCGTGTTGTCAAGCCTTAAAAGCAAAGCGAAAGATTTTGATGAAAAATACCTGGAACGCATCGATGAGCTGGAGCGCAAACGGAAACAGTTGAAAGACGATTTGAATTCCGTTAGCGACACCGCAGGTACTGACGGGGATACACCGGCGACGAAAACCATCAAACAGGATTCAAAGGAACTCATGAAGGAACTCGAAACATTAATGAAGGAAATGGAATCGGGTAATTAGGTGCAGTTTTTTCCTAATTTTGCCCCGACATTATTGCCAAAAGCAGCTTCTTTAATGAAAAAGCCTCCAGTTCACAAACCGAATTACCTTTACACGATTACCAGCGTAACGCTCGTATTGTTCCTGCTGGGTTTGTTTGGGATATTGGTGGTGCAGGGGCAACAAATGCTTCGGGTATTGCGGGAGCAGGTTGAAATAATTTTGGAATTGAAGGAGGAGTCCGCCCTGCCCCAAGTTGATTCTTTGAGACAACATTTGGCGGCAAGCAGTTATTTCAAGACAAACTCGACAAAGTTCATCAACAAGGCGGAAGGTGCAAGAATGATGCAAGAGGAGTTTGGGCAGGATTTTGGCAAACTCGATATGGCCAACCCGCTCTACGATGTGCTGATTTTTAACGTAAAATCTGAGTGGATGGAGGCGGACAGCATGAGCATGGTTAGGGAGGATTTAAAAACCTTGCCGTTCGTGAACGATGTTTATTACCAAGAAAGCGTCACAGAGTCCATAGCCGCCAATCTGAAAAAAATCAGCCTTTGGGTATTTGGCTTGGGAATGTTTTTGGTGCTGGTGGCCATTGCGCTTATTTTAAACACCGTTCGGCTTGCCCTTTATGCCAACCGTTTTTTGATAAAAAACATGGAACTGGTCGGTGCATCGTGGGGCTTCATCAGCAGGCCCTATTTGAGCCGCAGTTTTTGGCAAGGGTTGCTTTGCAGCCTCTTGGCAATCCTTGGGCTGGCGGCACTGCTTTACTTTGTTTTCAGGGATGTTCCAGATATGTTATCCGCTATCAACATAACCGGTGTAGCGGTGGTATTCGCTTGTTTGCTGGTGCTTGGGTTCTTGATTATGCTGACAAGCACTTATTATGTCGTAAAAAAATACCTGCGAATGCGGGTCGATGATTTATATTGAGACAGTTTCGAGTTGTGAGAATTGAGTTTCAATTCGGACTTTATCAGTGCTTCAATTTTGAACCTTTGGCCATCGCCGGGGTATAGGTTTGAAAAATTATAAAATGAGTACCAAGAAAAAAGTAATCGTAACTACTACGCCGAGGGCTTCTCAGGCAAACACGCAACGGGTGAAAACCCCAGCTTTTTCACCGAAAAACACGGAGTTGATTTTTGGGAAAAAGAACTACTTGCTCATGTTGGTTGGCTTGGCACTGATCGCCGTCGGCCTGATGCTGATGAGCGGGGGAGCCATGCCTGACCCAAATACCTGGGATGAGAGCTTGATTTACAGCAGTCGTCGTACTTTGTTAGGGCCTGTTGTTATCCTGCTTGGCTTGGTGGTGGAGATTGTGGCGATATTCAAAAATCCGGGCCTTGAAGCTTCAGCAATTGAGAAAGTTGCCTGATTTTCGTATTTAGGGTAGCTGAAATTGGAATATTTTTCTGTGTAAAAGGCTGGTTAGTGGTATTTTCCCGTGCCAGTTAATACATACTGGAATTGTTGGTAGCGGATTGAGCTACAGCAAAACCTGATAAAATTGAATAAATGGAAGACCCTCTGCCGAGTCGAAGATTAATTGACGGCACATGCCTCCTGGTAAACAAACCCCAGGGCTGGACATCCTTCGACGTTGTAAACAAAATCCGTTCGGGACTCAAGCACAGCTTGGGCTTGAAAAAAATCAAGGTCGGCCACGCCGGTACGCTCGACCCTATGGCTACCGGACTGCTAATTATCTGTACAGGGAAAAGCACGAAAAAACTGGCTGATTATCAGGGCCTTTCGAAAGAATACATCGGCACCATAACGCTTGGAGCGACTACGCCATCCTACGACGCGGAGACCGAGCCAGATGCTATTTTTCCCACCGATCATATTTCAGAAGAAGAACTTGAAGTAGCACGTCAACGCTTCATTGGTGACATTGAGCAAGTGCCGCCCATGTTTTCGGCTATTAAAGTGGACGGACAGCCACTCTACAAAAAGGCTCGTCAGGGCATCGTACTTGAAGTGGCCCCAAGACCCGTCACGATTTACGAGTTTGAATACACGAACGTCAACCTCCCCACCATTGATTTTAGGGTAGAATGCAGCAAAGGAACATACATTCGATCCTTGGCTTTTGACCTTGGAAAAGCACTGAATAGCGGTGGCTACCTCTCAGCACTTTGCCGCACCAAGGTGGGTAAATTTAAACTGGAAGACGCATGGGACTTGGAGGCTTTGATGGACCACATTGAAAGTTTTGAACCCAATCCTGCAACTTGAATATTATTTAAACAACTGAAAATCAGCGCCTTAAATTTATTTTTTGCGCTACCCAACTGCATTTGAAAGATTCCTACCTGACTTTGGCTGACCATTCTACCGGAGATTTTCGGGACAGGGGAAGCAAATTCCTGGCTTATGCTTGGCCTATTCGTTCCGAAGATGAAATCCAAGAACACATCGCTGCGCTTCGAAAGCTGCACCCAAAGGCAAGGCACTATTGTTATGCTTACCGAATTGGCTTGGACTACGATAATTTTCGGGCAAACGACGACGGCGAACCGAGCGGTACAGCAGGCAAACCCATTCTGGGGCAGATTGATAGCTTTGGCCTGACCAATGTTTTTGTTGTTGTGCTGCGGTACTTTGGCGGTACATTGCTGGGCACTTCCGGACTCATTAATGCCTATCGTAATAGCGCACAAGATGCCCTTCAAAAAGCTAGCATTGTTGAAAAATTAGTGGAGGATGTTTACCGGCTTTCATTCGGTTATGCCCTGATGCCCGATGTGATGACAGCAGTTAAGAAGCTGGAAATCAATGTGTTGAAACAAGATTTTGGAGAAATTGCAGTGATGGAAATTGCGGTGCGGCAGGGTAGCAGGGAACATGTTTTTACCATGCTGAAAGCATACGCAGCCAAGGTATCGGTGGAAGAAGCAGAATCGTTGGAAGCCGTGCCTGGGCTTGATATTGAATTCCTATTTGTTGCGTAAATGTTGAGTTATTGCAGATTCTTGAAAGTTTCGATTTGGTTTATGTAAAAAGTCAACATTTTATTTTAGGTATTGTGTAAATATTCAACCTAATTTTTACCTTTGGCCAACTACTAACCCAATATCAAACCTAATTATTAAGCACAGTCTTACCCATTCACGCAGTATTTCGAAGATAGCTGCACTAAATAACTGCTCAATGCGCTGAATTTTGAAAAGCGCTATTTGTGATTCCAATTTAAAATAGAATTCAAGTGATTGAAGGTCAGTCATTTGTTGTATGATATTTTTCATTTTTTAAAATCAAAAATCGCCCTATGTCTTCACGTTTGGCATTACTCCCAATCGCGTTGTTCGTATTGTGGGCAGTTGTGTGCCAGCAATGGTATGTATGCCACATTAAGCAAGTCTGTGGTGACAAGACCATTGTCGAATCACCACCTCCTACTACGGACAATCGCCCCATCGTATTTTCTTGGTCCTCAGCCGACCCAGAAACACGAACTACTTGGCAAGCTTACCGAGACTCCATTTTAGCGAAGCTCACGGAAGGTAAGCTGCTCGAAATCGTTGGCTTGTATTCTAAGGACGAAGCTGCTCCAGATGGGTACACAAATATGGGGCTTGCTCGTGCCGCTAAAATAAAGGAGCGCCTGTTGGCCGAGGTGCCTAAACTCAATCCTGAACTAATTGCGGTGACGTCAAGGCTTGTTAACGAACCCCCTGATGCTCGAACAGGGAAGTTCGCCGCCGCAGCTTTTAATATAAAGGACAAGGCTAAAGAAGATACGGTAGAAATTGTTGAGGTGGATAACACCATCACTATCTTGTTCCCTTATGCTAAGTCGGTAAAAGAAGCCGACCCAAGGGTGGACGAATACCTTGAAAAATTGGCAAAACGACTGCTTCAAACCGAAGAAACTGTAGCCATAACGGGTCATACTGACGATTCAGGCACTGTGCCTTTCAATCAACAACTCGGATTGGAGAGGGCAAAACACGTCCAAGACATACTGATTTCGAAAGGCGTGAAAAAGGAGCGGCTGTCCATCGATTCGAAAGGTGAGTTGATGCCAGTAGCAGACAATACCACAGAGGAAGGCAGCCGATTAAATCGCCGGGTTGTCTTGGTGTTGAATAAAAAAGAACTTAGTTAAACTATTGATAATCAAACAAGTAACGCAAGTCATTGCTTGATTATTCAAAACAAAATAAACTACCATGTTTGAAAATACTTTCCAAGGCCCAGGTGCAGGCACCTACGCTAACCACACAATTGAAATCCTATTGATGCTACTTGTAGCCTTCTTATTGGGGCTATTGTTGGGCTATATTCTTTGGTACAAATGGCATAAACTCTATCATGAACTCAATGCAGAACATGATAGGTTGAAGGGCGTCCATCTTAATTTAGAGAAAGAACATGCAAGTCTCCGCTACCAGTTGGAGGAAAGTGAAAAGGACAATGCCACCCACCGGAGGAAGATAATGTCGTTGGAGGGTGATGTGGCCGGCCTTCGTTTCCGACTCGAAAAATGCGAGTCGGACTTAGAATCATCAGCAGCCGGAGGAGCTTCCAAGATTGCGCTGGGTGCAGCTGCGCTAGCCGCAGTGGCAGCGCCACCAGCTAAGTCCGACGACTTGAAGCGAGTAGAAGGGATTGGGCCTAAAATCGAAGAGCTATGCAATCAAATTGGAATCTGGACTTTTGCTGAGTTGGCTTCTACTACGGTTGAACGACTCCAAGAAATGCTCGATGCTGAAGGCCCCCGTTTTCGAATTGCCGACCCTGGGACTTGGCCAAAGCAAGCCGGACTTGCCAGTGCTGGTAAATGGGATGAATTAAAAGAATACCAAGATTTCCTAAGCGGGGGAAGACCCCCCGGTGAATGAACAATGACCTTCTCAAATAATGGCAAAACGCCAAATGAAGGCTTAGGCAGTCTCATCTTACCCAGAGACTGCCTATTTTTTGTACCTATCACAATGCCAATTAGTCTAAATTCATAGTTCAAGCAGACCATCCGGCAATCGGAGTACGATTTTTTTTGCTTTTTCATCAAGGCTGACCACCATTTGCGGATGCAATGGAATGAACACTTCTCTATCAAGGTATTGTAGAATGGCTAAATGTTGGTGCGGCATTGCCTCCACGGCTTCAATTTTTCCAATGCTGCCAGCCTCTTCGTCTATCAACTCGTACCCAACGAGCAGCTCAAATGTAAATACCTCACCAGCTTTTTTAGTGATTTGAATGTCTTTTTCCCGAAGGAAAAGCTCCTTGGAAGTGAGGGTTTTGGCATCAGCAGGTGAGTCAACCTCTTCGATTTTTAACAAAATATCACCAGCCTCTCGCAAGTTTTCAATGAAAAAAGGAAGGGGCTTTCCTTGCACATTGATGAACACCACATCGGCCTTCACGAAATCGTCAATATATTCATCCTTCAGGGTGATTTTTAGTTCGCCCTGGGCACCGTGCGCCTTTTTGGTAAATCCAACACCGATTAGTTTGTCCGTCATCAGTTATGATTCAGAATAGTTTGTTTTAAAATAAAACCCTTCTCCGCTTTTTCTTCCCAAGGTTTGCCAATGCAATCGTCAATGCACTGCGTGTCCAAAATCCATAGTTCCCGGTAAACCAAGCCAATACCTTTGGCATAGATAGCCGTTGACCTACGCAGCTCAATTAAATTTTCATTGTTCGCCTCTTCCACGGTAGTTGTTTCATCAAACTGAAAACTGCCAATGGTGAGCGGTTCGTTTACCTGATTGATTCGATAGCGCCAACCTTTGAACATTTCCAATGTCTCGCCTTCCACGGTTACTATTAGCCCATCATTAAAATGAACGTTGCCGTCCCAGGTCGTGCTTTTTTTAACGGGAAAGGTCAATTTGATAAAACGCAGGTTATCCTCCGTGCGGATGCTTTGGTTGTCCTGAATGGATTCGGTCAGCACTTTTTTGATGACCCAGGGTAAGCTGTCAGCCGCTCTTTCAAAATGCTCAACTTTGTAAAGCAAGTTGCCGTTGTTGTCGCTCAGGGTGTCAATGATTTCTTCTTTGACAAATGTTTTTGAAGAGAAAATCATGCTGTCGCCATTTGGGTCGAAAATGGTAGAATCCACTGCGTACACGACGAATTTGCCGACTTCCAGAGGGAAATATTCCAACCCAAGGTCCGTATTGTAATCGTCTGGCGTTTGCTTGCAAGCCCCCAAAAAAAAGGCGGCAATCAAGCTGAGTGGGATGAGGGTAAATAGGTTTTTCACGATTGATTATTTTTTTAAAATGCTGATAAGCAATTGTTTATCGATAAATTATTCCACCACCGACCACATCATCATCTTCGTAAAAAACGGCAGACTGTCCGGGGGCTATGCCTTTCACATTTGCCAGAAAGTCCACTTTTACATGGCCTTCTTCCATATTGCGGAGCAAAGAAAAGGTGCCGCCGTCCCGGTAACGCACCTTGGTTACAGCCTCCAATCCTTCTGGAATTGTCTCATATTTCATCGGATTCACTTGTCCGACTCTCATGCTATTTCGGATGAGTTCGTCCTCCGTGCCAAGCACCACTGTGTTCGTTTCTGGCCGTATCTCAGACACGAACATCGGCTGCCCAAATGCCATGCCTAGTCCTTTGCGCTGGCCAATGGTATAAAAAGGGTAACCTTCATGCTCACCCAATACCTGCCCGGCGGCATTAACGAATTTGCCACCCGCCACCCGCTCTTCCAACCCTTCAATTCGGCGCTTGAGGAAGCCTCGGTAATCATTGTCGGGTACAAAACAGATTTCATAGCTCTCGCTTTTTTTGGATAGCTCGTCGTAGCCCCGGTCGAAGGCGATTTGGCGAACCTCTGGCTTCGTCAGCCCGCCGAGCGGGAAGCGGCTGCGTTCTAAGCACTCCTGGCTTAAACCCCACAATACATACGACTGGTCCTTGTTCTGGTCTTTTGCCTTGGATACAAAGCGCCTTCCCTCCTTTTCGTTGATGATGGCGTAGTGTCCTGTGGCTATGAATTCGCAGTCCAGCGAATCGGCCCGTTTCAGCAGGGCACTCCATTTTATATGTGTGTTGCATAGCACACAGGGATTGGGGGTACGCCCAGCCATGTACTCATCTACGAAATTATCAATCACGTAGTCGCCGAACTCCTCCCGAATGTCCACGATAAAGTGGTGGAACTTCATGTCCACGGCCACTTTTCGGGCATCGTTGATGGAGTCGAGACTGCAACAACCTGTCTCCTTGGACGAACCGCCTGACGAGGCGTAGTCCCATGTTTTCATGGTGATACCAACGACTTCGTAACCTTCCTCATGCATGAGCATGGCCGTCACCGTACTATCAATTCCGCCGCTCATGGCTACCAAAACTCTTCCGTGCTTACTCATTTTGTAAAAGAAAATAGGTCAAAAAGATAACTTGGGTTCAATCCTTGTCTTATCTGAATGACCAGCTAGGATGAAAAAATGTGCATTCTGAACAACCGAAACGGTTGCAAAGTTACAATTTTGCCCACCGAAAGCGTTGATAATCAAAAGCCTGCGAATAAAATACATTTGCGGCTTTTGAAGAAATGTGGTTATTTTGTCAGAGAATTTTTCAAAAATTGCTTCGTTTTACACTGCTATCAGGATTGCTAAATTTCATTCTTTAATCTAAACCATGAAAAATTAGGGCTTCCCCATTTATCATAATTTGCTGAAAATCAATATGATGGGAAGTGAGGAGTTCCATTTTTAAACAAACGTACCATGAAAAATTTATTAAAAATTTTATTCTTAAACCTGCTTTTCACGACCAGTTTGCTGGCACAAGATGAAGAGTTTGGGCTTGCCTCCTACTATTCCGACCTCTTCCACGGAAAACCAACGGCAAGTGGCGAGCTTTACGATAAGACCAAGTTTACCGCAGCACACAAGACCCTCGCTTTCGGAACTATGCTGAAAGTTACCCGCTTGGACAACAACAAGTCAGTGCAGGTGCGGGTAACTGACCGTGGGCCATTCATTAGCGGTAGGGTAGTGGAGGTTTCTAGGGCAGCGGCTGAGTCCCTTGGCCTTATTCAAGACGGGTCCACACGGGTCAAAGTTGAGATAGTAAAGACGGATCAACCGGCAGAAGCTGTTGCCGAAACACCGAGAATTGTGGAAGAAAAGCCGAAACCAGCTGAAGTGGCTGTAACAACGCCAATAACAGCGCCTGCCAGCAAACCCACTGAACCGAAAGCAGACAAGCCTGCTGCTGCTGATAAGTCAGTCGTTGTAAATAAGAAACCAGCTGCCAAAGAAGAAGCAAAGGCTGCTGCTCCGGCTGCCAAAGAAGCAACAAGCAACGCAGTTTTGGTAAAAGGCAGTGATTTTCAGCCCTATGACCTTTTCGAGATTGAACTGAAGCGGCCCGAGAAAAAAGGCTACGGTGTGCAAGTGGCGGTGCTTTCTTCTCAAGAGGCATTATTCAAAAAGATAGGCGACTTGCAGGAGGATTGGTTTACATCCATCTTGGTAAGCGTTCAAAAGAACTCCAAAGGTGAATTGATGTACAAAGTCATTCTTGGGTCATTTGCGACGGAAGATGAGGCCAGTACTTACAAAGAGAACCTGAAAAAGAATAAAAAGATAAAAGGATTCGTGGTCGATTTGGCTACGATGGGGACGAAGGGTTAGGCCTGTCCACCGCTTTTCACAAAGCCTGTCATGTATATATGACAGGCTTTTTTTCTTTCTAAGAAGCAACGTTAGAGGAAGCCATGTGTCGTTAAATAAAATTTGTTCACAAAAAAACAATGACAATGAAATCAACGAATTCTTATTTCCTGGCAATTTTTGCCACTTTTCTTTTCACTTCAAACGCCTGTACGCAAAATTGGTCCCCGGGTCAAGGAATCTCAGGCGAAGGCCCGCAGGTGACGAAAACCCTTGATTTGGCTTCCTTTGACGGGCTGAACTTGGCCATCGCAGCCGATGTGATGATCCAGCAGGGAAGCACCCAATCTGTAAAAATCGAGGCACAGCAAAACCTTATTGACAACCTCAAAAAGGAAGTGAAGAATGGTGTTTGGAAGATTGGTTTTGAAAAAAATGTGAGGAACGCTCGTGACATCAAAATTTGGGTAACTGTACCAAGTATAAAAAACCTTTCCGTCAGTGGCTCTGGCTCCATCGTTGGTGAAAACAGTTTTTCCAACCTTGATGACCTTGCCTTGGCCATCAGCGGCAGTGGAAAAATCAAATTCGATTCAGATTCCAAAAACATGACTGCCAACATCAGCGGCTCAGGCAATATGAACCTGAATGGCAATACTGGCGCTGCCACCCTGAAAATCAGCGGCAGCGGCGATATTGATGCGTTTGGTTTGTCAACCCGTACCTGTGAAGTGAAGATTTCCGGCTCCGGCGACTCTTCCGTCAATGTGACCGAGTCACTGGATGTAAACATAGCTGGCAGCGGAGACGTATTTTATAAAGGCAGGCCAAGCGTCCGCTCAAAGGTCTCAGGTTCCGGAAGTGTGGAATCTAAATAGTCCAAATTTTCATAACTAATGTTTTAGAGCGTGTGAAGCCACTGCTCCCCAACGGGTGGTGGTTTTTTTTATAAAAATTAGTGAAACAAACGCAGTTGTATTCAGTTAAAGCAAGTCTAGAAAATTGAAAAAGCGTTTGGCAATCTTTCGAAAGAAGCCTTAGCTTTGCGCCCCGCTCAACGGAGTGGATTTGGTGAAAAAGCCACCGTAGCTCAGTTGGTAGAGCAACGCATTCGTAATGCGTAGGTCAGGAGTTCGAGTCTCCTTGGTGGCTCTCTTTTTAGCGAGTGAGAGGGGTGGGAGCGTGAGCTACGAGATTTTCACGATCACTCGCTAGCTCTCTCACCCGCTTAACGGGGTGTAGCGCAGCCCGGTAGTGTGCGTCGTTCGGGACGACGAGGTCGTAGGTTCAAATCCTATCACCCCGACGAAAAGCCTTGTAAGTCATTGATTTACAAGGCTTTTTTGTTTTGCGAAAATACCAAATGAATGGGTTTGAATGAAAATTACACAGTGCCTTTCAGAGATTTGCGCCGCCATCCTCTTACCAATTTTTCCACTTCTACCGCATGAAACACCACCAGCGAAATCAATACGCAAGCTGCCAATTCTCGGAATATCAATGGTTGGGTGGAAAAAACAGCTTGAAATGTGGGGGCATACAGAATCGTAAGTTGCAGTAGAAATGTCAATAAAACGGTTCCGAGCAAGGCTGGATTGGTAAGAAAGCCTTGCCGAAACAAGAAGAACCGTTCACTTCGAATAGCCATTGCGTGTCCCATTTGGCAGAGACAAAGCACGGTAAATACATAGGTCTGCCATTTTGGGTCGTCGTGGACAATTGCGCACGCTTGCGTTCCAAAGCAAATAGCTCCCATCAGCATACCGACCCAAAGCACATGGATACCCAAGCTTTTTGCAAAAATGCTTTTGTTTGGTTTGCAAGGAGGCAGTTGCATCAAGTCTTTTTCAGCAGGCTCTCCGGCGAGTTGGAGGGCTTCTTTCTTGGAAATAAGGTGCTATTTCATTTTTCGAGAATAGGCAATTAACTATACTTGCCCGCATGATATTACCCAAAAGACATGATGACCAGAATTATCTGGCGATTAATGACTTATTTTGGCCTTTACTGATGTTGTTTCACGGGAATACCCTTCAAAAATTAAAACACTAACATGAAAAAAAAAATCATACCCATTGCCTTTCCAAATTTTGTACTTCCACCGGACGAAACCATCATCCTCGCCGCAGATATTGGTGGTACCAAGACGGACATGGCTTTTTTTAGGATAAAAAATGGCGAGCCAACTTTGTTTAAGGAACATCGCTATCCATCTAAGGAATGGAGTTCACTGGTAGATATCGTAAAGGATTTTAACCAAAATGAACATGAGCTTGCACGGTTCTGCATTTCCTTTGCTGGGCCGGTGCGAAATGGGAAATCGCTTGGCACCAACCTGCACTGGAACGTGGATAGCCAAGCCGTTGGAGAAGCCTTGGGCATTTCGAAAGTGTATTTGATCAACGACCTGGAGGCCAACTGTTATGGACTTGCTGCGCTTTCTGAGGAGGATTTGCGGACGATATACCCAGGGAAGAATCGAAGCGAAGGCAATGCGGCTGTTATTTCACCTGGCACTGGCTTGGGTGAGGGTGGGTTGTATTGGGATGGGGAGGCGTATCACCCCTTTGCCACGGAGGGTGGCCACGCCCATTTTGCTGCACACAATGAGTTGGATTGGGAGTTGTTCAAGCACCTTTCAAAAAAATATGGCCATGTGAGCTGGGAGCGGGTGGTGTCGGGTATTGGCATCGCTGAAATATTCGGCTTTTTGCGGGATGTCAAAGGCTGGAAAACCTCCGAAGTTCTGGATGAGGCATTAAAAACAAAAGATGTAGCTGCAGCCATAGGTTTTGCAGCACATGCCAATTGTCCGGTATCCATGGAAACACTCCGGCTTTTCATGCGGTACCTAGCCCAAGTAGCTTCAAATGTTGCACTTAAGTTAAAGGCAACGGGCGGATTGTATATTGGTGGCGGCATTCTTCCCAAAATATGGAACGAAGAGCATTACGCCATTTTTCACGAATTTTTCTTTTCGGTTGGCCGGCTAACGCCATTGGTGGAGACCGTGCCGGTTCACATGATTTTGAACCAGAAAGCGGCATTGTGGGGGGCTGGGTACTATGGGGCTTATGTGGGGAAATAAGGCTGCTGATAGGATAGCATGAAAATTAATGTCATTCGCCCATAAAAAAGACACCATATCACAAAGTATATCAATCATAAACTTTGTAGCATGGTGTCTCTCATTTGATGGAATCATAATCAGATATTATGACTCGGTACACTTGGTTTTATGCAAGTTTATGCTTGCGATATTTATCAATAACGCCTTTCACAAACATTGCGGCAAGTACGAATTTAATTAGCTTTTTCATGGAAAATAAATTTAGTAAGGTTTAATGAAACCAGCTATAAATACCGACCATTAATGGAGTTTGCCTACATTGTTATGCTAATTCTCCAAGCTAGTAGGTATTACTACAACGGAGTTCTCGACACCAAATGGCGTTGGTGCGTATTTGTCAGCATCCCGGTCATTTGTCCAAAATTCATTGTCAATTAAATACCGAAACTCATACTCCTGACCTGGATTTAATTCCATTGTTGCTGTGAATTTATCCTTTGTGAGCTTCATTGGAATTCCTTCCTTAGGCTCCCATTGGTTAAAATCTCCAAGTAATAGGACTTCCTTTGCGCCGTCCAAAGTTTCCTTTGGTACAGAAAAAGTCACCTTGTACGTTTTTTTGGCTTTAACAAATTGCTTTTCTAAACTCATGGTATTCGATTTTTGATGCGTTAATAATGGTACAAAACTAACTTCTTAACGACCTTGGTATGATGACTACGGTCATAAAAAGAGGGTGATTATTGTCAAATAAGCCTTTTCGTCATGTTTTCGGTGGCCGCTCCCCAAAAATCGCTTCCAAATCTTGTTGGAAAACAACTTCCTTTTCGAGCAAACGCTGTGCAAGTGCATCCAACTCGGTTCGGTGTTTGCGCAGCAAAACCTTGGTGCGCTCATAAGCCGATTCTACTAGTTTGCTGGCTTGCTCATCTATCTTCTGCGCAGTGGCTTCGCTGTAAGGTTTTTGCAACATCTGTTCGTAGCGCCCTGTGCTGTCGTAAAAACTAATGTTGCCAATTTCCTTGTCCAAGCCATAGCAAGAGACCATTAAATAGGCTTGCTTCGTTACTTTTTCCAGGTCATCGAGCGCCCCGCTGGAAACTTCGCCAAACACAACCTCCTCTGCAGCCCGGCCTGCAAGTGCGGCACATATTCGGTCTTCGAACTCAGCGGTGGTGTATATCTGTTGCTCTTGTGGCAGGTACCAAGCCGCACCCAATGACTTGCCTCTTGGCACGATAGAAACCTTGAGCAGAGTGTCGGCATTTGGAAGGAACCAACTTGCCGTGGCATGACCGGCCTCGTGCCAGGCTACTATTTTCTTTTCCTTATCTGACAAGATTTTACTCTTCTTCTCCAAACCGGCTATTACCCGGTCGGTGGCATCGTAAAAATCCTGCATGACGACTGCCTCTTTGCCGTGCCGGGCAGCAATCAGGGCGGCTTCGTTGCAGATATTCGCAATATCTGCACCCGAAAAGCCAGGAGTTTGAGCGGCGAGGGTATCAAGGTTGATGTCATCATCAAGTTTTAGTGGCTTGGTGTGTACCCCGAAAATGGCCCTGCGTTCCAGCAAAGTGGGCAGGTCGAGATAAATCTGCCGGTCAAATCTGCCGGGACGAAGCAGTGCCCGATCCAGTATTTCTCCACGGTTTGTGGCCGCCAATACAATTACACCAGTATTTGCCCCAAAGCCATCCATTTCGGCGAGCAGTTGGTTTAGCGTGTTTTCCCGCTCGTCGTTGGCCATCATGGCACCCACTCGGCCACGGCTGCGACCCACGGCGTCAATTTCATCAATGAAAATGATGCTCGGCGCACTGTCCTTTGCCTTTCGGAACAAGTCACGTACCCTGGAAGCACCCACACCAACGAACATCTCGACGAACTCAGACCCTGACATGGAGAAAAAAGGTACGCCAGCTTCACCTGCCACAGCTCTCGCTAACAGGGTTTTGCCAGTGCCGGGAGGGCCCACCAGCAGTACGCCCTTTGGTATCTTGGCGCCGAGCGAGGTATACTTGGTTGGGTTTTTCAAAAAATCGACCACCTCTCGTACCTCAACTTTTACCTCCTCCAACCCGGCAATGTCCTCGAATGTAACGTTGCTGGTGTCTTTTTTAAAAAGAACGGCGGTTGTTTTCCCAAAGTCCATCGGGTTTATCCCGCCTGCACCTCCTCTTACGCGAGACATGATAAACCACCAAAGTCCAATTAAAAGTAGCAAAGGCAAAACCCAGGATAAGATGTTGGAGGTCCAGTCGGTTCGTTTGAGATAGGTGAGTTTCATCCGGTCAGCTGGTGGAATGTCCTGTTCCGCAGATGCAATTGCCTTTTCAAAATTTTCAATGGAACCAATGGCCACCAGATAATGAGGCCCATTATGTTCTTTTTTTAGTTCTTCATAAGGTGGTTTTCCAAGTTTATCTTTTTTGATATAAACCTCGGCCTCCTCTTGGTTGACAATGATAATGCTTTCAATGTCATGCCTCGCCAGCATGCCTTGTTCAAATTCTGACCATGGTATTTGTTTTGATTTATCACCAAAGGCTAGGTATGCAATTTGCATAACTATCATGATAGAAAAAAAAAGGTAAGCCCATTTCATGCTCCCCAAGCCAAAGCCAGAAGGATTATTTTTCGATGAATTCTCGTCTTGTTTTTTTGGCAACTGCGGTTGGTTGGCCATACGGTTTAGAATTTTGTTATTAATTTTTTTGTCAAATTGGTCGGTTCCTGCTAAGTAACCAAACCGTTAGCACACCGGAGATTAAAAGTCCAATATCTTCCCGGATCCCCAATTTTATAGCCGCAAACGTGCCGATTAATGACCAGAGGATTGGAATGGAAATCAAATAAATAGGCGGCTTTTTATCCAACCAAAGTAGGATGCCTAACGTGAAAATGGTGGTAGGGCAGGGCAGCCCAAAAGTTGGGGAGGCAGGGTAACCATGCCCCAAGACGTAGCCTAGTAGCGGATAAATAACCAACGAATAAAGCATCATGGCACTTCCGACCCAAACCACATTTGTGGGTCGGTGGCTGAAGCTGAGTTTATTGCCAAAGACACCTTTTGCCAAAAACAATCCGCCTTGAGCGACGAACGCAGCCCCAAAAACATAAGCAGCTTTGTTGATGCTTGAAAAATAGCCCCAATGGTAAATGATGCCCATCCAAAACCACAATAAGGCAAGTATAGCGGCAATTAATTTTCCTGAATTTTTATTTGGCCGAAAGGCCAAAATGATAGCCCCCAATGCCAACAAGATAAATAGGAATTGGAACGGAAATACCCCTTGGTTATACTGTCGGAATATTTCCAAGAATTGATCGGTGGTGAAGGGGAGTTTCATTGGGTTTATTTTTTGATTCAAATTTTCGGTCATCACCCGCTAAAGAGTTGTAGAATCTGTAACAGCATCTAACATCCCCGATTTCTCGGGGATGTTAGATGCGACCAACTCTTTAGCGGGTGATGACCCAATTTCAATATTTACTTTAACACCAACAAAGGAACTTTCGAATGAAGTGCCATCTGTTTCGTCATGCTTTTGTGAAACAGCCTGCTGAACACATCACGATGCGGGGAGGACATTACGAGCAGGTCTAGGTTCCATTCGTTCGCAAAATCTTCTAAGCCTGTTTCGATAGATGCCTCTTCGAACGTATGAAAGGTCATTTGGAGCGCCACCGGATTATTAATAAAAAACGCTTCCAACTCTTCGATACGCAACTTAGTTTCTTTGGCTTTGCCTTCTTTCTCAACATGCACACAGTGGATTATCGAATGGAAAGGCTCCATCATCTTGCATGTTTTCCAGAGATGGTAGGGGTCGGTCTCATGGAGGTCCGCAGCGAATCCCACCGTTGTAAACCCCTTAAATGCTTCATAATCCGGCACAACGAAAACATGGCAGTGTGCCTGCTTTACCACCGTTGCGGCGTTGGTGCCAAAGGTGGTTTCCCAAGCCGAATGATAGCTGTTTGTGCCCATCAATATGAGGTCAAAATCCTCTTCCTCTGCAACAGTGGCAATGGCGGCATAGGACAGGCCACTGACTTTGATTACATCACTGACTAAAGGGGCTTTATTGTGCGTAGCTTTGAACTTGTTTATTCCATTTTCTTTGAAATCATTTAGCAGTTTTTGCGCCACCAATATCTTATCTTTAGTGGCAAGGTCTACGACTACGGGTATGTCTGTCACCGCATAATCAGGTGTTACAACATGTAGTAGTTTTATGGATGATTGCCATTTGTCGGCAAGTTCAAGGCTGAATTGGTAAGCGTTCTCCGCACAAGGCGAAAAGTCGGTGGGGACGAGAATATTATTGATGATTTTCACGGCAATTTTTTTTGGTAAACTGTACTCCAAATATGCTGATTAACACCGCTAAACCGTATGATAAATGTCATTAAATCCAATTAACAAACATCAGCATATACAGGCTAGTCCAGTTCCAAAATCTAAACACTGCCTAAGCAGCTATGATCAATTATTTAATCTCCAAATTCAAGGTTTTCTAGCAATTTCTCAGGTAAGTTATCCACGTAATTCCGAAAGCATTACCGCTTGTTGCCTTCGGCAGTTCATCGGGAGGAAGCTGATTTTGTCGGCACTTTTCGAAAGTATTCGCTTACGTTTTACTTAGCTATGAAAACATAATATGCGCCGGCGTAAAAAAGCAATAATAGCGCCCCCGTCCAGCGGTCGTGTTTGCCCCTCAACGAAAAAACCAGCGTAACGAAAAGCATGGCGGCTGCGGCAACGATGGAGCCTTTGATAGCCATTGCAGCCGAAATCACGGTGGGGGCTATCAATGGGCCAGAACCGATGGACAAGGTTGCATCTACGAGGCAAGAACCCGTGATGTCGCCGATTGCGATGTCTTTTTTGCCGCTCCGCAATGCGGTATAGTCCACCACTATTTCAGGCAACGAAGTACCGATAGAAGCCCCGAAAAAGCTGATGATATATTCCGGGATGCCAGCTATTTCGGCGATTTCCACAATTCCCTTCACGGCAGCGGTTGCCCCTATACCTACCAGTGTCAAACTTCCCAAAAGCAAAAGGACATGCAGGAATTTATTTGGCATTTTCAAACGGTTGGGCATAATAGGTTCTGAAGGTGGCGGTGTGAATTTCACACTGATAATGGTTGAAATCACCCACGCAGTCAGTAACCACAGGCCATCCCAACGGGACAGGTATCCGTCTTTCATCAAAAAGATACCAAGCCCCAACGCCAACACGGTCATGAAGCCTATCAATACAATCCGGCTTCGCCCAATTTGAAAACTGCCTGCCAAAAATGGGAGCAGACCTAATACCAATGTTATTTGTGTGGCAACGGACCCGATAGAATCGCCAACGTTTAAGTCGCCATGGCCAGTCACCGAGGACATGATGGAGTTCGCTATTTCAGGTACGTCTGTCCCAATCGACATGAGCGTCACGCCGATAAGAAACGGCGGAATACCGAGGCCGAAGGCCAGTGTTGTTGCTTGTTTGACGGCCTTTTGGCTCGCAAAAACCGCCATCCCAAATCCAGCAACCGTAACTGCAATCCATAGAATGATTTCGAGCATACCATTTGGTTTAACTGTTGAAAGGTTAGGATTTTTCAATCCTCAACTTATCTTAATCCTCGAACCGTTGAATTCTTCATCGCGCACATCATTGTGATTTCGTCACACTTTTTTTCAGCGCATATCCACCAACATTTGAAATGGCCCCATCAGCCGTACAGCTTTCGGTAGGCTGCGTTGGGTCAACGACATGGAGCCTATCTCAAAGAAAACAACGACTTGCGGCTGCCTTTTTTTCGAAGCGAATCCCGCAAGAATTAGATTTCATTGACCAGGTGTAGTTCTAGTTTGCATCGGATTAGCAGCAGCCATCTCTTATGAATTAGACACGTCAGACAGGGGATTGAAGGTGGCCATCAATGTAAAAATAGCTCAAGAAAACCCTTCATGCCGTTCTCCTTTTCTTATGATTTTTTTGCTCTCCGTTCCTTTGATTACACCCTTTTTATCATCCAGCCAAACGATAGCGCCAGTAGGGCAGCGCTGAATGGGGACCTGTGTGTTGTGGTTCTCGGAATAATTGACGACGGGAAGATTATGAACCATCGAGATGAGATTGCCCGGTGCATCCATGGCGCATTTGCCACAGGCGGTACAGCCCACTTGGCACTCTTCGAGAATGTCGTCGCCATGTTCCAAATTTTTGCAATTCACCCACAAGCGATGGCTGATGGGTTGGAGGGAAAACAAGTCTTTTGGGCAAACCTCCACGCAGTCGCCACAGGCTGTGCACTTGTCCACATCCACCACGGGCAGGCCAAATTCATTCATCGTGATAGCATCAAAATCACAGACCACCTCGCAATCGCCATGTCCCAGACAGCCCCAGAAACAACCCTTGCCTCCGCCAGAAACCAGCGAGGCGGCTTGGCAAGTCTGGATTCCCTGGTACTTGGCCCGGTTCAGCGCCACGTTGGTGCCACCAGCGCAGGCTAGGCGGGCTACCCGTTTTTCTTCCGCACCCAATGCCACCCCGAGGAAGTCGGCGATGGCTGCTCGTCCATCATCCGAACTGACGGTGCATTTGCCGGGCAGGGATTTCCCCGTAACCAATGCTTCCGCAAATGGGCGGCAACCTGGATATCCGCAGGCTCCACAGTTGGCATGAGGAAGCATGTCTTCTACCGTATCGATGCGGGGATCTTCATAGACGTAGAGCTTCTTATTGGCCAAGATGAGCATCAGGGCCAAGAGAAGTGTCAAGGTGCCTAAGGCAATTATTGCTGTGAAAATGGTCATTTTTCTGTGGTTTATGAGGGTTGATTATAGTTTATGAGGGTTGATATAAACCCGGATAAACCACTTCAACACTCATCAACTCAATAAATAATCTCTACCCATTTTTTACCGGCGATCAATTCCGCTTTCCGGATTTCCCATTTCTCTTTTGAACCCAATATTTTGGAGAACGCTTTGTCCAGCATGTCTCGAATTTTCTCGTAGCCGGCCACGTAAATTCGGGTGTTCGTTTGACCCAACATTTCAATTATTTCGGCTGCTCGATCTTCGATAGCACTGTCCAATGCGATGGGGTCGGCCATGTGTGGGCGGGGGCTTAAAGCATGGAATGCCTCGAATGTTGCTTCATCGTAGTAACTGGTCAAGTCACCATCTTTGTCATTCAGGTAAAGCAATTCCAATCCACTGCGGGCGCCATAAAACAGCCGGATTTTGCCTTTCCAGTCCTTCACGTTTTTGTAAATATGCTTTACAAAAGCCCGGAAAGGAGCAATGCCCGTTCCCATACCAATCAGGATGAGGTTCGAGTTTTTATCCTCCGGCACTACGAACGGCAAAGCATGGGGCCCGGTGATGGTTATTTCATCACCCACCTTCCTGTCGCACAGGTAATTGGATGCCACACCGTCGTACAATTCCCCGTTGAAATCATCCACGTAGGAGCATCTTTTGACCAAAATGGTGATGACTGGCTTTCCGTTTTTCTTTTCGGGAAGGTCGGCCACGCTGTACAAACGGTGGTGGAGGGTGTTGCCAAATTCCCCCGTGGCTTTCACCAACACACCAAAACTTTGGTCAACGTTACATTCAAAGTTCGGTTGGTTGACTTCCAGCAATATTTCCCGGATTTCTTCGGTGTTTGCTGGTGTTAGGCGGTTCGTTTTTTTGACGATTGCCTGGTACCTGTTTTCAGTACTGAAGTCTGCTAAATGTGCCATATTGAATGGTTATTATTTGTGTTTTAAATTCAGTCTAATATTTTTTGATTTACAGAATGAGTTTTTGATGTTTGCGGCTTTGCCGCAAAGTTTCTCCTGCAGATTTCGCAGATTTTTCCGAAGGAAAAATAAAGTAACTATCTGCGTAAATCTGCAAAATCTGCGGGAGGAAAAAACTCAATCAGTTTGTCAATTAACTAAAATGTTCCGCATTCTTATTTTTACAGGCGGTCGTGCAGCCGCAATTTCCGCAGCTGCTCCGACCTGCCAGGACATCTTCATCCGTCATGTAGTCAGAAAAGGTGCTTCCCCAAAATTGCTGGACGATGAACCACAAGGCGATGAGACCAATGATTCCGCCGATTCCGATGAGCAATGAGTTTATCATTTTCTATTTTTTTAAAACCAGATGTACCAACCCAATTCCCAAATTCCCCAATTTCACTGACTCCCCAATCCAGCAAAGCCCATGAATGATAATGACAGAATACCTGCAATCAAAAGTGTCAATACGGTTCCTTTCACCACGTTGGGCACCTCCGCAAAATTGAGTTGTTCACGCAATCCAGCCATCAGTACCAATGCTAAAGTGAACCCGGTACCCGCTCCCAATGCGTAAATGAAACTCTCGAAAAACCCATAGCCCTTGTTGGTTTGGAAAAGCGCCAACCCAAGTATGGCGCAGTTGGTAGTGATTAACGGAAGAAAAATTCCCAGTGCCCGGAACAAGGCCGGGCTCATTTTTTTGATGAACATCTCCACCAGTTGAACGGTAGAGGCAATGACCACGATATAACTTATCAACTGTAAAAATGGGGCGTTTATCGCCGTCAACAAGGCATGAAGCCCGTAAGCGCACATCGAACTGATGAGCATCACAAAGGTCACGGCCCCCCCCATTTTGGTGGCGGTTTCCATCTTGCCAGATACCCCCAAAAAAGGGCAAATACCCAGAAAATAAGCCAGCACAAAATTGTTGATTAGGCTTGCATTGATGAATATGTACCAAAGTGATTCCTCTTTCATGTTGTTGCTTTTCTTGCTTTGGCAGCGTTAAAAATGAGTAGCCAAACGGCCAGGGTGAAAAACCCGCCAGCAGGCAAAATCATGACTATCCATTCCTGATAACTTTTTGGGAAAACAGACAGGCCAAATATGCTTCCATTGCCCAGCAATTCTCTCACACTTCCCAAGCACAAGAGGGCGAAAGTAAACCCGAGACCCATCCCCAATGCGTCCAATATGGATTTTCCGATGGTGTTTTTAGAAGCAAAAGCCTCCGCCCTTCCCAGTATCACACAGTTCACTACAATCAAGGAAATAAAGGCGCCCAAGGCTTTGTGCAGTTCTACGCTGATGGCCTGAATCGCATAATCCACCATCGTTACGAACGTGGCGATAATCAGGATGTAGGAAGCGATGCGAACCTGTTTGGGAACAAAATTCCGTAGGGAAGAAACCAGGATGTTGGACATCAACAGCACGAAGGCAGTGGCAAGGCCCATTGCCATCGCATTTTCAGCGGTGTTGGAGACTGCCAAAGTCGGGCACATTCCAAGCACCTGCACAAACACGGGGTTTTCTCGCCACAAACCCTTGATGAATTCATCGGTAGAAGGGCTGTTTTGCAGTGAAGCGAAAAACCCAGCATTCTCCTTGTTCTTATTTTGGTTACTCATTGTTGAGCTTTTTCATTTTTATGGGCTTCAAATAGGTCTTTGTTTTTGATGATCAATGGTATCCATTGCTCGGTGCTTGTGCTTAAGATATTCCCGATAGCCCTGGAAGAAATGGTAGCTCCTGTGATGGCGTCAATTTCCCAAGGGTTTTTCTTGGTCCCCTGCTTTACGACTTTTACCGCATTTTTTAAGGCATTCTTATCGTCATTGAGCATGACATCAAGGGCACCAAAATTTGCCAGAAAATTGGGGTCTTTTTCAATTTTGTCCCCCAAGCCTGGTGTCTCTTTGCTTTCCAAAACATAGAATCCAACAAGGGCCTGTTTTTCCAGGTCGTAGCCATAGAGTATGCTGATTACATCGGCAAAGCCAATGCCGCTGGCAGCCACCGCCACCCCCGCCAACTTGCCATTTTCATCATAACCCACATAAACCAATTGCCCTCCTTTTTTATCGTCGCTGACCTCGGACAGCTTGTTCTTTTGGTCGAGCTGGTAGGTTTTCTTCTTCACCATGCCGGGTATCACTTTGAAAATGGCCTTTTCCAAAGCCTCCGCTTTTAGTTTTTCAATTCTAGGCAGTGTTCCCTGAAAAGTCAATACAATTAATAAGGCGCATATCAATCCAATGCCAACCATGGCCCGAAGCATTTTGAAGCTGCTTGCCTGTTCAGTCGTATGTGCTGGATTACCTTCTTTCATGATTGTTTTACACTTTTTGCAGTTCCGTAAACCCTCGGCCGAATGAGATTGTCAATATGCGGAGATATGGCATTGGCGAGCAGTATCGCATACATCACGCCTTCTGGCAATCCTCCCCAGATTCGTATGACCACGACAAGCAGGCCGATGATTGCACCGTAAACCCAAACGCCTAATGGGGTAATAGGTGAGGCCACCATGTCCGTCGCCATGAAAACCGCACCAAGCATCAAACCTCCTGAAAAGAGCATGAAAAGGGGCGATGGATAAACTTGGCTATCAACCAAGTACAATATGCCGCTCACCACAAATACCGTAGTGAAAATGGAGACCGGGATGCGCCAGTTCATCATTTTCCGAGCCACCAAATAGATGCCTCCCAGCAAAATCAAAGCAGCGCAGGTCTCTCCGGTGGAGCCGCTGATGAGTCCCAGTGCCAGGTCAGTAGTTTCTCCGACAACATGGTCAAATTTGAAAGCGGACAACGGCGTGGCTCCCGTGAAACCATCCGTTGCGGGTTCCATAAATGGGAAGGTAAAAGTGGCTACAGAAAACGTTGAAAAACGTGCTGGCGAAAAGGCCGGAAACCAAGTGGTGATGGCCACTGGGAAAGCGGCTTGTAAAACCGCTCGACCCACCAATGCAGGGTTGAATACATTGTAGCCCAGCCCCCCGAAGATGAATTTGCCCAATGCTATCGCAATGACACCGCCAAAAAACGCCATCCACAACGGAAAATTTGGTGGGAGCGTAAGCCCCAGCAGCAAGCCGGAAATGGCTGCCGACCAATCTGATACGGTACTTTCTTTTTTTGAAAATTTGCACAAAAAATGCTCCGTGAGAACACATGCTGCCGTTGTGGTGACTATCACCATCAAGGCACTCAGGCCGAAAGAATAGACTGCAAAGGCGGCCACTGGCAGCAGTGCCCAAACGACATTCCGCATGATGTCCTCGGTGCTGGTACCCGTGGAAATATGCGGCGATGTGCTGATATTTAGCGTTTTGTGTATCATGTTACGCTGGCTGTTTTGTGGCTTTCCGCTTTCTAACTATTGATTTTGACAACCTGAAATACTGCACCAAAGGAATGTGGGAAGGACATACGTATGAGCATGAACCACACTCGAAACAGTCCATCAGGTGGTAGTCTTCCGCCATTTGGTCATACGCCTCAAACTTGGCCAGAATCCCCAATTTAGAAGGGTTCAGGGAAATGGGGCAGGCATCCACACAAGCCCCGCATTTGATACAGGGGTAAACTTTTTCCTGCTTTTTTATCTCATTCTCCGTGAAAACAACGATGCCGGATGTGCCTTTCACGATTGAAATATCCAGGTTCGAAACGGCCACGCCCATCATGGGGCCGCCCATGTACACCTCACTGATATTTTCGGCTGCGCCAACTTGTTCCAGCACATAGCGAAGCGGCGTCCCAACCGGAATTAAGTAATTCCCCTTCTTTTTCACGCCGGGCCCTGTGATGGTAATGACACGTTCCTGAATGCCCCGACCGTGTGGCAATAGCCGCCCAATTTCCGCCGTAGTGGCCACGTTTACGACTACCGCATTTACCTCAATGGGCAAGCCGCCTGATGGCACTTCCCGGCCAAGAATGGCGGTAATCAACATTTTCTCGGCGCCTTGCGGGTATTTCACCGGAACGACTTTTACAGAAATCGGAAGGTCGGTGGGCAATTTTTTTTCAAGGTGGTCAGCAGCATCCTGCTTGTTGGCTTCAATACCGATGATGACCCGTTTTGCACCAGTTACTTTGAGCAGGTATTTTATGCCCATAAAAATATCATCTGCCTGTTCCAGCATCACTCGGTGGTCGGTGGTCAAATAAGGCTCGCACTCGATGCCGTTTATGATCAATACCTCGCAGGTTTTCCCCTCCGGCACTTTCAGTTTTACATGCGTGGGAAACGCCGCCCCACCCAAACCGACTATCCCGGCATCCTGAATGCCTTTCAAAATCTCTTCTTTCGTGGCCGTTTCGACATCAATGGGTGTGCCTTCTAGGACTTCTTGACCAGAGTAGGGAAACGTTTGCAGGTAGATACCGGATACCATTTTTCCTGAAATGGTTGGGACGTTGGCTATTTTACGAACGGTGCCCGAAACAGGGGCGTGCAAAGGCACCGATACATATCCCGTAGCTTTTGCTATCAACTGACCCCGCACTACTTCTTGACCTTCCCGAACCACAATTTCTGAGGGAGAGCCTAAGTGCTGTGCCACAGGTAGTATCATCATCGGAGCAAACGAGAACTGCCTAATGGGCAAACCATTTGTCTCGCCTTTGTGCTCCGGTGGATGCAGACCGTGCTTGAAGGTGTTTTTATGAAAATTGAAAATGCCCATTCTTCAGATTTAGTGAATTGGTAAATTAGTTTATTGGGTTATTGGTTTGCGATATGCCTTATCCACCAATTTTCTAATTCACCAATTCACAATGCATTAGTTAAACTTCTCCCCCCGCTTGATCCACTTCTCAGCATCCTTCATTGTCCTGTTAGCAGGCAGGCCCGGATGAATTACCCTCGCCGTGCATTTCTCGGCAGCCTTCACCAAATCCTCATAAGGCCCGCCATCCGGATTTTTGATAAATGCTTTCTTGTCATTGTTGTAGGCGAAAATATTCGAGTTGAGTTTGGTGCATTCGTCGCAGGAGGTACACTCGTCGGTTTCCAACCAAGGCGCCATGTATTCACCGTTTGGGGCAGCTGCACCAGCAGTCGGAGCTGCTGTTGTGGTATCTGCTCCGATAGCTAAGTTGGCGAGTCCTTCGCCGTTGCCACCCGCCAATTTCATCAGCCCCTGGGCGATTTTACCTACTACCTCCGCACGGATTTTGCTTTCGATGTCAACCGCCGATTCAGCTTTCTCCGTTTTGACACCGGCCAATGCACGTAGCATAATCCAGAAATCACGCCTCTCCTCGCAGGATTCAACGATGGGTTTGGCGACCATCACCCGGCTGAGGTGTTGCTTCCTGTCCACAGCCCAGATAAATGGGAATTTGCCTTCCCTATCCGCTTCGCTCATTTCAAGAAATTCTGATAAAATCACCATGTTTTCATTCCATGCATCACGTGGCACTTTGCGGAACTGCTTTCTGAACCTAGCTTCCGTCAGGGCGAAATCTGCAAAAGTCATGGAGACTTCCATCGATTTTTCCCTGCCGTTTTCCAGGTACTTAAGTTGGTAGTTCGGCCAAATTTTATCCATCGCCGGATTCCCGCTCAGGTCAAAAGCATCTTCCGCTTTCACCCCATTGTCTGGGTTGTATTTGAAAATGGGGTAGGCCCGGGATTCCATCGCCAGCTTCGCTTGATGCACGCCCATGTCGTCGGCCACGCCGTGCTCTGGTTGGCAGGTGGTGTAGAGGTTGAAAAGGGCAGGACGCTTGGTCATCAAGCCGTCTATGAACCCTTCAATCATCTGGCTGGTATTGGCCAAAGTGCCCTGCAAAACGTATGTATTTCGGTGCGCCATGGCAATCAGGCCAATCTCTTTTCGAGGCTCGCTCTTGCCTTTCCAAACCTTGCCGTACTGGGCCATGTCCGAAACTTGGCCAATGAAACCGGAGGTACAGGCTTGGCCGCCCGTGTTGGAGTAAACTTGCGTGTCCACCACGATGACCTTGATAGGTTTGCCGGAGGCCATCATCCTCGACAGGTTCTGGAACCCAATGTCGTACATGGCGCCGTCACCGCCCAGCGCTACCACTGGAGGACAAAGCAGCCATTCCTCATCGGTGAATTGTTGCCAGGTGAAATAGGTAAGGAATTCATCGTGTTCGCTGGGCTTGTAGTTACCGCTCAATTCCAATTCTGCCTTGCGGATGACTTTGAACCCTTCAGCCATTTTTGCCATGTGCCCTTCGAAAATCCCCATCGCCATGGACGTTGAATCCTGGAACAGGTGGTTGGCCCATGGGAATGGATACGGATTGTACGGCCAGGTACTACCCCAGACGGAGGTACATCCCGTGGAATTGCACATGCCCATGCTGGAGCGGCCTTTTCCGGTGGTGCCGTCGGCGTATTTCCATTTCAGTTTTTTCAATTTGGCCAGCAGTTGTGTCACATCTCGCAGCCATTCTTGGTCAATCGGCTCGCTTCCCGAAGCGGATTCAAGTTTGCTGGCAATGCTCGACATTGTTAAATCAGACTTGTTTGATTCTGAAATAATTTTGGCCATCATTTCAGCATCATTGACATTGACTGTCGAAATGAGCTTTTGCTGGATGTGCTTCTCTAGTTTTTCAATGAGTCCTTCCAAATGCGCCACGTGTTTTTCGATACGTGGCTGCATCAAAGATTCTACCGTTGCCACAAAAAGGTGGACAACCGTTTTCTCGGAACAGCCCATGCAAGCGCCATCCCCGCTAGCAAAATTCAGGTAGGCATCTTTGTTGAGTAAAATAGTTTCGAGCGGCCCAATCTTCTCTTCCAAATCGTCAATGCGATTGAATTTCTTCGGCGTATTCGGCAAGTCCATCCAGAAGTCCCATTCTTGCCTCAACTGGGCGACGGAATCCTCCGTCTGGGTGATTGGCCGCAAGGCATCGTCATCACACACTTCGACACATTCCATGCAGCCCTTGCAGGTGATTGGGTTGATGGTTATGCTGAACAAGCCACCACTGTTGGGTTTGTCTTTTTCGTGGAGGTCATAGTACGGGCGGGTTAGGGCAAATTTGAAATCACCCAACTCCGCTTGGAACCAACCCAGCTCCTGTGCCAATTCACCGTCATTTTCACGAATCGTTTTGTCAATCACCTCATGGATGAGGCTGCTGACTGTTACTTTATTTTTGGATTCATTGAGCAGCGCTCGGACTTTGCTTTCCATTTGGCGCACCGCTTTCGGGAGGTGCTCAACTTTGCCATGATTTTTCCGCACTCGTTTTACCACGGTATCCAAAACATCGGACAGTTCGCTCACCAAGCCTGGAATTGCGGTGTCGGGGCAGGCGGTGTAGCAGTTTCCGCAGGCAGTGCAATTGTTTGGAATCCACTCTGGGTGCTCAAAACGGATGCCGGTCATGTCTCGGAACAACGAGGAAGCGGCAGGCATGACGCTCAACCCGATGAACGGGTCGGTGATGTTGTCGTTGCCCATGCCACGCTGGTAGAAGTTACCTGTTTGCTCCCAAAAACGGTTGATGTCGCTCAGGCTGGACTCGCTTTGTGGGATGTTCCTCAACATGGTGGGGATGGGCATTATCTCGCCGTTTGCTTTGGCGGAAATACTGGTGTCCAGCACCTTGTTCTTGATTTCGAAGACTTCGTCAAAGCCCCTTTTTACCACCCGCATATTGTCATCCACGACCCGTTGGCCTTTGCCACCGAATTTGTGTTGCAACTGGTCCTCGATGGCTTTTAGCAGTGTTTCTTGTGTGAAACCCGCTTTGTCCATCAGCGGGGAGGCGGCAAAGAATGCGCCTTGGAAGGCAATGCCCTGCATTCTCAATTGCAGCTCTGGGTCGGTCGCTTCTTCTCGTGCAATTTTGAAACCGTCGATGTAGAAAATATGGATTTCGTTATCAATAATGACTTTTTGGTAAGGCTTTGGAATTTCGGCCCATACCTCTTCGGGCTTGCTTTTTTCACTTTGGATGATGAAGCAGCCGCCTTTTTTTAGCCCCGCCAATGCGTTGGTGTGCTTGAAAACATTGGGGTCTGGGGAAAGCACGACGTCCACAAAGAAATACTCGCAGTTCATGCGAATTGGCTCTGGAGCTGCGGCCAAATAGTAGGTTGTTGGTTGGCCTTTTTTCTCGGAACCATACTTTGGATTTGCCTTGATGTCATAACCCAGCAAATCGTAAAGCGTCATTGCGAGGTTTTTGCCAGTGGTAATCGCACCCCAGCCACCAACGGAGTGGAAACGAACCGTGATGGCCTTTTCTGGCATTAGGTTCGGGTTTTCAGACCCATGTATCGCCAGTTCTTTTACATGCGGATAAGCCTCCTGGATAGTCTCTTGGTATTCCCGTTGTTTGGGCGAAGAGGGGACGTCCCGGATGAAATCTATGGATAAATAGAATAGCTTTTTATGCTTTCCATTGGGCAACATGTTCTCGATAGCGCCGATGATGCCTTCTGGCTGCAGGTCACGGCTTCCCATGCCAAATGAACCAGAATACAGCGCCGGAAGGTCGGAAGAACTGTAGCTTGTGAGTTCAGGGTATGGCGCATCTTTCTTGTGGTAGCCATTTTCTATGCATTTGGTCAAAACCGCTCGAATTTCCCTCACAAGTGGGAGGTCGGTGGCCAATGGCTGGTCCAGCCTTTCAAGAATGGTCACGCCTTTTTTACCTTTCAAAATTCTCCCAATCAGGTCATCGGGGAATGGCCGGAACATGACCATGTCCACCACACCTACTTTGATGCCACGGGTTTTGCGGATATAATCCACCACCGCTTCAGCACTCGAAATCACACTGCCTTGACCAACAATCAAGTAGTCGGCATCATCTGCCAAATAGGTCATCACCCTGGCATATTGGCGTCCGGTAAGTTCAAAATAGTCGTCAAATGCCTGGTCAGTCAGCGATTTTATATGGTCAAAGAAATAGGGCCGTTGCGAAGCAACGCTCTGCATATAGGCATCTTGGTTTTGAACGACACCTGCCATCATTGGGTTGTCAACGTCCCATAATTCTGGGATGCGACGGCGAGTGTCGCCATAAATAATTCTCTGGGCAGCAGTTGGTGTGTCAATAATATCATCAGGGCGGCCCAAGAATTCTTTAATCAATTCACGCTCAGGGAGCAACAGGGATTCTATCAAGTGGGTGGTCAAAAATCCATCCTGGGCTATGGCCCCAGGGGTCAAAGACAATTCAGCAATTCTGTGAGCGATGATGTTTAGATCCGCCACGTACTGCGCTTTTTTAGCGAAGAGCTGGAAAAATCCAGTGTCATCTATCGCATGGTAATCATCATGCCCGGCATGTACGTTCAGGGTGGACTTGGTCATTGCCCGTGCGCCGATGTTGAGCACATAAGTCAGACGTTTGCCAACGGCAGCATACAATGATTCATGCATGTAGGCAATGCCCTGTCCAGAGGAGAAATTGGCGGCACGCAAGCCCGTCATGGACAAGCCGGCGGTAACTGCCGCAGCGGCGTGTTCCCCTTCTGGTTCAATAAAAATAAGCGGCCGGTCAGAGATGTTTAGGTGACCTTTGGCAGCTTCTTCCGCCCAATATTCCCCCATTTGGGTGGAGGGTGTAATTGGATAGGCACCCGCTGCATCCGTCGATTCCCGCTCACACATGATGGCAGCAGTGTTTCCATCCATGGCGACTTTCACGCCTGGGTATTTGAATTTTCTTTCTTTTTTATTAAACATGTCAGCTTGTTTTATACTGCGGTATAACGGTTAGCATTGTCATTTGGCATTCAGCCAAAAACAAGGAAGCAATGAAACCCGAGGATAATTAATGGTCATGATTTTACCAATGCTTGAGTTTGCCGTGCAATACGGAAGCACTCATCTACGGTGGTGTGGTCAAGGCAGAATCCCTTGTCATCTGCTTCGAAACGACAGATGATGGGTGCCAAGTCAATTTCTTGGAAAATGGGATTCAATGCTTGGCATTTTTGTAAAAGCCCGGTGATGGTTACCGGAAAAGGTATGTGTGCCCCTTTGTCCAATAAATAGCCCATCAGGTAATTCGATATGGACTGGCGGGAATTGTGGCAAATTAGATGGGTGACCGCATCTTCTTCTGCTCGGCTGAATTCTTCAAGGGCCGCCTCTAACAATTGGTCGGCATCTGCGAAAAGTGATTGAGAACTGGAAGTTTGCATGGATGGCATGATTTGTTTGATAAAAACTAATCAAGAATCTTGAAACCTTTTCTTTTTGAAGCAATGATTGGCAGGCGGTTGGATGTATCCCCCTCCTTCAATGTCTAAGGTTTTCAATTCTAAAATCGACTGCAAACTATTTATCTTCAAAGAATCCAAAGTTGACTTTCAACAGGAGGGTAAATGACTTTTGTCAGTGGGGAATAATGGTGGAAAAACTATGCACAGCTTGATTTACCGTACCTACCTACTCGCTGCTTGTCTATGTCCAGGATGATTTTTGTTATTGCCCGTATTACTTGATTCTGTTAGACTTGTAGTTCAATGAAGGGCTTTCTCATAAAAGCTAAACCCCTTTATTAAATTTGGCTGCGCCATGTCCGCGCCACGTTGTCATCCTGGAAGGAACCGTCCTCGTCGTAAGGGAAGTCTCGCGAGG
>JAIPBL010000011.1 GCA_021739645.1 Saprospiraceae bacterium | reverse complement strand
GACACTTCCAAGTTGCCTCAATCAATCTATCGGAATTGATATGACGAGCCAATTAGGGGAAGTCCGCTTCGGCAGCGCAGACACTTCCAAGTTGCCTCAATCAATCTATCGGAATTGATATGACGAGCCAATTAGGGGATGTTCGCTTCGCACAATGCACACACTTCAAAGAAACCTATCCTGTGGATAATCAACAGACATTCAGAAGTTTACTAAACGTAAATCGTGAGCTGATTTTTGATCGTCACAAAGTACAGCGTAAATTAAATTCCTTCACTTTTCACCTTTCACGCCATGGTTGTCGTCACCCCGACCAAGGTCGGGGTCGCCGGCTTTGGCATCGCCGCAGGCGACCCGTTCTCGTATTACGTGCAAACGTGACATGAAGCGAGGCGTGGGCAGGTCGCCTGTGGCGATGCCAAAAGCGGCGCACAGCAGAGAGAACACAGCACCTTTGGGAGGGCGGCGAAATGGAGCAAATGCAAAGAATTTTTGTGTCCAGTGTACAAAGGCACATTTGAACTCCTAATCCGCATGATTTTCGTAAAACGAAAAAAAAATCACTTTGACTGCGACATTTCTACTTTATATCCGACCAAAGTAATACAGCTTGAAATATTGAAACACCCACTCCTCTTTTTAGCTAGCCAATAATTATCATGTTTTAGCTGCAAAAAGCAATCATTTTCAAATAGACCATGCCTCATAAATTTCAAAGTAGAAAGGCAAAAAACATCCCATCATTCCAGTAATTGTGAGCTTAAAATACCTGAAATTATGAATCCACTGTCAAAGGAAAGTAAACGGAGACGTGCTTTTTTGCTTCAAAACCTACTGGATTTTTGCAAAATAAAATGGGGGGGATTCCCCCCACTTATTTTCACCCTCTTGCTTTCCGTCAGTTTTGGCCAGTCGCAGGCCCAGACCGTGGAGGACCTGAAAGCTGACATAGAAGAGCGGGTATCCAACCCGCTCCAAATCAACGGCAACATCGGCCTGACGCTCGGGTTCTACGAATCCTTCGGCATCGCCGCCCGGCGTGACCGCTACTCCTACCTCCTGAACGGCAACCTGAACCCCCGGCTCTTCGGCATCGACTGCCCCATCAACGGCAATTTCAGCCAGTTGGAGGCCAATTTCCTGCAGCCCTTCAACCAGTTCGGCGTCAGCCCGCAGTACAAGTGGGCGACCGGCCACCTCGGCTACCGCAACCTGACTTTTTCGCCACTCACCCTGAACGGACACACGTTTTTGGGTGCAGGTGTCGAACTGACGCCACCGACCAAGTCCCGCTATTTTGACCTCCGGATCAGCGCCATGTACGGCCGGCTGCGGCGGCCCGTCGAGCCGGTGGACGTGATTGACCGGGAGGCGCTGCCGTCCTACCGCCGCATGGGCTACGGCCTGAAACTGGGCATCGTCGGCAAAACGAAGGCCGTGAACTACCTCGACTTTATCCTCTTCCGTGGCTACGACGTGATAGGCAGCATCGAGGCGCCGTTCGGCAACGACGCCGTGAAGCCGCTGGACAACCTCGTGCTCGGCGTCTCCGGCCAGTACCAGCTCTGGAAGTCGCTCACCTTTCACGCCGACTGGGCGAGCAGCGCCCTGACCCGTGACCGCCGGAGCGAACTGGCCGATAGCGACAACACGGGGTTTTATGGAAAACTCGGCGGCCTGTTCACCCCACGCATTTCTACCCAAACCAACCAGAGCGTCAAGACGAGCCTGGAGTACCAGTTTTCCAGCTACAATATCGGCCTGAAGTACAACCGCATCGCACCGGACTTCACGTCGCTGGGGTCGTATTTTTTTCAAAACGACCTGGAGGACGTGACCGTCAACGCCAGCGCCAGCCTCCAACAGGGCAAGGCGATGGTGAGCGGCAGCCTCGGCTTTCAGCGGAACAACCTCGACAACAAGCTGAGCAACCGCTCGAAGCGGGTCATCGGCTCGCTGAACTACAGCCAGAACATCGGCGAAAAACTGAACTTCAACGCCAGCTACTCCAACTATTCCTCGACGCTGCTGGTGACGAAGCAGGAGCTTTCCGATTCGCTGAACCTCTTTCAGGTGTCCACGAGCTACGGCGTGGTGACGAGCTACAATTTCGGCACCGAGGAGAAGAAGCGGTCGCTGTCGCTGAACCTCAACTACCAGAACGCCAACGCCCGGGACGAGTACCGGATAACCGACCAGAACACGGATTTCTACAATGCCAACCTGTTCTACAATGTTTTTTACAAAAAATCCAATACCGGCCTGAATGGGGCCATCAACGTCACCCGGAGCATTACCGAAGGCAACGAATCCCTGATAATCGGGCCGGGCGTGGGGGCGAACAAGTCGTACTTCGACAAAAAGCTGCGTACCCGTTATTTCCTGTCGTACCGCAACAGCTACCTGAACGGCAGCTCGACGTTCGGGGTGCTGCAGAACCGCTTTTCAGTGGATTATTCCATCCTGAAACACCACCGCATCAATTTCACGCTGAGTCATTTGTACAAGGTGGATTACTTGGTCAGCAGTAAATCATATTCCGAGATTCAGGGGCTGATGGGGTATCAGTTCAGTTTTTAAAACGACCATTTTAAACAACATTGTTTATGAAAATAGTACGCCACATAATATTGTTGTCCATGTTTTTCCTGATGGGCAAAACGGCAATCGGGCAAGTATATCCCGTCACGGCGCATGTGCAAATCAACCCGCCAACGACCACGTATTTGACGGACTTCACGATATTGGGGTCTGACCGTTTGTCGGTCAATTTATTCCTCAATGATTTCAACGAACCGAACTATGATGTTCGGTTGAAATTAACCATCGAGGGCAACGGCATATCCCTCGTGACCCACCCAAGCTATGTGCCGCCGAGGATTACGCTGAACCCCGGGGCGAACCTGTTTTCGGGGAGCGACCTGGCGAATTTCCTCAGCCCAAACCACATGCTCCTGAATGGCATCAGTGCCACGGCCTTGCAACAGGGCGGGTCTGGGCTCCCGGAGGGCATTTATACTTTTTGCGTGCAAGTGTTTGATTATGAGCGCCCAGAGGTGGCGCTTTCCCCCAACAATTGCAACGCAAGTTTGCTCCGCAAAAACAACCCGCCTACGCTGGTGGCCCCGGTTTGTGGCTCCACCATTCCGTCGTTTGGTGGCAATACCGATGTGCTTTTCCAATGGCACTCAAACTCCGATTTCAGCATCCCGACGTTGTACGAACTGAGCATCGTGGAAGTGCCGCCAGGCATGAACCCGGACGATGCGATGAACGGCTCATCGACTAAAATTCTTGACTCGGAGCCGGTGATGGGGACTTCGTTTCTGTACGGCCCTGAACAGCTCCCGTTGGAGACCGGAAAGAAGTACGCCTGGCGGGTAAAAACCTTGGACATTTCGGGCAATACCACTTTTGAAAACAATGGCCTTTCGCAAGTTTGCACCTTTTATTATGGCGTGAGCGGCAACGGGCTGGTGCCGCTGTTGGCACCGACGCTGAACAAAATAGTAAGTACCGTTAAACAGTTGGCCTTTCAATGGCAACGCCCTGCCAATGCCACTCCCGGCCAGCAGGTTTATTATAAACTCAAGGTCGTCATCATGCAATCCGGCCAAGCACCGGAGACAGCGCTGGAATTCAATCCGGCTTGGTTTGAGTGGGAAACGCCAGTTTTGCCGGGTAACGCAGTGGTGACTGTACCAGGTAGCTTGTACCCGTTGCCTCCCGAACAAGACTACGCCTGGGAGGTGAAAGCCTATGTCGGTAATGCAGGTGTGGAAGAGGAAATAGCGGTGAGTGAAAAACGGACCTACAAATCGGCACCAATGGTGGAGCGGTTCAAGGCCGGTAACCCAGACTGGAACATGGTCACGGTGCTAACCCTGACCAGTTACGAGGACATAACCAATATTCAAAAACGAATATCCGGCATCGGTACCATGCCAATTCGAGCGAACGGCGAGCTGGTCACCTTGCATTTCAGCAATATCATCGTTGGGCCATTGGATGATTTTTGGGAATTGCTGGAGGGAAGCATCACCGAGCCGTTGAACAACTTCAACGTACACCTCGACAACAGCGGCAACCCAGCGGGCGATACCACAAACATGGACAATTACGGGGTGGCTAATTTTAATGCGACCCATGTCATCGTAGGGAAAGACGATTTAAGGCTTCGTGGCCGGGTGAAGTGGCAGTTTCCCCACACAGTGGCTGGCGGCGCTGCCCTCATTCAATCGATGGACACCACCATTTTGTACAATCGCTATCAACTCATCAATGCGTATGTAGCGGTGGAGGGCAAATCCTTCAACATGCTCGACCCCGCAAATTTCAATATCACTTATTACCCCACTGGTGGCACTTCGCATACCAAATTTGCCTTGTACAATAACATTCTGACGCTGACGCTCGACGGTGAAATGAAAGTGCCAACCAGCGTGGCGGATATGAGCGCTACCCGCATTGGCTATAAGTTTCAGGATGCCAATAATCCCTATTATTTTACACAAGCAGGTTTGGGCGCAAGCGCCAATATAAAATTGGTAAAAAACACCCAAATACAATTGGATGCCATAGCCGCCATATTTGACCTTTCGGAGGACGAATCGCCGCTAAAAATAAACAGTCCAGTATGGAAAGGTATTTATTTCACCAATTTCAACATACAGCTTCCGACCGCTTTTGATGGTAGCAACCAAATCGTTTTGGAGCAGGAGCAGGTCTATAATTTCGAACCTTTGGCAGGCAATAGTTTTTATGCATGGATTGACCGATATGGGTTGGATATGGATATCCTGAGAACATTTACCGGAACAACGGGGCCTGCAGCTGCTTTCAATTCGTTCAAGGGAAATGGGCGGGAGGTAAAAATAAAATTAGTAGATAATAATGTGTCGGGCTGTGTATTAAAGGGGTTTGTTTATGTCCCGTTCTTGAAACAAGGTGAAGAATTCAAATATACCGTGCCCTTTGACAACAATGGGTTACAGGTAAGTTTTTTGGATGACAACCTGATAAACCGGGAAGTTGTCATGCGTGAAAACGACGCTGATTTACGTCTTCGATTAATCATCAAACAGGCAGTATTCAAAGACCATGAACGATTGGATATAGCAATGGATGTGGAATGGGATGCTTTAGAAATCGAAATACCTAACCTGACAGAATTCAAGATTTGGGGCAACGGTGAAATTGGATTCCGAGAACCCGGCGGAGCCAAGGGAATGACAAATATTGTAGGAAAATTTGACCATAAATTTGAAATAACAGCCTACGGCATAGCAGCTGGGTATTTTGGGGATACTTATGCTTTCAATATTTTGACCAATATTGTAATGGGTGATGAAAATATATCCATTTTAGATGCAGGCACGGCTGGTGCTCCAAGGGCAGAATACTTTACCGATGTGAAAATTGTTGAACCAATTGAGGTGGGAGGGCCTCCTGGGCCACCTCCATCTGAAACGAACAGCTACCCAGGCGCAGGACAATGGAAAAAGTACAAAGGCCCGGGCGTAAAAAGCAAATTGAAAACGGGTGGGAAAATTGTGCTTTTTATTCCGATTTACATAAGCTATCCGATTACGGCAAAAAATGCCATGATGGTAGTAGGTGTAGCTGGTGCAGGTGCGGCGGTAGGTGCTGGAATAGGCGCATTGTCGGCGGACACCCTGCAATTGGCAAACTATGGGGCTCATGAGGGGGTTGGGATTCATTCGTCTGAGGAGGAAGAATCCAGTGCTCAGGCTGGTGCTGGCGCTGGAGCTGGGATTGCTGCAGGTGCCGCCGTACAATATTTGGCAGATAAGAATTCTATTTTTCAAGTAGTTGGTGGGTTCTTATACAGAACGGATGACCCTGAATGGGGCAATGCGTTCTTTGGAATGGCCAATGCTACGATAAACCGGCCGCTTAAGTATGGTATTCAGACAAAACTATTGATAGGTACAAAGAATGATGTTCATTATGGGCTAATAGAATTGACCTATAAGGGTGGAGATTTCAAGGAATATTCTCAACCTAACGTTCTTATGCAGGCTCTTGATGCTGTTAAATCAGTCTTCATAGCTAAGCAAACAGGGCCACCAGCGCCAATAATGCCGTCAAAGAGTATTCCATTTGGCAATTACAATATTGTTGAGATTGGTGGAAGAATGTATTGGAACATGAGCCATAATGTTGAGAAAGAATGTGGCGATGATTTTAAATCACTTATACAGCTTGGCTCAAATCCAAACCCAGCCAGTGTGGATTTGGAAAAACTTTGGAAGTTTTTGACTACCTGCGAGAAAATCCACATGCTGACCAGCATAGATTCGCTGGTGCCTTATCTATGCGCTTGGAGGGAAAGAAGTCCAACACAATTTCATGATATATTGAGAGGTCTCCCCGAAATTGATTATGACTTGATGAGAAGTGAGGTTCCTCAAATTCCTGCTTACACATGGAATAAATTGGAATTAGATGGTGTGGGAGATTTTGGTCACTTGGATTTGTTGTTTCAGGACAAGTTTTGCCCTTATATCATAAAGGCCATTGTGAAACAAGTGCAAAACTGGGATAAAATTTTATGTGAAATGCCTAAGTTACCTTTTCACCCTGATCCTTGCAAATACAACAAGGCTAAGATAATAAAGGCCTTGAAAAAGATTGAGTCATATAAAGCGGCAAAAAAAGAAAAATTTCTTGATTTGCGTAGAGGTGATATAGATGAATATGGTAATAATAAGATTTTTGTGGAAGCGGATTGGACTAGAATGGAAGATACGATTGCCAGTTGGAAGGCAGGCCCCGATTCTTTGGCTCATAAAGGGGATTCAATATCATGGCCTTTTATTGCAGTAACTTATTGGGATGTAGACCCTTCCTGGTGTAAGCTTATATCTCAGATACCATTTGATAATTGGCCTAGCTTATGGGATCCTTTTCCCCCTGATTTCTTACCTATCAACTGGCCGGATTCATTTAGTATTTATGGCCGACCTGCACTACCTGCTTTACTCAGTAGGATAAATTCAATAACGCCGACAGTTATTTCCAATTATCAAGTTGATAATTCCATTGACTTTGGAATGAGCCTGAAGGTAAGGGCGGAAAACACTTATGTGCCGCCTAATATGGGGCCACAATTGTCACCTGAAATGGAAGCTGCGGAACACGCCCTAGATGGCATGGCCTCCATGGTTAAAGGTGTATTGGAAATGAGCGGTGGAGAGGGCAGCTTTGGGCAATTTCTACTGCGGATAGATGCGGGCATGGGTAACGCACCGCATCCGAAGACAATAGATGGCTCTTTTATTAAAGCTAAAGGCTGTATTACCTACACGGAAAAGACAAAAACATTTATTGCCAACCTACAAGCGCAGGCTATCAATGGCGGTGTTTGCGGACAGGGAATGTTGTACTTAGAAATCACCCCCGGGCAATATCATTTTCAATTAGGTAGTAAAATTTTTCCTATCAATGTCATATATCCTTGCGTTGGTGCTGGGGTGCCAGGTCAAGGCTCTGCATCCGGTGGGTTAGGTATGTTAGGTTGGTTTGAACTTCACAAGAACCCAGAAACGCTAACGCTTGGCGCAGGTATTGGCTTGTCAGCAAATGCTTTTGTGCAATCCGCCAGGTATGGCGCTGAATTTTGCACCTTTTATGGTTATGCAAACACCTTTGCTGCTGCAGCTGTATTTGCCAATTTCCAATTAGAACCCAGTTTGGAAATTATGAATGCCGGATTTCTATTTGGAGCAGGGGTTGATATAGGTGTTAATTTTTCGGGCACATTCTGTCCTTTTGGAAATTTAAGTGCCCTGTATATGTACCTTGGGGGAGACTTGACGGCAGATTTCAGAACCAACAAACTACATGGGGCGATAAGTGGGGAGGCGACGCTTTTTGGTCTTATCACTGCCCGATTTGTGTTCCCTTATGAAAAAAGTATAGCTGAATAACAAGTTGAAAAACATGAAAAAAATTATTGCTTATATCCTAGTTGGAACCTTCTTGCTTACCCATCATTCGGAGGCATTTGGGCAGGATAAATCCATTGGTATTTTATTCGTTGCGAACGGTTCTTCGGCCAATACCAATTTACTCAAATGGGTTTTGCCAGCTTTTGGTGCGAAGGAGGGGTTTAAAGTATATCGCCAATCAAATGGTGAATCTACCTGGGTATTGCTCAACCCGAACCCTGTCAAGAAGATGCCTAAACTTGAACTAAGTCCAATGGACAAAGGCGACGATATGGTATATTTGGAGGATTACATTCAGAATAATGACCTTTCCAAAGCTGATGCATTTACGCTGCTTTTGCTGAGTCGGAAAATGGTGGAGCTGAATGAATTCGCCAAGTATTTAGGGCTTTTTTACCAAGATGATACCGCCGAATCCGGGAAAACCTATCGCTATAAAGTCACCAAATTGGAGAAGGGAAAAGAGCAGTTGGTGGGTATTTCCGAGGCCGTTGAAACCAAAGCATTTCAACCCATTTTACCGCCACAAGGAATAAAAATCATGGTGAACGAGAAGATTGATACGATGGTCGAAGTATTCTGGACACCAGAAGAAACTCGTTATTTTGCGGTTAATGTCTATCGGGCATTGGAAGGCCAAACTCTTGAGAAAATCAACGATATCCCGGCCATACCTTCCCAAACCAATGTCAGTGGCAAATTGGTTTACCCCAATTTCTTTTATAATCGAGGCGACCATAAAGTCGGTAAAACATATACCTACCAATTAAAAGCGATTGATTTCTTCGGTCGGGAAAGTACCATTTCTCCATCGTACAAGGTTGAAATCATTGACCGTACACCTCCACAACCTCCTACTGGCTTGGAAACCGTGCGTGCTGGTCCCCATGAGGTATTGGTATCCTGGGCGGCATCTGAGAGCGGTAACCTTGCTGGCTATGACGTATTCGTTGGAGATTCCGTGACCGCCGTTTTTGTAAAAGCCAATGAAACAAGGATTCCTGCCTCGCAGACAAAATTTACCCACAAAATCACGGATGAAAAATGGGGTGACAAGTTTTTTTATGTGGAAGCCATCAATGCAGCGGGCACAAGAACTGCCTCCACTAAAATGGGCTTAACCGTCAACGATGTGATACCTCCGGCAGCACCTACTGGGGTGCTTGCATCGCCTTTTGAGGGAGCCATCGAAATCAGTTGGGACATACAATTGGAGCCTGATTTAATGGGGTATGTGGTGTATCGTTCTGTGGCCAATACGCCTGGCGCTCCATTTACGCTTATTTCCAGTGGCGCCATTGACACTACTTCCTTCCTGGATTCTCTGCCACGGGAGGCTCGCAACAAGTATTTTTACAAAGTAGCAGCGATGGACAATTTCAGCAACCTGAGCGAGCGCTCTGAAACGGTCAGTGCCGTCATGCCCGACGTCATTGCCCCCATTTCCCCTACCATCATCAGCGTAGAAATCAAGAGCGACACAGCCATGTTGACCTGGCTGCCCAGCATTGATGATGAACTGAAAGGCTACCACCTCTACCGCAGTTCTGACCTGGACACCACGCAATGGCTGCCATTGGGCGGGGAGCTGCTATCGCCGCTGGCCACGCATTTTACGGACGCTGGCCTCCAAGCCGGGATGACTTACTACTACCAATTGACCGCCGAAGACCATACCGGGAATATCTCCGTAACCTCCAACCGCTATTCGGTAAGCACCAGCCCCAGCCACGGCGAAGACCTCGTGGCCGGCAAGTTGAAAGCGACCTACGCCAAACGGAAAAAAACGGCCACCCTCTCTTGGAAACAAGATTCGCCAACATTGGTGGAGGGGAGTATGGTTTACCGGAAAGTGGGCAATGGCCGTTTCTTGCCGCTCTCCGATTTGCTGACCAAAGAAACGGAATATACCGACGCCAATCTGGAGCCGGAAGAAAGTTATAAATACCAACTGCGCACCTACTACAAGGACGGGAACATGACCCTGTCTGAAGCGGTAGAAGTAGTGGCTAAATAGCACCGGAAAACTCGCCTTGCCGATTGGCAGGTATTCTTTGATAATCAACTAATTACCATTATATCATGAAAAATCTATTCTCTAACCCTGTTCGTTTTTTGCTTTGCAATTTGCTCTTGGTATTGGCCAGTGCACAAATCCTCCATGCCCAAAACAACAACATGGGTATTGGCACCACCACGCCAGATGCCTCCGCTATTTTGGATATTACCTCAAATACGAAGGGATTGCTGATTCCGAGGATGGAGCCTAATACTTTCCCTTCTAGCACTTCAACAGGATTGCTTTTCTATAACAAGGGCGATAAAGTTTTCAACTATTGGGATGGCGTTTGGAGGCCAGTTGGGCTTTGGAACCTTTATGGAAGCAATGCATACTACTCGGCTGGCAATGTCGGTATCGGCACCAATAACCCGCTTTCCAAACTTTCCATTTCCCCAGGTACAGCCGAGGCAAAAATCACCCTTTGGGATGGTGGAAATCCCGCAACACATCTTGGGTTTGGCGTGTCAAGTGGTCAATTGAATTACGATGTCCCAACGGGAAACCACCATGTTTTTTATGCGGGCGGCAAAAATGGAACTGGAACAGAATTAATGCGGATAAAAGCTGATGGGTTGAATGTGCAAACTGGCATACGGACAAATACTAATCTGGTGATTAACCATTCTTACCCAACTATTTATTTACAGGATACCGACGAAATGTCTGGGTTTATCCACCAGAACTCTAATTTGATGTATTTTTTAAATGGTGGCGTAAACGCAAGCACATGGGCGTCGCCAACTGGTAGTTACTGGCCGCTTACGTTGAACATGGCAAACGATGCGGCCACATTTGGTGGGCCCGCTTATTTCATGGAAGGAAATGTAGGTATTGGAACTAACAGCCCTGGCTCTCACAAACTGGCACTTTTAACTGGTGCATTCGGGTTGAAAATTCAAAACGCCTCAGCAGGGAATTCTTATTGGGAGCTATGGCAAGATGGCCTCCAAAATGGGAATTTTTACCTGTATGCTGGCTTTGGTTCCGTCGGTAATTTCAATTATTCCTCTGGTGTTTACAGTGCCACATCCGACCGTCGGCTCAAAGACAATATAACTCCGCTTAATAATGTACTTCCTATACTACTTAAATTAGAGGCAAAAAATTATACCTATAAATCCGACACGAAAAAGGAATTGAACATAGGTTTCATCGCCCAAGATGTTGAGAAGCTGTTTCCAGAATTGGTCACTCCACCTTCTATTAATGAAAAAGGGGAAACACCTTATATGATGAATTATGCCGGTTTTGGGATAATAGCCGTAAAAGCAATCCAGGAGCAACAGGTAATCATCGAAACCCAAGCCAAAAAAATCGAAGCCCAACAAGCGGAAATAGACGCCATCAAGACAGCCCTCGAAAAAGCGGGTATCAAACTCGATTAGTGGATACGTTTACTAAACCTTGTAGGATTAGTAAACGTCAGGTTTTTGTCCAATTATTTAGACGATTAATCAGCGATTATGAAAAAATATGCGACCATATCCTGTTTGGCAATTATATGCCTGTCATTTCTTGGCTTCAATGGGCTTTGCCAGTCCAATGGCCTCGGCATCGAAATCCTGCAACAGCCAGTGTTTACGCCAATTTGCGCAGGGCAGGGCACCAGCCTGAAAGTACAGGCCAGTGGGAGTGGTCTCAGTTATCAGTGGCAGGTGTTCAAGCGTGAGGGGAATTTTGAAGATTTGCAGGATGCCGGCGGCTACAGCGGTAGCCACACCTCCCAATTGAACATTGCCAGCTTGTCCAAATCCATGAACCAGTATTCATACCGTTGCAGAATAAGCAATGGTGCGGGAGAGCTATATTCTGAAGAGGTGTTGACGGAATTGAAGAATGCCATCATCAATTGGCAACCCGCCAATGGAACAGGTTTTGTGGACGATTATCATAGCATGGCGGTATATGCGTCTGGTGCTGGCATCACATTTCAATGGCAGGTAAATTCAGGCAGTGGCTTCGCAAATATGGTGGATGACGGCACTTATTCGGGCTGCAAGACCTCGATATTGAGCATGTCGCAATTGACTAAAAAGATGGACGGCTATCAATTCCGCTGCCTTGTTTCTGGTAAGGCCTGCGAAGTGGTGACGGTTACCTCCGACCCAGCTACCCTGACCGTTAGCACGGAAGAAAACCCCATGAAATCAGCGATGGGCGGCAATCCCAGCAATGTGGTTTGGTTTATCGGCGGTACCACACAGGTTGATCCAACTTTTCAGGGCAACCCCATTGTCTTTGTGGATGGAGCCATCAAGGTGGTAGATGATGGGCATATCCGCAGCAAGTACGGGTATGGCCCTAGTGCTGATATTTACTTGACTGGACACTTGTACAATGATAACCCAAACAGCAGGTTATTCACAAACAACGATATTAGCCAGTTCATCTTCACGGGAGCCGATGACCAGCTAATAGACGGCGGGAATGTCTATAAGAACAATTTCAATAAATTAAGAATTTTCAAATCAAGCAGCAACAATAAGGTCACCTTATTTGATGATATTTCCATCCGGAAGAATATAGAACTGGCTCAAGGAGACTTGAACCTGCAAGCCAGTGAAGTTTATCTTACTTTAGTGGACATCAGCAATAATCCCATAATCTTAAACGTAAGCAATTTAGATTCTTTCCCCAAAATATTAAATGAAACAGAAAACAACAGGATATATGGCAGTAGTATCTTCGCAGGTGTAGTGGTAGAGAATCAATTGGTTGAAAGCGCACCATTTAATCCATTTAAGGCGGGTCCGGTAAATTTGGGCAATATGGGTGCTGAAATTTACGACCATGGGGATAAGTTTGGGGGAAATTATATCACCATAAAAAGGTTGCATACAGTAAGCTCCATCGTCGTTGATACAGGCGACCCGATGAATCCATTGTCCATGAGCTCTATTGAAAGGGCTTATTCCATTGAATCCAACGCCGATGTTCCTATTCCCTCGGAAATGGATTTTACTTTTCATTATTTGGATGCTGAATTATATGGGGTCAGCGAAAACAACCTGACCATTTTCAAATCTCCCAGCAATGGGAATCCTTGGACTGCTCAAGCTTCGGATTTAAACACGGCAGCCAATACCTTGGTGCAAAATGATGTGGTGGATATCACCAATATATGGACGGCATTTCCCTGCACGAATGCGCCCCACGTCTTCTTTTACCAAAGCCCGGAGATGCACCTTTGTGATGGCGTAGAATATCTCATAACGCCTAGCATTGGTGGTGGCCCAGCCTCAGCTTATGAGTGGATTCTGGATGGTGATTCGCTCGGGTTAAATCAAGATAATTACACCATGACGGGCGTAGAGGACACACCAAATCAAACTTTGGAATTCATTGCCTATGACTCCTTGGGGTGCTATGACAGAGACATTGTCACCATCGTGCACGAGGATACACTAATCGTTGATATAGGACCTGATTTGGCGCTTTGTCAAGGGACTACCCATACATTTACGGCTGCTTATGCTGGAGATTGGCAGGTGGATGGCGTCCACGTAGGGAATCCGCAAATACCCAGCAGTTCCTATACGTTTATAGCAAATAATTATTCGCCGGGGCCCCACCTTGTTACAGTGGCTGTTTACTTAAATTATTGCAATGCTTTTGACACGGTAGCGGTTATGGTCAACCCGTCGCCAACCGTGGATATTACTCCGCCTAATTTAACGGTATGCAATCCAGGCAACACTGACTTGACAGCAAACCCGTCAGGTGGCACTCCGCCTTATGATTATAATTGGAGCCATGGCGTAAATAACTTACCAACAATATCAGTCCCCAATGCCTCCACCACCTATTCGGTGACACTGACGGACGTTAATGGCTGTACGGCAACGGATAATATGTACATGAATTTTGTCAATATTGTCTTGACCGAAACCCATACACAACCCATCTGTTTCGGCGAAGGTCTTGGGTCCATTGACTTGACGATTTCTACGCCGAATGATTGCCCAGAGATAATATGGTCAAACGGTGCTACCACGGAAGACCTAACAGGCTTGGAAGCTGGCACTTATACGGTCACTGTTTCAAATGCATGGAATGGCTGCACAGATACACAATACTTCGATTGTTCCAAAACATTGACGGTCACGCTGGTTGGGCCAAGCGCAGCACTTGCAACCAGTAATGTCGTAACCAATGTTACCTGCAATGGCGCTGGTAATGGCGTAATTATTTTATCAGTTAGCGGCGGCTCACCTAGCTATACTTATTTGTGGTCAAATGGCGCCACTGCAAAGGATATAAATGGGTTGTCAGGTGGAACTTATGTGGTAACCGTGACGGACAGCCTTAGCTGTATCACAACCAGCAGCATTGTCGTATTGGAGCCTGATGTATTGACGTACTCATATTCCCCTGCGCCAGTTGTCACGCCAGTGAATTGCAATGGTGATGGAGATGGTGCCATAGAATGGACGATTATTGGCGGTACTACGCCATACATGTTCTCATGGGTCGGGCCAGGTGGTTTTACCTCGACCGACGAAGACCTTGCTAATTTGGATGGTGGCACTTATAATGTCACGGTGACAGACGCCCATAGTTGCACGTATTCCAGAAGTTTTGAAGTGGCTGAGCCTACCGCTTTGGAAGTTATTGTTTCCCCTGAAAATGTAACCTGTTTAGGCACCTTCTCAGGTTCTGTCCACCTGGATGCCTCTGGTGGTACGCCTTATACTAACCCATCAGGCCCAGACCTTTATGAATATGATTGGACGGGGCCAAGCGGCTATACTTCGACCTCCTATAACCCCAATATTTTTGGACTGGAATCCGGAGATTACCATGTGACCATTAGTGATTCACATGGTTGCGAACTCATACCTGCCACCGTCACTATATTAGAACCAAGTTCGGCATTGAGTTTCACCGCTACCGTTACCAACGTCACTTGTTTTGGTGCCAACAATGGCTCAATAGCTATCGTTGCAGCAGGTGGCTGGGGAGGATACGAATATTCTTGGTTGGATCCAGATGACAATGACCTTCCCTCAACATCAGTTATTAATGGCTTAACCCCCGGTTCTTGTTACTCACTCACACTTGTGGATGCCAATGGATGCGACCTGCATGATTGTTTTACGATTACGGAACCAGATGAAATTATTCTGGGCGAAACCATCACAAATATATCTTGCAACGGAGAAAGCGACGGTAGCATTTACTTGAATGTCTCAGGTGGTGGCGGCGGTTTTACTTATGAATGGCAATGGGCAGGCGGCGGCAGCAGCACGGCCAGTTTTATCGAAAACCTCATGGGCCCGACTCAAACATACAGTGTCTCCGTCACCGATGGCACCAATTGCACGAAAACAGCGGATTTTGAAGTGGTGGAACCAGATATGATTACTGCAACCTCCATTGTCCAGCAGGTTTCCTGTTTTGGCTATGGTGACGGTGGCATTGACCTCACGGTTTCAGGTGGCAATGCTGATTTTACGTTCACATGGACGGGCCCAAATGGCTATACGGCTACTGACGAAGATATCCTTGACTTGGAGCCTGGTGCATATTCTGTGACCATCAGCGATATAAACGCTTGCGTAGGCCCAGTACTGAATTTCACCATCACCCAGCCGACCCAATTGGTTGCCAACCCTGTCATCACCATGCCATTGGAATGTTTTGGGGACACCGATGGTCAAATGAACGCCAACCCATCTGGTGGTACGCCGCCATATACCTATATCTGGACGTACCCAGATATGACCACAGCTACTACCCAATTTATCAGCAACCTTTCCTTGCCCGGAACTTATTCCGTGGAAGTGCACGATGCAAGTAGCTGTTCCACCACCCCAACAACCGCTACGATTGACCTGGTCAGCCCAACAGCCATCTTGACTTCAGGTATCGTCACCGATGTTACCATCAACGGCAATTCTGACGGAGCCATTGACCTCACGGTTTCCGGCGGCACGGGCGCATATACTTTCCTTTGGTCAAACGGCGCCACAACGGAAGACCTCACAGGTATTCCGGCAGGCACTTACACGGTCAGCGTAACCGATGCCAATAATTGTGAAAAAACAGAAACATTCACCGTCAACGAGCCTGCTGTTTTAAGCATTGTGCTCGATGATTTGACCAATATTTCCTGCAATGGCGAGACGGACGGCAGCATCCTGGTTCATGCCGAAGGCGGCCTTTCACCGTATGATTTTTTGTGGTCAAACGGCAGCACCAGCCCCGAAATTACTGGCCTTGCCGTCGGTGACTACACCCTCACCCTGACCGATGCAAGTGGTGCGGTAGATATCGAAACTTATTCCATCACCGAACCCGATGCATTGGCCGACAACGCCGTAGTGGTAAATGCAGCTTGTTTCATGTCGAGTGATGGCAGCATAACCCTCACGCCGACTGGCGGCACTTCGCCCTATAATTATGAATGGTCAAATGGTGAAACAACCAGCGCCATATCTGGCCTTTTAGCTGGCCCATATTCGGTTACTTTGACAGACGACCACGGCTGTCAATTTTTTGAAACTTATACCATCACCGAGCCCGATTTACTCGATGCGGTAGCCACTTCCACACCTGCCAGTTGTTTTGGGGCAAACGACGGGAGCATAACGCTGACCGTCACAGGAGGCACTTCGCCTTTTGGGTATCATTGGGAAAACAGCAGTAGCTCAGGGGACGGCGTTGGCACAAACATTCCAAGCTTGACCTCGGATTCATACAATATCACGCTGACCGACAACAATGGCTGCAACGCATTTACCAGCGCCACCGTGGGACAGCCAATGGAAATCAATGTTTCTATCACCGGAGATAATGAAATATGTGAGGGTGAAAACAGCGTATTGACTGCAACAACTGGGTTTGACACTTATCTGTGGAGCACCAACGAAACAACGGAATCCATCACCGCTACCACCAACGGAACTTATACCGTCACCGTCACCAACTCGACCGGGTGCACGGCCACCAATGAATTTATTCTGACGGTAAATCCGCTCCCAATAATTCTTACCAGCACCAGTCAATCCATCTGCCTCAACGCCCCCATCCCCGCCCTAACCGTTACGGTCGGCGTTGGCGAGACCGCCGATTGGTACGACGCCCCCACGGGCGGCAACCTTTTGCTGGCCAGCAATACGAGCTACACCCCAACGGCGGCGGGCACTTTCTACGCCGAGGCCCGCCACACCATCAATGGCTGCGTGAGCGCCGCCCGCACGGCAGTCACCCTGGCCGTCCACGCCCTGCCCATCGCCGTTGCCAGCGACGATGTGACCATCTGCGAGGGCCTTAACACCACCATCAACGCAAGCAGCAGCAGCGGCAGTGCTCCACTGGCTTACCTGTGGAGCCCAACCACTGGGCTGAACAACCCCAACATCGTCAACCCGACCGCCAACCCGACGGCCACCACGACCTACACCGTTCAGGTGACGGACAGCCACGGCTGCTCCGCCACAGACGAAGCAATCGTAACCGTAAACCCGGCACCACTGGCCAGTGCCGGGGCGGACGTGACCATTTGCGCTAGCGCAAACACCCAACTGAACGCCACCGTCAACAGCAACAACGGCCCGTTCACCTACGGCTGGACGCCGACTGCGGGCCTCAGCAACCCCAACATCGCCGACCCGGTCGCAAACCCGCTCGGCACAACAACCTACACCGTTCAGGTGACAGATGCCAACGGCTGCACCGGCACCGATGCCGTCGTTGTGACGGTCAACCCGAAGCCAACGCTGACACTGGACAGCGCCGTTTGTGCCCCCAACCTCTTGAGTTACAGCGCCTTCGTACATTCCAACGCAAACACAATGGTAGCCGACTTCGGTACAGTGACGAACAACGGCAACGGTACCTTCACCATATCCAACATACCGCCGGGACAAGACCTGACCCTCACAGCTACGCTCACCGCCACAGGATGCCAGCGGATATTGGTAGTTACAGGCATAACCTGCCCTTGCCCCACCATCAATGCACCGCTGAGCAACGGCGACCAGGCCGTCTGCTTCGGCCTGCCCATCCCCGCACTGACCGTCACCGTTGGGCCGAACGAGACGGCCGACTGGTACGACGCCGCAACAGGCGGCAACCTGCTGCTTGCTGCCAGCACGAGCTACACCCCCATTGCCGAAGGCACCTACCATGCCGAAGCGCACAACACCATCAACAACTGCCTCAGCGACGACCGCACGGCGGTGGCATACATCATAAACCCGCTGCCCACCGTGGTGGCGGGCCCGGACGTGGCCATTTGTCTCAACGCAAGCATCCAACTGGACGCAAGCGGCAGCAGTGGCAGCGGCACGTTGGACTATTCGTGGAGCCCCACCACTGGCCTCAACGACCCGACCATCGCCAACCCAACGGCCAATCCATCAATCACCACCACCTACACGGTGGAAGTGACCGACGGCAACGGCTGTGTGGACACTGACGAACTGGCGGTGACGGTCAATCCACTGCCGACACTGACGGTGAACGACACCATCTGCGCCCCCAACCTGCTGACTTACAGCGTTTTAGTGACAACAAACGGCAACACCGTGACCGCCACGCTCGGCACGGTGACCGACAATGGCGGCGGCAATTTCACCGTCAGCGGCGTACCCACTGGGAGTGACGTGACCATCACGGCCACCATCGCTGCAACGGGCTGTCAATCTTCGGAATTGGTGGCTTCGCCAACTTGCCCCTGCCCGTTCGTGGGCGTGCCGACAAGCAACGGCGACCAGACCATCTGCTCCAACCTGCCAAATCCAGCCCTCACGGTGACGGTCGGCGTTGACGAGACGGCGGACTGGTACGATGCCGCTGTGGGCGGCAATTTGCTCCTTTCAGGAAATTCAAGCTACACGCCCATTGCCGCAGGCACCTACCATGCCCAGGGCCGCAATGTCATCAACCAGTGCACCAGCGCCGTCCGCACGGCGGTGACGCTGACAGTGAACCCCGTGCCCGTGCCAAACGCTGGGCTTGACGTGGCCATCTGCAACACGTTCAGCACCCAGTTGAACGCTGGCGGAAGCACCGGGACGCCTGCTTTGAGCTACCTGTGGAGTCCCGTCGGCAGCTTGAACAACCCTGCCATCATCAACCCGATAGCCAGTCCAACGGCCACCACCACCTACACGGTGACGGTGACGGATGGCAACGACTGCACGGCCACCGACCAGGTGAAAGTGACGGTAAACCCGATGCCGATAATGACCGTAAACGACACGATATGCGCTCCGAACCTGTTGACTTACAGTGTTTTAGTTTTTACAAATGGCAACACCGTGACGGCAACGCTCGGCACGGTAAACAACAATGGCGGCGGCAATTACACCGTCGTTGGCGTACCAACGGGCAGCGACGTGGCCATCACCGCTACCCTCACGGCGACCGGGTGCCAAAAGGCGGCGACCGTCACATCCCCGACCTGCCCTTGCCCGGCGGTGAGCATACCGGTGAGCGGCGGCGACCAGGCCATTTGCGCCAGCAGCCCGGTACCTGCGCTGACCGTGACGGTCGGCCCGGACGAGACGGCGGACTGGTACGATGCCCCCTCCGGCGGCAATTTGCTGCTGGCGGGGAGCACGAGCTACACGCCCTCCCCTTTAGGGGTCGGGGTCAGCACCTACTACGCCGAATCGCACAACTTCATCAACAACTGCCTGAGCTTTACCCGCACGGCGGTGACGCTCACAATAAACCCACTGCCAGTTCCCAATGCCGGAGCTGACGTGACCATCTGCAACGGCAGCAGCACACAGCTCGATGCTGGCGGCAGCACCGGGAACGCCCCGCTGGCCTACCTCTGGACGCCTGCCACCGGCCTCAGCAACCCGAACATCGCCAACCCCGTGGCCAGCCCGCTGGTCACGAGGACCTACACCGTGCAGGTGACCGACGTCAACGGCTGTTCGGACACCAGCCCGGTCACGGTGAACGTCAACCCGAGGCCGACGCTGACCGTCACGAGCGTGGTCTGCGCCCTCGACCTGCAGACCTACCGGGTGAACCTGACGACCAATGCCGATGCCGTGACCGCCAACTTTGGCGACGTGATTGACTACGGAGGCGGCTCGTGGGTCGTCATCAATATTCCCGAAGGTCAAAACGTGATGGTCACCGCCACGAACACAACGACGGGCTGCTTCAGGGCGCAAAACGTAAACGCACCGGACTGCAGCTGTCCGGTCGTGGATGCCCCTATCAGCCAAGGGGACGCCGACATCTGTGCCGGAGCGCCCATCCCAACGCTGGCCGTCAGCGTCGGGCTGAACCGGACGGCGGACTGGTACGATGCCCCCGTGGGCGGCAACCTGCTGCTCATGGGCGACACGATTTACACGCCTGCTGCGGCAGGTACTTTTTATGTGGAAACGAGGGTGACCTTCAGCGGCTGCGTCAGCTTTGTCCGCACCCCGGTCACGCTGACCATCCATCCCTTGCCTTCGGCAAATGCGGGGGCGGACGCCACGATATGTGCAGGCGGTAGCACCCAACTGAACGCCGGGGGAAGCTCCGGTTCCGGCACCCTGTCCTATTCCTGGGCGCCCATCATCGCCCTGAGCAACCCGAACATCGTGAACCCAATCGCCAGTCCGACGACCACCCGGACCTACACCGTACTGGTGACGGACGGGAACGGCTGCACCGCCACCGATGCGGTGGTGGTGACGGTCAATGTTTTGCCTTCGGCAAATGCCGGGGCGGACGTCGCCATCTGTTTTGGCAACAACACCCAGTTGAGTGCCAGCAGCAACGGCCCGGCCACGTATGCCTGGAGCCCGGCCACCGGCCTGAGCGCCTCCAACATCCCGAACCCGGTAGCCAGCCCGACCACGACGACGACCTATGTGGCGACAGTAACCAACGGCAACGGCTGCACGGCCACCGACCAGGTCGTGGTGGTGGTGAATGCCCTGCCAATAGCGGAGGCGGGTCCGTTTGCCGAGGTCTGCACCGGAAGCGGCACCCAGCTTGATGCCGGGGGCAGCAGCGGCAGCCCACCGCTCGGCTACTCGTGGAGCCCTGTGGCGAGCCTGAACAACCCACTGATAGTCAACCCGATAGCCAGTCCAACTGCCACCACGACCTACACCGTGACGGTGACCAGCGGCAGCGGCTGCAGCGCCACCGACCAGGTGACCGTGCTGGTGAACGCACTTCCGGTTGCCGATGCCGGGGCGGACATGGCTATCTGTTCCGGGGGCAATGCCCAACTGGACGCCAGCGCCAGCAGCGGCAGCGGAACGCTGTCTTACCTGTGGAGCCCTGCCACGGGGTTGAGCGCAACGAACATTGCCAACCCAATTGCCAGTCCGACCGCCACGACCGCCTACACCGTGCAGGTGACGGACGGCAACGGCTGTGCCCAGGGCGATGCGGTCACGGTGACGGTCAACCCGCTGCCGACGCTGACGGTGGACTCGGCCACCTGTTCGCCCGGCTTCAACGCCTACAACGTCTTTTTGCATTCCAACGCCCTGTCGGTGACGGCGAGCGCCGGCAACGTGCATGCGCATGCCGGTGGCGCTTTTACCGTGGAAGACATTCCCAACGGGCCGAGCGTGGTCATCACGGCCACCAACCCGGCGACAGGGTGCCTAGCCAGCGAAGAAGTCTTCCCGCCGACCTGCGACTGCTCGGCCATGCAGCCCCCCGTGAGCAACGGCGACCAGTCGGGCTGTGCGGGCAGCCCAATCCCGACCCTGAGCGTGACGGTGGGCAGCAACGAGATCGCTTACTGGTACAGTGCGCCCGTTGGCGGCACACTGTTGCTGGCGAACAGCAACAGCTACGTCCCCACCGGGGCGGGCACCTACTATGCGGAGACGCACAGCACCCTGAACGGCTGCGTCAGTGCTGCCCGGACGGCGGTGGCCCTGGCCATCAACCCGGCATTGCTGGCAGACGCTGGCCCGAACACGGCCATCTGTGCGGGCGGCAATGCGCAACTGGGCGGTGGCAGCGGCAACGGCACGGCGCCGTTCGCCTACGCCTGGAGCCCTGCGGGCAGCCTGAACAACCCGAACATCGCCAACCCGGTGGCCAGCCCGACGGGCACCACCACCTACACGGTGACGGTCACCGACGCCAACGGCTGCACCGGCACGGACCAAGGGCTGACAACGGTGAACCCGCTGCCGACGCTGACCGTGAACAACGTCACCTGCGACCCCGGCCTGAGCACCTACCATGTCCTGATAACCACCAATGCGAACACCGTGACGGCCACGCTCGGCACCGTGACGGGCGCCGGTGCGGGCATGTTCAACATCAACGGCATCCCGACCGGCCAGGACGTCACGATAACCGCCACGCAATCGGGCACGGGCTGTTCGAAAACGCAGGTGGTCAACTCGCCGAACTGCAACTGCCCGACCGTGAACCCGCCTGTGAGCGGCGGCAACCAATCCGTTTGCACAGGAGCGCCGTTCCCGACGCTGACCGTGACCGTTGGCCCCGGCCAGACCGCCAACTGGTACGATGCCGCCACGGGTGGCAACCTGCTTGCGGCCAGCACCACGAGCTATGTGCCAACAGCGCCGGGCAATTTTTATGTGGAGGCAGTAATAATTAGCAACAATTGCGTGAGCGCCACCCGCACGCTCATCACGGTAAGCATATTGGCTTCGCCTACGGCAAATGCGGGGGCGGACGATACCACTTGCGGCGGCGTGGGCGTCCAATTGGATGCCAGTGGCAGCACGGGCACGGGCGGCCTTGCCTTTGTGTGGGGACCCGCCGCCGGGCTGAGCGACCCCAGCATCGTGAACCCGGTTGCCGCTCCGCTGGCCACCACGACCTACACGGTGACGGTGACAAACGGCGCTGGCTGCACTTCGACCGACGGGGTGTTGGTCACCGTGGCGACGACGCCCGTCATTGCGGTAAACCTGACGGCCTGCTCGACAGACCTGCTGACCTACCAGATTGACCTGACGACCGATGCCGACCTGCTGGCCGCCAGTGCGGGCACCTTGACGGACAACGGTGGCGGCAATTTTGGCATCACCGATATTCCCGCAGGGCAGGATGTGGTGCTGACGGCAACGAACACGACGACCAACTGTGTTTGGGAGCAGACCGTAATTGCACCGGACTGCAACTGTCCGTTGGTGGCCGTGCCGCTGAGCACGGGTGACGAGGAAATATGTGCCAACGAGCCCGTCCACATCCTCTCGGTCATCGTGGGCCCGGGCGAGACGGCGGACTGGTACGATGCCCCAACGGGTGGCAGCCCATTCCTCACCAACAACACGGAGTACCTGCCAACGGTGTCAGATACATTTTACGTTCAGGCCCGCAACATCGCCAACGGCTGTGTCAGCGGAAGCAGGGTGGTATTGATTTTCAATGTGCTGCCTTTGCCGGTGGTGGTGTTCGACGACCCGGGCGACGTCTGTGCGGGCAGTTCGCCGATTGCTTTGGTGGCTTCGCCAACGGGCGGCACCTTTGCCGGGACGGGCGTCACCGGCGACCAGTTCGACCCGATAGCGGCGGGCGAGGGCGTCCACGTTTTGACCTATAGTTTTACCGATGGAAATGGTTGCGAAGCAATCGACACGCAGACGGTGGAAGTGGTCGGCCCGACGGTCACACTGGGCAGCAACGGCCCGGTCTGCGACGGCGGCGACCTGGAACTGACGGAAAGTGGTGGCCACGGCGTGACCTGGGCCTGGACTGGTCCGAACGGTTTCGTTTCAACCGAACAAAATCCAACAATCCCGCTTTTGACAGCGGCTGGCGAAGGAGTTTACGAAGTAACCGTGACAAGTGCGGGCGGCTGCGTGAAGACGGCCTCCATCACGGTGGCACTGAACCCACCGCTTGGCTTGAGCCTCAGCCCAACTTCCCCTGAGTTCTGCCCCGGCGGCTCTGTGCAGTTGGCGGCGAGCGCCACGGGCGGCAGCGGCAGCTTCGGCCATGCCTGGACGACCCCATCGGGCGGCAGCGGCAGCGGCGCAACCATTTTGGCCGATGAGGCAGGAAGCTACTCGGTGACGGCCACGGACGGCAGCGGATGCAGCATCACAGGCAGCATCGGTGTTGCGGAGCTACCGGTCATGACGATAGATTTCACGTCAACGGATGCCAGTTGCAACGGCTCGGACGGCTCGCTGACGGCGGCCGTGACGGGCGGCACTGGAACCTACGCTTACGTTTGGGACGGCCTGCCGAACACCACGGACATGCTCACAAACGTGCCAGCGGGCGGCTACCAGTTGATAGTGACCGACGCTGTGGGCTGCACCCTGTCCGCCATCGGGACGGTCGAAAATACCGGAGCGCCAGTCGTCACGCTGCTGAACCAAGTGGACGTGACCTGCGCCGGGGCAGCATCGGGCAGCTTGAACATCGGCGTATCGGGCGGAATTTTGCCCTATAATTTTAATTGGTCAAATGGGGAAATGACAGAGGATATTGTCGGCCTGACCGCCGGACAATATGGCCTGGAAGTCACGGACGCACTGGGCTGCATCGTGAACACGACCTACCAGGTCAACGAGCCGACGGCCATCACCGGAACGCTGGCGGTCACTGAGACCACCACGCCATCGGCCAGCAACGGGGCCATTGACCTGACCCCGGCAGGTGGTACGCCACCGTACACGTACATGTGGAGCAACGGCCTGAACTCGCAGGACATCTCGAACCTGTTCATCGGGCCGTACAGCGTCACCATCGCCGACGCCAGCGGCTGCACGGTGGTTGAAAGCACGACCGTTACAGCAGTGGGCGCATTGGCGAGCAGTTTGGCCATCCAGCCCATCAGCTGCTTCGGTTCTGGCGATGGCAGCCTCACGGTGAACATTGTGGGCGGCGCCATGCCGTATTCCATATTGTGGAGCAACGGCAGCACACAGCCGACCATCTCCAACCTGTTGCCGGGCATCTACCAGGTGACGGTGACTGACATGGACGGGGCGACGAGCACGGCCAGCGCCACGTTGGCGCAGCCGCCACTGCTGCAGTCGTTTACCCAGATGACGGACAACACGTGCAACGGGGCAAGCACCGGAACGGCCACTATTTTAGCCTCCGGCGGAACGTTGCCGTATTCTTATGATTGGAGCGACGGGCAGACTGCGCAACAGGCCACTGGGCTGGTTGCGGGCGTTTACACCGTTGTCGTCACCGACAATCGGGGCTGCACCAACGAGAAAACGGTGACCATCGGCGAGCCGACAGCGATAGGCATTGCCCTTGAATCCGTGACGGGCAACGACTGCTTCGGCGGGGCGTTGGGGGCCATCGACATCAGCGTGTCGGGCGGGGCGTTCCCGTACTTTGCGAACTGGTCGCAGGGCAGCTCGACGCAGGACATCAGTGGCCTTGTCGCTGGAACCTACACCGTGACCATCACGGACTTTACTGGATGTACGAACACGGCGGAAGCGGTGGTCGGCGAGGCTTCGCAAATCGTTATCGGCTTCGATGTCGTGGACGCCACCTGCTTCGGCGACACGGACGGCAGCCTGGTGGCCAATGTAACTGGCGGGACGCCCGGCATGGCTGGCTACCAGTTCGATTGGGAGAACGGCGGGACGACGGCGGCCATCACCGGCCTAGCCTCCGGCAACTACTTCCTGACGGTGACGGACGAGCTGGGCTGCACGGTGACGGACGTTGATTATGTGGCACAGCCGAACGAGCTACTGGCTAATTTAACCGTACAAAATATAAGTTGCTTTGGCTTCGCAAACGGCTCGGCCCTGTCCCTTCCGACGGGCGGCACGGTGCCGTATAACTATCTGTGGAGCACCGGCGTGACGGATTCCATCATCGAAGATGTTGACCCCGGCACATACGTCCTTTTGATTACGGACGTGAACGGCTGCTCTGTGGAGGAAACGGTGCAAATCACGCAGCCGGATACACTGACGGCTGTGGCGGTTGTGACCGAGTTGACCTGCTTCGGTGATTATTCCGGTGCTATTAATTTGGATATTATGGGCGGTACGCCGCTGGCTTCCGGCGGGTATGACATATCTTGGGAAAGTGGCCAATTTACCGAAGATATAGACCAATTATCTGCGGGAAATTATATCGTAAATATTGTTGACGAAAATGGCTGCAATTTACAAGACACCATTGCAGTGGCACAGCCGGACTCCCTTGCTGCCAATACCAGTTTGACTGACATAAGTTGTTTTGGCGGCAATGACGGAGCCATTGCTTTTAACGTGATTGGCGGCAATGCACCATATACCTATAATTGGCAAACAGGGGCGACCACGCCGGGCATATCGGGCCTTGTAATTGGCAATTATGCGGGCACGGTGACGGATGCCCACGGCTGCACGGTCGTCTCGATTAACGAGCTGACGCAGCCAGGTTTTATGTTGGTCGAGTATCAGATACAACGGGCCGGTTGTAAGACACCAAACGACGGTCGCATTAACCTGACGGTGGAGGGCGGCGTTGCCGACTACACCTACAACTGGAGCACGGGCGCTGTGACGGAGGACGTCTCGCAGCTCACGGTCGGCACTTACAACGTGACCGTCACCGACGACAACGGATGTACCAGTGTGCAAAACTTGGGCGTGGGAAGTTCGGGTGGCATTTTCACGGCTCATTTCTTGGCGGCTTCTGGTCTCTTCGACGTGGATTCTGTGGAGGTGAACTCGGACGACATCATCCAGTTCGTGGATGTTTCGTTGCCTGCGCCGACAGCTTGGGAGTGGCATTTTGGTGACCCTGATGACAATACGAGCAACCTTCCGAATCCAGCGTTCAGCTACCCGAACGACGATGCGGTGGCACAGTCATCGTATATGGCTAGCTTGATTGCCTCCAACCAGTTCTGTCGGGACACGATGACGAAGCAGATTTGGATAACCAACAACCTGCGCTTGAATGCGCCGCAGGGAGACAGTTTGACCTATCTGAAGTTTACGGAAGTCATGGCCTATCCGAACCCAACTTCGGGCATGGTGAACCTCAAGGTTAGTCTGAGCCGGGAGGAAAGTGTGAGGCTCTACGTACTGGACGTTTTGGGGCAAATATTGCAACAAGAAGAATTGGAGGGAGCCGACGAGTACGAGACCAAGCTGGACTTGGGCGATTATTTGCCGGGCATCTATTTTATCAATTTGAAATCGGTAAACCAGGTACACACCTTGAAGGTGGTGGTGACGGAGCAGTAAAACAACAACAATCGAAAGAAAGCTGGAAGGATGCTTGCACTTAGGTAGCATCCAATATTGGCGGCCATCTGGAAACGGGTGGCCGCCTTTTTTTGCGGAGCGACATGAGTATTCCCGAAAAATGAACAGTCCCGAACCTGGGATATTTCCAATACACAAAGTCCAGTGTCAACAGATTTTCTACCTTTGGGAAAACGGAAAAACAGGATCGCCAATTTGCTGTTTATCAACCATAATTTTCAAACATGAAAAACAATCTCACTTCCAAGTTTTTGATTTTCAGTGCATTGGCACTGGTTGTGTTCACTTTCGCCTCCTGCGCTGGCGTCGAACCCGTGCAAGAATGCCTCACTGGAAAACAATATGGCTTTCTTTACGGCCTACTGCACGGGTTCATCACGCCCATCAGTTTCATCGCCAGTTTGTTCAAAAATGACGTGGCGATTTACGCTGCCAACAACACAGGCGGCTGGTACGACTTCGGCTTCCTGCTCGGCTCAGGTGGCTGGGGCTTTTTGGCGGGCAACAAATCGAAGAAGAAAGGTTAAAATTGTTGGATGGTTATATTGTTGAATTGTTACCCTTGTGACGACAGCAATCCAGCAATCCAGCAATCCAGCAATCCAATAAAATGATTTTTGAAAACGTACAGATTCCGGTGGCTGAACTACCGCAAGCGGAGGGTGTGCAGTGGATGCCGCTTTCGCCCTCGTACCGCACGGTGGAGGTCATTGCCACCTGCATTTTGTTTGCATTATTCCTGCTCGGCTGGTTGGTGTTTTACTTCGTAAACCCCTTCAAAATGCCTTTGCTGTCATGGCTCATGCTGACAGGTTGGGGTGCATTTTTTCTACTTGGCATTTGGGTCGCATTGAAACGTTTTGCAGCGGAGGGTTATGCCCTTCGGCAACATGACATCCTGCACAAGCACGGTGTCTGGTGGCGCAGCCTGACAGCCATTCCCTTCAATCGGATGCAGCACTGTGAAATTAGTCGAGGGCCTGTGGAAAGTGCCTTCGGACTGGCCACACTGCGGGTTTTCACGGCGGGGGGAAGTGGCAGTGACCTGAGCATCGGCGGGCTGCCTGTGGCAGAAGCGGAGCGGATCAAGGAATTCATCACTGGGAAGATTGGTGGGAAGGCCCCGCAATCGGAATTAATTGACGAAACCGAGCCGATTGAATAAAATGAGCGAAACCCATCCATTTTCACAGCCTACCCGACAGGCAACAGTGGCCATTCTCTTCATCCTTGGCGGGGTGCTCAAGATGCTCGTGCGCCAACTTTGGGTCGTGGTTTTGGTATTTGTTTTCAACAAAAAAAGCGGCTTTGACGGCTACACGCTTTTCTTCCTTGGGCTGGCGGGATTCACGGCCATGATTTCACTCATCAACTATTTCAACCTCTATTTTTACATAAAAGACGGCGAGCTGGTGCTCGAAAAAGGGGTTTTCCGCAAGTCAAAAATCAACGTGCCGCTTGACCGCATCCAGACCGTCAACTTCAGGCAGGGCATCGTCCACCAATTCTTCAACGTGGTGGCCGTGGACATTGACACCGCTGGCTCGGCGGGCAAGGAGTTCAGTCTCCACGCCATCAGCAAGCCGTTGGCAGAGGCACTCCGAGAGGAGGTGGGGAAGCGTTCGGCAGTTCGACAGGGAGGAGTTGGCAGTTCCCCGACCTTGGTCGGGGTGGGCAGTGGGCAGTTAAGTTCAACAGTCCAAGAACAAGGAATTTTAAGTGACGAAGCTCATGCCCCCAATTCCCGAATTCCCCAATTAATCTTCCGCCTCCGTCCCCTCGACCTCGTAAAAATTGGCGCCAGCCAAAACCACCTCCGCACGGCGGGCATCCTGATGGCCTTCATCATCGGCTTCGCCGATGACGTGGAGCAGGCGCTGGGCATGGATTTGGAGAAAAAACTGAACTGGTGGCTTGGCACCACGGACGGCTCGGACTTATTTTCTTGGCTACTGGTTGGTGTGCCGTTTTTGCTGGTTGTTTCGTTCATCGGCACACTGGTCCGCACCGTGCTGCAGTACTTCGACCTGCGTTTTTGGCGGACGGAGCGGGGCTTCAAAATCGTGAGCGGCCTGTTCACGAGGCAGGAGGTATCGGCCATTTTGACCAAAATCCAATATGTGGAGTGGAGCAGTAGCCCGCTCATGCGGCTGTTCAAAATGAACAAAGTGCGGATGCCCCAGGCCGCCAGTGTGCAGGTGACGGGTAAGCTTTCGGTCGGGCTGCCCGGCTGCTACGAGCCGCAGTTGTCAGCGGTACGTGCGGCGTATTTTCCCGAAGAAAACGACCAGAATTGGGAATCACAAGGTATCTCTAAGTTTAATGTCTGGCTGCGTTTTCTAACGATTGGGCCACTTCCTGCCTTTATTCTGGTGCTGATAACGAGGTCCTGGATGGGCAGTTGGTCGCTCGTCTGGCTGGGCTGGCTGTTGCTGGCGGCACTGCTAGCGTGGCATTGGCAACGAACCTGGCACTGGCATGTGAGCGAGCAGGGGTTGCGGGCGGAGTGGGGCGTTTGGAAACGAAAATCCGTGCTACTGCAATGGTACAAAATACAATCGGTGAGTACCCATCGGGGCTTTTTTAGTTCACCTACTGGCCGTGCGAAACTATATTTTTACACCGCTGCCGGTGCGGTGCATATCCCCTATATTTCTGTGGAAACTGCGGCTGCGGTGCAGGATTTTGTGCTTTTTAAGGTGGAATCGGATGCAAGAGAGTGGATGTGAAGCACTACTTTTGCCGCATGAAAACCACCAACGTAAAAGTAGGAATCCTCGGCGGCGGGCAATTGGGCAAGATGTTCGCCCTTGCCGCACACAATTGGGACGTGGAGACTTGGGCGCTCGACGCCTCCCGCAGCTTCCCGACCGGCCCCGTCTGCTCGCATTTTGTGGAAGGGAATTTCAACAATTACGACGATGTCTATGCCTTCGGCAAACAGGTGGACGTGCTGACCATCGAAATCGAGCATGTGAACACGGAGGCACTGCTGCGGCTGGAGTCGGAAGGCGTGAAAGTTCACCCCGCTCCGGCGCAACTCAACCTCATCAAGGACAAGGGACTCCAGAAGGAATTTTACCTGAAAAACGGCTTGCCCACCTCCGATTTTAAACTCTACGAGAGCGGCGAAGCCATTCGAGAAGCCCTGCAAAACGGGCAACTTTCGTATCCTTTTGTGCAAAAATCCCGCACAGCTGGCTACGATGGAAAAGGCGTGGCGGTCATCAAATCCGCTGCCGAATTGCCCTTGCTGTTGCCCGATGCCTCCGTCGTGGAGGACTTGGTGGACATCCAAGTAGAAATCGCCGTGGTAGTCGCCCGCAACGAGCGGGGCGAGGTAAAAGCCTTCCCCGCCGTGGAGATGGAATTCAATCCCGTGGCCAACCTCGTAGAGTTCCTCGTCTGCCCCGCCGACCTCGATCCGGCCATTGAAAAAGAAGCCGAACAAATGGCGCTGGACTGCATTTCCGCTTACGGCATCTGCGGACTGCTGGCCGTCGAGTTGTTTTTGACAAAAGACAACCAACTGTTAATCAACGAGGTAGCGCCCCGACCGCACAATAGCGGCCACCACACGATTGACAGTTGCTACACCTCGCAGTTTGAGCAGCACCTGCGGGGCATCCTCGATTTGCCATTGGGCAGCACGAAGATGAAAACCGCATCCGTCATGGTCAATCTCCTTGGCGAACCCGGCCACACCGGCCCCGTTCGATACGCTGGTTTCGAGGAAGCTGTGGCGATGGAGGGTGTGAAAATCCATCTTTACGGCAAGGCCGACACCAAACCCTACCGAAAGATGGGGCATGTCACCGTGCTGGCCGAGGAAGTGGAAGCGGCGAAGGCGAAGGCCAGGAAGGTGCAGCAAATTTTAAAAGTAATATCGTGATTAGTGATTGGTGACTGGTGATTTGTGGCCAGTCTCCAATCACCAATCACCAATCACCAAAATATGGTAAGCATCATAATGGGCAGCGACTCCGACCTGCCAATCATGCGGCAGGCAGCGGACATCCTGAAAGAACTCGACATCGAAACGGAAATGACCATCGTCTCTGCACACCGGACGCCGGAGCGGATGTTCGAATTTGCCAAAAACGCCCACGGGCGGGGCGTGAAAGTCATCATTGCCGGAGCGGGTGGGGCGGCGCATTTGCCGGGCATGGTTGCCTCGCTGTCGCCGCTGCCGGTCATCGGCGTACCCGTGAAATCCTCGAATTCCATTGACGGCTGGGACTCCATCCTGTCCATCCTCCAGATGCCGAACGGTGTGCCCGTGGCCACCGTGGCGCTGAACGCTGCGAAAAATGCGGGGATTTTGGCGGCGCAAATCCTTGGGACGAGCGATGCGGCGGTGATGGAGCGGGTGGTGCAGTACAAGAAAAAGCTGGAAGCGGAGGTAATTTCAAAAATTGAAAAACTGGAGAAAGATGGATTTTGAAGCTCACTATGTCATCATCACACCTCATAAAAGGCTACTCCTCCTCAAAATCCACCAAATGCTGTGAAGGAATCCTGAATGAGCAAACCGTCCGCCCATCAAAATTGGTAATTGAAAAGTCTCCTTTTGTAATAATGTCCATACCAATAATCAAGTCGCTTTCATCGTCAGTATATTGGAATTGCATCAGTTCCAAATTCCTGAACTCCAAGCCTTTTGGTAAAAAAACATGGGCAAGATAAGTCGGCACATGTTCAATGCCGGATGCAGTTGCAACATGTGCGTAATCCACTGCTTCAAGGCTTAGTTTTCGGGCAAGTCTATCGGAAATGCAGGTATTTGTGGCTCCGGTGTCCCAGAGTGCCTTGGTTGTAACACCATCGCCGGAACTTGGATTTTCATCAAGTGCCAAGGCTATTTTGGCTTCTGTGAAAATTGCATCCACAATTTCAGCATGATGGATGGTAAATGCGATTTCGGGAGGTGAGGATGGCTTATCCATTCACCGCTGAAAATTGACGGTTAGCGAGTCGGGGAAGATGTTTTACGTCCACGGGCACACATTGATGTATGATAAAACTGCCAGGTTCATGTGCCTTGATGGTTTCTTTCCAAGCTTCAACTTTGGAATCAAAATCCGCAATTATTTTTTCATCCTTGATGACTAAAAATCGCCCCAAGTATTGCTTCAGCAAAGCCTTTTCATGCTTTTTGTACCACAAGAATTCCTTGTAATTTGGCATATCCGCTGCGTTGGCGGCCGATTTTTGCTTGCTTTTGGATGAAGAAGTAACCTTGCGCATGGCTGAATGATTTTTACAAAGATAATGACCAAAATGCAGCTTTAGTTCATCTCAGCCTCCAATTTCTAATTTCTCAATTTCCCAATTTCCAATCCTTTTCACCGCACCAGCGTCACCTCCCCATAAAACACCTTCGCCTTTCCATCCACGAACTCCACTTCCGCCTGCCAGACAAACACCGCAGGGTTCATTGCCTGCCCCTCGAATCTGCCGTCCCAGCCAAATTTGGGCGCATTCGGCGCAAAGTCTTTTTCAAAGAAAACAAGATTGCCCCAGCGGTCGAAGATGCGGAAGGCCCGCACCTTGGCCACCTCCGGTCCGGCGTAGAAAATGAAGCGGTCGTTCGTGCCGTCGCCGTTCGGTGAGAATGCGGTCGGCACGTAAAAAGGTTGTTCCGAAGTCACCACAACCATCACGGCGTCCATCGCAGCACAGCCGTTGGTGTCAATGATGTTGATGCGGTAGGTCGTCGTTTCGGTCGGTGCGACGGTCTGTTCGAGGCACTGCGGACACTCGATGGAGTCAGGCAGGTTCGACCACCAGAGGGTGTCCACTTCGCTCATCGGGATGCTGAGTTGGGCTTCCAGCACCAGGTTTTCACCCTGTTGGATGGTCACGTCGGGGCCGAGGTCAACGAGAATATTTTCAGGGCCGAGCAGCGTCACGGTGTCCGTCCAGGAGCAGCCATTTTCGTCTTTTACCACCACCGTGTGCTGCCCCTCGGAGAGGTAACTGAACTGCGGGTAGGTGATGAAAATATCGCCGTCCACCGAGTAAAAATATGGGGCCAAGCCACCAAAAACTGAATCAATAAAAATATACCCATCGGGGTCGAGACAGTCGGGGTGCTCCAGCGTAAGTAGCACGTTGTCAATGGGTTGTGCAGTAGCAACCACCTCCGTAGAGTCCGTTGCGGAGCAGCCATTGTCCAACCTTTTCACCAAAATAAAATACCAACCAGCGGCGTCCACGGTGGCCGTCAGGGCGTCCGGCGTGAGGATGGAACCGGGACTTGTGGTCGTCCAAAGATAGCTCACGCCAGTGGCCGTCGAGCCTGCACCACTCACCACGGCCGTCAAATTATCGCAGTCCAAATTTCCGAAGGAAGCCGCCTCCGCCACTGGTTTTTGGGTGTTTTGTGAAACAACCAAACTGCTGTCGTGCTGGCAGCCGTTCACCGGGTCGGTGACGGTCACGCTGAAAACGCCGGGTTGGTTCACGGTCGGCATCGGCGTCGTTGCGCCGACGATGGTGCCGGGGCCTTCCCACTGGTAGGTGTAGTTCGGTGTGCCAGGCAGCACCGAAAGCCTTGCCGTGATGGAGTCGCAGGTAATCATGGGCACAGGGCCGAGACCAAGCGGTGGTAGCGTTAGGTTTTCCAGCACGGTGATGACCGCCGTGTCCGTGCAGCCGTTTCGCTGGTGCGTGACGGTGAGCAGGTAGGTGCCTGCGCTGTCCAAGGTGGCGTTTTGGGCAGTGGTTCCGAAGACAAAATGCCCGTCCATCGTTGCCCAAAGAAAGTTCAATTGCCCCTGCGGGCTGCTGCCGCTGCCGAGCAGTTGTACCTGAGGCGTGGCGCAGGTGACGGTCGGTGTTTGCGCAGCGACCACCGAAGCCACGGGCGGCAACGTGTCCATTGTCACCTCCACGGTATCCATCACTACGCAGCCGTTGTTGACATCAGAAACGGTGAGAACATAACTGCCGGGAGCATTGATTTGAGGCATCAAAATAGTTGGGTCATCAACGATGTTCCCGTTCGCCGTCGTCCAAAGGTAGTTGATGCCAGTGCCCGTGGCCGAGCCTAACCCGCTCAATTTCAAGTTGTTGCGAACGCAGTTGAGTGTCGAGTCAATGCCCGCATTCACGGCGGGGATGTTCGAGTCCATCGTGACGGTGAGGCTGGCCGTGGCGGTGCAGTTGGTCGCCTGGTTGGTCACCAGAACAATGTAAGTGCCAGCAGTGTCCACCTGCGGTATGGCCGTGTTTTGCCCCGAAACGATGTTGCCGTTGGGCGTTGACCAGCTAAAACTGAGCTGCCCTGCGGGCAACGAACCACTGGCGTTGAGTGTCACGACCGGGGTCTGGCAGTTGATGTGCGGCGCATTGCCGAGCATGATGTTGGGTGGGGCGGTGGCGTTGAACACTTGCATCTCTGACACACCGGAGCAGCCCGAAAGCTGGTCGGTAGCCGTGAGCGTGTAGGTGCCGGGGCATGCCACGGTGGGTTGCAGCACGTCCGTCGGCCCGATGAAGCAGCCGCCGTTGGTGGCCGTCCACTGGTAATCGAGCAAGGTACCGCCCGTGGCGCTGGCGTTTAATGTAAAAAAGGTGTCCGTGCAGGTGTAGCTCAGGTCTGGCCCGGCGTTCGGGTTGGGCAGGTTGGGGTCAATGCTGACGCCCGTGGCATCCGAATCCGTGCAGCCGTTGGCAACGATGGTGACCGTCAAAATATACGTTCCAGAATCGCAGACAACGGGGGTCGGGGTGTTTTCTCCGGCGCAAATGTCGCCATTGGGTGTCGTCCAAAAATAGCTCACGTTTGCTGGCACGGAGCTGCCCATCAGTACCACGGTGTTGTTGTTGCAGGTGAGCATGTCAGGTGGCCCGGCCTCGGCGATGGGGTGCAGCGTGTCCAACCCGATGACCACGCTGTCCATTGCGGAGCAGCCCGTCAAAGTATTGAAAACCAGCAAGTTGTAGGTGCCGGGTTCGTTCACGCAGGTCGTTATTTGGTTGGTGCTGCCGCAAAAATTACCCGTGGCGGTCGTCCACTGGTAGGTAATTCCCGCACCCGTGGCAGAGCCTGCGCCATTGAGCGTCAGGGTTTGGTCCACGCAGTTGAGGTCGTCGTCGGGGCCAGCATTCACGGCTGGGGCTTGGTCGTTGGCCAGCACCTGCACCTGGCAGTCGGTACTGAAAAACGCCCCGCTCAGATAGGTTCGTATCACGGTCAACTGGTAAATGCCGGGGGCATCGGCACAGGTAGTGGGCATGTCTTGCGGAGCACAAAAACTGCCGCCTGTGGTCGTCCATTGGTACGAAATCAGCGGCCCTGTGGACGAGCCGGTAGAGACGAGGTTCACGCTGCTGTTGACGCAGTCGAGCGAGCCGACGACCGAGGCGGCGCAGTCCGGGTTGCAGTTGACGGGGGCAAAAACAACCACTTGGTCGGTGTCCTGGCAAAAGTTCAGGTTGTTGGTGACGATGAGGGTGAAGGTGTCGCTGGGGTTCGTGGGCATTACCACCGGAGCGAGGGTTTGCCCGTTGGCCAAAATATTTCCCCCAAAAGAAGTCCATTGGTAGGTGTAAATCGTGCCGTCCACCGAAGAACCGCTGCCGTTAAGCACGGTGGTCGTGTCGCCGCAGGGGATTTGAAAATTTGCTCCAGCATCGGCAATCGGTTGAAAGTCAAGGAGTTGTACCAGCACGGTTTCGTCGGCCTTGCAGCCGTTGAGCGTGTTGGTGACGTTGAGCGTGTAAACATCAGGGCCTTGCACCTCGGCGTTGAGCAGTGTGGGGTCAGTGCAGATGTTGCCCGTCACGCCACTTTCCCAAGAGTAGCTGAACTGCGGCCCCACGGAGGTTCCCGTGGCATTGAGCGGGTAGCAACTGGCGATTTCTGGGCAGGTCAACGAGAGGATATTGGAGTTTAAAACCACCAGCGGCGTCAACGTGTCAGCGGTGACCAGCACCGTGTCGTTGGCGCTCAATCCCACGGCGTTGTTGGTGACGGTGAAAACGAACTCGCCCGCCGTCACCATCGGCGAAAACGGGTTGGCTTGGTTCAAAATGTTGCCCGAAAGCGGCGTCCAGTTGTAAGCCACATTCGGCCCGACCGTCCCGCTGGCTTGCAGCGTTACAGTAGAACCTGTGAGGCAATTGATGAGGCCGTCTGCCCCAGCGTTGGCAATTGGGGTGCAGGCTACCGTGTCGAGCGTGACCAGCACGGTATCGAAGCTGACGCAGCCGGAGGCGGTATTTGTCACTTGCAAAACGTACTCGCCGGGGTCATCCACGGTGGGCGTTGGCGTTGTTTCACCCGATAAAATATTGCCGCTGAGGGCCGTCCACTGGTGGCTGAAATTGACTCCAACATCAGCGCCGCTGCCGTCAAGAATTGACTGTCCAGTGAAACAGTCGAGCTGTTGGTCGGGGCCAGCACTGGCCACTGGGGCGATGGTTCCTTCCGTCACCACGACCGTGTCGTAGCTGGTGCAAAAGGCGAGGTTTATCACAAAAACAAAAGTGTCGGGATAGTCCACGGCTACTTGCACGTCCTTTGAAATCGTATCGCCCAAGCTATTTAACCAAGCAAATTTAGCGAACGGCACGATGGTCGAATTGCTGGCGTCCAGCACCACGGAGGTATCGGTGCAGTTCAGCACATAGTCTGGCCCAGCGTTGGCCACGGGTGGTATTTGGTTTTGGGTAATGTTGACGAAGTCCGAACTGGTACAGCCGTTGGTGGTGTCCGTGACGGTGAGCAGGTAACTGGCTGGCTCGTTCACGCTGACGTTCGGCTGGTCGGTTGGGTCGAGAAATGCACCGCCGGGGGAGGTTGTCCATTCGTAAATAAAATCGGGTCCGGTGGAGGTGCCGCTGCCGCCAATTTGCAACGAAATGACGGAACATGAGAGCGAGTCGTCCGGCCCGGCATCGGCGACAGGCGGCGTGAAGTCCGTGCCGATGGTCACGCTAGTCGAGTCGGCGCAGCCGTTGGAAGTGTCGGTGAGTTTTAGGGTAAAAACACCGGGGGTGCTGGTGTGCGCTATCGGAGTTCCCTGTTGGTTGAAAATATTCCCCGTCCATTGATAAACAACAAATTGAGAGCCTGTGGAGCCACTGCCGTCAAGCGTCAAGGTGTCAATGTTGCAGTTGAGCAGGTCGCCTTGCGGCAATGCAATTTGAGCGTTTGGCGTCAGGGTATCCACGGTCACTACGACGAGGTCGGTGTCCCGGCAGCCATTTGCCAAGCTCTCCACCACGAGCTGGTAGGTGCCCTGTGCATCGGTGGCCACCGTGGCGGTATTGGTCGGCGGTAAAATATTGCCCGTCCCGCTGGTGCTCCACGTGAACGAAATGCCGCCATTGGGGGTGGAGGAAATCCCGCTCAGGTTCACGGTCGGTTGGGTGCAGGAAAGTTCCAAATCCTGACCTGCGTTGGCCACCGGCGGGGCGATGTTTTGGGTGATGACGATGGTGGCTGTGTCCTTGCAGGAATTGGTGACATCCGTGATGACGAGGCGGTAGGTGTCCGGCTGTGTTACGGTGACGATGAGCGTGTTGGTATTGGCCATCGGGCTGCCACCGAGCGCCGTCCAGACCCAGTTGAAATTGCTGGTGGGCGTGGAATTGTTGCCGTTGAGCAGGATAAGCGAGTTGGTACAGGTCAAGGTCGTTGCCGAAGGCACGATGATGGCATTCGGCATCATGGCATCCTGCAACACGGTCACGGTGTCGCTACTGCTGCACCCGGCGGCGGTCACCGTCAGGATGTAGTCGCCTGGGGCGGTTGCCGTTGCGTTTGGCTGGTTGGTTGGGCCGCTGAATGTGCCGCCGATGGTCGTCCAAGCATAGCTCAAAGTTCCGAAGGAAGTGGTCGCTGTGGAGGTCAGCGGCACGGTCGTTTGCTGACAGGTAAGTGTGTCGGGCGGTGCGATACTGACGCTGGTTTGCACCACGGTCAGGTTCAGGGTTACGGTGCTGTCGCAATTGAGCCACGATGTCAAATTTTGTACGTAAGTGCCTGTGTTTGAGTAGTTTGTGTTGCCTACGGCAAACGTTTCACCTTCGCAAATGATTTCGTTGAGCGTAGTGGTGTTTTCGGGTAAAACGGTCAGGTCCAGGGTTACCGTACTGTCGCAGCCAAAACTGGTCAGGAGGTCAACGACGAAGGTATCTGTGGTGGAAAACGGCATGTTTCCGACCCAAACCGTATCGCCAAAGCACACGGTTTCAAACAGTTTGGTGTCCACGTTGGGCAGAACCGTGAGCAAGAGGTTCACGATGCTGTCGCAACTGAAAAAAGAGGGTAGCGTGTCTCGGTACGTACCCTGGCTGCCGATGTTTTGCCCATCAAAAACGACGGTTTGCCCATCGCAAATCGTGTCAAGGAGCATGGTCGTGGGCGGCGGTGCGCCGATGTTGACCACGACGCAGTTCAGGCCGATATCGCCGCAAAAGGGTGGGGTGGCGCCGTGCAGGTCGGCGTCGAGGGATTGAGGCGTCATGGGCGTTCCGACTGTGGGCAGACTCGCCGAATCGGCCAGCAGGTAACTCAATCCGCAGACGGTGTAGGTGCCGACGGGGTAGCTGGTGAAATTGTCGGTGGTGTCCAGGTCGTGGAGCAAGCCATTGTGAAATACGGTGAAAGTGTAGCCGTACTCGGCGGGGTCCGGCACGAGTGCCCCGTAACTCGGCACGAGGTCAAGGTTGAGCGAAGGGTCGCCGATGCAGGCGGTCACGTTGGGGTCGGGGAGGTTCCCGGCGTCGGCGTCGCAGCAGAGGATGCCGGACTGGTCGCAGAGGATGATTTCAAAATCGAAGATGGTACCACCGTTGAACTGCGCGCCGTTTCCGATTTCGAGGCACCACTGGCCGTTGACAGGCCCGGTGTTGAAGTTTTCCAAACAGCCACTGAAAGGGTGGTACTCGCCGTCGTAAATTCCGCTGCCCCAGGGGCAAGTGGTTGGGCAGCCATCAAAAACACAAGGGTAAATGCAGTTGCCCACGGTGTCGGGGTGGCAGGTGGCGGCGCAGGGGACGAAGAGGATGTCCCAAGTGGCCAATGGAGTGAAGGTATTACAGTTGAGATTGCTTCCGACGAGCTGTACTTGTTGTCCGGCGGGGGAGGTCAGGGTCAGTTCCAGGTCGCCGATATGCCCGTGCCGGAACTTGATATAGACCCCGCAAACGCCCTGTGAGGGGCTGGCCAAGTTGTTGTTGAAGGCATCGGTAAATTCGTAACAGACTTGGGTGTTGGTGTTGGCTGGGAATTGGATTGGGCAGTTACCTGCATCGGCGCAGCCGCAGTTTTGCGCCCAAATTGCGGGAGCGGAAAAGAAGAAAACGATAAGGAATATGAGCCTTGGGATTATGCGCATAAAATTTTTGTAATCGGTGATGCTCAAGTAAAAAGTGTAAAATAAAAAGTAGCGGCTGCAAGCTACCCAGCTTTGACTTTCCAACGAGGGAATTTCTTTCAAAATTACACGAAAAAAGGGAAAGGGGGAGGTGGGGGGAGGGGAATTTTGGGTTTTGTCGGAAATGGGGCAGATGGGTAAGGTTATTGGATTTTCCGTATCCGAGCTGTGCCAGATTGGATAACTATGAATGAGCCAGTCAATTCAGCTTCGTGTTTTAAGATGAAATTATAAACGATTTGGGAGCGAGTGCTTGATTTCAAATCTTCGAGCCGGGCAAGAATGATTCCTGAGTGTACCATTTTCATTCGGTAAACCAATTCACCAAAGTCTTTGTCACGTGTAATCAAAATTCCTTTCCTGGCTGTTCGCAAGTTCAAGAATTACAGCATCGGATGTACTGGTTTCAGCCTCCGCAAAGTAAATTACATCATGATTGTCTGAGCGGAGCAACGAGACCAGCGTAGCGTCCACACCTTCGTCGACTATGAATTTCATGCAGCTAGTGCTATTATTTTTTCCCCTTTCAACATATTCGCTGCAAAAGCGAATGCAGCCAAAATATGCTCTCGTTTCAGCCTGGGATGTTCTGCCAAGATGTCCTCGATTGTATCTTCGGCAGCTAATTTTTCCAAAATCAGTTCAACGGTAATTCTAGTGCCTTTAATGACGGGCTTGCCCATCATAATTTGAGGATTTATTTCGATGAATTTTTCCAATTGCATGGCATTGTTTTTTGCAAAAATACAAAACTAAAATTTGGCTGACGGCCTAGGTTACGAACTCCAGGAAATTCTCCCTGTTCACCAATTGATAGCTTGCATTGTCATAAGTTTCCAACCAAGTGGCAGGTGCCTTGGCCTTCCCGGCCTTCCATTTGAACTCATAGCCAAAGAGTTGGCCGTCCCGTTCCTCTACATAATCAAGCTCGGCACCAGAATAAGTTCGCCAAAAATAGGAGGTGCCGTATATCCGCTGGTATTCTACTTTTTTTCGCCGCTCGGCTACTAAAAAATTCTCCCAAATTGCCCCAACGTCCTGCCGCATTTCGAGTGGGTTGAAGTTCTCGATGAGCATGTTTCGGATGCCAATATCGTAGAAGAAAATCTTCGTCATCTTGTTGACCTCCTTGCGTAGGTTTCGACTGAACCCCGACAAGCGGAACACGATAAAGCCTTTTTCCAGCAGGTCAATATAGTTGTTGACGGTTTCGTGGCTCATTTCGAGGGACTTGCCCAGTTCGTGCAACGAGACCTGCGAACCTACCTGAAAAGCCAGCAATTTCAATAGTTTTACCAGCTTGTCGGAATGCTTGATATTGGACAGTTGTAGGATGTCCTTGTAGAGATAAGCGCCTGCCAATTCCCGGAGGTGGCGGATTTTTGTCTCACCCCCTTTCAGGTTCAACACATCGGGGTACATCCCGAAACGCAGGTAGCTTTCCAGTTGGTCTTTGAGCTCAAAGGGCGTTCTCTCAGCGGACAATTCCAGCAATGAAATCGGGTAAAGTTGGTATGACCAAGCCCTGCCAGTCAACGGTTCCTTCACTTTATTTGCTAACTCGAAAGAGGATGAACCTGTAGCAATAATTCTTAAATTTGGTAGCCCATCGTGCAGAATTTTTAGGTTGATGCCGATGTCCGAGATATTCTGTGCCTCGTCAATGAACAACAATTCGTTGTTGCCCACCAATTCTTTCATCTTGGTCAAGTCCCGGCTTGAAAGAATCTCGTTGTATTTGTACTGGTCTGCGTTGATTTCCAAGGATTTATGTGGTAGCCCGGCAACCACTTGCCTGACCAAAGTTGTTTTCCCAACTTGCCTTGGGCCGTACACCAGAATTATTTTTTGGCTTTCCGCCAAGTCCGATTTAATTTGCTCCTCAATGGTTCGCTGTATCATTAGCTTGAATTTTTCAGGTTGATTTGCAAAATTAGCTTGAATTTTTAAGGTCAACCCGAAAAATTCAAGCTAATTTTTCATGTGACCACTTTCCCCCATTCTTTTTCACCTTTGTAAAAAAGCAAAACATGAAATTTCAGCACTACCTCCCCGTTTGTCTCAGCTTGTTTTTTTGCTCCGCAAATATCCAAGCCCAACAAAGCTTCCCGCTCTATATTAACGGCGACGTCCCCATCCCAAACTCCAAACCCACACGTAACCTCGAAAAGACGGAAATCAACGATTGGGAAATCGAGTTCACCACCGAAACCTCCTTGCCGACCCTGACCATTTTTAAACCTGCAAAACCCAACGGCGCAGCCATGATTATCTGCCCCGGAGGCGGCTACAGCGGCACAGCCACCGACCACGAGGGTACGCAAGTAGCCAAAGCACTCAACGAATCAGGCATCACCGCCTTCGTCCTCCGCTACCGAATCCCCAGCGACCGCTACTGCGTGGATAAATCACTAGCGCCCCTTCAAGATGCCCAGCAGGCCATTCGGCTGGTGCGCAAGCGGGCAGCCGAGTGGCAAATTTCGCCCAACAAAATCGGCATCATGGGCTTCTCGGCAGGCGGCCACCTCGCTGCCTCTGCTGCCACGCATTTTGATTTTTTGGCGGATGCAACTTGCACCGACCCCACCTCCTTCCGCCCCAATTTCGTGGCGCTGATTTACCCCGTCGTCAGCTTCCGGGACGGAATCGGGCACGACGGCTCCAAGGAAAACCTGATAGGCAAAGAGGCTTCGTTGCAGCAGGTGGCCTTTTTCTCAAACGAACTGCGGGTCACGCCGCAGTCGCCGCCCGCCTTCCTCGTGCATGCCCAAGACGATTGGGTGAAAATCGAAAACAGCCTGCTTTTTTATGAGGCTTGCTTGCGCAATGGGGTACCTGCCGAGGCGCATTTTTGGCCAAGTGGCGGCCATGGATTCGGCCTGCAAAACCCGGTGAATGGACAGGAGTGGATGCCGTGGCTGGTGGCGTGGATGGCTGCTTTGTAACCCAGAAATCCTTTCCGGGAGCAGCGTCCCCGGAAAGGATTTCCGGGCTACATGCTGCTGACTTTTCTCCCAAAATCCGCTGATTTTTATCACCTACCTGACAAGCGACCCCCGCCTAATTTTGCCCCGAATTTTAAGTCCTACCAAATTAAGCCGCCAAAAATCACCCAGTCATGGTACACCAACTCGATAAAATTTTCAAGCCCAAATCCATTGCCGTCATTGGCGCCTCCACCCGGGAAGACTCGGTGGGGCACTCGCTTTTCAAGAACCTGAAAGACAACGGCTTCAAAGGTGGCCTGTACCCCATCAATCCCAAAAACAAGGAAGTGCTGGGCATTCCAGCGTTCGAAAACATTGCGCAAGCACCTGCTCCTGTTGATTTAGCGGTCATCATTTTACCCTCCAAATTCGTCCCTGGCGTGGTCGAGGAGTGCGGAAAAGCAGGCGTTGGTGGCTTGGTCATCATCTCGGCGGGCTTCCAGGAGGCTGGCGAGGAGGGCAAGAAAATGGTCGCCGAAATCCTGAAAACCAGCCGGAAGTTCGGCATGCGCATCGTCGGCCCGAACTGCCTCGGCATCATCAACCCGAAGCTGGGCATGAACGCCACCTTCGCCAACCGCATGGCGCTGCCGGGCAACATCGCCTTCATTTCGCAGAGCGGCGCCCTTTGCTCCTCCATTCTCGACTGGGCCTGCGAGCAGAGCGTTGGCTTCAGCCACTTCGTCTCCATCGGCTCCATGATTGACATCGGTTTTGCGGAGCTGATTGACTATTTCGGCACGAACCAAGAGACGTCGTGCATCCTGATTTACATGGAATCGCTGACCCATGCCCGGCGGTTCATGAGCGCTGCAAGGGCTTTCGCCCGCTCCAAACCCATCATCATTCTGAAAGCTGGAAAAAGCTCGGACGGCACCAAGGCAGCCATGTCCCACACGGGTACGTTGGCCGGCAATGATGCGGCTTTCGATGCGGCTTTCCAACGGGCAGGCTGCATCCGGGTGGAGCGGATTTCGCAGTTGTTCAACTGCGCCCAAGCACTCAGCATGCAACATCGGCCAGACGGCAACCGTCTCGCCATCGTCACTAATGCAGGTGGTCCCGGCGTGCTTGCCACCGACTACCTGACCACAAGGGGTGGCAAGTTGGCCCAACTTTCCGAAGAAAGCATCACCAAGCTAAGCGAGGCGCTGCCCGTCAACTGGAGCCATGGCAATCCCGTGGACGTGCTCGGGGATGCTTCCCCAACGGCGTACCGCAAGGCCGTTGAAATCTGCCTTGCCGATGAAGGCGTGGACGGCGTTTTGACCATCCTCACCGTCCAAACGGTAACGGACGCAGCGGGCACGGCGAGCGAGCTCGTGAAAGCGGGCAAATTGACCCGCAAGCCCGTCCTTGCTGCATGGATGGGTGAAAAAGACGTGTGGGAAGCCCGTGAAATCTTGGAAGCAGGCAAGGTTCCGAACTACCGCTACCCCGAAAGTGCCGTGGATGTTTTTCTGCAAATGTGGCAGTACACTCGCAATGTCGAGCTGCTTTACGAAACACCGCCCGAAGCACCTCGGCGTTTTGTTCCCAAACGGGACGCCGCCTGGCACATCATCCGTACCGCATTGTCCGAAGGCCGGGACTACCTCCTCGAAAATGAGGCGAAGGCGCTGCTCGGCTGCTACAGCATCCCCGTCGGCGGAAATTTTGTGGCCACTTCGGCCAAGGAAGCGGGCGTTTTTGCGGAGCAAAGCGGCTTTCCAGTGGTACTGAAAATCGTGTCGCCGGATGCGCTGCACAAAACCGACGTGGGCGGTGTGCGCCTGCATATTTCGACGAAAGCCGAAGCTGAAAAAGCGTATAATGAAATCATAGAATCGGTCAAAAAACACAAACCGGATGCCCGTATTGTCGGGGTTTTGGTGGAAAAAATGCAAAAGAAGCGGTACGAGTTGTTGATTGGGGCAAAACGGGACCCGATTTTCGGGCCGCTCATCGTCTTCGGGCAAGGCGGCGTGGCCGTGGAAGTCATCAAGGACACCGATTTTGGCTTGCCCCCGCTGAACATGGCGTTGGCCCGCCGCATCATCGAAGGCACCCGCATTTACCAGCAATTAAAGGGATTCCGGGGTATCCCCGGTGTTGACTTGGACGAGCTGGCTTTTACGATTCAGAAGTTTGCCTACGTGCTGATGGACTTCCCCGAAGTGCGGGAAATGGACATCAATCCCTACCTCGTGGACGAGACCGGCGGCATCGTGGTGGACGCCCGCATCGGGCTGAACGAGTACCAACCCCGCCAGAAGGGGCATCCGTACCAGCACCTCGTCATTTCGCCTTACCCCGAAAAATACGTCAAAACGATACTGCTCAAGGACAACCGAGAGGCGCTGCTACGGCCCATCCGCCCAGAGGACGAGCCGATGGAGGCCGAGATGTTCAAGCGCCTGTCCGACCAGTCGCTGTACTTCCGGTTTTTTGGGTTTGTTCCAAAAGTGACGCACGAGTTCCTGACCCGCCTCACGCAGATTGACTACGACCGCGAGATGGCCTTGATTGTGGAAATTACCGAAGACGGTAAAAAGCACATGGCCGGCGTGGTGCGCATCATCGCCGACGGCTGGGGCGAAACGGCGGAGTTCGCCATCCTCGTGGCCGACCCGTGGCAAAACCAGGGCCTCGGCAGCCTGATGACCGATTACATGCTGGAAATCGCCCGGGACAAGGGCATCAAAAAGGTGAACGCTTCGGTGCTGCGCAACAATTCGCACATGATTCGGATGTTCAAAGCCCGGGGATTTACGCTGGAAACCGAGGACAGCGGCGTGTTTTCTGCCGAACTGGACTTGGAACATGCGCTGCCGTTTGCGGCGGAGTTGCCGTTTCAGCCGGGGTAGGGTGGAACTTGGGAATTGGTGAATTGGTGAATTGGTGAATTGGGAGGAAGGGCTTGTTTCTTGCTAGCATCATTCTTTGATGTGCTCGTGGTAGGCGTTTTCCATCATTTCGATGTACCAATCTTCTACGTTTTTATGCCTTAATATTTGCTCGCAACGCTCCCGAAATATGTCTTCGAATTGGTGCAGGGCCATCAATTCCACCGCTTTTTTGAAGGCATTGTAGCTGGCCTTGTAACTTGCTTCCGGCATTCTGCCCAGCTTACTGGCATAGGCCGTGGCCGTCTCCACCCGATAGAGCAGCAGGTCAATCACCTCCGATGGGAACACCGATACCTTTTCATAATTGGTGAGTAATTCCCGTAGTTTGGCATTGCTGGGCCGTTTCCGGTTGCCCGTCCGTGTCCAAAAGTACCCATAAATCTTGCGGCGATACCCTTCCAGCATGGCCTTTCGCTCCTTGTCGGACATGAGTTCTTGGGCATAAAATTCCTGTACTTGGGTCAGTTTGCCGAAGAGTTTGAGCAGTTCCTCCCGCAGTTCGGCTTCGTTGAGGGAGTCTAGGAAGGTGCGGAGGTCTTTGAGTTTTGGTTTGGCCATGCGTGAGTGGATTTTACAGTTTGGATTGCGGAATTACTCTCCAGCTTCTTTCAGAATATGTTTTATCAATGCGTCGCTCATCCGAAACTTGGCCTTAATTCGCAATGCGTCTATCAAAGGTTTAACTTCTGGTATAAGTCCCATTTCCTTTGCTTTAACCAAGGTGCCAAGCAGGCCGATTGTCTTGATGCTTCGTGCCTGCGCTTCTTTCCAGCCAAGCCGTTCGTCGATGAGCAAGAAATCAGCTTTGAGTTCTTCGGCAAGAATGATGGCTTCCGACTCGCCTTCGTCCAGCTTTCCCAATAATTCATTCACGGCGGCAAGGTCGCTTGGCATTGCCCGTTCAATCCAATCTGCGGCATAAAATTCGTGGAGGCTAACGCCAAATTGGGAAAGTGCTTCCACCTCTTCGTAAACTGCATCGGGAATTATGACTTTGCCATAAATGGAAGGCAGAAGGCGAAGCCAACCAATCATCAATAAGTTGGAAATCGGTGAGGTATCGCTAACGACGATCATGCCCGCAGCGATTGCAAGTTTTGCCGTTCCCGCTCAAAATCTTTGATGTCGTAGTGAATGGCAATCTGGCGCTTGTCCAATGCTGCCTGAAATTCCATACGATGCAAACCCGCAATCTTGGCGGCTTTGCCGAGCGAAACCCGTTCCATAAGGTACAGCATCACGGCCACTTCCAGCAAAATGTCCTTGCTAGTAAGTCCTTTTGTGATTTCGTCAGCGATTTGGATGGTCATTTTTTGCAGAATTTGTTTCAAAAATAAGGCTTCTAGCTTTGACTGCAAAATGTTTATTTACTCAATCACCTTGTACCTCTCAGTCCCGAGCCGATAATACCCCTCATTCAAATCCCCTTTTCAGCACTTTGGCAAATGCCGTTATATCTCCACCACCCGCTTTATCCCCTGCACGATGTCCAGCCAAGCCTCATCCTCGTTGGCGAACTGCGTCACTGGCTTGGCGTTCCGTGGCAGCGCCTGCACCTTGGCGAAGGGCATATCGTGCCAGTCGCAGGGCCGCACGATGATGGGGATGACCGTGGCCTCCTGCCGCTCGTGGCGCTCCATCGCCTCGGAGATTTCGTATTTCCAGATATACTCCGAGGCAATGAAATCGGCACTGACCAGCAATAGGATGATGTCCGCCTCGGCCAGTTCCTGCTTGATGGCGGCGTCCCATTCTGTGCCGGGGAGTAGCTGACGGTCTTGCCATACGGCGATTTTGCCGCTGCGACGCAAGGGGGCGAGGTGGGTGGCGAGCTTGTCTTTTAATGGCTCGTCTTGGTGGGAGTAGGAGAGGAAGAGTTTGTAGGTGGAGGGCATTGCAAGTTGTTTTATTTCAAGTTTCCAGGTGGACGACGGCCATGTTTTTGTCGGTATGCCTCGATATGCTCCCGTTCTATCCGCTCCGCTTCGGCCCTGCCGGGTATGCCAGTCAGCAGGATTTTCGCAAAGAACTTCAAGAATCCAGCGGCCAGGTTGGCCCACCGCAGTTGGACCCTTGCCCGGTTAGGCAAGCCGTCCGCTTCAATGGGGTCGTCGGTGATGCCATATTTGAACACCTCCTCCGTTTCGCCCTCAAAGATGCCATATAGATGGTGCGGGTTTTTGTTTTGGTGAGAATTGCCGTGGATAGACATAGAAAAACAGGAGGGTTATTCAGTTTATTTCCAGCCTTCTTCGTTGCTGTAGGTTTCGTAATTATAGGCAGGCAAGTACTCGAATTTTTTGCCCGTTTTGCGCTGGTAGGCTTCGTGCGCCACCCGAAGCAAAGCCCCAAAGGACATGTCCTTCGGCATTTTCGTGGGGTCATTCAGCACCGCTTCGTAAAGCTCCCTGCCATTGGCCACCACACAGCAGCGGTCGTAAAGAAACCCATCCACCGAAAAAAAATCGTCCTCCGACTGGTAGGCGCTCGTTCCCGTCTGGCGGGCATAAGCCAAGCCGTCGAGCAGGTACAGCTTTTCGGAAAGGATGTCTTCAAACTCGTAAATATGGCGCACAGGCGACGCTGCCAGCAAGGCCACCGCCGGTTCGATGACGGCGGCGTCATCCCCCTGCTTGCTCCAGTCCAGCATGGCGATGATTTCCCAAAAACGCTGCTCGCTCAAGGGCGCTTGGTTGGGGTCGTGGTTTACCACCACGCTAACCTCCGCATTCGGGTATTTCTCCTGCAAGTCCTTCACGACGGCAAGGTTCAGCGAACGGAGCGGCATTTTGATGGCAGTATGCATGGCGGCGTTTTTTTTACAAAGATAGGGCTTCTTGGGATTGTTTGGGGTCGCTGAAATAGCCCTTTTCAAAATTTTAAATCGGCGGCTTCGCCGCATTATTTTTAAAGTTTTAAAAACTAAAAATACAAAGGGTAAAAGGGTAAAAGCGACAAAGGGTTATTTAGTCCTGCGCCACCCGGAACCCGTAGTCGTTGTACCTGAAGTCCGGGTTGAATATGTTACGGTTGGCCGGACGAAGCCTTGTTGCTTCGTTGTTCCATGAGCCCCCACGCAACACACGGCGGTAACGCATTCGCCCTTATTTACAAAGGTATTTTTTCAACAATTCTTGGCTTCACTTTTTTGCAAAATTTTTTTCGAGGGCTTCGCCCTAAAAATTTAAAAGCTAAAGAAAAAAAGGGTTAAAGCGACAAAGGGTGAGTTACCGGGCCAAGCGGAACCCTATACCGCTGTCCCGGTCGCCTGTAATGTACCTGCTACGGCTAGCAATGCGGCAGTAACGGGAATCATCATGCCAAGACCCGCCACGAACCACCCGGTAGTTTTGGTCGCCGCTGAAGTTCCAAGCGCTGCCATTTGTCGGAGCGCCCTGATAACTGTCGTGCCAAGTATCCTGACACCATTCCCATACGTTACCGGTTAGGTCGTAGAGGCCCAATTCGTTGGCTTTTCTTTCCACAACAGGCTGTGTTTTGCTACCGGAATTACCGGAGTGCCATGCCACTTCATCCAGTTTGTTGCTGCCTGAAAACTTGTATTTTTTGCTTTGGTTGCCACCACGGGCGGCAAATTCCCACTCGGCTTCGGTAGGCAGCCGGTACTTTTCTCCTGTTTTTTCGTTGAGTTTTTCGATAAACTCCTGCACGTCGTTCCAACTTACACTTTCCACTGGGCAGTCGTCGCAGTCTTTGAAGTGCAGCTTCTGCGGGTCACTGCCCATGACTGCTCGCCATTGGACCTGTGTGACGGGATGCTTGCAGAATTGGAAATCCTTGATGGTAACTTCGTGTATAAGGCGGCAGTTGGCTTTGAGTTCTCCGTGTTCGTCGCCCATTTTGAAGGTGCCGCCTTTGATGGGTAACATGAGGTCGTGGAAGGGGTTAAGGGAATGGATGAATAATTGTCCATCATCTCTCTTTTGTTGCTGGTCTTTTCGCTTAAATTTTTCGAACTTACTCATTACGGCTTTTAATTTTTCTGGGTCGGGGACAAATTTTACGGTCTGGTTCTGTATTAAATCCGCTTTGGCCTTTTGACGGGCTTCTTCGAGACGGCGCTCGGAGGCTTCCCGTTCAAGGCGGAGGGTCTCGTTTCGCCCTTCTATGACCCTTGCTACTTGCTCCACGGCATGTACATAGCCGCCAGATGGCTCGATTGGCTTCCCCTCGTAAAGTACCACTTGAAATTCTTTGAGTAGGGTGTATTGCCACATACAGGGGCGCAGTATGATAGGCACCACTTTGGCCTTGCCTTCCTTTTCCTTATCGAGCGCCTTGGGCAGTTCCACGTCATTGATATAGTCGCTGTCAAGGAAATCGTCAGTTACCAGCAGAATATAAATATCTGCTTGGTGAAGTTCATCCTTGAGCCTCTTGTCCCAGCGCTCGCCGGGAACTATCTCGCCATCAAAGAAAATATCGCAATGCCCATTGCGGCGCAAAACGTTGAGCGGTTTACGGAGCTTTTCGAGGAGGTGGGCATCTTCTCGGGCGTAGGCGATGAAGATTTTGGGAAGAATGGGCATAAATTCTTGGTTGTTCGTTGTTCCGGGCAAATATAGCGTTTTTAAACTTTTACAATCCCACTCAAAAAGTAGCCCAACCATCCAAATATTGTTCTACCCATTCCCGCTCGCCACCACCCATCCAAACCTCCCCGCCCCCAATTGACGAATATCATTTTATCCTGTGACGAAAAGCAGCAACCGACCGCACCACCGTATCGAACTTGCCGTATATTCGCATATTCCTCTTCATCTAAACAATCAAGCAATGAACGAAACCAACGGTATTTCAACCTACACGCCTTCGCAGGCTTGGCTTTTGGTCATCCTGCGGATGCTCATCGGCTGGCACCTGCTCTACGAGGGCGTCGTCAAACTCTGGAACCCTGGCTGGTCGGCAGGTGGCTACCTGATGGACTCGCAAGGGCTTTTCGCCAACCTGTTTTACAAGATGGCCGCCAATCCCAGCGTGCTGGGCGTGGTGGACTTCATGAACGTCTGGGGCCTCATCCTCGTCGGACTGGGGCTGCTGCTCGGCATCTTCACCCGCCTCGCCTGCGTGGGCGGCATCCTATTGCTGGCGCTATACTTCCTCTCGCACCCGGCGCTCATCGGCGTGAAATACGCCATGCCCACCGAAGGCAGTTACCTGTTTGTAAATAAAAACCTCATCGAGATAGCCGCCCTCTGCGTGCTGCTCGTGTTCCCCACCGGGAAAATGGCAGGGCTGGACGGTCTCATCCAACAGTGGCGGGGGAGGAACGGCTGACGGTAAATGGTGGGCGGCGTGGCCTGAAACCTGAACCCCAAAACCTGAACTAAACTCACCGCTAACAATCAAACAATTCAACAATCCAGCAATGTCAAAATCAAAATATAACATCAATCGGCGAGAGGCTATCAAGGGCTTGGCCGCCATTCCGGTGCTTGGCGCTTTTTTGCTTGGCGCCGATGCGAAGAGCGACCACGACGATGAAATCAAGCAGGAAATCCTCGATGAACTCAACATCGAACCTGCCACCCCCAACCCGATCGGTTCCATGAACGGGGACGTGCTGCGGGTGGGCATCATCGGCTACGGTGGGCGGGGCGAACATCTCATCCGGTCTATCGGTTTCGCAAGCCCGAAATGGCTGGCCGAGATGAAGGAGAACGCCGCCAAAGACCCAAAGGACACCCGCCTGAAGGACTACCTCGAACAGGAAAACCTGAACGTGCAGCTCACGGCAGTTTGCGACGCCTTCGACGTGCGGGGCGAAATGGGCGTTGCCGCAGGCAGCAAGGACGGCCTCAAGCCCAAGCAGTACCGTGACTATCGCAAGATGCTCGAAGACCCAGACCTCGACGCCGTGGTCATCGCCACGCCCGACCACCTACATGCACCGATGGTCATTGCTGCCGTGCAGGCGGGCAAGCACGTGTATGTCGAAAAATGCATGACCCACAAGGTCCAGGAAACCGTTGAACTGTACGATGCCGTGAAAACATCCGGCCTCGTCTTCCAATTGGGCCACCAACACCGCCAAACGGCGAGCTTTCTCACCGCACGGGAGTTGGTGAAGAAAAAAGTGCTCGGCCACATCAACCTCGTCCAGACCAACACCAACCGCAACGACGACAACGGTGCCTGGCAGTGGGAAATCCACGAAAAGGGCAACCCGCAGACGATTGACTGGGACCTCTTCCTCGGCAATGCGCCCAAAATCCCGTTCAACGCCGAGCATTATTTTCGCTGGCGCAAATGGTGGGCCTACGGTACCGGCCTCTCCGGCGACCTGCTCACCCACGACTATGACCGCATCAATTGCGTACTGGATATGGGCATACCTGCCAGTTGCAACGCCTCCGGCGGCATCTACACCCACCGTGACGGGCGTGATGTTCCAGACGTTTTCCAAGTGGTGATGGAGTACCCCGATTTCACGATGGGCGCCACGCAAGAAGCGGGCAAGGAAAAAGGAATGACCTTCGTTTACAGCGCCACCCTCGGCAACCAGTACGACCGAGGCACGCTGCTCATGGGCCACGACGCCACGCTGGAGCTTGGCGAGCAATTGGTCATCCATGCCGACCCGCAGTCAACCCGCTACAAAGACTTTATTGAAAAGGGCATCGTCAACCTCGAAGTGCCGATGTACGCCTACGACCCAAGGGCCAAGGGCGTGGATGCGGTGACCGGGGCGACGGCCAAATATTTCGCCAACAAGGGCTTGATGTACACCTACCGGGACGGCAAGCGGGTGGATTCGACCTTCCTTCACCTGCGAGAGTGGTTGAGCGCCATCCGGAATGGCCACAAGGTCAGTTGCGGCTTGGAGGAAGGGTTCCAGGAGGCGATTTCGGCGCACATGGCGTCCGTCTCCTTCCGCACTGGCAAGCGGGTGGAATGGGATGCCGTGAACCGCAAACTGAAAAACGTGAGCGATGCGGAACTGGCGGGGATTGGGATGCTGTGATTTTTCTCCCGCAGATGACGCAGATTTTCGCAGATAATTTAGCATTGCTTCATTTGCGAAAAGCTGCGGAATCTGCGGGAGGCAAATAGGATTTCGAGGCAAAACCTCATTTTATGAATTCATACCTGCCCGGTTTGAGCCGATAGTAGTTTTCGTTTAAATCCATCTTTTCCAACGCCTTGTGAAACGGCGAAAAAAACACATCCTCCCGCCCCATTTTGTCGTCGAACCACTGGAAATCAGGCAGGATGAGCAGCGTCTCGGCGGAGTCGGGACTTTCGAGGGCGGAGAGGTGCATGGCGCTGAAAGGCACCCCCCATTCCATCAGCACGGTATCCATCGGCACTTGGTCTTTTTGGAGGAAAAAGCGGTTGCCTGGTCGGTCGAGCTGCTGCTGAATCCAACCGAACTGGTTGCCAACGGTGCGGTGGTTCCAAGCGATGGTGGCGAGGCGGAGGAGTAGCACGGCGGCGATGACGTATGGTAGCCACCGCTTGTTTTTTGCATCGAAATTTCCCAGCACATCAAAGAAAAAAGGCACCGCCACGAAGATGCTCAGCGGCAGGTAGGACACTTCCGAATAAAACCGGTACTGCGCCTGTGGGTCGGCGATGTTGTACAGCAACAGGTAGCCGAGCGAGAATGACCAGACTAATCCCAGCCGTAGCCATTGCTTTTTCCGAAGGTAAAAAATGCTCACCACGCCGAGCAGCAGCGGCAACAGATAGTAGTATTTCAGACAACGTTCGAGGAAGATGGCGTTGGAGGGGATGTCCCAGAGCTTCGGGAAGTAGTGCTGGAGGTTGGTGGCGAATTCGGCTTGCTTGGCGGCCTCGTACCAGTTGGTGAAAAAGGCTGACTTGATGGCTGTCGCCAATATGAAAATACCAAGCAGCAGCACGTACCGCCAGTGACGCAGTTCCTTTTTTCCCAACCAAAAAAACACCCACAAAAACACGGTGAAAATGATGCTCAATTTATGCGAAAAGCCAATCGTGGCGATTAGTAGCAGCAGTGCCACCCACTGCCAGGCGGTGTCCAATCGGGGATTGCGCAGCACCACACCGAAAGCTAACAACAGCAGCGCCAGCCCTAAATTGAACTCGCTTTGGATATGGTAAAACCCGTCGAAAGTTATCAGCACCATCAGCGAAAGCAGCACCCAGCCGAGGGCATCGCAGCGCAGGTAGCGCACGAGCAGGTGCCAAATTGCGAAGTAAAAAAGGAGGTACGACGCCGAAAACCCCATGGCCAGCGCCCAGAGCGGTGCGCCCATTTTCATCAAAAAAAAAGGTACGACTTGCGGCACGGCGGTCACGAAACGGTAGTGGTAAACCTGTATTTTTTGCTCGTTGATGAGGTTGAAAAGCTGGAACCCAGCGTCCATGAAGAAGGCCCGCTCCTGGTAGAAAACTAAGGACAGGGTGAATAAAACGAGCCAAGTTGAATAGCCTAGAAATTGGGGAATTGGGGAATTGGGGAATTGTGTTCCATGCCCAATTCCCCAATTCCCTAATTTCCAATTTCCAATTTCCATGTTCAGCTAATTGCGTAGGTAGTCAACCTGCACTTCACCCGCAGCACCTGCCGGATGTCTTCGAGGTCCACTTCGTAGGGTTTGTACACGTTGCTGTTGTCGGAGATGAGGCGGAGCTGGTTGCCGTCCCGGAGCTGCTGCACTCGCTTGGCCACAACGACGTCCGTCACGACGACATAGACGTTGTTGTCCCGCATGGGGTCGCCCCGTTCGAGGGGTTCGCAGACGACGATGTCGCCGTTGGTGATGGTCGGGTACATGCTGTCCCCGGTGATTTCGAAGGCGATGAGGTTGCCTTCGAGGTTGGGGATGGAGAACTTTGGCAGGTCGGCGAGGTAGCTGTTGTCAGCGTGTTCGAGGGCGTAGCCGGCCATGGCCCGGTTGGGCACGAGGGTGATGTTGAGGCGGCCACCGAACTGCCTGTCGTCGAGGGAGCGGACGGGGATGGCGGTGTCCGTTTGCCGCTTGAACATCTGGTTGGTGAAGCCAAACACGTAGTTGGCGTCAATGCCGTAGATTTCAAACAATTTGTGTAATTGCTCGACAGTGATGTTGCGGTCTCCTTTGAGAATGCTGTTCACGACGTGGTTGTAGGTGCCGAGTTGCTTCGCAATGTCGGACTTGCCCTTAATTAAATTGTTTTTTTTCAGTTCCTCAAACACTTGTCTAAAGCGTTGATTTACAATGTTTTCTGAGAAAATTCCCATGAGTTATGAAAATAATTTTAAAAATGTTTTAAAAATGTTTGGAATAAAAAACATTTTATGTTTACATTTGCACCATCAGATTGCGTAAGCAACAGAAACATGCAAGAAGAAGGCTCGCAAGATACAAATAGTTTTCAAAAAACAACTTAGCCATGCGTACTTACCAACAAAAAAGTTTCGATTCCGACTACGGTCATGCCCGTTACAGCAGTGATGGCGGCATTACTTACAGCAACCACCAACCGTTTTCGCCGGGTGCGATGGCTGTTTGGGTGCTGCGCCGCTTGGCGCTAGTCATCGAGCGCTTGTTCGTGATTGGGAAATACCAGTTTTACAAAAAAACGGCCGTGGCGCCGAGTGCCATGCGGGTGCCGGTTGCCAAAGTGGCCATTCTGGGTGCTTTTGCCTTCTTCGTTTTCCGCAAGGATGCGAGCTTGGAGATGGGCATGGGCGCACGGCAGCGGGCCGATATGGGAGGCAGGCCCGTTGCCGAAACCGTTGCTTACGAGGAGCCAAAATCGACCAAGAAAATGTCCCCGTGGGGCGGTATTGCTTCCATTTTCGAAAGCAAAGACTACTTCGCCGATGAGCCGGGCGATGATGCTGAGGTAAAGCGCACGAAGGCGTATATCCGCCGCTTCAAGGATTTGGCCTTGGAGGAGTCGAAGCGCTACGGCATCCCTGCCAGCATTAAAATGGCGCAAGGCATTTTGGAAACCAATGCTGGCAGCAGCCAATTGTCGAAGAAAAACAACAACCATTTTGGGGTAAAATGCTTCAGTCGGACTTGTTCAAAGGGTCACTGCTCCAACTTTGGCGACGACAGCCACAAGGATTTTTTCAGGAAGTATGGCAGCCCGTGGGAAAGCTGGCGGGGACACAGCAAAATGATTGTGAGTGGAAAATACAAGTCGCTGTTGAAATATGGCGACGATTATGAAGCGTGGGCCAAGGGTCTCAAAAAACTGGGCTATGCCACGGCTGGCCACTATGATAAAACTTTGATTGAACTTATCGAGAAGTACCACCTCGACGAACTGGACTAGAACGGTTTCAGGTTTCATTGGGTTTCAGGTTTCATGCTGCGGCCCTCCCTGAAACCTGAAACCCCCTGAAACCATGAACCGCTCATCACCCGACTGTACCGCTCTCCCTATGATTGCCCCAATTAACCAGCCCCAAATCACCACAATATTTAGTAGTTTTCTCATGTATGTTCTGGGTGCGACCGCCAGCTGTGAACGGCAGCTTGGCGGTCTTTTTTACCCCTGACCCCTAAAGGGGAACCACTTAGCGAAAGTATGGTAGCCCTTTTTACCCAAAACTACTTGTATCGCTCCGCAATGGCGTCAATGGCCTTGGCGAGTTTGTGGTCACGCTCGGTGACGGTGCCATCAGCGTCGTGGGTATTGAGTTTGAAATGGACGGTGTTCCAGGCGTTCGACCAGTCGGGATGGTGGTTTATCTTTTCAGCGGCGAAAGCCACTTCGGTCATGAAGGCGAAGGCCTGGGTGAAGTTTTTAAACTGGAAAGTAGCTTGGAGGGAATTGTCTTTTTCGGTCCACATGGCAATGATTGTTGAATTGTTTTATTGCTGCATTGCTTCCTGTTCGTAAACAATACAGCAATAAAACAATTCAACAATTATTTGTTCTCCTGCGGCTGGGAAAGGATGAAATCTTCCAACACGGCATCCAAAATAGGGTCTTCTCCCTCGATGTACCCGTGTTTCAGGTCGTAGCCCCAAAATTTGCTGGCGGTGTTCCAGTAGCCTGCTGTCATGCCGCCCCGGTAGGTGCGGATGAGGTCGTAAAGTGGGGTTTCAAGCTCCCGTTCCACCATTTTCACAAGGATTTTGCCCTGTGTTTTGGTCAGGTTTTTCAGCGGGTCCTCGAACTTGTCGTCAAGGTCTTTTTGCAGTTTCCGGGCGTATCGCTTGCGTTTGCCCCTGCGCATCTCTTCGGTTTCTTCGTTCAACTGACGAAAAGTGGCAATGGCTTCCTTGGCATAAGGATAAACGATGGCAGCGTAGCGCAAATACTGGCGGTAGCGGTTGTATTCATCCACGCTCTTGAACTTGCGGGGCGAGGTGAGCGAGACCGTGGTAAGCTCTTGGGCTACATAGAGGGTGTCGCCGTTTTTGTCTAGCAACAGAGTGAAAAGCTGGCCATTAATGGAGGCTGAGCCAATACTTGTTTGCGATGAGAGGGTAGTGGCTGTGCAGAAAAAGAGCACAATGGCTATGAAGTGGATTTTCATTTTTTGAAATTTTGGTACAAAGTTATGCGGTCGTTCAATTTGGCCACCATTTAAAAATTCAAACACTGGCCACAAGTAAGACGCTTCAACATTAACATTAGAACGCAAAAGCGGACTAAAAGGGTGTTAAAGTATTGCAAAACTTGCCCCAACTTTTCTGAGCACAGTTTTCTAAATTCACATTGAATCAGTGAAAGCCCAGGTCTGAAACAAGAAATTTGGAAAAAAAAATGCCTGCCACGGAAAATGAATCCGGGCAGGCATTTCTCTTTGGTAAGAGGCCAATTAGTTGCTGGCCTCTTTAAGGCGGTACTCGTAGAGTTGGACGATTTTTGCCTGATGGTCAGCCACTTTGTTGAGCAATTTTAGCTCTTGCTTGATGGCTTGGTCTGCAGCCACTTCCTTGGTCTTTCGCAAGGATTTAAGTTGGCGGTTCAGGTCAAGAATTTTTTGGATGGTGGCCTTTAACGAATCTTTCGCATTGAAAAGCCGCTGAATCATTGAGTTTTCATTCATTGTTGATTGGTTTTGCATAGGCGGAAAAATACTAGCATTTATTTCAATAAGTTCAAGGCGAGACAAATATAGTTTTTAAAATTTGATTTTTTTAATTTTCCGCTGATTAAAATTCCATTAAAAAAACTGAACCTAAAGGCGTATTGAAGTCCTATTCTTGCTATCTGCTTGAAAACGAAAGGCTTAGACAAATGTTGGCCAACTTGGACTATTTTCCTAAAATTTTTCCTTCAATTTTAGAAGTAGAAAAACCTTCGACGAAAGGGAGGCTTCGAACTTCACCGCCGTTGGCCAGTACGAGGTCGGCGCCAACAATTTGAGTAGGCGCCCAGTCGCCGCCTTTCACCAAAACATCTGGTTGAAGGCTTGCTATCAGGTCGTAGGGCGTATCTTCCTCGAAAAGCACGACGGCATCCACACAGGCCAGCGAAGCGAGTACGTGCATGCGGCCTTGTTCGTCCTGAATGGGCCGGGTAGGGCCTTTCAGCCGTTTCACGGAAGCGTCCGAATTCACCCCTACCACCAGACGGTGGCCGAGGTCATGTGCATCAGCCAGGTAGTGTACATGCCCAAAATGCAGGATGTCGAAACAACCGTTCGTGAAAGTGATGCGTTCGCCCTGGGCCTGCCAGTGCTGCACGGTTTCTATCAATTGGTCAATGGATTGAACCTTGGATTGGATTTTTTCGAAGAACATGAGGGTGAAATTTGGATGCTTAAACGGCTCGCTAAGTTGCAGTTTTTTACCTAAAAAGAGACAGATTATGGCTGAAGTGGCTGCGGATGATAATGCTTGTTGTAAATCGGGAGCAGGAGCAGCGCTGTAATGCCAAGCATGGAAGTCAAGCCAATCTGGATAGTAAAAAAGATGATATTGGCGACTGAAAATGCATCATCACCCCGGATACCGTAAAATGTGGTAAGTGCTGTAATGACCAGAAAATGGAAGGTACCCATGCCGCCTGGCGATGGTATTACCATTCCCAAAGTGCCGAATGCAAAAACAGTCAGTGCGGCCAGCAGGCCAAGGTGTGCCGTGGGGCCAAATGCTTGAAATCCCAGCCACGTCATTACGAAGTACATGACCCAAATATTGAGACTGTGTATCACGAACAACAAAGGATTGCGCAGTTTTGCCACGGATTGTATGCCCTCCCAAAAGCCCTTCACCATCCCAAGTACCTTTTGGAAAATGGCGGTATTGGCCAGTTTTTTCCTTCCTAAAAACATACCTACAGCCACCACCAATATACAACCCAACACCCACCATTTCGTGTAATTTGGTTCTTGAACAGTTGCTGTATTAGCGTTCCCGCCAATGAAATCATTGTAATTCAGCAGCTTTTGGCCTTCAAATAAAACTGCTAGCAAAAAGACCAGACCTAAGCAAAGAACATCTACCACCCGGTCAACGACGATGGTGCCCATGACTTTCTCTGGTGGCAGGTTTTCGTATTTGGAAAGGATGCCAGCCCGAACTACTTCGCCCATGCGAGGAAGGCCAAGGTTGGCAAAATAAGCGACGAGAATGCTCAGGTATCCATTGAGGAAGCGAGTGCGATAACCCAGCGGTTCGAGCAACATTTGCCACTTGGCGGTGCGGCTGAAATTACTGACTAGAAACGCCAACCCTACCAAGGCCATCCAGCCAAAATTGGTGCTTTTGAAATCATTGAGGAGTTTTTCCAGCAAGTTACATTCCGAATTGGGGATGCCACGCTGGGCACAATCGGCCAGATAGGCAGTATTTTGACTACGATAAACCAAATAAAGAATGACGGCACCAATGCCAAGGAATAGCAGGAATTGGAGAATGCTCTTCACTATTTTTTTCATAGGGGAGACTTAGGCTGGCAATCGGTTATTTTCGTCTGGAAAAACAGTGGCAGGCTTAAAGTTTTTGGCTTCTTCCGGTGTCATCAGGGCGTAGGCGATGATGATGACGATGTCGCCGGGTTGGCATTTTCGGGCGGCAGCACCGTTGAGGCAGATGATGCCCGAGTTGCGTTCGCCTCGGATGGCGTAAGTCTCAATGCGTTCTCCGTTATTGTTGTTCACGATTTGCACCTTTTCACCTTCCAGGATATTGGCAGCTTCGAGCAGCGCTTCGTCAATGGTGATGCTGCCCACATAGTGCAGGTTGGCCTCGGTGACTTTGGCCCGGTGGATTTTTGATTTGAAAATGGTTAGAAACATAGTGGCGCAAAAATAAGAAAATGCCGTGGTGCAATGCAAATTTTTGGTGTTTTGACGAAATGCATCGGCAAAGTAACCCGTAAGATGTCGGCAAGTTCAATCTTAATATTTTGGTACGATACAAGCTTCAAATGACGGGTCTTGATTGTAAACTACCATTTTTTGAATTTGGCAGCTTTACTTGTGCCAAGTTTTTTTCTTGGCTATTAAGGCTGTATGCGCTTAATAATCAGTTGATTGCAAATCATTTTTAGATAAATATTTTGAAGCAATTCCGTAGCGGCCTGATTTTTGGCAAGATGGCGTAGTGTCATCAAAACGCATAAGATGAATCATAAAGCGGACTTGAAAAGCAAGCAAAGAAGGCCTGCACAAAAACTTTAAGGTCCGCAATCACTGAAACCCGTCACAATCCCTTCCTACGGCACTATTCCCGCTAACAACATCACGAAATAAGACTGACTTCCTTGAACCTATTGGGTTCCTTGACATGGTAATTCTATGCCCCCTGAATACGCCCCCTGTTTAATTTTAATGAAAAAAGAAAAATGAAAAAAGGCAAAAACTACGAGTTTGACTTGAGGGACTGAACAAAAAACGAACACAAACGAACACACTAATGAGACGTATCCCATTTACATTGGCGACAGCCTGGCTTGGCATTTTGCAAGTACAGGCTGTCGCAGAAACGAACTTTGCGCGAGGCAATTTCATTTTACCATCGGGCACTGACGACCTACTAGACGAAGCTGGCATTAAGCTTCGAGTGGAGATGATGTGCAGCCCTGTGGCGACCATTTTTGATGAAGACGTTAAGGCGTACCTCGCTCGCTATCTTACCTATGGTATCCATGAGACGGAGGCAATGCTGGGCCGGGGCGTGGTGTACTTGCCCATGATGGAACACTACCTCGACATGAACGGCCTGCCACAGCAGTTGAAATACCTGCCGATGGTAGAATCCGGGATGTTGCCGTTCGCTGTATCCTCACATGGTGCTGCTGGCCTTTGGCAAATTATGCCACAGACGGGCCGAGCCTTGGGGCTGGTGGTGAATAGCCGACTTGATGAGCGAAAAGACCCAAACCGCTCCACGGAGGCAGCAGTCAAATACCTGAAACGACTGCATAAGCGATTCGGGAGCTGGGAACTGGCACTGGTGGCCTACAATTGCGGGCCGGGCCGATTGAACCGGGCCATACAGCAAGCAGGTAGCAGTCGGTATAAAAAGATTAAACCGTTTTTACCGAAAGAAACTCAACGCTACCTTGCCCGCTACCTTGCCGCTACTTACGTTGGCACTTATTCGCAGTACCACAATATCGCTCCAGCACTGCCCGACCCTGTGTTGTACAGTGCAATGTCGGCCAGGGTGTACGCCGCCATTTCACTCAAAAAAATATCGTTGATGACTGGCATCGATATGCCCATTCTCCGTCGCCTGAACCCAGGTTGCATCAGTGACTACGTGCCCGCTCACAAAAAGGGCATCTTTCTGACCTTGCCAAAAGACGCTTGGGTGTATTATTTGGATGCTATCCACAAACCTGTGGCCGGGCCTTGATACAAGGCTCTTGGTATTGCTTTTCTTTGTCGAAAGCTGCGCATAAGACAGGCAGTTTTTAAAGGCATTTGGAGGGTCGAAATCCCCGTTGAGCAAAAAAAACTTTTCTGATAGCTTTGATTATAAAAACTGTTGCATAGTTTTGTGACATAACCTACCGGGCATATTTTGAACTCCAAACCAAATTGAAGGCAAAATTATAGCCCATCCCAATTGGATACCCCCGTCCCATCTGAAAACGAATAGTCCCGGCATATTCTTCCATCCCTGACGTATTGCATTCCCTGCGAGCATAGCTACTAATTTCAATCTTTTTTGCGAAGCAAAAGGAAGCCACTGTATTTGCCTTCTAGCGTAAATGGGAGGGTTGGTTTTTGCTTTTTTTGACCAAAAACTGCACGTACCATGAAAAGGGAATTTTTACCAATCGTTTTCTGTCTGATGCTTTTACCATTCAACAGCCACGCCCAATTCGATGAAATCGGGACTATCTTCGGCTGCTCAAATTACAGTGGCGACCTCACCGAGCGGGATTTCGAACCGCTGGAGAGCAACTTTGCCTATGGTTTTTTTGTACGAAGAAACCTCAGCCGTCAATTCAGCCTAAAACTTCAGTTTTCGAAGCTCGTCCTCTCCGGCAAGGACGGCAACAACACAGCTGAGGGTGGCCTCTGGAAACGAAACCTCAACTTTCGCTCCGACCTTTTCGAGTTTGGTGCGCAAGCAGAATGGGTGCCTATTAGTTTGAAATCTGGCGAAAACCAGTTCATGCCGTACCTGTTCACCGGCCTGGCGGCATTCTACTTCAATCCGCAGACGGAGATGAATGGCAATATTTACAACTTGCAACACTACCAGACCGAGGGCGTGGACTACAATCAGTTTCAGATAGCCATCCCATTTGGGGCAGGGCTGCGGTTCAACATCCGCAACCGGGGCAACCTCGGCTTTGAGTTTGGCCTTCGGAAAACGTTTACCGACTACCTTGACGACGTGAGCAACAGCTACCGAAGTGACCTCCGAGAACTCGGTGAATTGAATGCCATCGCAGCTCGACTGAGCTACCGGGGCATTGAGAGCCACGCTTCTGATACCCCCCGATACCCGAAACCTGGAACCCAACGTGGAAATCCTGACAAAAAAGACTGGTATGCACTCTTTGGCATGACGCTCGGCATCAACATCAGTCGCTGACATACGATTTAATGCCTTGAACTAACTGGGCAGCTACTGGCACATGTTGTTGGGGCTGCCCTTGTTTTTTAAGGTATCGCAGACAAACATTCAAGCGCATTTGTTAGTAGTGCCTTGCAATTCATCTCAACAGATTAGCTTTGCCCTTCATTTTGAACAAAAATTAAACTACCATCAAATGAGCATCTTTATTCCGTTTCGTGCCTACCGACCCACCCAAAAAAACGCCAAAGCCGTGGCCAGCCGCCCATACGACGTACTGAACCGGGAAGAAGCCCTCGTAGAATGCGAGGGCAATCCGCTGTCGTTTTACCACGTCATCAAACCCGAGATTGATTTCCCGGAGAGCCACGACCACTACGCCACTGAGGTTTATCAAAAAGGAAAGGAAAACTTCGACCACCTGGTGAAAGATGGGGTGATAGTACAAGACAAGGAAGCGCAGTTCTACGTCTATCAGCTCAACATGAACGGTCACGAACAGACTGGATTGGTTGGTTGCTGCGCAATAGAAGACTATTTCAACAACATCATCAAAAAGCACGAACTCACTCGCCCCGACAAGGAGGAGGACCGCAAAAACCACATCCGTTACAGCCGCCTGAACTACGAGCCGGTGCTTTTTTCCTACCCGCATGTTGACGCCATTGATAAGGCATTGGAAACTGTGACCGCTACTGCACCGGAATACAATTTCACCTCTGACGACGGCATTAAGCACAAATTTTGGCCGATAACAAACGGTGAGCTGAACGCCAAAATAGAAAGGCTGTTCAAGACGGATGTGCCGAAAATCTACATCGCCGACGGCCACCACCGCACCTCCGCTGGAGCGCTCGTGGGCCGTGAACTCAGTAACGGCAAGCCCGGTGCAGCCAGCTATTTCATGGCAGTGCTTTTTCCCGACAACCAGTTGGCGATTCAAGACTACAACCGGGTGGTGAAGGACTTGAACGGACATTCGCCAGCGGATTTTTTAGCGGCAGTTTCTGAAAAATTTGAAGTAGAAAAATCGGCTTCGCAATACCGGCCCGAGGCGTTGCATACTTTCGGGATGTACCTCGAAGGCCAGTGGTACAAGCTGACCGCCAAGCCTAGCACCTACGACGAAACCCCCATCGGTGAGTTGGACGTGACCATTTTAACCAACCAAGTGCTTGCCCCGTTACTCGGCATCGGCGACCTCCGCACCGACAAGCGGATAGACTTCGTGGGCGGTATCCGTGGCCTCGGCGAACTGGAACGCCGGGTGAACAGCGGCGAGATGGCCGTGGCCTTCGCCCTTTACCCCGTCAGCATGGCGCAGCTCATCAGCATCGCCGACAACGACCTCATCATGCCGCCAAAGGTGACGTGGTTTGAGCCGAAATTGCGGAGTGGGTTGTTTGTGTATAGTTTGGAGGATTAAAAAGCAAAAGCCCAAGGCGGAATTCGCCTTGGGCTTTTGATTTTATGCGCCACGGTTTCATTTCAGCCAATCCCTCATCACCTGCATTTTCACCTGTTCGTCAAAAATGGCGGCAACAGGGAAAGTCAGCCCAGCAATCACTTTGCATTCAATCTGGTCCTGCGTTGTTTTTTTAGTGAAGAGCCAAAACTCCTTTTTATCTTCATCCAGCAGGTATTGCTCCACCAACTGTGTATCTGGGTCAATCAACCAGTATTCACGGGCACCGTGGGCGGCATAGTCGTCTTTTTTGATGCCCCGGTCGGTGCTGGCCGTGCTGTCGCTGAGCACCTCGATGACGAAATCGGGAACGGGGTATTTCCAGGTGTTGGCATGAAAGCCCGCAGCCCTTTCCTTCGAGAAAAAAAGGATGTCAGGGAGGTAGTCGTTGCGGGTGAGTGAAACGAGTGCAGTTTCATCTTTGACTTTCCCCAAGTCGTGGACTGAAACGTAGATTTGAAGCAGCATACTTAATTTTTGCCTTGCTTCGGTGTGTTTGTCTTTAGCTGGTGAGTGCATAATTATTTTCCCATTGATGAATTCCCATTTGTCGCCCGGCTGTATTTTTTCATAAAATGCCTCCCTCATACGCTGTTCTTCTTTTAAATGGGCGTAGAGTTCCTCTACCAACTCAGGCATGTGAAGGCTTTCAAGAATGGGTTCAATTATGTCGTCATCTCGCAACATCGCAGAAATTTTCTCCAAAAATAACGTATTTTATCGATTGTAAAAACCTTTTCAGCTCACCCCAAACATCAGCTCCAACTCCTCTCCCAGCAGGTACTCGAAGTTGATGTAATCGCAGGGGGGCAAATCCTTCAGGTTGCGCACCCGCAGGTCGGTGATGTCCGATTCGTTTTTATAAAGGAAAATGCCGTCCCAAATTTCCACCGTGGTGTACAGCGCAAAAAAGTCCCGGAATTCGGTGGCGGGCAGTTCGCACTGCAGCTCATGGAATATCCCGTCAGGTTCTTCCAGCGATAGGTAGGTATCGAGCGCCTCCGCCATGTCCATCACCGTACCGATGGAGTGGCCTGGGATGTCGGTGCTCAGTTCCCAGAGAATATCTATGCCATTGGGGAGCTCCGCTTGGCTGAAAAAAACGCCCTCCACCGTCACGTTGCGGGGCACCATGAGTACATCGCTGCGCAACTGTGGCAGCAGGTTCAGCAGGATGGGCACCATCGGTTCCCGCTCCAGTGCCGTGTCCATCGTTTCCGTAAAAAGAACATGGTAGCTCTTGGCGTTTGGCACTTGAAACAGCGTTGCGTCAGCAAGAAAGCTATCCAGCAGGTAGTCCTGTAGTCCAAACGCTTCCACCAACATTTCCGCTTTTCCGAGCGAACCGCCATTGATTTCAATCAAGGAAAACAAAACCTCTCCCGGTGAAAACTGCGGGGCAATCATGGTGAGAAAAGGAGCGTAAGGGCCGCACCCAGCGTACAGCACTTTGATGGGTTCGCCCGGAAAAAGCCGCTTCGCCTCCCAAATTGCAGCGTGCAGGCCCCGGAAAAATTGCCCTGTCCGACGGTAATCAAGCAGGCACCGGGCAGCTTCGTTTACGGAAATGGCCATGCCAGACGAAGTTTGCATATCGTGTTGCCAGCCCTCTTCGCCATCGAAACCCGAGACAATTGCCAGTTCGGAAAGCACCTCATGGATTCGGTCAATGATGTTTACCTCATGGTCGGATTCAATGTTGGGGTCTATCAGGTAGGCTGCCAGTTCGCCAATGGCCTTGGTGGATTTAGTTGCTATTTTCATGAAAATGGGATATGCCATTCAGCACACCGATACTAAAGGCGCAGCGAGCATCGGTTTATCATTTTGAAAACCTCCCAGCGGAGCCTGATTTTTAGCAGCTGCAAATGTCCATCAAAATAACTACCCGCTCGTGAAATCTCCGAAAATAAGTCAAATTAACCCCGATAACTACCAGAAGTTGGAAGCCTGTGCATCCATTTTCAACCACTTTCGCAAATTGCTTAACTTTGCAAACCTTTTTCAAAAGGAAAAAGTACAAGGGCAAAAATGCAAGTCGTACTTTTTACTTTTTACTTTATCCTTTTTACTTGCTTCGCAATGTTTCCAAAATACGACGTCATAGTAGTGGGCGCAGGCCATGCGGGTTGCGAGGCAGCTATTGGGGCAGCCAACCTTGGCTCCAAGGTGCTGCTTGTCACGATGAACATGCAGACCATCGCCCAGATGTCGTGCAACCCGGCGATGGGCGGCGTGGCAAAGGGTCAAATCGTGCGGGAAATTGACGCACTCGGCGGCTATTCCGGCATCGTGACCGACCATACCGCCGTGCAGTTCCGAATGCTCAACCTCTCGAAAGGCCCCGCCATGTGGAGCCCACGGGCGCAGAGCGACCGCATGATGTTCGCCGCTAAGTGGCGGCAGATGCTCGAAAACCACCCCAACGTGGACTTCTGGCAGGACATGGTGAGCGGGCTTTTGGTGAAAAACGGCGTCGTGAACGGCGTCGTCACGGGCATGGGCATCACCATCGAAAGCGAGTCGGTGGTGCTCACGAACGGCACCTTTCTCAACGGCCTCATCCACATCGGAGAGAAACAGTTCGGCGGCGGAAGGGCAGGGGAGCGGGCGGCCACGGGCATAACGGAACAGCTCCTCCAGCTCGGCTTCGAATCGGGCCGAATGAAAACGGGCACACCGCCCCGCCTCGATGGGCGTTCGCTCGATTATTCCCGTATGGAAATCCAACTGGGCGACGACCCGCCGGGCAAATTCAGCTACACCGATACGCCCCGGCTGGAGCGGCAACTGCCCTGCCACATCACCTACACCAGCCAGGCGGTGCATGATATTTTAAAGGAAGGTTTTGAAAAATCGCCGATGTTTCAAGGGCGGATTCAGGGCCTCGGTCCCCGCTATTGCCCCAGCATCGAAGACAAAATCAACCGATTCGCCGACAAGGAGCGACACCAGCTTTTCGTGGAGCCGGAGGGCTGGGACACCTGCGAAATCTACGTCAACGGCTTCTCCAGTTCACTGCCCGAGGACGTGCAGTTCAAGGCGCTCCGCAAAATCGAGGGCTTCGAGAATGCCAAGATGTTCCGCCCTGGCTACGCCATCGAGTACGACTATTTTCCACCGAACCAATTGAAGCTTTCGCTGGAAACGCACTTGGTGAAAAACCTGTTTTTTGCGGGGCAAATCAACGGCACGACAGGCTATGAAGAGGCCGGCTGTCAGGGACTGATGGCGGGTATCAACGCCCACCTCGCCGTCCGTGATGAGGAGCCATTTATCCTAAAACGCTCCGAAGCATACATCGGCGTACTGATAGACGACCTCGTGAACAAAGGCACGGAAGAACCGTACCGGATGTTTACCAGCCGGGCAGAGTACCGCATCCTGCTGCGCCAAGACAATGCTGATTTGAGGCTCACGCCGTTGTTGGAGAAACTGGCCGGAGAGGCAGGACACATGGCCGTAAAAGATGTGCCTAGCATTGCGGAGCGGATGGAAAAAGTGAATGAAAAACGGGCCGCCACTGTCGAGATAGAGAAATTTTTTAAAGATACCAGCGTAACACCGGACGCCATCAATGGCTTCCTCGAAAGCATTGACTCGTCGCCTATCCGGCAGCAGGTGAAGCTGCACGGCATCCTGCTTCGCCCGAACGTGGACTTGGCGAACTTGCGCCCCTTGTTGCCGGAACTCGACAGCTTCCTGAACAAGTACGACGCCGATTACCTCGGTGAGGCAGAGACGCTGATGAAGTACGATGGCTACATCCGAAAAGAGCAGGAAATGGCCGACAAGATGCTCCGCCTCGAAGAGTTGAAGATTTTCGAAAACTTTGATTTTCAAACGCTTACGTCCATCTCCAAAGAGGCCCGTGAGAAATTGAGCAAGGTTCGCCCCCACACCATCGGCCAAGCCAGTCGCATCAGCGGCGTCACTCCGGCGGATGTATCGGTGCTGCTGGTTCACATGGGGAGGTAGGAATTCAACTATTTTGATTACTTGGTTTGCGTGTTAACTTTGAGGAAATTTTTTCATTGGCGATGACTAAATGGCGATGGGATCAAGGGCGGTTAGAATATTTCATGTTTGACAACATGAAATCAATTGCAAGGAGCTTGGCTTCCCTTGATGGCGTAAATATTTCTCAATCAGGTTTCGACCCAATGCGACCCGTTCTTTCCTCAGATACAGGAATGCCTTTTTTGCCGACCCATTATTCAGTTTGGCGAAATTATGCAAGGGTGTTTGGTTGTTCACTGCTCGCAGCCAAAGCCGGTAACAATCTAATCGTAACAGAATTGTGTCAGGGTATAGCCAGCAATGCAATTCGAGATGCGGATGAATATTTGTCAATTCTTATCCAAAAATTCAGGTATCCATCGCCGGTGTTCGAGAGCTATTCTTCAAATGAAACTATTGTCCTTCCTTATATTGCTATACTGAAATGTCTCGCTGCAAAATCACAAAGCGATGGTTATGTTAGTATTTCAGTCGAAGATGTTTTTTCGATAATTATTGGAAATAAGTGCACTGGGCTTGAAGAAATATCATGGTACAATACACTAAAAAACACAGGCTATCAACCTGAAGGTGACCAAAAACGACAGGTTAGGGAAATGCTTGTAGTGTTGAGCCAGTTTAGTTTTTTGAAATGGCTTGACAAGAAACTATATTTTGACAAGTCATTTGATTTGCAGGAGTACTTAAAGAAACTTCAGCCTTACATACTGCCACCTCAAAATGACAGGCTACAAGAGTTCTTAAATTTAGGAGCAATGCCGAATGTCTCGCTTTCTAGCCCATTATTCGAAAGCTTGGAGACACCTATTGACATTGTTTTTACTGAAGGTAAACGCTCTCGTGTAACCCACCTTAAAATAGAAAGAAGTCCATTGCTTCGCAAAATATATTTTGAAAGGAATCCTGTTGTCCAGTGCAATATGTGTGAATTGTTGCCGCAAGTAATGTATCCATGGACGGACAACATACTTGAAATACATCATTTGCTGCCCCTATCATCAGGTATAGCTGTCACGCTTTCGGGCACGTCATTGGAAGACATAGTTTCACTATGCCCAAACTGTCACAGAAGTGTTCATGTGTTTTACAAATCGTGGCTTGAGCAAATGCAAGTCAACGATTTTAAGAGTAAGCATGAGGCAAGAGAGATTTATCTGGAAGCCAAAAAAGCGATTGCATGAAAAATAAAATGACCACTATTTTGGATACTGAAAATCAAAGGGGACTGCTCAATAGATGTGTTTCTGAAGAAATAGTATTGACTGAAAAGTTGTCGTCTATTGGGCTGGAATATGATGATATGCGTTATGCTTCGAATTTCGAACTTAAAATTCCAACAACCAAAATTGAGTGGACAGACGATATCGAAAGAACACCGAATAATATTCCCGCCATTAGCTTTTTTGCTGGTGCTGGAGGGTTTGATATTGGATTTTATTTAGCAGGCTATGAAAACCTTGCTTCGGTTGAAATTAACAAAGTGTTTTGCGAAACACTGAAGCACAATTTCCCAACCAAACTGGTGATTGGCCCACCGGATTATAGTGGGGATGTGCAAGAAAGGCAAGCTATTGCCCAGGTTCTAATCGAAAAACTTGGGTTAGAAGCCCCTTTTGAAGGAGTGTTTCATGGAGGTCCTCCCTGCCAGCCCTTTAGTATTGCCTCTAATCAACGGTTTTCCAAAAATGGGGAGAACTTCAAGCGAACAGGCTTTGATGATAAGGAAAAGGGGAATCTGCTGTTTGATTATATTTGGTTTATCACCAAGTTTCGACCCCGAGTTTTTATCATCGAAAACGTTGCTGGATTCATGGAGTTGGACAAAGGCAAGCAACTATCCAAGGCATGCGAAATTTTCAAAGAGGCAGGGTATATGCTTACCGACCCACAAGTTCATAATCTTGCTGATTATGGAGTACCCCAAGCACGGCAACGGTTTGTCATGGTTGGTTCCAGAACGGGGCACTTTGTTTTTCCTGAAAAAAGCAAACAACATACTCCTTGTGCTGAAGTTTTTACTAAAAGCCTTAACGGGGTCAAAAACCATGAAACTCGATTGCATAAAGCCGAATCCATCATGCGCTATATGGAACTGGAATACGGCAAGAGAGATAAACTTGGCAGGGTTGACCGATTGAATCCTGCACAGCCTGCAAAAACCGTTATCGCTGGCGGAACAAAAGGAGGCGGCCGCTCGCACTTGCACCCTTACATCCCCCGGACGCTGTCGGTGCGGGAATCGGCCAGGTTGCAGACCTTTCCTGATTGGTATGAGTTCAAGGGAGCAATTGCAAGGCAGTTCACGCAAGTAGGAAATGCAGTCCCACCTTTGTTTGCCTACAAATTGGCGGTAGCAATAAAGCAACAATTTTTTGGAAACTCCCAGCATCAAACTGGGCCTACGAATGTTGCCCAACAACTTGAGATGGCTCTTTGAGCATAATCTTTCAAAAATGCAAATCAAACTCGAACAAGTCTCCAAACGCTACCGCTACGAATGGATATTCAAAGGGATTGATTATCAATTGGTTGCAGGTGGGCGTTATGCTGTAATCGGGCCGAACGGCAGCGGCAAGAGCACTTTGATGAAGGTGTTAAGCGGCCATCTTTCCCCCACAAAAGGCAAGGTTGAGTTCGTTGCAGAAAGTAAAAAAATCGCTGCGGACGATGTGTACCGCCAAGTGAGCTACGCTGCGCCGTATATCGAGTTGATTGAAGAGTTTACTTTGGTAGAGGCACTGGATTTTCACCAAAAATTCAAGCCGCTGCTGCCCGGTCTGCGCACCGAAGATGTGGTGGATTTGCTGGCATTCCCAAAGGCAAAAGACAAGCAAGTGCGCCATTTTTCCTCTGGCATGAAACAGCGCCTGAAGCTGGCGCTGGCCTGCTGCTCGGCCTCCTCGCTGCTCCTCCTCGACGAGCCGACGACCAACCTCGATGCACAGGGCGTGGACTGGTACTTGGCGCTCACCGAGCGTTTTCTTGGCCAACGAACGGTGGTGGTGGCTTCAAATGTGGCGGTGGATTATGGGTTTTGCGAGGAGAAAATTGATATCTTGGAGTACAAATGAGTCCAATCGTGGTCGCCCAATTTATTGGGCTGGCCTTCCGGTTCTTTCGGTCAGCCCAATAAATTCGGCGACCACAAACTCACCGCTTCGCAAAAAACAACACCACCGCCCAAGCCAGCGAAACTCCCAGCAGCCCAAACTTCGCCGCTGCGCAAACCGACATCACCATTGGCCGCAGGCCGTAGTTTTCCTTCAAAATGGATAAGATTTGGAAGTTCTCCACCACGTCGCAAAGCCCAGCGATGACCAGCAGGAAAGCGATTTTGTTGGCGGTGCCAATGCGCCCCTCCCCAGCCGCCACTCTTGCCAGAAATACACCAAAGAACACATACCCGATGATGTAAAGAAAATCCATGTGGGTATTGGCTTTCAGTGCGGCGAGCTTGGTTTGTCCACTTGGCACGGTGGCAGTTTGGAAGTCTTTCACCCTCGATTCCACGGTGTTTTTGGTGAAAAAAGAAAGCTCAAAACCGACCACCTCGCCGAAGGTCAGCCCCGTGCGCATTTTGCCGGAAATGAAAAGGAAAAAGGCCAGGAACAGCCCTGTCAGCAGCAGATTTTTAGTGGTAAAACTCATGGCAACGTTTTTTTGTGTCCAATGAGTCAGCATTCACTCATAGAACTCCCGCCAAGGTACGCAGTGGTTTTGATTCTCCTATGGTCAAAAAATCAACTTTTTCATTGCCGTTGGCAATTTCCCGCAACAGCCGCTCTGGCTCACCAATCGGCTCATCCGACAGGTCGAAAGTGCCGTAGTGCATGGGCACGAGCTTTGCAGCGCCGAGGTCGTTGAAGGCTTGCCAAGCGTCGGCGGGGCTCATGTGGTTGGACTTCATAAACCATACCGGGGCGAAGGCGCCAATGCCTAAAAAGGCATAGTCAATTCTGGGAAAAAGCGTTGCCGTGAGTTCGAAATGCGGCCCGTAGCCAGAGTCGCCGCCGAAGTAAATCGTCGTGTCAGCCGTTTCGAGAACGAAAGCTCCCCAGAGCCGGACGTTCATATCGGTGAGCCAACGGCGACACCAATGGCGGGTGGGGAGGTAGGTGATTTGGAGGCCAAGTTGTTGAAAATCAGCTTGTTGATGCCAGTCCATTTCCAAGATTTTCTGGCCTTGGCTCCACGGTTTTAGGACCTTGGCCATGCCGAGGCCCGTGACGACGGTGGCTCGTGGATTGTTGCGCAGCAACAAGCGAATACTGGCCTCGTCGCAGTGGTCACGGTGGTCGTGGGTGACGAGGAGGAAGTCCAGGTTGCTGAAATTGTCGGGTGAAACTGGTAGCTCCGAGTGCCGTGGCGTGAACGGCGTGAGCTTGCCGAAGACCGGGTCAACGATGATGTTCAGCCCGTTTAACCGAAAGAAAAACGAAGCGTGGCCGAGCCAAAGTTTCATGTCGTTGGTGTGCCGGAGGAAGCTGCTGTCCTTGACAATTTTGGGCTGCCAGGTGTCCTGTTTTTTTTGTTCAGCGTAAGGATTGGTGGAGGTTTTCCATTTCAGCACGTCGGTCCAGTGCAATTCGAACGGGAAGTCGGGATGGTAAAACTGGCCAGCGGGGTTGATGGAAGCGCCCTGTTGGCCGGGCAGAAAAGTTAAATCCACTGTGATTGGTGATTGGCGACTGGCGATTGGCCACCTAGCACTGGTTCAAATCACCAGTCACTATGTCACCAGTCGCCAACTAAATTTTCAAATCCTCCAAGAAACCCCGCAGCCGTCGCAATGTTTTGAGAGCGTCCTGTTTTTGCCGGATTTTTTCCTTTTCCTCTTTTAAATAGCGCTTGGCCCCGGCAAGGGTGTAGCCCTGCTCCTTCACCAAGTGGAAGATGATTTCAAATTGTTGGATATTGTCCGGTGTAAAACGGCGGTTGCCTTTGCTCGACTTGTGGGGCCGCAAAAAATCGAACTGTTGCTCCCAGTACCGCACTAGGCTGGTGGTGACGCCAAACAATTTGGCGACTTCGGTGACTGAGTAATAACGTTTGGTGAGGGAATCCATTAGTTTACTCATGATGGAATATTTTACTTTAAAATTGGGGGAATTGTAAAATTAGGGCCCGGGTGGCTGGGCTGTCCATTTTTTACAAGGCGAGTTTAGTGAAAATACTGAAACAAACAATGCGGGCAGCGCTTTATGGGCGTTTTTTTTCTACGCAATTAGCTGGAAGCTCCTTTTCAAATGAAAATACAAGGCTGTGGCGGTACTTTTTCGAAAGTACTGAAAACTTGAACCGGGTTTGTTTCGTTAAACTGAATGGCCGGAAAACGGCTGACACCTGACGAAACCCAAGAATTCAACATGCCTTCCGTTTATTTCATGTAATTTTAAGGGCATTATTTTCGCATAAAACAGCATTCTCAAAGCAATTTCTTTATGAAAACGACTTTACGCCTAATAGCCTTTGGCCTCTATTTTTTGAGTTTCACAAACGCCGCCTTAGCTACGCACAACCGTGCCGGGGAAATTTATGTGGAGCAAATCAATGGCTGCAACAGCAATATGGTTCGCTGCTCAATTTTCACCTATACCAAAACCAGCAGCGTGCAGGCTGACCGTGACACGCTCACGCTTTGCTGGGGCGATGCCAACCAGACCTGCGTGCAAGTGGCACGGGCAAACGGCCCGCAGCCTGACCCGAATCTGCCGCCTCAAGGCCAGCCGATGGCCAACGATGTGAAGTACAATATCTATGTGGCCGAGTTCCAATACGATGGCCCTGGGCACTATGTTATCTCCGCTACAGATCCCAACCGAAACGGGGGTATCATCAATGTCAACTTCCCTGGCTCCGAAAACGTGCAGTTTCACATTCAAACCGCATTTACGGTCTTCAACGGCCAATTTGAAGGTTGCAATTCCTCGCCGCTGCTACTCCAGCCACCGATTGATTACGCCTGTTTGGGGGAGGTGTTTGTACACAACCCCAACGCCTACGATGCCGATGGCGACCAACTGACCTACGAACTGATGGTACCGCTTCAAGGGGTCAACTCCCCCGTGCCGAATTATGCTTGGCCTCAGAATGTAGGGGTGAACAACGGCTGCTGCCTCGACTTGAACAACCTTACCGGTACGCTCACATGGAATGTCCCGAAGGTGAAAGGCGAGTTCAATATTGCCATGAGAATCATTTCCTGGCGCAACGGCGTGGCCATTGACACCACCGTGCGGGACATGCAGATTTTTGTGGAAGATTGCAACGGAAACCACGCTCCGGTCATCAACACCATTGACGAAATCTGCGTAGTGGCGGGCGATGTAGTAGAGTTCAACGTAACCGCTACCGACCCCGATGCTGGTGATAAAATCAAGCTTTCGGCACTTGGCGCACCTTTCCTTGTGGAGTACAGCCCAGCCGATGACGCTGATACTTGGCGCCCTGAGGGGAATCCGTCAGCCACCTATAAGTCCCAACCTGTTTCGAAGACTTTCCGGTGGCAAACCTCCTGTGAGCATATTTCCGACCTGCCCTATACCGTCGTTTTTAAAGCAGAAGACGATTTCTTTTTTACAAATATGCAGGGCTTGACAACGGGCCTTGCCACACTTAAGGCCGTTCGAATAAAAGTGGTAGGCCCGCCACCTGCCGATGTGAAAGCAGACCCAAGCTCTGACCGTATAACTGTTTCCTGGGCCAAACCTTACCAATGTGAGGACGCCAAAGAAGACTACTTTTTCGCCTTTTCTGTCTGGCGAAAAGAAGGTAGCAACCAGTTCCCGCTAGACACCTGCGACCCTGGGCTTGCTGGTAAAGGCTATGTGAAAATTGCCAACACCCTTGATGTTTCAAATGGCCGCTATACGCATGTGGACACCGACGTGGAGCGTGGCCGAACCTACTGCTACCGCATCCTCGGAGTTTTTGCGAAGCGAACCGATTCTGGCCACCCGTACAACCAGGTGGAGAGCCTTGCTTCCGAGGAGGTTTGCATCCAACTCAGCCGCGACGTGCCACTTATCACCAACGTCAGCGTACAGCAAACCAGCACTTCCAACGGTATCATCGAAGTGAAATGGACCAAGCCCGTGGCCGAAGACCTCGACACGCTGCTCAACCACGGCCCCTACCGTTACGAACTCAAACGGGCGAGGGACATAGCCGGCACCAACTATACCACCATCGCCAATTTTGACAGCCCGACTTTTTGGCAGCTTACGCAAAACAGCTTCGTTGACCAAGCCGGCGTTCTCGACACCAAGGGCAACCCCTACAATTACAAGATTGACTTTTTTGTAAACAATGAAAATTCGCCAATCGGCGATTCACCATCAGCCTCATCGGTTTGGCTGCAAATCGAACCAACGGACAACCGAAACATCCTGACTTGGAAATATGAAGTGCCCTGGGTGAACTACGAGTACGTCATTTATCGTCAAAATGGCACCGTTTGGGATTCCATTGGTTTCACAAAAGACAGCGTCTATGTGGACAAGGGCCTGCTGAACGGGCGGGAATACTGCTACTACATCAAGGCCAAGGGGTCTTACGGCATAGCGGACATCCCCTCGCCGCTCATCAACCTATCGCAGGAGGTTTGTTCCACGCCAATTGACAACGTGGCGCCCTGCCCCCCAGCACTGGAGGTCAGCAATATTTGCAACTCCGGCAAGTCCTGTCAGGAACAGGAAAAACTGGAGAACCTGCTGCTGTGGGACAACCCGATGAACATCTGCGAGGAAACGGACGATGTGGTGAGCTACCGGATTTATTACAAGCCTTTTGAAAATGGTGATTTTGAATTGATTGCCGAGGTGAATGACTCCGGCGACACGATTTTCAACCACCAACCAGAACGTGGGCTTGCCGGCTGCTACGCCGTGACGGCGCTCGATACCTTCCTCAACGAGAGCGAACTGAGCAACATCATCTGCACCGACAACTGTCCGACCTACGAACTTCCCAACGCCTTCACGCCCAACGGCGATGGTGCCAATGAGCTGTTCATACCGTACCCGTACTGTTTCATCGAAAGCATTGAAATCACCATTTTCAACCGATGGGGCGAGTTGGTTTATAAAACCAAAGACCCGAACATCAACTGGGACGGCAATAATTTGAACGGCAAACCATTGCCATCCAGCACCTACTACTACACCTGTAAGGTCTTTGAACAACGGGTGACAGGCACTGTGCTTTCGCCGAATTTGTTGCGAGGGTATATTGATTTGATACGGTGATAATCAAAATCTTAATTTGATAAACAAGGGCTGCGCTAAACCGCGGCCCTTGTTGTTTTTGAAATTATGAAATTGGGATATTGAGAAATTTGTGTGACTGCCAATATTCTAATTTCTCAATATCCCAATTTCCATTTTCTACCTTTGCTTCCAGCATGAAAGCAAACATCCTCATCATAGACGACGAGAACGACATCCGCAACCTGCTCAGTCGAATCATCCGGCTGGAAGGGTACGAGGTATTTCAAGCGGAGACTGGAGCGAAGGGGCTGAAGCTGTTGCAGCAGGAGAAAATCCACGCCATCATCTGTGATGTGAAGTTGCCCGATGCCAACGGGGTGGAGATGGTCTCGAAAATCAAGGCCATCAGCCCGCAGTGCGAGGTCATTTTGCTGACCGCCTACGGCGCAATTCCTGACAGCGTGACGGCCATCAAGGCCGGGGCTTTCGACTACATCACCAAGGGCGACGACAACAACAAAATTATCCCACTTTTGAGCATGGCCGTGGAGAAGGCAATGCGCCAGTTTGAAGCGAAGGAGATGGCAGCCACTGCTAATGGCCAGCGCCACAGTTTCGGAAAAATTGTCGGCCAGTCAAAGCCGATGCAACATGCCATCGAAATGGCGAGGAAGGTGGCGGCTACCAGTACCACCGTGCTGCTAACAGGCGAGACCGGAACTGGCAAGGAGGTTTTTGCGCAAGCAATACATGGCGCTAGCAACCGAAACGCCAAGTCGTTTGTGGCGATTAATTGCAGTGCCTTGGGCAAAGAGCTGCTTGAAAGCGAGATGTTCGGCCACAAAACTGGCTCGTTCACAGGGGCGGTGAAGGACAAAATCGGCCTGTTCGAGGAGGCGAATGGCGGCACCATTTTCTTGGATGAAATTGGGGAAATGGACATCATCCTGCAAGCCAAACTGCTACGGGTGCTGGAAACTGGTACTTTCATGAAAGTGGGCGAAACGAAGGAGACAAAGGTGGACGTCCGTATCATCGCTGCCACCAACCGGGATTTGCAAGCCGAGAGCGACAAGGGCAATTTTCGCCTTGACCTGTTCTACCGGCTCTCCGTGTTCAATATCCGACTGCCTTCACTGGCAGAGCGACAAAGCGATATATTGGTATTGGCGGAGTATTTTATTAAAATGTTCTGTGCCAAAATGAGCCACACACCGCTCGGCATGGATGATTCGTTCAAAAAAGCACTGACTAACCACCCGTGGAAGGGGAATATCAGGGAGCTGAAAAACATCATCGAGCGTTCCGTCATCCTCGCCTCTGGCCCTGAAATGACGCTGGACTGCCTGCCCTACGACTTCCAATATACCGAGTCCGGCAACCAACTTGACCTGATGAAGCTCGCCGAAATCGAGAAAATGCATATCCGAAAAGTGCTGGCGCATACCAAAGGCAACAAGACCAAGACCGCCGAACTGCTCGGTATCGGGCTGGCCACGTTGTACCGCAAGATTGAGGAGTATGGTTTTGGCGCTTAAAACTACCTTTTAAAAAACTCCAAACTTCACGGCCAAAAATACCGTTCTCGGCCTCGCTGGGCCATAGATATAATTGCTGTCCCGGTATTTTCCATTGTCAAAATCAGACTGATAAGCATCGAAAATGCTCTGTACGCCCGCTGAGAACTCAAGGTCAGTCTCCATGCTGTGCAGGTGCAGGCGGTAATTGACTTTGGCGTTCAGCTCCATAAATTCGGGGGAACGAAACAGCGCATCATGCCCAACACCGGGCGCACCGCCAAAATGCGGCACCATCATTTTACCCGTATAAACGCCTGAAAACGAGCTGTTTAATTTTTTTTCAGGAAGAATAATCAGCGTAAAAAAGCCGTAGCGGTCAGGCGTTCGGAGGAATTTTCTGCTGCCCGGCACTTCGGCTGACCAAGCCACGGGGTTGTCGAAATTGGCAGTTTGCAAGGTCAGGCCCATTTCCAATTGGGCTTTTTGGTCGTAGTTGAACCGTGCCTCGAAGGTGAGGCCCTGCACCGTGGAGTTTCCCCCGTTTTTGCGGAGCAACAGGATGTTCCCAGCGGTATCCGAGCCGTTTTCTTCCAGCACAAATGCGTCCAAAAGCCTCGTCCGAAAAGCGTCCAGCGTGAAGCCGTAGATGTGGTTTGCACTGGGTCGATTGAAGTCCAGGGAAAAAGAGTAACTGTTGGAACCCTCCGGTTTTAGAAGCGGGGAGACCTGAATTATCGAGACGCCGCCGCCCGCAAAGGCGATGTGCATGTCCGTCTCAAAAGCCTGCGGCGCTCGGAACCCCTGCGCCCAGCCAGCCCGAAGTTGCAGGTTTTTGAACGGTTTGAAAAGCGCACTGAGCCGGGGCGTGGCGACGAGGTTATCCAAAAAATTGTGCTTGTTGAGCCGAATCCCCGATAACAGGGTGAACTTCTGTGTAATGTCCCAGTCGCTTTGCAGGAACAGCCCGGTCAGGTCGGTTACTTGGTCAATCAGGTAATTGTACGCCTCAATTTCATCGAAAGTGTCGTCGTGCTGGTGCTCGATGCCGACTGTCAAAGCGTTCTGGCCACCCCAGTAGTCCAGCTTCCGGTTGATTTGCACACCGCCTGTCCAAGTTTTACTGTTGGTGTTGCCCCAACCGTCTGCATGGTCAATGCCCGTGTAGTGGCGGCGGGTGGTCTGTTGCGCAGCGAGGTAGGTGTTCAGGCTGGTTTTTCCATTTTTTGGGGTAAACTGGTAATCTGCGCCACCAATCCAGACCTGCTGGCTGCGTTCTTCCGATTGGTCGGCCTGGTCGGCGGGCAGGTCGAAGGCATTGCCGCCCCGGCGGAATTCGTTGATGCTCCAGCCGTTCAGTTGGAGCTTGTGCTGTGGGCTTGGTTTCAGGTTGGCCTTGAAGCCAAAGGAATTGTTGCGGAGCTGAGGCAATTCGGAGAATCCGTCCCCGCTATTGTCATACGCTTCCCGGTTGCGGTGGGAGGTAAAAAAGCTGATTCCCGCTGTTTTTTCCTCGTTGATGATGGAGGCGTTGCCATTGAAAAAATGGTCAGAGGACTGGCCGTCAATGATTGCGGTATTGCCAGCGATGGACCACTCGTTTTTGGTCGGCATTTTCGTCAGGACGTTCACCGTGCCAGCGATGGCGTTGGCGCCGTACAGCACAGAGCCACCCCCCTTGACCACTTCCACCCGTTCAATTTGCGAAGCTGGAATCTGCTCCAGGCTGTACAAGCTCATCAGCGGGGTGAACACCGGGCGGTTGTCAATCAGGATTTGGCTGTAACTGCCCCCCAATCCGTTCATTCTCAATTGGGTATAGTTGCAGGTTTGGCAGTCCGTTTCCATGCGCAGGCCCGGCAGGAAGCACAGCCCTTCAGATAAGGTATTTGACTGCGTCACCTGAAAGCTGCCGCTGGTGAGCACATTGACGGCCACAGGGTTGTCGAGGCGGCGACGGTCGGTGCGGGTGCCTGATACGACCACGGTATTGAGGGAAAACGGTGCTTCTTCCAGTTCAATATTCACGGTCAAAGTGCCAGATTTTGGGATGGACACTTGCTGACGGTGAGGGAAGTAGCCCAGACAGGTGACGTTGAGTTCGTAATGCCCTTCAGGCAATCCTTTCAAGCTAAAATTGCCTTTTTCATCAGCGGTTGCGGCTGCATTCAAGGATACGATAGCGCAAAGCGCAAAGGCCACGGGCTGGCCCTTTTCGAATATTTTTCCAGATAGGACGCCATTTTGGGCACTTGCTGAAAGAAAATAACTGCAAAGAAGCAGGGGAATGATTTTTCTCATTAGGCATTATTTAGTCCGCAAAAATATAAAATTTGAAAGACTAAAAAATGAATTTAGATTAATCTAAAAATAATAAATCATGCACTGTTCTTGAATGAAGATGAGGTGCCGGACAATTTCTGATTGGAAAATCCAATGAATCAATGAACTGCCTTGAAATTGATGGCGTGATATTGGCAATATCACTTTGTGCACCAAGCAACGCTGAAAATCAATATCAAGTAAATTCCAACTTACCAAAGCTATTTCCCAGCCCACGGATACCAAAAGTAGCAATCTACCAGACAAGAATTAAGAAGGTAAATCTAGGATGGACTATCAAAAAGAAATTGACCTGCTTAACCGCAGAATCCAACAGGAAGTCAGGAGTAGAAAGCAAGCGGAAAACACGTTAGCGGAAAAAATGCAAGAACTTTCTTTGTTGAACGAACGGTTGGAAGAAAAGATAATCGAGCGAACCAAAGCACTGGAGGACAGCGAGTTGCGCTATCGCCAGATTGTCGAAAATGCTACAGACATCATCTTCAGGGCTGATGCAAAAGGGTATATTATGTATGCCAACCAGACAGCTTCTACTCGGCTTGGATATTCGCAAGAAGAAATTATCGGACGCAATTATCTGGAATTGATTCATCCGGACTGGTCAGAGAAAGTAGAACTTTTTTACAAAAAATGCAGGGAAGAACACATCATCAATTCCTATCTGCAATTTCCTGTTTTAACTAAATCTGGAGAGACAATTTGGTTAGCCCAAAACCTACAGTTCGTCATTCACGGGGACGAAATAGTGGAAGCGACTGCGGTTGCGCGTGATGTCACCAAACGGCAACTAGCCGAAGAAGCCCTGGCAGCCACGCAGGTCAGGCTCTCCAAGTTGATTGCAAATCTTCAAAGCGGCATTCTCCTTGAGGATGAAAACCGTAGCATTGTGCTTGCCAATGAGCTTTTTTGTAAACAATTCGGCATTTCGACCCCATCTGCGGAGCTGATTGGCACCCAAGGCGTTCTGGCCATGGAGCAGGCAAAGCACCTGTCCAAAGATGCGGGCAGCTTTGTGAAGGGCATTAATATGCTGCTGGAAAAAAAGGAAATTAAAGTTGGTGAAGAACTACAGATGGCTGATGGCCGCATCCTTCAGCGTGACTATATCCCGATCATTGCCGAAGGAAAATACTTGGGCCACCTCTGGCAGTACCGAGATGTTACTGATGAAAGGCAAGTAGGGGAAAACCTCAGACGAAGCGAGGAAAAGTACCGTGGTATCATTGAAAACATGGAGCTGGGCTTGCTGGAGGTGAGTACACAGGGAACAATATTAAGGGCTTACCACCATTTTTGTGAAATGACGGGCTACACGGAGCAAGAGCTAGTGGGCCAAAGGGTGTCAGAGATTTTTCTTCCACCGGAGTTTTTCTCTGTGGTGAAACAGCAGAATATTGAGCGGATGAAAGGTGTCGCTGGAGTTTATGAAATACAGATTTTTAAAAAAGACGGGAGCCGGATTTGGGTAATGGTATCGGGCGCACCTATCTACGACCATTGGGGCAACATCGCAGGTACCATCAAAATCCACTACGACATTACTCGGCAAAGGCGGCTTCAACAAGAAATATTCGAGGCTAGGCTGCGGGCGGAAGAAGCGCAAGAAGCTGAAAAGCAGTTTCTTGCCAACATGAGCCATGAGATACGAACGCCACTGAACGCCATTATTGGCATGACTCACTTGCTCTTTGACACCGAGCCGACAGCAGAGCAGGGGGATTACCTCGATGTTTTGAAGAGTGCTGCCGACATCCTCCAGTCACTTATTAGCAACGTACTGGATATAGCAAAAATAAGGGAGGGCAGAATGGATGTACACCCTCGTGAGTTTGACCTCGCTGGACTTGTCCATGCAATGCAAAAAATCTTTCAAAGGAAAATAGAGGGGAGACCTGTGGAGGTAGATGCTGACGTGGATACCACCCTTAACACCCTGCTTGTTGGTGACGACCTCATGCTCAAACAAGTGTTGCTCAACTTACTGGGCAATGCCGAGAAGTTTACGAAAGAGGGTCGCATCAGCGTAACTGTTCGCACGGTGAAAAGGAACGATGACCGAATAACCCTCCGTTTCGAAGTGTCGGATTCTGGTATAGGCATACCGCAAGATAAGATTGAACTCGTCTTCCAAAGTTTTAGGCAAGCGGATGGGGATGTCAAGCGTGAGTTCGGTGGAACAGGCTTGGGCTTGACCATTGTGAAAAAGCTGGTGGAACTCCAAGGCGGCAATATTTTGGTAAGCAGCAAGGAAGGCATTGGCACTACGTTCACCTTTGAACTGGTCTATTCTGACACGGGCAAACCCATTGGAAACCCTGAGATATCGGCCATTAAGCATCGATTTGTGGCTTCTAAGGATATTTCCATCCTAATAGTAGAAGACAATTCCATGAACCGGAAATATATTTCAACCCTGTTAGAAAAATGGGGAGTCAGCCATAAAATGGCCTTCAATGGCCTGATGGGATATGAAATGGCCCAACAAGAACAATTCGACCTCATTCTCCTCGACATTCAGATGCCTGAAATGGACGGATACGAAACGGCCATTTCCATCCGCAACTCCAACAACCCTAACCGGGAAACGCCCCTCGTGGCACTTACAGCCTCAGCTTTGGTTTCGAGCATAGAGCGTGCAATCCAAGTTGGCATGAACGACCATCTTTCAAAGCCGTTCAATCCAGAACAACTTTTTGCCATCATGAGTAAACATTTGCAATTGACTAAAAAAGAAGTAAAAAAAGCCCCAAACGAGCACAGCCTTTCGAAGAAAGTTGTGCCAACCTTCTTGGAAATTGATAGAAACTATTTACAAGATATTTACGGCGATGATAGCGACTATGCCCTTGATATGTTTTTGTTGTTTTTTCAAAAAATACACCACGAATACCCGTTGATGCGCCAGCATTTTGCCGTCAAGGATTGGGTAGCCTTGTCAAGGCTGGCCCACAAACTAAAGCCAGCTTTCCCGATGGTCGGGTTGCCTTGGATGGAACCAGGGTTCTCAACATTGGAGTCGGAAACCCTGCAGCCAAACCCCGATGAGGTCAAGATTAAAACGCTACTTGAAGAGATTGAGGTAAACGTTTCTGTCGGTTTGCCATTGGTTCAGACCGAGTTGGAGGAACTTAAGGCGCAGGTCAGCAATTAAGGCAGCACTTCCTATTTAGCGGCGGCAATTTCGTATGTAATGGGTACACGTGTTATTAAGTCGCTTTTGGCATGGCCGAAGGCCACCCCGAGTTTTCGGGGCTGGCTCTGCGACATCAAATAATGCCGCTCGCGAGACGTCGCAGTTGGTCTTCGACCATGCCAAAGGGACTTTAAATTGCTGACGTTACAATAGATTAATGCTTGCCACAGGCTGCTCAACCTTGGTGTTTTTCTCGACTTTCCCGATGCCCGTAGCCGGGCAATTTTCCGCCAGACACCACTCGTCGTGGAGCGCCTCGTGCCAAACCCCCACCAACCAGTGCGCCTGCACATGAAGTGGTTGTTGCCGCAAGTACCTGGGCAAATAATAGCTGATATTTTGGAGGAGATAAAGGTTGTACAATTCCCGAAAGCCCACGGTTTGCCCTGCCAGCAATGCCTTTATTTCTGCACTTTTTTCCAGCTCGCTCAACGCTTTTTTGATGACTGGAAACGACTCCCGTTTCAGCAAAATACCGGATTGGAAAACAAAATGAAAAGCGTCGAAAAGCAGGGGCTGCCGCCCGGCCAATTCCCAATCATAAACGTGCAATTTATCCCTGCCGAGGTACATGTTCCAGGGTGTGAAATCGCCGTGGGCGAGGGTGGTGGGCACCAGTCGGTTTTGGTCAAGTGATTGCCGCAGGGCTTTGAGTTGGCCAACAATTTGGCGCACCGTGAGCGGTGGCAGGTCGTTGCAAATGGCTGTGTGTTCGAGGTCGGCCAGTTGTTCGCCGGAGGCTTGCCATAAGGGCAGCGCACCCAACGGTAGTACCTCGTAGCTGTGCTGTTTCAATTCCAGTAATGCCTCCAAATGATGGGGTTCCAGGCTCGAACTGCTCCGGCTCTGGGGCGGCTTAACATCCGACACCGCCAGATTGCTTCCCAGTTCCTCTGTCTTCGGCACTTCCAATTTTTCAAAGCTAAATGGCCGAAATGCCTCCAAGGTTTTACGTTCTTGGGTCACCAGCGCCGCAGCACTTGCCGTGAGCGGGATTTTGCAAAACCAATTCTTCATGGCCACCACCGCCTTGCGGTTTTCGCCCACTGTGCCCGTGAAAATGGCGTAGCTGGAGGCGGCGAAGCGGCTGGTGAGCTGGCTGAACCAATTTTTTTCTGGCGAAAAAATATGGACCGTGCCCGATTTTACCCGGTTTTTTATCCCCAATAAAAACACCGCCCTGAATGCCAGCCGGAATACCCGACCCCGCAGGCCCGCCCCGTTGTAAAGTTTCAGGAAAATGGGCGTCTTCAAGTCGGCGGGGTACAGCCATCGGATGCTGCCGTCGGCGTTGTTCACGTAGTCGAAGCTGAGGCAGTGGAGCTGTGGCAGGTCTGGTTTTTTGCCGAAGGCAAGCAAGCCGAATGCGCCCGCTGGCAATGTTTCAAAATCGGCAGAACTGCTGTTCAAAACAACCACTGCTCGTTTTTCTCCCGTTGACAAATCATTGGTTGTCAGTTGGTTGCCGTCGGCAAAGGCCAAGCTATCATGGTCGGGAAAGAACAATTTCGCCAAAATGGCGCAGTCGTTTTTATGCAGTTCGGTGGTCATGCGGTGGCGGTATTTAAGTTTTCGTGCCGTTGTTTATGATAGACCGGGGAGATGATGGGCACTGCTTTTATGACAAAAAACAAGAGAAGCAGTTGGTAAAACTGGATGCCATAGTTGGACTCGCCAAAAATGCCGAACTCCGTGAACGAGTTGATGAGGACGGGGATGAGCATCATCCCGGCCAGCCATTTTATGCTGACGTTTTCGAACCGGAAGATGACGTTGAAGGTGGCCACCATTTGCAGTAGGCAGATGAAAGACCCCACCAGGCCGAGGTTGAGCAGCACTTGCACGAAGGTGTTGTGCGTCATTTTTGCGGAGTAGGAATGGATGCTGTGGAAATAGTCGCCTTCGGCAATGCACATGAAGCCCCAGCCAAAAAGTGGCCGCTTGGGGAAGCCGTCGGTAATGAGGTCGGACCAGAACGGCAGCCGCCCGGTCATGCTCATCACCTCCTCCACGTTGCCTTGTTTCAGGATGATGGTTTGTACCAGAATGGGCACCACCAGCACTGCCCCGATCATGGAGAGGAAGATGACTTTCATGTTGCCGGTGCGCAGGATATAGATGCCCGCAATGGCCAGGAATGCACCCAATGATGAGCGGCTTTGCGTCATCAGCACCACCGTCACACTGGCCGTGATGACCAGCCAGTTCATGAACTTGGGCCGCTCGTCGAGCAGTTCCACGAATCCCATTACACCGCCCAGCACCCCGAGCATACCCAGTTCGTTGGGGTTGATGATATAACCACCAAGGCGGGAGACTTCCCCGCCGTGTGTTTGGCGATAAAAAAGGTCGGGGTTGATGGCCAAGCCGAGCAGAAACCCGATAGAAATGAACATCGCCGCCCGCCCGAACAGCAGGGCGAATCGGGCATGGTTGTCACTCAATGCGTTGTAGTAGGCGATAAGTTGGGAAAAAAACCAGGCGAAGGCCAACGCTTCCAGCACCATGCTGAACTGCAAGAGTGCGTAAAAAGGCAAGGAAGCCCAAAATACCGATACCAAGCCCAAAAGCAGGTACGTGCAGTAGAGCAGGAAGGGCGTCATGTTTTGGTAAGTAAATTCTAAGCCACGGTGCTTTTCCCGCAACTGCTTAAGCATCATAAATGCAAGAAAGGTGAGGAGGAAGCGAAGCCCCGTTTTTACCAATTGCGTCAGCACCACCGAGTGTGGAAACAAGGTGAAATAGCTCATAATTCTGAGCGTAAGCAACAGGATGAGCTTATTGACGATGGCTTTGCTGCGGTACATGGTGCCCTTTTTTACGCTCACTCCTTCTTCCACGAGACCTGACAGGTTTTCAAAACCTGTCAGGTCTCGGCGTGGGGTTTGATAATCCCACCTCTCAAAGGGTGCCTTGGAATTGCCAAAATTCAATCATTGACTTTGAATTCAAATATCAAATTCTGGGGGATGACCCTTTATTTCATTATCACTGACCATAGGGCTTCCATAAAAATGCCAATAATAAAAAACTGCCTAACCCATTGTTTGCCAATGAATTAAGCAGCTTAGTTTTGTTTGTTTTATGATTGAGTATTGGAATAAAATCCCATTTTGGGAAAAGGCTGGCTGTTATCTTGCCAGCACCACCTTGCCCAGGTACAACTCCCCGTTGTTGTCCACCGCCTTTACGAAGTAGGTGCCGGCTGGCACTTCTTTCACCTCCAGCAAGGCCCGCTGGCTGTTGACATCGGTAGCGGTGAAAACTGGCTTTCCAAGCTGGTCCAAAAGCAGGATTTCCACGAAGAAATCGCTCGGATTCTGGCTCAAGTCAAGGGATTGTATCGTAAACTTCCCCGATGAAGGGCTTGGGTAAACCATGAGCGGGTAGGTCGTCAAACTACTTGTCCTGCCATTATTGGGAGCAACCAGTATGTTTTCCACCGTGTTGGTCAGCACGGGCTGGTGGCCGTCGAAATAGATGTTGGCCTTGTTCCTGATTTCAGTGCCAAGCTCCAAGCCTGCCCTCAGTTTGATGCGGAAGGTCAAGAACCCGTGGCTCTCCGGTTCGTTGTTCAAGCTGTCCGCCAGGTTGATATTCGGGAAGATCCAAACCAGTTTGTCGCCGTCCGACTGGAACTTGAACGTGTGGCTGGCCGTGCCCATTTCGAGGGTAGTCGCATCCAATTCCGCTGGCAGCAGGTCTTCCACCCGCACCTGAGCAGCGGGCAGATTGCCCACGTTCTGGAAGCGGATTTTGTACTGCAACCATTCTCCTTCCCGCACGAAGCGCTCCGGGTTCACGCTGATGTCGTTGGGGTCGAAGGACGCCACTGCCATGCTCGATTCCGTGAAGCGGTCGTTGCTGGTGTTGCAGTCTTCTTCGTTGCACGAAAGTATGGCTGTTACATGCAGTAGGCTGCCAATCGCCGTTCCGCCAGATATTTGGTAGGTCAGGTAGATGGCGCCTTTTTGGCCCGGCTGAAGTTCGCCAAGCTGCCAAGTGGCCGTGTTCTCTTCGTAGCCGTGGAAGGGCAGTGTGCTGGTCAGCAGTTGTATGGCCGCTGGCAAATTGACCGTCATCAGCGTGGCGGTGGATTTGGTGGCGCCCATGTTTTCAAAATTGACCACCATCAGGTTTTTCGAGCCGATGCGGTGGGCAGTGGTTGCTACCGTGGCGTAGAGGTCGGGCAGCGCACAGGCTGCCGTGTTGCCAAAATCGTTGTCGCAGAACTGTTTGCCGAGGGCCGACACGTTCACCGTGCGAGTGCCTTGTGGGTTTGGGCAAATTGGCGACCAGTTTCCTCCAGTAATTTCTTGGATGGTGTAAGTGCCCGTTTTTACGAAAACCGAATAACGCCCATCATCCGCAGTGTAGGCGCTGATGTCGCCGGGCTGGAGCACGATTTTGGTATTCGGAATGCCCGCTTCGCCAGCGTCTTTTTGGCAGTTGTCATTGGCATCGAAATAGACCATGCCGCATACTTCGGAGGCGTTTTCCTCCGTGATGTCCACCCGCTGGTTGGCTGCTTGTGTGCTTAGTTTCTGCCGATAACCGGAAGGCCAAACCACCAACACGGAGTCCATGACGTTGGCATCGCCGAGGCCGAATGTCAAGACAAGGTCGCTTTGGCTACCCGTGCCACCACCCGTTTGGGCGCTTACCTGCTGCATCTGAACCACTGGCTGGCCGTTTATTATCGCATATCCATAGACCCTTGCGCCGAGGGCGGCAGCGTTCGACGCCGTGCCGTGCAGCTTGAAGGAAATCGAGTTCATGCAATTGGCTTTTACATTTTCATAAATAAAGTCGCCCGTGTTTTCCCGGTTCGCCACGTACAAATCTAAGTCGCCGTCTAGGTCAAAATCGGCCCAGGCTGCGCCAAAGGACAGGCCGCCGTCGTTGGAGATGGCATTGTCCACCAAGGCAAAAACCTCGTTGCCATCGTTGCGGTAGAGCCGGTTGTTCTGGCCGTCGTTGGCGATGAAAAGGTCTAGGTCGCCATCGTTGTCAAAATCGCACCAAGCGCTACCGTGCGAGTGGCCTTCATTGGTCACTACTGGAGAATTGGTGATTTTCGTAAATGTGCCGTTCCCGTTGTTTTTGTACAAAAAATTGTGCTCCGTGCCAGCGTTTGCCACAAAAAGGTCGAGGTAGCCGTCGTTGTTAAAGTCTCCCCAACTGCCGCCCACGCTGTTGCCGCCATCGGTCACGATAGCCCCGCTGGTGATTTTTTCAAAATTGCCATTCCCTTTGTTTTTGTAAAGGCTGTTGTTTTTGCCACCGGCATTTGACACAAATAGGTCAACAAAGCCGTCGTTGTTGTAATCCCCCCACACACCGGAGACAGACTTGGATGCCTCGTTGGCAATGGCGTTGTTCGAAGCCTTCGAGAAGCTGCCGTCGCCGTTGTTGTGGTAGAGCAGGTTGAAGTTGGTTTCCCAAAAAGTGGCCACGAACATGTCCACAAAGCCGTCGTTGTCGTAGTCGCCCCAGCTCACGCCGTGCGAATAGCCGATGTCGGTCACTATCGGGTCGTTCAGGATTTTTGTGAAACTGCCGCTGCCCTCGTTTCGATACAGGTAATTCGGGTAGCCGATATTGTTCCCAACGTAGAGGTCGAGGTCGCCATCGTTGTCGTAATCTGCCCAAGAAGACGAAACTGATGGGGCATGGTCGGTGGCAATGGGGCCAGAAGTCACTTTCGTGAACGTTCCGTTGTGGTTGTTGTGGTAAAGCTCGTTGGGTTGCGAAATGTCGTTGGTGACCAAAAACAGGTCAGGATAGCCGTCGTTGTCGTAGTCGCCCCAGCTTGCGCCCCAGTGGTCGCCCGTGGCTGAGAAGCCGATGCCTTCTTTTTTCTGAAAAACGGCATTTGGGTCAAAAGCGGTTGACAGCCTGGGCATGGGGTCTTTGCAGGCCCGCTTGGAGTCCACGTCAATATACACCGTTTCACCCGGCAAAAAATCCTCTCCCAGGAGCATGTTCATCCGCAGGGTGATTTTGTTCGAGGTAACGTCCGTGATGCCAACCAAGCCCTTGCTGGCGATGGTTGCGTCAAGGCTGTTCACGGCAATATTGTAAGTGTTGCCGACCAAAGGCGGCGTGGCCACAGCTTGGAAACTGCCCGCCGCTGGGTATTTCTTCTGCACCGATCCGTTCACGAGGCTGATATGGTGGTTGGTCGCCAGCGTCAATGCAATATCAATATCTGTAACCGCGCCCAATTTGGCACTCAAAAGCTCCATCTCCATGCCAACTATGGGGTTGCAGGGGTCGTTTGCATCAAAGAGGGTGTTCAACTTGACCTGCAGTTCGGAGGGTTGCGGATTAACGTACAAGAGGTACTCTTCGAAGGTGCACGGAAAGGTCCCAAGGTTGTTGGGATACCCGTCGCAGTTATACCCTGAATAAACGACCAGCGAAGAGGCAGCGCAGGAATTGTAACTGGCCGTGATGCGGTAGTTTTTGGACTGATTGGTGGTGTAGTTGCCCAACTGGTAAAAACCGTTTTGGGGCGTTATGATGCTGTTGTTCGACAAATCTTTGACCTCCACCACGTTCATCGCACTATTGGGTGAAAATGGAAAAATCCAGGTATATGGCGCAGGCGCCGTACTGTTGGCGACCGCCACATCCCAGCTAACGGTGGTGCCAACGCCGTCCACGGTTTGGAAGAGGGTGGACACGACTGGTTTGCCCCGCCTGTACTTCAAACGGTCGGCAGTGCTCGTGTAGGCCGTTGTTTCGGTGCCGCCCAGCTCAGTGCTTGGCAAAAACGTAACGGTCCAGGTCATGTTCTTGAAGGAATTTACCTGGGTAGTGCAGGTGGGTTTCACTTCGAGGTAAACAGTGCCGTTGAAGCCGTCGTCGCTCGGGTTCAACGAGCCGCCGCTGTTGGTGAAATAGTTGCCCAGCTCGAAGGTCAGGTTTTGGCCCGACACCACCGATGGCGTGATGTTCACCTGTTCCATGGTGGTGGCGTTCGTGGAGCGGGTGCGGTAGTGCTTCATGTACGACGAGACCAGCGAGTAGCCAGCGGGCATTGCCACCGTCATTTTTTTCACCTTTGCCCAGTTCCGGTATTCATACGGAAAATAATCGCCTCCGGCAAAGTTGGAGCAGCAGTTTCCGATGCTCATATAAAAGCTCTGCTCGATGGTTTTGGTGCATTCTGTGATGGTGTAGTCCTCTGATTTTGATTGCTCAAAATAATAGCCGACTATCGTTAGATTGCCGTTCCAGTCGTCGCATTGGTAGGTTGTCCCATTGGCCGTAGGGCTGACATAAAAATCATTCAGTATTTGTATTTGCTGGATGGCACCCCCAATGTTCCCAGTCACTTTGTAATGGGCAACCACAGTAATTTGGTCGCCGTTTTCCATCACAAAACCACTGAACGCCGAACACCCGGCACCGGACAATGCCGATGCGCTGAAATCATATTTTACAGTGCGGACGGTTCCGCTCAAGGTGTTGGTAAAAGGTACATTGTTGCAGGTAAGCACTTGGCCCGTGCTGGCGTCCGTGATGCTGACGCTTGCGCTCTGCACCGTTATCTTGTCACCTTGTGGTATTATTGAAACGGCTTTGCCGTAGCTCCAGTTCGGGAATTGTGCGGAAGTCTTGACCTCTCCCACAAAGGTGGTTTTGAAGAGGTCACTGACCATCACCCGGTTCTTTCTTATTTTGGATAAATCCAAGGAGCCGCCGCTGTCTGGCAGTCCATCAGCGTTGTTGTCCGGTTGCCCGAAGGATTCTCTTTCCACCTGAAAGCTTTTGAAATTAAGCCCTTCCGTGCAAGTGCCAGAGCAGTGCAGGTTCGTGACCGCTGGTGTGCTGCACGTCAGTGGCAACCGGAAAGGAGTGGAACAAGCATTGTTCATGTTGTAAAACAACTGCATGTTCACGGTGGCCATGCCGTTCACGTTTGGCACGGTGCAGTCCAGCGAAAGTTTCAGGTGCAGTTCGGCATGGTCCAGCGTAAAAGGCACAGGGTATGGGTAGGACGCTTTCAGTTGTTTGGTGATGGCTGAATACACGACAGTGCTGGGCGTCCATGCCGTTTGGCCACTGTTGAAAGTCAGGTCGCTGTTATTCCCGCTCCATTTCAAGCCATCTGGAAGGTCAAAAACGGCTTCGAATAATGGGGTGGTTCCCGAAGGCATGTTTAATACAGCCTTCGTCAAGGTATAAACATACTCGCCCACTTGGCCATTGGTCAGGTCGGAAGGCGATTCTGCAAAAACGCTGAAATCCTTGTTTCTTGGGGCTTGCCCCACACCAGCTTTTGTGTAGTTTTTGCTGTTGCACATATCCGTGTAGGCCAGGCTGTACTCCCAGCCCATAAAATCCATCGCCGTGCAAACGCCGCTGGTGCAAGTGTAGCTGTTCCATCGCACGAGTATGTTCGAGCCGGGCGGGACGTTGGGCAAACTGAGCAAAAATGCCTTGACCGGTGTGCTGCCCAAACAACCTGGGTCAGTGAAGGTGGTCGTGCTGGTAGGTGTTGCAGTGGTAAAACTGCCCCCGTTGATGTTGTACTGGATGCTGGAGGGGTCTATCCTCGAATAGCTGTTCCCCGGGTTTTGGAAAATATTGAGCACTGCCGCATTCGCTGGGCCCGTGCCGTTGTTGGTGAATTTCACGGACTGCAGGTTGGCCGAGCCGTCCACGCAGGTATTGAAACTTTGGGTGACTGCTGCGGCCATGGTCGGGGCATACAGCGAGATGGTCGTGTAGGGGTATTTCAAGTTGCTGCCCGAAGTTTGGTTGTTACAGCCCCAGAAGGCTTGCAACGTGGATTGGGCACTGCTGCAACCGCTGGCCGTGATGGTTTGCGTGATGGTGATGGCTTCATTTTGTTCAAAAAAACCGTCGCCGTCACCGACACCCGCAAAATCAGCCGATGACAAAGTCAAGATGCTGCCAGCAGGGTTGAGTGTGCCCTTGTCGGCGGAAACCCACAGCAAGTTGCTGTTGTGGGTATCCAGCAAAGTGATGGACGACGCCTTTCCGTATCCACCGTTCACGATGGTAACGGTTCTCGTAAAAGTCTGCCCCACATAAGCCGAAGCGGCCATGGCATTGACCGTGGTAATACTCAATGCTGGATACAGCAGGTTATAGGCGTTCGTCAGGTTGGAGCCACTGCCACCGGGGAAGGTGACGCTGACCGTATTTTTGAATACCGTGCCGCTCTGGGCGGCGGTATATGCGGCTACTGCCGCCTCGGCAGTGATGGTGAACTGAACCGAAGCGTTATTCGCCAAACTGCCTCCCGAGAAGGTCACGTTACCGAGGTTTGTGATGTTTTGCTGAACAACGGTGGTGCCGTTGACATTGGTCAAACTCCCGGCCACATAAGTCACGCCCGTCGGGAACTGCACGGTGGCCAAAAAGCTTGGCATCGTACTGCCCGTTATGTTGGTAAAGGAAACGGTGAACTGTTCGCCTGGTTGGCATACCGTCAGGGATGAGGGTACGGTGTTCGCAAAAGTGAGGCTTTGCCCGTTCACTGTTTTGGAATACAGCAAGACCGTGGCAAGAATTAGGAAAAGAAGGAAATGCTTAGACGGAAAATTGGCAGGTAGTAGTGTCGTGTTCATTGTTTGTTTATTGAAAATAGTGCTTACGTTCAATACTATTCCAAAAAACTTGACAAAAAATAAGGCACTGATAATCAGTTATTTAGCCACTTTCGTAAGTCGTTATTTTTCCCAGGATGGGAGAAGGGTGCGAATTTGGGAAAAATTCGCACCCTCTTTTTTTGGAATTATTCACCGTACACCTCCACCAACTCCTGGCAGATGTTTTTCCAGTCAAAAGCCTGCTGTACCATGGCACGTGCATTTTCGCCCTTTTCCTGTAGTCTCTTGTTTTGATAAAAATCAAAAGCAGATCCCATCGCTTCGCAAATGCTGTCGAGCGTGTGCCCCTCGGCCAACGGAAAGCCCGCATCGTGCTGCCGCACAAAACGGTTGATGTTCGTCGGCTCGCTGGTGAGGCAAGGCAGGCCAAGCGCCGCCGCTTCCAGCACCGCCATCGGGAAGCCCTCCATGCGGCTGGTGTGCAGGAACACGTCTCCCTGTGCCATGAGGCGGTATTTCTCGTCGCCGAATTTTGCCCCATGAAAAACGACGTGCTCCGCAATGCCCAATGCATCGGTGAGGCGCATCAACTCCACCCGGTCTATCCCATCGCCGATGATTTCCAGCCGGGCACGGTAGCCTTTCTCCAAGAATTGGGCGAAGCCGAACAGCATCAGATCAAGCCCTTTGTGGTAGGTGTCGAGCCTGCCGCAAAAATTGAAAACAAGCTGCTCGTTGTTGGGGCGGCAGAGGCCAGCGGGCAGTTCGGCGAGATCCATTCCGTTGGGAATCAGCTTTTTGTGACCAATGCGCACGAGCCGGTCGAGGTAGCTGAACTCCTGGTCGCCGAGCAATTGCACGGCCTTGGCGTTTCGTATCACCGTTTTTTCAAACAAAGAAAAATACACCTGCTTGCGCCATTTGCTTTGCTGCATGGCCGCCTCCGTGAGCGAGCCGTGCGGCGTGTAGATATAAGGAATGTGCCGACGGCGGAGCAGCCGTGAAAGCAGGAAGAACTCGGGGATGAAGGCACCGTGCAAGTGCAGCACCGCACCCGTTTTCAGCTGTCTGACCTCCTGCGTCAGGGCTGGGTCGAGCCGCCATTTTCGAGCGGATTGAAGGAACAGCTTGGTTTCAAAGTTCCTGCTTGGATAGTTGTGTTCCAAAGAATTGGCGATGCCCCAAACCGTGACCTCGTGACCCAGTTCCTGCTGGGTTTTGGCGAGTTGGTAGGCCACTTTGTTGACGCCATTCATGCGGTTAGGGTTCGCTTTCCCCAATACGACGTGTATGATTTTCATGTGCTCAATGAACGGGGAGTGGTTAATGTTGACTTGGTGGTAAAAGAACTGGTTAGTTCCGCTGATTTTTTTTGAATAAAATAGGCATAAACCAATATTGTCAATAATTGCGTAGCTATCAACCCAGCCATCACGCCGCTCATGCCCCACGCTCTGGCCATTGGGAAGGCCACCAGCAAACTGACTCCCGCACTCCCGCAGTAGGCTAGGAAAATCGGCGAAGTATATTGCAATGTGCGAAGGGCAAACCGCAGTGGGAAGCCGATGTACACGAAGACATAAAGCACGGAATATGCGCCAACCAAATAGCTAAACGACTGATATTCAGTGCCGTACAACTTGCCGATGAGCCACGGTGAAGCCAGTGTCAGCGTGGCCAGCATCCCCAACACAGGAATGCCCACCAGCAGGCTGACCCGCCGGAGGTAGGCCAGCATTTTCTCTTTTCCATGTTCAAAAAAGTGTTGGGCAGCTTCCGCTGGTACGATGTTTTCCATGGCCAGAAATAGTACATGGCATAGCCCGACCATGTTCTGCGCCATCCGCAGCGCTCCCACGGCTACCGTGCCGAGTGTTCCGGCTGCGGCGATGAGGAAGAAATTGCCAGAAAACCATTGTACCAGGGAGGTGCCCAACAACCAATAAGAATAGTGATAATGTTCCTTTGCGGTTTTGAGAATTTGTTCTTTGTTTTTTGCTTTAAACAACGGAAGTAGCCCCGCTTTTTGGGCAAAAAAGCAGCCGAGCAGGCCGCTCGCCCCATACGCCAAGCACAGGCAGCACAGGGCCGTAATCAGGTCGAGGATTCCCAAGCGGTAGCCGACGACCAGCGCCAAAAACAATATACCATACAACACGCCATCCATCAGGAGCGGCTGGCGGAATTGTTGTTTCACAAAAAATGCCCGTCTCAGAAAATCTTGCAGCAGATAGGCCGCGGAAATGAACCCGCCCAACAGCAGGTACATGGCCCAATCATGCGAGATGCCGACTAGTTTGGTTGCAAAAAAAGCAACTGCGCCTAGCGTCACCAGACCTGCCGACACCGTGAGTTGCAAATTGAAAAGCGATTTCAGATATTGGTCGCCTTCTGTTTTTTTGCCTGCAAACAACGACATCAGCGGCTGCGTCATGTACGCCTGGTGCAGGCTCAACACAAACAACACTCCCATCCATAGCAGGCTGTACTCCCCAAATGCCTCCATGCCAAGGAAGCGGGCAAGCAGTACGCCCAATGCGAAGTTTCCGCCAGAGACGAACGCCTGGTCGAGCAGCACAAGGGCTTTGCCGGAAGTGAGTATGTTGGCTATTTTTTTGATGTTTGAAATGGTTGAGTGATGAATTCGGATTTAACGTTGTCGAGGTTTTGAACCATATCCATTGCCCACAGAATAGGTTTCTTTGAGGTGTGTGCATTGTGCGAAGCGAACATCCCCTAATTGGCTCGACATATCATTTCCGATAGATTGCTTGAGGCAACTTGGAAGTGTCTGCGCTGCCGAAGCGGACTTCGGCAGTACGAACGGAGCCATCG
>JAIPBL010000103.1 GCA_021739645.1 Saprospiraceae bacterium | reverse complement strand
TTCAAACGGCTGTCAAACTCGGCGTTTCTGCTTTTGACTATATTGCTGACAGGGTAAGTCGCCGTTTCAATATGACCGCTCTGGCTGAGTTGGTGGCTCAGGCTTACCCGCCTGCTACCTTACCGCTTTGAGGGGATTCAAATTCTGGCGTATTTATAAATCGGATTAGGTCTATTCATATTTTTCATGCTTGCCGCTTACACCTGTCAATCTCCAACCATCCAAGTCCAAACGTCCTCGAACAGTCAGTCGCCAAAGCCCCGCCTCCCTTGTTTTCAAATTTCCCACAATGTGTTTTGTAAAAACCTGCGGCAAGAAAAGGTATTCAGGGTCTTGTCTTCCGTAGTCTCGTGTTCTCGGGGTCAAAACTAATGCAGGAGCTTTATTCTGCAAGATTTTATGGAGGTTTATTTTGGATGTTTAGAATGTTTGGGAAGTGGTTTAGCAGGTTTAGGCTTGGGGCTGCTAAACTTTCCTGAATACACCGCAAATTAAACACCTTGACTTTCCCCTTCACGACAACCATGGCGTGAAGGGGAAAGTCAAGAAATCTTGCTGAAAAAAGCAAAGCACCATCCATCGAAACCAAACATTCGTCAAAAAAAAACGCCCGCCCGCAACTTTCCCGCCTCCCATTTGTCTTTCCCTACTCATTTTATCACCTGACTAAAAAAAGACATGAAATTTTTCAACCTCTGTTTGGTACTGCTCGTACCCCTCATCGCACATTCCCAATCTGCCAACATCAAGGGCCAACTCAAAGACGCCGCCGGGGCACCGGTCATCTTCGCAAACGTGGCACTTTTCAGCGCCGCCGACAGCGTGATGAAAAAGGTGGAGCCGAGCGACGAAAACGGCTTTTTCCAACTCTCCAACCTTGCCGCAGGCGAGTATTTCCTCGTGGCCACCAACGTTGGGATGCCCGATTTGCGCCAGCAAAACATCCAACTGGATAAGGGCAAGGCACTCGACCTTGGTGTGCTGGCCTTCAAACCAGCAGCAGTGGATTTGGCAGAAGTGACCGTCTCCGCCAGCCGTGCATTGGTGGAAATCAAGCCCGACCGCACCATTTTCAACGTGGAAGGCACCATCAACAGCGTGGGGGCGGATGCACTGACCTTGCTCCGCAAAGCGCCCGGCGTGACAGTGGACAACCAGGACAACGTGAACGTGCTGGGCCGTGCTGGCGTACTGGTGTACGTGGATGGCAAGCGCCTTCCGCTCTCTGGCCAGGAACTCAGCAACTACCTCCAGAACCTGCAAGCCGACCAAATCGACCGTTTCGAAATCATCACGAATCCCGGCGCCAAGTACGAGGCCGAGGGCAATGCGGGCATCATTGACATTCGCCTGAAAAAGGACAAAAACCTGGGGGCGAACGGCTCCGTGAACGCCACCTTCAGCCAAGGCCGCTACGCCCGTGCCAACACATCGGCTAGCGGCAACTACCGCAACAAAGTGATGAACACCTTCGGAACGCTCGGGTTGAACGATGGCAGCGGGTACATGGACATGGACTTCCTGAGCTATCAGAACGGGCTGGTGTTGGACGAAATAAACAACCACAAAAACGATAACCAGGGCATCAACTACCGCTTTGGCACCGACTTTTTCCTTTCGGAAAAAAGCACCATCGGATTCCTTATCGATGGCGGCAACTATGAAAGGACAAACGAGTCGCTGAACCGCATCGGCATTGCGAAAGCAAACAACCCTGAACAAGTGGACAGCCTGCTGGTGGCCAACAATACCAACAACAACGACCGCACCCAGCGCACCTACAATCTCAACTACCGCTTCGACCCCGACCACGGTCAGGGCAAGGGCCGCAGCCTGAACATTGACCTGGATTATGGTCAGTACGTCAATAAAAGCAAGCGTTACCAGCCCAACCGCTACTACGACGCCAACGAACAGGTGCTGCTGACGGAGGTCATCAACAGCTACAACACTCCTTCCGATATTGACATCTACACAGCCAAACTGGATTACGAAGAGGAAATACTGGGCGGCAAACTGGGCGTCGGCGGCAAGGTGAGCAAGGTTGTTTCTGACAATACTTTTTTGGTTTTTGATGTAGAAAACGATACACCTGTGCAGAACGACCGCTTGTCGAACAAATTCAAGTACGATGAAAACGTGTACGCTGGCTATGTCAATTTTGCTCGCCCATTGGGCAAAAAATGGAACCTATCCGCTGGCCTGCGTGCTGAAAAAACCGATGCGATGGGCGATTTGAAAACTTTCCTACCAGAGTTGCAAGAAGAACCCGTGGAGCTGAACTACATGAGCTGGTTCCCCAGTGCCGGCCTGACCTGGCAAGTTGCGGAGCAACACAACCTCACCCTCAACTACGGTCGCCGCATCAACCGCCCGGACTACAATGTGCTGAACCCATTCAACAACCAAATCAGCCAGCTTTCCTATGAAAAGGGCAACCCGTTCTTGCGCCCCGAAATCGTGAACAACCTCGAACTGGGCTATACGCTGAAGTATCGTTACAACGCCAAAATCGCCTACAGCCGCACCACTGACCAGATTACCCGCCTCATCGGCCCCGACGAAAACGACCCCCGGGCGGGCTTCATCACTTGGGCGAACCTTGCGGAGCAAACCATCTGGAGTGCCAACATCAGTGCCCCAGTTGACATCACGGAAAAGTGGAACGCCTACGTGAACCTCAGTGGCTCCCACCAAGACAACCAAGCTGACTACGGCGACGGTGCCGTGGTGAACGTGCAGGCCTTCAGTTACAATATTTACATGCAAAACACGATTACCCTGCCGCTCGGCTTCAAGGGCGAAGTGTCGGGCTGGTTCTCTGGCCCCGGCATCTGGGGCGGAGTGTTCAAGTACAAAACAAGCTGGAGCCTTGACCTCGGGTTGCAGCGGAAATTCCTGCAAGAGCGCCTGAACGTGCGCTTGAGCGCCAGCGACATCTTCTTCAAATCGGGCTGGCGGGGTTACTCGGAATTCAACGGTTTGACTTCCTACGGCAATGGCAACTGGGACGCCCGCCGGGTGAGCGCCAGCGTGAGCTACAATTTCGGCAACGACAAGGTAAAATCCCGCAAGCGCAGCACGGGGTTGGAAGAGGAAGGAAGCCGTGTCGGGAGTGGGCAGTGATGCTAAGGGCTTACGCAACAATAACTATTGAGCGATATGATTCCTAAACGGAATCATATCGCTTTCAAGTATCTAACTCAAGTTGCAGATAACGCCCCATCGGGACGACATCTTTGTAGGATTATGCATTTTGGCCCTTCCGTTCCATCGGAACGGCATCTTTGGGGCAAAATACTTTGGCAAAGTGCACCAAAGATTTTGTTCCTACGGAACATCATCCGCAAATTGCGCTATCTATAACCATTGAAGGTAATTTTGTAGTTTTATTCAAAATTTGAATTACAACTACAACTCCATGCCCATCCGTATTTTCGCCCGCATTCGCCGCCGCTTTTTCCCACCCGACCCACCCGTCGTCGTGCCCTACCGTGGCTTCGCCAATGCCGAGCGATTTTTCTTGAAAGGCCGTGCATTGGAGTTTGAAGGCATCTTCCTCGAAAAAAGTAAAAGTCGCCTTCGCAATTTGTTGGACAACCTCCGCCGCATTGAGAGTGATGAAATTCCCGGCGCAAAAATCGTCCTTCAAATTTTGGACAAGGAACACCATACGGAATCAGACAAAGAGGGCTATTTTACCCTTAGCCTGACGTGGCAGTCACCACCAAGTGACCAAGAAAGCCATTGGTTGACAGGAGTCGTGCGTTTCTCAGAAAATCCAAAACCAGGTATTCAGCCTAAGGAGTCCAGCCCGGTCGAAATCCTGTACCCATCACCCAAGGCCAGTTTCGGCATCATTAGCGATGTGGACGACACGGTGCTTCAGACCTTTGTCACCTCCACTTTTAAGCTAAAAATGCTCTATGCCACGCTCTTCGAGGACAGCCACCATCGCCTGCCCATGGAAGGCATGCCCGAACTGCTGCAAGCCCTCGAAGCGGGCGGCGACGGCCAGCGCCTGAACCCCATTTTCTACGTCTCGGACAGCCCGTGGAACCTGTACGACATGCTGACCCAGTTCATGCAATTTCACGAACTGCCCAAAGGCCCTATTTTACTGCAAGACTATGCCGTTCAAATGCTTTGGCCCCGCAAAGGGCAAGCCGTGCACAAGCTGGAAGCATTCCGGCAAATCATGGAGATGTACCCGCATCTCTCCTTTGTCATGCTTGGTGATACCGCTTCGATGGACGCCGACTATTACCTAAAAATGGCCGAGGAATTCCCCGGTCGGGTGCTGGCCATCTACATCCGGCAAACCCGGAACACCGCCAATGCCCGGCGCATTGCGAAGCTGCTAAAAGTACAGACGCTGACACATGCGTTAGTGGTGAAGTCGTCCGGTGAGATGCGGGCGGATATGCGGGAGCGGGGTTTAATTGCAAATGAAAATTGAAATCCATTTGACCCAAATCAACCTACTTCCAATGTTTGAGCAATTATCTTTGCAAACTTTTGCTGTGACAAATATTGCCCAAGTTCAAACTTTCAATTTACAAATCACTGAATGTCAAATAAATACAAAAAAGCCCCCTCCCCCGCCTTCATCCTCGAAGAAGTCCTCCTCCGCAAAAATCTCGAACTCATCGCTGGGGTACAGCGTGACGCTGGCGTGGAAATCATCTTGGCGCTCAAGGGCTTCTCCATGTGGAGCGTCTTTCCTTTTGTGAAAAAATACCTGAGCGGGGCCACGGCCAGTTCGCTGAACGAAGCCCGCCTCATTTTCGAGGAAATGGGCTGCAAGGCACATACCTACTGCGTCGCATACCTCCCAGACGAGTTCGAGGAAATCATGCGGTACAGCTCGCACCTAGTCTTCAATTCCGTGGCGCAGTACGAGCGGTTCAGACCGCAAGTGGAGGCTTTTTCAGAAAAAATCACTTGCGGCATCCGCTGTAACCCGGAATACTCGGAAGTGGAAACGGAACTCTACAACCCCGCCGCCCCTGGCTCCCGGCTCGGCGAAGTGGAGCCTGCTTTCGCCAACGGATTGCCCGAAGGAATTGAGGGATTGCACTTCCATACCCTCTGTGAATCAACGAGTTATGACCTGGAGAATACACTGGCGGCGTTCGAACAGCATTTTGGCCACCTCATTCCACAGGTAAAATGGGTGAACATGGGCGGCGGCCACCTGATGACCAAAAAGGGCTACGACACGGCGCACCTCGTCTTGGTTTTGAAAAAATTCAAGGAAAAATGGGGCGTGGATGTGCTCCTCGAACCGGGCAGCGCCATCGCTTGGGAGACGGGCGTCCTCGTCAGCACCGTGCTCGACATCCACGAGAGCCGGGGCATCAAGACGGCCATCATGGATATTTCCTTTACAGGCCACATGCCGGATACACTGGAGATGCCTTACCGGCCAAGGATTACGGGCGCTTCCGACCCCATGCCCGGCAAGCCTACCTACCGCATCGGTGGGGTGAGCTGCCTCTCCGGCGATTACATGAAGGAGTACAGTTTTGAAAAGGAATTGCAGATTGGCGACCGCCTCATTTTCGAAGATATGATTCACTATACGATGGTGAAAACGACGACGTTCAACGGCGTTCGCCACCCGGATATTTGCATTTTGAGGGAGAATGGCGAGCTGGAAATCGTGAAGAAATTTGGGTACGAGGACTACCGGAACCGGCTTTCTTAAACAGGTGCGTCCCAATTATTGCGGAGCAAAAGCATACAATTTCGCCATCCCGCCATTGGCCTCATTTGAAATGTACAGCGTGCCCTGCGCATCAAAGGCGATGCCTTCTGGTTGGGCATGTACGTCCTTGTCCAGTGCCACAACCTGCAAAATCACGCCGTCCGGCTGCGTCACGAGCAGCGTTTTCCCAATGGAACAGAGGATGAAATAATGCCCCGTCTGCGGCTGTATGGCAACTGCGGAAGGGCTGGGCATTTCTGCCTTTTTTTTGAACCAATGCTCGTACTGGTCACCTTCAAGCCCATTTTTACGAAGAAAAGCCTGAATGTCGCCCAATGAAATTTGAAAAATCGGCGTTGGTTCGAGCTTCATGGTTGCCGGGTCGAGGGCATAAAAAGGCCGCACCTCACCACCTCCTGCCGGGGTCTTCACGCCGAGCACCAGTTTTTGGCGCTTCGGGTCGTACATGAACGCCTCGATATCGTCTCCCGCCAAGGACGGGTTTTCAAAAGAAGCTTTTTCAGGATTGGCTGAACTTGCATTCAGGATGCGGGTAATCCGCCCGTTGCTTTCCATGGCGTACACCGTATTGCCGACCAACTCCACCCCTTCGTAATCGCCATCTTTGCCGAACGGGAAGGCATCAATCGGCCCAGCACCCGATAGGCCGATACGGAACGCCACGCCATGCTCATCGGCGATGGCCCACAGTGCGTTTGCAGTAGCATCGAAGGAGAGGTCGGATATCTCCCGCAGCTTGTGGGGCAGTTCGATTTCTTTCGTCGGTGCGTTGACCTGATAGGGGAAAACGGCGGTTGGCACCGGTTCAGCGATGTCCGTCTTTTTCTTTTTCTTTTTGGATAAAAAGCAGCTGGTGGCGATGATGCCAATGGCAAGCAAAAGGAAAATAAAGGTGGCGATTCTCATAAGATATTTTAAAAGCGCAAAGCTAACCATATTTGAATCCAGCAAAACAACGGTGGAGCAAAGGTCGAAACTCAAACCCGTGTCACTAAAATCGCCTTCCGGGGGTCCCCGTATTTAATTTTTCAAACGCCCCTCAATCTCCTCCATCACCCGCCACGCCACTTCCAGCGCCAGCGCCCCTTCTTCCAGCGTCACGGCGGCTTTTGTTTTCTGTAAAATGCTCATGGCCAGTGATTTAAGCTCTTCTCGGATGGCGTTCACCGGCTCGGCGGGCGGCATTTCCATCGAAATCACCTTCACGCCGCCGGGCGTCTCCAGCTCGAACGACGGCACTTCGGCGGGCTGTTGCCCCGGTTCGTGCATCCGCACCACCTGCGCCGATTTTTCCAAAAAATCCAGGCTGATGTAGGCGTCTTTTTGAAACAGCCGCACCTTGCGCATCTGCTTCATGCTGATGCGGCTGGCCGTGAGGTTTGCCACGCAACCGTTCTCGAACTCAATGCGGGCGTTGGCGATGTCCGGCGAGTCGCTGACGACGGCCACGCCGCTGGCGCTGATGGTTTTTACGGGCGATTTCACGAGGCTCAAAACAATGTCAATGTCGTGAATCATCAGGTCGAGCACCACGGGCACATCGGTGCCACGGGGGTTGAAGTTGGCCAGCCGGTGCGCCTCGATAAACATTGGGTTCATGGCCACTTCCCGCACGGCGAACATGGCCGGGTTGAATCGCTCGACATGGCCCACCTGTGCCGTCACGCCGTGTTTTTTCGCTAGCACAATGAGTGCCTGCGCCTCGGCAGGGTTTTCCGTCACGGGCTTTTCGATGAACAGGTGCTTGCCCCGCTCGATGGCCGTTTCTGCCAACTCAAAATGCGACACGGTGGGCGTCACGATGTCCACCACGTCCACGGCATCCAGCAGTGCTTCGTAGCTGCCAAATGCCTGAATGTCAAACTGTTGCGAAGCAGTAAAAGCTGTCGATACATCAATGTCGAACAGACCGACAAGCTGGAAATGCTCTTGGAGTTCGAGCAGGCATTTCAGGTGGATTCTGCCGAGGTGGCCTGCGCCTACGACGCCGATTTTTAGCATAAATTGAATTGAAAAATGAGGACTGGCCGCAAAAGTAAGGAATGCCCATGAAGCAGTTGGGACAGTTGCGAAGCCGAGAGCAGATTGGGGTTGTGTGAATTAGGCTCCCAGCATGCTCAAATCCAGCTTGAAGCCCACGCAAACGTCTTCCCCAGAAAGAACATGGTCAAAATTCGGGATAGTGTCCACGGTGCCATTTTGACGATAGACATAAGCTTTTTTGTCAATAGGGTCAATCAGCCAAGCCAGCTGGACGCCATTTTTTATCCAGACATCGGCCATTTTTTTCTTGAGCTTGGCGAGTCGGTCGCTGTTGGAGCGTACCTCAATCACAAAATCCGGTACGATGGGGGCGAATTTTTGGCGCTGCTCCGCTGTGAGAGCAGCTACTTTTGCATCGCTGACCCATGCCCCGTCGGCAGAATGGGTGGAGCCGTCGGGTAGCCTGAAGCCTGTTGAAGGGCTGAGGGATTTGCCTTTGCCAATGGCCTTACGCCAACTGCGAAGTTCGCCATAGGTATCATCCTCATAAATACCGCTGTCAAAACCAACTGGTGTCATAATGGTAAGTTTTCCGTTTTTGTCTTGCTCAATTCGATAGTCTGGGTTTGCCATGCAGAAATCAAAAAATGTGTCGTCGTCCATTTTTTGGTCCAATTGAACTTCAAAACTGCCGGGTAGGTCGGGCAGGTTCAGCGACGGAATCTTGAGATGTAGTAATAGTGAACTTATCATTCGACTTAATTTTTTTCAAAGATAATTCATTCAATTAAATGGCTTGTCCCGACGGCTAAATAATCCATAATTTTCGATTATTTTGCAGGATAAAATTAGTAGAAATGATTTCACTTTGCAGTCATTTTTCTATACGCAAAACGGTTGGCCATCCCTTTATTTTCCAACTACATCATTTTACCACACAATATTTGAAGATGAAAAAACTGGTTACACTTCTCTTTTTAGCTTTTGTTTCCATAATTCCGCTTCGTGCTCAGCTCCCCGACGGCATCGTTGCCCCCAACTTCACCGCCACCGACATCAACGGCAATACCTGGACGCTCTACGACCTGCTCGACCAGGGCAAGTCCGTGGTGCTGTTTTTCGGAACAACTTGGAGTTACGGCAGTTGGGAGTACCACCAATCGGGGCGGCTGAACCAGGTTTGGAACCAGTACGGTCCCAACGGCACGGACGAAATCGTCCCGTTTTTCATCGAAGTGGACGACAACACGACGCCCGAAGACTTGAACGGAACGGGCGGAAACACCTACGGCGATTGGGTGACTGGCACCCCCTACCCCATTATTGACGACGGGGGAATTGTTGGCGAGACCTATGCCCTTGATGATGTTCCGAGGGTGTATGCCATCTGCCCAAACCGCATTTTGACCAACGCCATCAATTACCCAACGGTCCAGTTCAGCCTCGTTCACAACGAATGCCTACTGCCCGGCGGCGTGAACAATGCTGGGATGCTGCGCTTTGTGAACCTTCCAAACGAGTTTTGCGACGAGGTAAGTTTTGCTCCAAACGTCCGCTTTCAGAGCCTCGGTTCGGCACCAACGACCAGCCTAGAATTCCAACTTTTGCTCAATGGGAATTTGGCGGAAACCCGCAATTGGACGGGCAACCTCGCCCTGTACCAAACTGCAGGCCTGGTTTTCAACCCCGTGACCGTCTCTTCCACCACGACCGTCGAAGTAGTCGTAACCACGGTGAATGGTCTGCTGGATGACGATGCAATCAATGACGCCATCAGCGCAGACGTGTCGGCGGGGCCGACCGTTTCGACCAATTTTTTGGTGGTTCAAATCAGAACAGACAACTATCCCCGTGAGATTTATTGGGAAGTGGTGGACGACCAGGGCACGGTTTTCCACGCTGGTGGGAACCCCGGCATCTTTACGGGGCAGCAACTGGCCGGCACGTACACCCAACCCGAAACTGTTTACGAGCATGAAGTGGCACTGCCCTCCGACGGCTGCTACGAATTTGTCATTTACGACCAATACAACGACGGCATCTGCTGCAACGAGGGCCTTGGCTACTACCGTTTGCTGGACGAAAATAATTTTATCCACCTGCAAGGCGGCCTGTTCACATCACCTGAGCACCGGCCTTTTGCGCTGTCGGGCGCCACCACGATTCAGAACAATGCCGCCATCCGTGGCTACGAGGGGTTCAAGGGCGACTTTTGTGGCAACTTATCATTTGCCCCAAAACTTAGGGTTCAAAATATTGGGGCCAACAGCATCAATTCCCTGAAAATCAAGGCGATGGACGGAGCGAGCACCTTGCAATCCTTCGACTGGACCGGCACACTGACGCCCGGCCAAATACAAACCATCAGCATGGACGACTTGACGCTCGACGCAACGTCCACGGTGGATTTTGTGCTCGTAGAAGTCAACCAGCAACCTGATTCATTTTTGTTCCAAAATAAGGTCGAAGCAATTTTCTACCGCCGCCTTCCTCAAGCACCGAGCATCACCCTCGAAATTCTGACGGACCAATGGGGCTATGAAAACTATTGGCAAATCACCAATTCGGCGGGCAACCTCATCGCCAGCGGCGGCAATCCGCTCATCGGCCCCAATGGCGGCGGACTGCGGGTAGCCACAGAGAACGACCCCGGGGCATACCCAAATTACACGACCATCACCGAACAGATTTCCTTGCCCGACGATGTCAATGACTGTTACACCTACCTTTTCGTGGACGACTGGGGCGATGGCATCAGTAGCCCCGGCTACATGAAAATGACGGACAACTTCGGCAATTTGTTGTTCAATTATCGCCCGATTGGCGTCTCCGCAACGCTGCTATTGGATGGACAATTCGGCCCCAGCGCCGCTAAGGAGCAGCATCCAGTTTCAGCACTCACTTTATCGCCTAACCCAGTGTCCGAGCAGCTTTCCATTGATTTTTTAGTGGAAAAGAGCAGCCATTTCCGCTTGGAAGTTTTCAGCGCCATTGGCAGCCGGATGGCCTCCATTTTTGACGGCCCATTGCCCGCAGGGCAACAAAGCCAAACGCTGGACGTGACTGGCTGGAGCAGCGGGGTTTATTTTATGAAAATGACGAGGAAAGACGGCGGGCAGGTGGTGCGGCGGTTTGTGGTGGCGGGGCGGTGAGGCTTTGTTTTGACCACAATTGAAGGCTATCCATCTACTTGGGGGCCAATACGATTTATAGTTTTTTGATTTACAGAATGAGTTTTTTTTGCGGCTTTGCCGCAAAGTTGCGCCCGCAGATTTCGCAGATTTCGCAGATTTTTCCGAAGGAAAAATCAAGTAACCATCTGCGTAAATCTGTAAAATCTGCGGGAGGAAAAAATCAATCAGTTTGTCAATTAACGATAGATTAGGAGTTTATCAGAGAAACAATACATTAGCAAGGTCAAATCGAAACAACTACTACCCGGTTTGGCAAGGTGACCGTACAAGTGAAACCCATGCTGAACCGCAGTTTGCCGACCGCTCCGAAATTATGGGATATGTTTTTGAATCCATCGAACCAGTCGTTGGCGGGTGGGCGAAGAGCAGTGCAGATTGCTGCGATTTACCTTAAAACACAACGCCTTTGTCTCGGTTTCTCACCCTATCATTTACGCTTCCTGTCTTTTGGCCTTATGTTGTTTTTTTCGGCATGGTGTGCAAACACAATGTCGGCACAGCCTGCGCTCCCTAATGTTTTCCACCTCACCGAAAAAGACGGCCTCGGCACCCGCCTGTATCCCTCCATTGTTGAAGATAAAAAGCGGGGTTTTATTTGGATTGGGGCGAAGAGCGGCATTTGGCGGTACGATGGCGAGACGGTCGTAAAGGGCTGGCCAAAACCTAAAAAAGACGCATTAACCACAGATACTTACCTCGCCGTCACGGTCTTTCTGGCCGATTCACGGGGCGACGTTTGGTTTTATGATGAAAAAAAAAATGCATCCGAAGATTGTCACCTGCTTCGGGGGAGGTGCAGTCTTTTTATGTCAGGTCAGCAGGACGGGATTCGGCCCTCCATTTTCCCCTCACTTTTTACCTCGGCGGGATGCATGAAGACTGCAAGGGACGAATTTGGGCAAATACATTTTCACATGGCCTCCTTTTATTTGATGAAAAAAAAGCCGGTTTCGTAACGGTTCCAATCTCGCACACCTTGGACCAACCCGGCAATCAGGGCAAAATCTATGAAGATGCAGAAGGCTGGTTTTGGTTTTCAAATAAGACGAAACCGGTTCGCTACAACCCGGAGACGGGCGAGGTGTGGTTCGACAAAAACAACCCCAAGCAGTGGCCCGTTTTTGACCTGTACGGCTCCGTTTTCTTTGTGGATTCCCGGGGGAAAATGTGGTTGGCCAGTTTCGAAATCGGCTACCGGTACGACCTGAAAACGCAAAAAGTGGAGCATTTGCCGGAGCTTGGCTCAGCCTCCGGTTTCGTGGAAGACAGTCTGGGGCGCATCTGGTTTGGGCGCTACTACAACAACTTCCTGAGCTGCTACGACCCACGTACCGACCGCTTCGAGCAGTTTCATCCCAACGAAAACGACCCCAATGCCCTGCACATGCTCAGCTGGATAGCTTTCGTTCATTTAGACAGCCGTGGCATACTTTGGGCATTAGACGTGGCCAATATCAATGCCTTTGACCCGACCGGGCGGCAGCCGTTCCGGCTTTTCAAAGCGGAGTCAGATGGAGGGACAAAATCATTGCCCAAAGGCGAAGTGGCCGACGTTTTCCGCGCTTCGGATGGCCGGTATTATGTCAGTTATTGGATGGAAAACGGCGGCGTGGTGGTGCTCGATTCCAATTTTCAGGTGCAGGATAAATGGGGTTGGGGCAACCAGAAGGATAGGTTTCACCAAAAATATGTTTGGAACGCCATCGAGGACAACGATGGGCAAATTTGGACAACGCAGCAAAGCGGCCGCATCTCGATTTACGACCCAAAAACCCGGCGGCTTCGCAAATTTGAATGCCCGGAATTTATGGGCACCTCGCCCTATTTGGCCATGAAAGACCGCCAAGGCAACCTCTGGTGGGGGCTGTGGCGCTCCAAGGGCATCACAAAATGGGACTGCCGCACCAAAAAATTCACCAATTACCCGTTGGTTCCGGCCGATAATGGACTGGTTTACAGCATCATCGAGGAGGGCGATTCCATTTTTTGGCTGGCCACCGATGTGGGCATCATCAAATTCGACCGGAATACGGGCCGGTCGCTGCGCAATTTCCTGCCGCCTGTTGTTGATTCGACCGAACGGCTGGGAACGTTTGTGGGCGGGATGGTGAAAACCAACGATTCCACACTCGTCGGCGGCTGCATGGCCGGCCTTTTTGAGTTCAGTTTGAAAACGGAAAAATTTGAGCTCATCCGGCTTGCAAACGGCGAAAAAACCCCGCTTAGCATGTCCGCAATGATGACCGATGGCACGGGTGCCATTTTTTATGGCACTTTGGGCAGCATTGTCCGGTTTTGGCCGGCCACGAAGCGACTGTCCATTTTCCCTATCACTGAGACAGTCGGCTTTCCTTTTCAGCCCCGGTTTTTCCCCAATTCGCTGCACAACGGGCGTTTGGCCTTTGGTGCGGACGACCGGTTCGTGGTGCTTGACCTGGCTGCCTTGAAAAACGAAGCCCCGCCGCCCGTGCCCCGGGTCACCCTGTTTTTGGTGGACGGCGACACGCTGCCGCTGGGGCGGGACCTCGAAAAAAGCCTGCAACTGCGCCACGATGAAAACTATTTTTCACTGGATTTCAGCAGCTTTCTGCAATCGGATTTTCCCATCTATTATTCCTACCGGCTGCGGGGGCTGCGGGATGAATGGAGCCAACCGCTCGAAACGCCAAATGCCCGCTTTACGAACGTTCCGCCCGGCAACTATTTCTTTGAAGTGCGGGCGGGTTTTGCCAACGGCTCGCCCAGCGAGGCATCTTCATTTCCGATTGAAATACTGCCGCCCTACTGGGAAACGTGGTGGTTTCGCACCCTTGTTTTGGCCTTGTTCTTCGGCCTCGTTTGGTTTGTTTTCCAAGTCCGCCTACGCCAGCGCCTCGAAAAAGAGGCCATCCGCCTGCGCATCGCACGAGACCTGCACGACGAGGTCGGCTCGACACTGACCACCATTTCCATCCTCAGCGAGTCGGCGCTCCGCAACGTAGAACTCAACCTTGAAAAATCACGCCTGACGGGAATTGGTGAAAAGGCCCGCAGCGCCCTGTCGAGCATGAGCGACATCGTTTGGGCGGTGAACCCGCAAAACGACCCGATGGAAAAAGTGGTGGAACGCATGACCCGCTTCGCCAGTGAAACGCTCGAAAATGCAGGGATTTCACCTGTTTTTGAAATAGAAAAGGAAGTCCTCCAACTTGTTTTGCCGATGGAAAAACGGAAGGATTTTTACCTATTTTTCAAAGAAGCAACGACCAACGTGGCCAAGCACAGCGGGGCCAGCAATGCCGTTTTTTCCATGAAAAAAGTAAACGGCCACCTCGTATTTGAACTGAAGGACGATGGCACCGGCCTGCCCGAAAAGCACGAAGCCAGCCTCGGCGGCAACGGCTTGAGCAACATGAAGGCAAGGGCGGAGGCGCTCGGCGCTGATTTTTCGATAAAAAATGGTACAGCAGCCGGAATTTTGGTTCGGCTTCGGGTGCCCATAGCATAATCATGTGGTTGCCAGGGCACGGTGCCGTCTGTACCTTTGGAGTTGTCGGTCAAGGAGCGGAGAAAGGATGAATTACGAAGCTACGTTTTACGAAGCTTTGAGTATCCATTTAGCGCCTCGGAGAGGCGTTATCTTTGTAGTAGAAATCGTTTAAAAAAGCTGCCCACCGTTCCATCGGAACGGTATCTTGAACCATAGATGCCGTTCCGATGGAACGGGAACCCACTGGATTGTTGGTTTTTCTACAAAGATTTCGTCCCTCCGGGACGCTGAACACATACAACTTTGAAAGTTTAGTAAACTTGAGCCGACCCCACTTACTAATTCCAGTCTATGCTACGAGTCATACTTTATGAAGACAACTCCGATTTACGGGCCGCCCTCGCCGCCCTCATCGGCGGCACGCCGGGCTACGAGTTGGTCGGCTCCTTCGGGCAATGCACGGAGGTGGTCGGACAGTGCCGGGTACTGCGGCCCGACGTGGTGCTGATGGATATTGATATGCCAAAAATGACCGGCATCGAAGGCACCCGCCTGCTCAAAAAGGCCATACCCGAAGTGGAAATCGTCATGCTCACCGTCTTTGATGACAATGAACGGGTGTTCGAGGCCGTGGCCGCCGGGGCCAGCGGTTATTTGCTGAAACAGACGCCGCCCGCCCAGATTTTGTCGGCGCTGCTGGAAGTGAAGGCTGGCGGCGCACCAATGACGCCTGTCATCGCCCGTAAAGTGCTCAGTTTTTCGCAGCAAAAAAAGACAAACGACACATTGATGGAAAACCTCTCCCTGCGGGAAATCGAGGTGTTGAAAGCCCTGTCGAGGGGCCTAAGCTACAAGATGGTGGCCGATGAACTGGCCATCAGCACGGACACGGTGCGCTCGCACGTCCGTAAGATTTATGACAAACTCCATGTGCATTCCTTGTCGGAGGCGGTGTCGAAGGCTTTTTTGAAGTAAGTCGTAGCACTATCATGCTATTGTGGGGGTGGGAGGGCTTTCGGAGATTTGAGGCGGATTCAGGAAAATCTTACAATCAATAAACTTGAGGGATGCCAGCTATTCAAAGTGTGAACAAGCGGTATATCCGAGCAAGATTTTCATTCAAAAATATAATGACAGTTAACTAATAAGGGATTGTCTTACACTGCCTTGTATAGCCCTCGCTATGCTCAAATGTGTGGGCGCGGTAGCCGAAAAGCGAGACGAGTAGGCTATTTTTTAAATTTTAAAATCTTAAACAATGGAAAAGTTTGTGTTAGTGATAGTATTTACAACACTTTTATGTTTCAATGTGAAATCTCAGGAATTCACCAGGACCAATGCATCGGGATTGCAGGATGTTGCAGTTGCACCCAATGGGACGATTTGGGCTTGCGGTACAAATGGGACTATCTGGTACTCCACATCTAATGGGAACACTTGGACACAGATAGAAGCGAGTGGTTTCAAAAGTATTGGAGCAAATGACAACAATATTATTGCTTGTGGTGATGATGAAACTGTATGGATTGCAAATGGGAGTGGTGCTTCGTTTCAACGGACTAGCGCAACTGGATTTCAAGATGTAGTGATTAGTCCTGGCGGCAGAATGGCAGGCGCCGGCACAAATGAAACGATTTGGACATCTTCTATTCAAAGCCCCAATAACTGGTCTAAAGCAGAGGCATCAGGGTTTATTTCAGTTGATAACAATGATAATAATATTGTTGCAGCGGGATCGAATGGTAAAATTTGGATTGCTAACATCAATGGTACGGGTTGGATAGAAACCAGTGCCAGTGGCTTCCGACAAGTCTCAGTTGCTCCAAGCGGCGTGATTTACGCAGTTGGCACAAATGGTACGCTCTGGTCGTCTCATGTATCAAACAGAGGACAAAACTGGACTCAAATAGGCATTACCGACGTGCGAGCCGTGGATTTGAATGATACCAAAGTGGTGGTTGTTAAAAATGATGAAACAATTTGGACGGGTGCTATTTTTCAAAGGGTAGAAGGTACTTGCGTCATGACCCGCTTCAATCCCTCGGTTCATGGTTTTCAGTTCGTAAATGATTTTGTAACCAATTTCGCAGGGATAGATTTTGGAGGCTTATGTGGTGGTATGGCTTATTCTGCTTTGGATTATTTCAATAATAATATTCCAGTACCGACACTATCCAGTTCACCAGAAAATGGCACGCCTTTGCGTGAATACATTTATAATCGACAACAAAATTCGACATTGGATAATTTGGATAAATGGGGTGAATTATCCTTTAACCCTTTTGGCTCCCGCACCAATGAGTTTTTCAATTGGGGCTTGCAAGGGTTTAACGGTGGAAGATTACAAGAACTCAGGGCGGAAATTGATGCAGGAAGACCCGTACCATTGGGTTTGTACAAAGGTGGTAATGGTGGATTTGTTATGCATCACCAAGTTTTGGCAATTGGTTATGATATTGGAAGATATACAGGAGATTTAGGTCAAAATCAAGAGGATTTAAGGATTTACGTTTATGATTCTAATTATGCCAATCAAACAATGATACTTCGTCCAAATTTGAGCAATCAGACCTATTACTATGAAAATGACACCGCCTGTTCGTGGCTGACCTATTTTGTAGATAAGAAATATAGATTAGCATCTCCACCCCGATAAGGATGTATTGGTGACATACTGTCAAGGTAACTGACCCATGCGAATCCTTAAAGTCAGTTTAAGATTTTATACAAAAAGGAAGTTTTTTTTGAAAGCCGGGTTTTTCATGGTCCGGCTTTTTACCAGTAACAAGCCCAGGCTTACCAATTGGCGGGGAAAGTGCGCCATTGGTGAAACTGGGCGGGTTGGGAGTTTTTTTGGGGGAGGATTGTGATGTAGCATCAAACGACCAATGCTTAATAAAGTAACCTCATTTTTTTTCATTAAATCTATTAATCTATGAAAAGTTATTTCATTCTCCTATCCTTCTTTGCCTTTATATCCACCAATGCACAAACCTTTTAGACTTTGGACACTTTTCTATCACCAGCCAACGGGCTGCCGAGAAAAATGAAACTATTTGAAGTCAAGCTCACTCCGATTTTTCGGTCAGAAGCTTGATTTTCTCTTTTTTCTTACCCTTTTTGACGATGGGGTA
>JAIPBL010000102.1 GCA_021739645.1 Saprospiraceae bacterium | reverse complement strand
TCGCCGAACTGGAGTTCGGCGGCACTATCTATTTCCGTCGGGTCGTGGGGCATATCAGCGATATTCAAGAGTAAGTTCAAGCCATCACTTTTTCCCTCGAAGGCCAGCCAAACACCGGGTGGCACGGTCAGGCGCTGGTAGTTTTTTGGGGAGAGTTCGACTTCTTCGGACTGGTCACGGGTGGGGCTGTCGGTGCGGTCATCGTGGAGGCGAAAACGGATAGAGCCGACTGGCACGACGAGGTTCAGCGTCATGCGTCGATGGCGCTTCCAGCCTTTTGTTTCCCCATTTTTTACCGAAGAAAAATAGGCTTCACCGAAGGCGGAAAAGCCCTCGTCCGTATTTTTCAGGACGTGCATCACGTCACCTTTTTCATTGGGGACGATGCAGAGCGGGGTGAGTTTGCAGCCGTCAATTTTCATCACAAAGTCCATTTTGCACCACGTTCGGTGGCCGTTTTTGTAAAAAAATCAAGCTGTCGAAACGTGAAGTCGGCCATGTTTTCTTTTTGGTAAAAATGCTGGTACCAATTACCCGTACAGGCAGCAGCTTCCTCGAAATGGAGCACAGGCTGCCAACCGAGCAGGCTGGAAGCTTTGTCGCAGTTGAGTCGGAGCAGGTTAGCCTCTTTAAAATCAGGTGTTTCCTCCACCATGAACTTTATATTGCCATCGGCAATCGGCCAGTTTTTCGCCAGTGCTTCCAGCAATTCAAGCACTGTGCGGTTTTGTGAGGCTTCCGGTCCGAAATTGAATGCCTCGCCATTGAGTTCAGGCCGTTCGGCGAGCAGTTGCCCCAAGCGTAAATAGCCGCTTAGCGGCTCCAACACATGCTGCCATGGACGGGTGGCACTTGGCTTGCGCAAATGCACGGGTTGCCCCGCCGACCATGCCCGAATGCAGTCCGGCACGATGCGCCCCTCTGCCCAGTCGCCACCACCGATGACGTTGCCAGCACGGGCCGTGGCGATGCGCACCGGGCTATTTTTACCCGAAAAAAAAGACCGTTGCCATGCCCGCACCACGATTTCGGCGGCAGCCTTGGAGGCGCCGTAGGGGTCGTCGGCACCGAGCGGGTCGGCCTCGGTGTAGCCTTCGGGTTGCTCCTGGTTGTCGTAGCATTTGTCGGAAGTGACCATGACCATGACGCAGGGGCGGCCAGTGTCCCGTACCGCTTCGAGCAGGTGGGCGTGGCCGAGGAGGTTGGTGGTGAGGGTATCGAGGGGGCTTTCGAGTGATTTTTTTACGATGGACTGGGCGGCAAGGTGGAAGATGAAATCGGGCCGCACTTCGCCCACGATTTTTTTTACCAAGCCAAAATCCCGCACGTCGGCTTCGTGATGGCGGATGCGGGCGGACAGCCCCAATACCTCGTAGAGCGAGGGCTGGGTGGGGATACCGTTGGCGAGGCCATGCACCTCAGCTCCGAGTTTGAGCAGCCAAGTGGTGAGCCAAGCGCCCTTGAAGCCGGTGTGCCCGGTGACGAGCACCCGTTTGCCGTGGTAGGTGTTTGCAAACATCAAGTGGATTTACGATTTTGGATTTACGACTTACGATTTCACAACATGCTGATAATGAGGCGTTCGTAATTTACGAAAAATCGAAACTGTTTATCAGCAAGCATCAGTTCCTGAGTTCACGGGTCATGTCGCCCGCTTTGATTCGACCTTCGATGGCCCGGATTTTCCACTGCGTAAACTTCTGGTTGGACTCAAAGCCGTGGCCGTAGATGATTTCGTCAGGACGCCGCACGATGACGAACTTGGTGGTGTGTACCTTGTCGTTTTCTTCCTCCCAAGTTAGCTCTTCGGTTTCGAGGCGCTCGCCAGCACTGCCCGTCCAAACTACACTGTCTCGCACAATGAAACGGCTGTCGTTGTCGTAACGCTCGGCGTATTTGGCGGTCATTCGCCCGGTGACGGTCTGGCCGTCGATTGAAAAAAATTCGACCGTGAGGCCATCGGGAAATTCTTGGTAGGGGTCTTTTTTGTCCAAATGCCGGATGAGTTTCGGGGTGACAATACGGAGCTTGAGGATGGCCGAGTCGCTGTACAGCAGCTCGACGCCCGTAGCAGTTTCCACTTGTGTTTCATTGGTGGAAAAAAGGCGGTTGACATCGTTGATGTCGTTCTCGCAAGCGGTGAAAAAGAAGTAAAAAGTAAAAAGTAAAAAGTAAAAAGTGGGGTGACTGCGGGTGCGCAGTGAGTGGCAAAAAGAATGGAGTTGTGATTTATTTTTCATGTTTCAAAAGCCAAAATTAGGGCTTTTGGGTGGGACGGTCTGCCCAATAAATTGGGCGACTACAAATCAAAGGTCACGGTCGAGGTTTTTATCAAACCAAACCAAGGCTTGGTCTTCCGGGTCGCCATTGTAGTTCACGGTGATTTCCTCGCCGGGATGAATGGTTTTTATGCAGTAAAAATCAATCGTATCATGCTCGTAATCAAGCAGGTAGCGAGCATTGGGTTGGTACGAGTGGTTAAACAGGGAGCCGTTGCCGAGGGCGATGGCACAGCGTTGTTGGTCTTCACCCCAGAGGAAATAATAGTCGTGCAGGTGAGTATCGTGGATTTTGGGCAAATCCTCTTCTGGCAGCACGATGGCGGGGCAGATTTCAATCAAATCGCTCTCCTCCAGCGTCTCCCCTGTGAAGACGCCCCGGCCTCCGAGGTCGCTGTCGGCAATGTATAAAAAGGGTACGCGCTGCATTCAGTTTTGAGTTTTGAGTTTCGTGTTTTGAGTTGGGGAGCCGTGAGTCATTTTTTCTGAAAATGGGGATTGGTTTTGGAAGGTGTGTTTTTTCTTGCTGAAACGACCACTGCCAATATCTCATTTCCCTCTTTTAACAAAGACTCAACACGCTCGATAGGTAGTATGCCCGTTTCGACAATGATTTCCATCCAAAAGCAAGATTCATCGTATTCTTCAATGACGATTGATTATTTTGAAAAAAATTCTTCATTCGATCTTGCCCTGCAAGAAGCCCGGTAATTTGAACCAACTGCTGAGGCAGCCCTCAAAAATTGATCACCAAAAATTCGGGCTTCTCCGGTTTTAGGGAGCGCTTGATAAAGTTTTGTAGCTCGAATTACGAATTGTTTGGTTCGAGCCTTGAAGCTTTCTGCAAATTCATCATTTCTCATAGCGTGACTTTTGGTTCTGGCGACAACTCAAAACTCAAAACCCGAAACTCAAAACTATTTAGACCTCAGCCTTACCACCGGGCAAATCATCTCTTCGAGGGAAATGCCGCCGTGCTGGAAGGTGTTTTTGTAATAATTGTTGTAGTGATTGTAGTTGTTGGGGTAAAGGAAAAATACGTCTCCTTTGGCAAAAATAAAGGTTGAGCTGAGGTTCGGGCGTGGCAAGCCTGCCTGCCTTGGGTCACGGAAATCGAGCACGTCCTTTTTCTCGTACTGGAGGTTGCGGCCCACTTTGTAGCGGAGGTTGGTGGTCGTGTCCTTGTCACCCACGACCCGGCTCGGGGTGTTCACCCGGATGGTACCGTGATCGGTGGTGATGATCATTTGGATGTCCTTCTCGGCGGCCCGTTGCAAGGCTGTCCAAAGCGGGGAATTGAGGAACCAAGAGCGGGTGAGCGAGCGGTAGGCTTTTTCGTCGCCGGCCAATTCTTTCAGCACTTCCATTTCCGTGCGGGCGTGGGAGAGCATGTCGATGAAATTATAAACAATGACGGTGAGGTCGCTGCGCAGGTAGTTGAGGATGTTGTCGTTCAACTCCTTGGCATGGGCCACATTGGTCACTTTGATATAGTCGAATTTGATGGGCTTGCGCACGGTGCGCTTGAGCTGTGCCTCCAGGAACTCGGCCTCGTAGAGGTTTTTACCGCCTTCGTCCGTGTCATTTTTCCACAACGAGGGGTGGTTTTTTTCCATGTCGGCGGGCATGAGACCTGAGAAGATTGCGTTGCGGCTGTACTGTGTGGCCGTCGGGAGGATGCTGTAAAAAAAGTCTTCCTCCTCCACCCGGAACAATTCGGAAATGATGGGCTCGATGATTTTCCACTGGTCGAAGCGCAGGTTGTCGAGCAGCAGCATGACGGTCGGGCGCTCCTCGGTCAGGTACGGGAATATTTTGCGGCGCATTAAATTGTGCGACATGGCAGGGGCATCGGCAGTTTCGTTTACCCAGTTTTCGTAGTTCTTGGCCACGTAGCGGCTGAACTCGGAATTGGCCTCCTGCTTTTGTGTGGAAAGGATGTCGCTCATGGCCACTGAGTCGGAATGGTCCATTTTTATCTCCCAACCGATAAGCTTGCGGTACACCTCCACCCACTCCTCGAACTTCGGCCCGCTGTTGATCTGCATGGACAACATGCGGAACTCCTGCTGGTAGTCGGAGGTGGTTTTCTCCCGAACGAGGCGCTTGTTGTCAATGATTTTTTTCAGGGTTAGCAAAATCTGGTTGGGGTTCACGGGCTTGATGAGGAAGTCGGAAATCTGGGAGCCAATGGCTTCCTCCATGATATCTTCGGCCTCGTTTTTCGTGATCATCACCACGGGAAGGAGGGGATTTTTTTCCTTTATTTTGGTGAGGGTTTCGAGGCCAGTGAGACCGGGCATGCTTTCATCGAGAAACACCACGTCGAAACTCTTGCTGTTTTCGACCTCGTCCAGTGCATCGTGACCGTTGGTAACGGTTACAACTTCGTATCCCTTTTTTTCCAAAAAAAGCAATTGTGGCTTCAGCAAATCAATCTCATCGTCCGCCCAAAGAATCCTAATCTTATCCATAAATATGTGGTTTACAAAGGTTTGAATATGTGTGTGAAAAAGTTGTGTTACTAACTTTAGGTTCTTGCGTCCAAAAAACCGCTCTGAATCTCCCGACAAAATTACCATTTAGAAGCTCCCCCACCAAAAGACTTAGCGTACCCACTATCATCCCATGAGCCAAAGCTCCTAAAATCCAGTTAGTGTTAGAGTCTATGAACACAGAAGCCCGGAGGCAAGATGCCGCCGGGCTTCCTTTTTTATGAAACGACCCGCCTTTCGATTTTAGTACCTACCGCAGCCAGACTTTCCTTGCGGCCATCATTTTTCCTTCGGAAAAAACTGCCACATAGTAAACACCAGCCGCCAAATCGGGCAAGGCCATCGAGGCTTCTGCCGCAGCAGCCATGTTTTGCGAAGCGACTAACCTGCCCTGCGCATCCAGCAGATTAATTTTCAGAGTTTTATTCAAAGAAAAACCTTCAAAGCGCAACTGCAACGAGCGGTGACTGCTATCCGGCGTCACCTCGAAACCGAAAGCCCTTTCAGCCTCTTTAGTGGTATTGAGGCCCGTGTAATTGTGCTCCATCCAGCCCATGCCGCCCGTTGGCAGCATATTGCTGTCGAAGTCAAAAAAGGTAGCGTGCTCTTGGTGCGAGCCTTGCCCCCACTGCGTCCAGCAAGTGGAACTAACCCAAGCAGGTTCCCAGTACATCACGCCCGAAGCACCTTTATTGATGACCTCCTGCGTCATGTCCACCAGCCATTTTCGCTGGTTTTCGGGGCTTGCGGGGGAGTAGTTGGGGTGCGTCTCGGAGATGATGTTGCCAGCGGAGTCGTTGCTCTGGTTCGTCCAGATATACCCCGTTTCAAAAATCATGACTTGCTTGCCGGGGTAGGTTTGTTTTAGCTGCGCAACGATGTTGCCTGCATCGGCGATGTCCGTCGGCTTGTGCCAGGCCCAGTAGTACGACATGCCGATCACGTCAAAATCGGTGACGCCATTGCTCCAAAAGCCCTGCATCAGCCAGCCCGTATCGGCGGGGCCAGCCATGTGCAGCGCCACTTTTATGCTTTGCCCGGTCTGTGTTTCCACGCCCCGAACTGCTTCGATAGCACGTTTGAATAGGGCGGCGTTGCGAGGCCAGTCGAGCACCCAAGGACCAGAGTCTTGCGATGGGGAGAGGAGGATTCCCTTGTTGGTTTCGTTGCCGATCTGCACCATATCGGGCAGGAGGCCGTCGGCGTGAAGCGAGAGTAGGGTCTGTGAGATGTAGTTGTAGAGCGAGTCTTTGAGCAATGGCAGGTTGTCCACCACGCCTTCCCAGGCGGCGGGCGCACGCTGCTTGGAGGGGTCGGCCCAGTTGTCGGAGAGGTGGAAGTCGAGTAGCACCTGCATTCCGGCGGCCTTGGCACGGAGGATGCTCTTGCGCACGTCGGCGAGGTCGGAGTAACGTTGGCCACTGTTGAGGTCGTCGTACCAAGTTGGGGTATGCCAGAGCCGGAGGCGCGCAATGCCACAGTTGTGGTCGGCGAAAAGCTGGTAGGGGTCAACCGGGTTGCCGTTTTCTTTGTAAACGACGCCACAGTCCTCCATTTCATTGACGTAGGAGAGGTCGTTTCCAAATAGAAATCCTTGTGCTGGCAATTTCATCAAAACAAAACAAAATGAGACCAGCAAAACACTCAGATATGGCTTCATTGATGTAAGTTTTAGAAGTGGAAGCAATTTTTGCCTAATGAACAAACTCAAAAGTGCTAATGATTTTTATCACATTTGTTCAACTTATAGCTTGTCATCTTTGCGATATTGCAATTGCAAAATCACTTAATGTGAAAAGCTTATTTTTTGTTTTCATAGCCATGACCGTTGGACTCCATCTTTCTGGCCAAGACAACTTCAAGTTGGCGAAAAGTAACGTGGAAATGGCGGGAACTTCTACCCTCCACGAGTGGACAGCCGTTGTGACAAAGGTAAGTGGCAACGGCCAATTGGTGCTCGCCAATAATGCGCTTAACAGCATCAAATCTCTTGACATCATTATGGCCACCAATTCCATCAATGGCTCTGAAGGTGCTATGATGGACAAAAAAATGCTCAAAGCCCTAAAGGAAAAGGAGTACCCGAGCATGACATTCAGCCTGACAAAGGTTAATTCTATCACTCAAAAAGCAGGGGAGTACCTGCTAGAAACATTGGGCAATTTGACAATTGCAGGCGCTACTCGTTCTATTCCGCTTAATGTATCCAGCAGGTTGAACGGAAATGAAATCACGTTCAATGGCACCATAAAGGTTAAAATGACCGACTACAAGGTGGCACCTCCGGTGATGTTTTTAGGTGCTGTGAAAACGGACGAAAACGTAACCATTTCATTCGAGGCAACCTTTGTGAAGGAATGCCAGCATTAGAAATGATACGATTGGGGCTGTGTTGCAATTTGTCAAACTCCCACTTACTATTTTGTCAATTTATTGGTCAGCTACCTTCACCAATGGACAATCAAATATTGCCATGTCTGTTCCAAAATTGGGCATCGAAAAAACATTTAGCATCGGTAAGAAAAGCGTGTTAAAGCTTGAAGGCAAAACCAACCTCAATAGATTTACCTGTGGTTGCAGCGAGATATTTCAACCCCAACGATTCTTGATAGCGCAAGCGGATGGCAGCCTTGGCTTCAATTTCTCATTAGCGACCTTGAAGTTGAAAATCAAATCCCTTGACTGCGGCAACATATTGATTAACAAAGATTTACAAAAAGCCTTGCACGCGTCAGAACACACTCATATTACCATCGAACTGAAGTGTGTGGAGCAAGGCAAGTGCAACCACCTTACCGAGTTCAAGGATTGGGTAAAACTGAAAGCCCTCACCAAAATCACCCTCAACGGCATCAGCAAGGAATACTGGCTGAGCATCGCCGCCATGAAATCCTCCCCAAACCAGTACCGCTTTATCGGCACCAAAACACTCAATATGACCGACTTTTGCGTGGCCCCACCCATGGCCATGTTTGGCATGATAAAAGTGGAGGATGCCATCACCATCAATCTCGATTTGGACGTGACCGTAGAATAATTCGGTTTCGGGTTTTGGGTTTCGGGTTTTGCGCCCAACTTTGCGCCAAAAATCGGCTAACCGTCCATGCAGTCCATCATTCAACAATTCTTTGATTACCAGCAACTTATAAGCCTTTCCCCATTTGGCACTGGCCATATCAACGACACCTACCGCCTCGAAATCGTGGAGGCGGGCAAGCCGCATACTTGGCTCCTCCAGCGCCTCAACCACAACGTCTTCCGGCAGCCGGAGGCGGTTATGCAGAACATCCATCTCGTTGCCGAACACCTAGCCGCCCAGCCGTATCTCCTGAAAATATTGGCCCCAAAACCCACCCGCTCCGGGCACTGGCTTCACCACGACGAGGCAGGCAATTACTGGCGGGTTTTCCCTTTTTTTGAAAACACCGAGACCTACGAACGGGTCGAGACGGAAGCGCAAGCACACGAAGCGGCACGTGCTTTTGGTGCTTTTGCAAAAGCCCTCAATAGCTTGGATGCTTCGCAACTCCATCCCACCATCCCCGGCTTTCATGATGGCGAAAAGCGCCTCGCCGACTTCCTCACTGCCCTCGAAAACGCCGTTCCCGAACGCCTCGCCGAGGCACAGCCGGAGGTGGACATCATATTGCACAACCAATTGATTTTCAAAAAGATAGCCGACCTCAACCTCCCCCAACGGGCCATCCACCACGACACCAAAATCAACAACCTGCTCTTCGATGCCAGCACCCACCGGGCCGCCCCGACCCCGGTCGGGGTCATCGACCTCGACACCGTCATGCCCGGTATCATACTCTCTGATTTCGGCGACCTGGTGCGCACCTCCGTCAGTCTCGCCGACGAGGATGAGGCCGATTTGACCAAAATCCAATTTCGAAAACCAATTTACGATGCGTTGTTGGAGGGTTTCCTTTCGGAAATGGGCGGGCTTCTCACTCCCGCCGAGTACAGTGCTTTGCCACTGGCGGGGCCGTGGCTCACGCTCATGCAGGCCGTCCGTTTCATCGGCGATTTTTTAGTGGGAGATACCTACTACAAAGTGAAGTACCCCAAGCACAACCTCGTGCGGGGGAGGAACCAGTTGGCACTGTTTGAGGGCACTTGATTTTTCCGTGGTTTTCAAAGATTAAGCGTTTTTCTAAAGTGTCAAAGTAGTACTAAAAGGCACTGAATATCGAATTCGCCAAATATATCTTTAGAATTTTCAATTGGCTACCAAGTGGAATTGAAAAAGTTGAAAAGGAAAAAGCTGCGGTGAAAAAATTCATGCCTGCTTATCATTCATGCCTACTTTTTTAAGGGAGCTTTAGCGCTAAGAATCTTCCTACCTTTGCCGCCGTGAGCAACCTCGACCGCATCCTCGCCCTTTACCGTGACGATAAGCGCACCCAAAAATTGGTAGCTGCGCTTCGTTCAACATCAACATCCGCTCAGGCCGTTAAACTCAACGGCTTGGCTGGTGCGCAGGAAGCCTTTGTCCTCGCCGGAGCGTACCTCGCCGACCCAAGGCCGCAGCTTTTCATCGCTATCGACAAGGAAGAGGCGGCTTATCTGCAAAACGACCTTTCCGGTTTGCTGGAAAAAAAGCCCGTGCGCTTCTTCCCCGACTCGTTCAAGCGACCCATGTATTTCGAGGAACTGAACACCACGAACGTGCTTGAACGCACCGAAGCGATCAATAAAATCAGTTCCCCAACGGGCAGCCCTGAGATTTTGGTGACGTACCCGGAGGCGTTGTTTGAAAAAGTCGTTGCGCCAGCGGAACTCGAAAAAACCCGCATCGAGATACAGCCGGGGCAAAAAATGGATGTGGATTTTACCATCGAAATGCTCATCGAGTACGGTTTCAAGCGGGAGGATTTTGTCTATGAACCCGGCCAGTTCAGCATCCGGGGTGCCATCGTGGACATTTTTTCCTACGGAAATGACTACCCCTACCGCATCGAACTCTTCGACGAAGATGTTGAGAGTATCCGCACCTTCGACCCACTCACGCAGCTTTCCGTGCAGAACATCGGGCGGGTGAGCATCGTGCCGAACATCAACACCAAGTTCAACCAGTCGCAAAAGGTCTCGCTGCTCAACGTGCTGGCGCCCAATACAGTTATTTGGGTCAAAGACTGGAATGCCTTGGAGGAAAAACTGCAACTCTGTTTTGAAAAAGCCGAGGAATTTGCCAAGAGCCTGCCGCTGATGGATGAGAGCGAGTTGGGGGAAATCTTTCGGGACCGGGCGTTCATTCGTCCCCATGAAGTGGTGGAGGATGTGGCAAAATTTGCGAACGTGCGGCTGAACTCCAGTTCAGCCGAGTCCACTCCGCCAAACTGGAGTTTGGCGGCACAGTACCACTCCAAAACCCAACCCTCTTTCAACAAAAACTTCCAGCTTCTCGGCGATAATTTGCGGAGCAACACCGAGCAGTGCATCGAGAACTTCATTTTCACCGACAACCCCAAGCAAATCGAGCGCTTCCACGCCATTTTCGAGGACATGGCCGAGGCAGTCGGTTCGGTGAAATTCGAGCCAGTCATCAAGGCCATCCACGAGGGATTCATTGACCTCGACCTGAAAGTCGCTTTTTACACCGACCACCAGATTTTCCAGCGGCACCACCATTATCGCCTGCGGCAAGGCTTCACAGCGGACAAGGCGCTGAATGTCAAGCTGTTGCGAGAGCTACAGCCCGGCGACTTCGTGGTGCATATTGACCATGGGGTGGGCAAATACTCGGGGTTGGAGAAAATCACCGTCAACGGCCACACGCAGGAGTCGGTGCGCATTTTTTACAAAAACAACGACGTGCTCTACGTGGGCATCAACTCGTTGCACAAAATATCCAAGTATTCGGGCAAGGACGGCACGCCGCCCGTGCTCAACAAGCTCGGCTCCGACACTTGGCAGTCGCTGAAAAGCAAGGCCAAAAAGAAGGTCAAGGACATTGCGAAGGAGCTTATCAAATTGTATGCGCTCCGCAAAGCCTCGCCGGGCCACGCCTTCCCGCCGGACAATTACCTGCAAGCCGAACTCGAAGCTTCATTCATTTACGAAGACACGCCTGACCAGGAAAAGGCAACGATTGATGTGAAGGAGGACATGGAAAAACCCTACCCGATGGACCGCCTCATCTGCGGCGACGTGGGTTTTGGGAAAACGGAAGTGGCCATCCGGGCAGCGTTCAAGGCGGTGACCGATGGGAAACAGGTGGCCATCCTCGTGCCGACGACCATCCTCGCCTTGCAGCATTCCAAGACGTTCAGTGATAGGCTTGCGCAATTTGAACTCAACATTGAGTACGTCAATCGCTTCAAGTCAGCGAAAGAAAAAAAGGAGATTTTCGAAAATACGAAACTGGGCAAGGTGGACATTCTGATTGGTACACACGCTTTGCTCAGTAAAGACTTGAAATTCAAGGACTTGGGCCTGCTCGTAATTGACGAAGAGCAAAAATTCGGCGTGACGGCCAAAGAGAAACTGCGCAACCTGAAAGTGAACGTGGACACGCTCACGCTCACGGCGACGCCCATCCCCAGGACGCTCCAGTTCTCGCTCATGGCCGCCCGTGACCTGAGCATCATCCGGACGCCGCCGCCCAACCGGCAGCCCATCCACACCGAGATCAGGGTGCTGCACGAGACGCTCATCAAGGACGCCATTTACAAGGAAATACACCGGGGCGGGCAGGTTTTCTTCGTGCACAACCGAGTGAAAAGCTTGGCCGACATGGCTGGGCTCATCAAGCGCCTCTGCCCCGATGTGGACGTGGCCACGGCGCACGGCCAGATGGAATCTGACCACTTGGAAAGCACGTTGGTGGATTTTATTGACAAAAAATACGACGTGCTCGTTTGCACGAACATCATCGAAACGGGCCTCGACATCCCCAACGCCAACACGATGATTATCAATGCCGCCAACGAGTTTGGCCTCAGCGACCTGCACCAGCTGCGGGGCCGCATCGGCCGCTCGAACAAGAAGGCGTACTGTTACCTGTTTGCGCCGCCGATGTCGGTGCTCACGCACGACGCCCGCAAGCGCCTCAAGACCATCGAGGAGCACAACGACCTTGGCAGTGGCTTCGAAATAGCCATGCGTGACCTTGACATCCGGGGGGCGGGCAACTTGCTCGGTGCCGAACAGAGCGGCTTCATCGCAGACATTGGCTACGAGACCTTCCAGCGCATTCTCGAAGAGGCCGTGCAGGAGCTGAAGGAGACGGATTTCAAGGACGTTTTCAAGGAAGATTTGGAGAAAAAACAAAGCTTCGTTCGGGACGTGAACATTGACACGGACGTGGAGATGCACATCCCCAGCGAGTACGTGAGCAGCGTTTCGGAGCGCCTGCTGCTGTACACCGCCATCGACGACTTGCAGGACGAGGCAGAGTTGGAGAAGTTCAGTGAAAACCTGCGTGACCGCTTCGGCCCCGTGCCGGAGCCGGTGCAGGAGCTCTTCGATGGCCTCCGCCTCCGCTGGATTGCGAGGGAGCTGGGCTTCGAGCGCATCATCCTGAAAGACAACAAGTTACGCTGCTATTTTGTGGAGAACCCGCAGTCGCCGTTTTACGACAGTGCCGCTTTCCAGCGAGTATTCAAGTACCTGAATACGGAAGGGGAAAAGATGCAAATCACCTTGAAGAAGTCGGTTCGCAGTTTGATTATGGCGAGAGATGGGGTGAGGACACTTTCAGGGGCTAGGAAATTGTTGGAAGGGGTGCGGGGTAAGGCGATGGGATAGGACATTTCCTGTTTTTTGAGTAGGCTTGATTACCAATGGCTTACGAGGTGCGGTGCACCATTTCTTTCTTCAAATTAAACCAATCCAACGGAATATTCGGGATGTCTCATGTTTTTTGTTGTGTGAAATTGGTGGTAACCTGTTCCGGTCAAAATCCGAACACAGATATGCCTAATAGCTTTTTCGTGTTGATGCATTTGAATTGAGGATTTTCTACGTGGTGCAGTTTACAAATTAGCACATTGCCATGCAAAAAGGAAGAAATGCCACTCCAGATTCGCTCATCAGTGGTCATTGCACACAGGCATTTCAACCCTATCACCAAAGGACGGAAGACGGCGGTGTCCGCAAAGTTGAAGCAGTTGAAGGTCAGGGGTGGATATTGTAAAATGAGGAAATTGGAGGCACAAAAAAGCGCCGCTGGATGCAGCGGCGCTTTTTTCTTGTTCGCTAAAAATCCAAGACAGAAGGGTTTTCCACGGGGCTGACTGCCAACCGCCCCCTGTCGAACTTTCGAACTCACTGTTTCATCGTATCCCCACGCTCTCCATCCTTGTATTCCACGATGAAGGCATCTGAAAAGTCCTTATTCGAACTGCGAATAGCAGGCAGGTCGGCCTGTGCTTCCTCAAGGGTGGCATAATCGGCGAGCATGACCCGGTAGAGCTTGCGGTCGCTGTAGAACTCCTTGTCAATGCGGCGCATGTTTTTCACGTTGCCGAAACGGGAATGGTTCAAGTTCACGTTTTTCAAGGCGATGATTTGAATTTTATAGTAAGTGCCAGTCGTCAACGGAGCAGCATTGCTGGCCTCGGCTTTAGCCTTGGTGGTGGTGGTTTTCGTGACCACTTCTTTCTTTGGCATCTCTACTTTTTCGACCACGACCATTTTCTGGGCATCCTCTTTCATTGAGTCACCCTCATCACCGCTGCCAACACCGTAAGGCTCCATGTAAAGTGGAGCGCCAAAGTCCGAATAGTTGTTGTAATCATTGCTGTCAAAATCGTAGTAGGTCGCAAAAAATCCATCCTTGTTTGCTTCGAGCGCATACTTGCGGGATGGCTCCACGGCGAAGTCGTAGTGGCCGTTTGCGGAGATGACTTTCTTCAAGAACCGGCGCTGGCCCTTGTCGTCAATTTCATAGATGGCCACTTCCACGTCTTCCAATACCTCACGGCTGGCCTTGCTGAACACCTCGCCACGGGCTACGTATTGTACAACCGGCGTTTCGTAGGTAAAGCCGAAAATATCCTCATCGGTGGTGTTCACTTTATCCATGCCGTAGCTTCGGTTGGAGACGATGAAACCGCCTTTGCCGGAGGGCGCTTTTACGAAGGAAAAATCGTCGGCAGGCGAGTTGAGCGGTGTGCCAACGTTCTCGGCGGTTTGCCACTGCGATTTAGCACCTTTTGTTTTGAAAATATCGAAACCACCTATGGACAACTGGCCGTTGGAAGCAAAGTAGAGGTTGCCCTCAATTTTGTCATAAAACGGCGTGATTTCGTCCCCCTTCGTGTTGATGCGAGAGCCAGCGTTGATTGGCAGGGTGAAATCGTTTGCATTGCTGCTGATTTCACGGGTGGTGTACCAAATGTCCATACCGCCCATGCCACCGTTGCGATTGGAGGCAAAGTAGAGAATTTCCGTGTTGCCGTTCTGCACGATGCTCGGCTGGGTAGTGGAGACGTTCTGCTCATTGATATAATCTGGCAGGCGCTCCGGCGAAGTCCAGGTCTTGCCCACCCGGCGGGTTACAAAGATTTCGCAGTGGGTGGTCAGGCCGCCCCATTTTTCCTCCGACTTGCAAATGGTGAAGTAAAAACGGGAAGCATCCGGCGTAAGCGCACCGTTGCAGAAGTGGTCGCCCTCGATGACTGGGAAATTATCAATGGGTGAAGCCTTGCCCCAGTCGCTACCTGCAGTCCGGATGGAGCGGTAGATTTCCGCCCGCTTGGCCATGGTAGAGGAGAAGTAGAGTGCCTCGTCGCTGAAAGGAATAGGCCCGAATTCCGTCTCCGGCGTGTTGATGTTCGAGCTAAGGTGTTCCAGCACAATGTTCGGGTCGTCGCCTTTGATGGTGTACTGGGCAGCTAATTCGCAGCCACGCAGTTCGGTCTGCACGATTTGCGATATCGCCGTTTTGTCGGCGCCATTGTAGTTTCCGAGGAACTTGACGAACTCACTGCTGGCGACTTCATGCTCGCCGTTCTGCTTGAGGCAGCGGGCGTAGCGGAGGCCGATGAGCGGGTAAGCCGCATTGTCGTCCTTCACGTTCTTCCATGCCTCGGCGGCGTTGCGGTAATCACGGATGGTGAAGAAGCAATTGCCCGCTTTGTAGGCCAGTTCCTTCTTCTTTGTTTTTTGCTTGAAAGCAGCCCGGTAGTGTTCGCCTGCGTCGGCGTATTGAGCCTTGGCGAACAACTCGTCGGCAAGCTTCAAGTGCTTTTTCCAACTCAGTTTGTCCTGAGCCTGCACATTGATAGCCAGCAGGGTTGCTGTGAAAATGAATAAAATTACGGGATTTTTCATGATTGTTGTTTTGGAATATGTTAATGCTTGTTGAAAAATTTTAGCGATTGAACAGGTTGATTGATACTCGATGTTTTATAAATCTAAGGAACCCGAAGTAACGGCCTTGCAGAATGATTCAGCAAGGAGTTTTTCGATGACTTTGGGAAAGTGACGGTGCTCCATCTGATGGATTTTTTTGGCGATGTCTTCCGGTGAATCTTCAGGGTTGACAGGGCATTTGGCCTGAAAAATGATATCACCGTCGTCATATTGCTCGTTTACGAAGTGGATGGTGATGCCGGTTTCCGTGTCACCTGCTTTTTTCACCGCTTCGTGTACCCGCATCCCATACATTCCCTTGCCACCGTACTTTGGCAGCAGCGCCGGGTGGATGTTGACCATTCGCTTCTCGAATGCTCGCACCAAATACGTTGGCACCAACCACAAAAAGCCCGCCAATACCACAAAACCGATAGAAAATTTATTAAACTTTTCTAGAATGTCTTCAGTCTTGTAAAAATGGTCCCGGTCAATAACCATGGTCGGAATTCCGTTTTCACGAGCCATCGCCAACACAGGCGCATCTGCCTTGTTTGTAACAATTAGGCTTACGGTTACACTGCGGTTATGTTTGAAGTGTTCAACGATTTTTTTGGCATTGGAGCCTGTGCCAGAGGCGAAAATAGCGATGTGATGAAGCATATTCATTGAATGAGATACTCTAAACGTCTTTTGGAATTTACGCTTTTTGGAATTTTACGAATTGAAGATAGTCAAAGTCTTGAAAAACAGGCTACCTTTGAATGTACCAACCCATATTCGCAACGTCATTGGAAAAGACATAAATTGCGACAAACTTTCACAACAACTATCGAGAAACTATCTTTGCACTCCTGCTTTGAACAGGTTTTTTTATTTTATAAAAAGCATTGATAATCAATTTTTATAAAAAATTCAAGGCTGAATAAAAAATTGAAACAAGGCTTTCTTTGAACCGTAACGGACAGGTTAGCAGCCCAGGCTTTCGCCCTCAAGGCGTTTAAAAAAAACAAAACATGCAATTTTCCATTAGCCATGGCGGAACTTCATCACTGGACGCACTCATCGTGCCCATTGCACAGCAAACGGACTTGGACGCCGTTTTTTCGCTAGTCGCTGAAAAAACCAATGTGCCTGCCGAGTTGATAAAAAAAGATTTCAAAGCTGCGGCAAAAGAAATCCACACGCTTTATTTCACCGAAAACCAGCAAAGCAAGCGAATCTACCTCCTCGGACTCGGCGAAGCGCCCCGCAGCATTGACGTGCTGAATGCCTTCCGCTCTCTCGTCTTCAAGCGCAAAGCTAATTTGCCCACCAATCTCGGCGTCAGTTTTTTGTATAAAAACGTCCCCAAAGACCCCACAACTTGGGTAGAAGCCAGCGTAAATGGCCTCCTGCTTGGCCGCTACGACATCGGACTTTACAAAACAGGCAAAAAACCAGAAGACGTCGCTACCGATTTCAACCTTGAAGTGGCCGTTGCCAAAGAGCACCTTGCCTCCGCCACCGAAGCAATGAAACGTGGCGAGGCATTCGCGGCCACCCATGCCGAAATCTTCAACCTCGTCAATGCACCCGCAAACAAGAAAACGCCGCAAATGCTGGCCGACTGGGTCGTGAAATCCGGGAAGCAATACAACTACGACGTCGAAGTTTTTGGCGAAAAACAGATACACGAAATGGGCCTTCATGCCCTCATTTCCGTGAACCTGGGCAGCGAAAACCCGCCCAAGTTCATTGTGATGGAGTACAAGCCAGCCAATGGGAAAGTGCTGCACAAAATCGGGTTGGTCGGCAAGGGTGTCACCTTCGATACCGGGGGACTTTCCATCAAACCATCCACCAACATGCACTACATGAAGTCGGACATGGGCGGCGCCGCTGCTGTGTTCGGCACCATCGAAATGGCCGCCAAGCTGCAACTTCCGATGCACGTTATCGGAGTGGTGCCTTCCACAGAAAATTCCGTGGATTCCCTCTCCACCAAGCCCGGCGATGTCATTGGCTCGTACCAGGGTAAGACCATCGAAGTCATTGATACCGATGCCGAGGGCAGGCTCATCCTCGCCGACGGGCTCACCTACGCCGTGCGCCGCTTCGCACCGGATGTGCTGATTGACCTCGCCACCCTCACTGGTTCCACCATCCGAACGCTAGGCACCTACGCCGGGGGGCTTTTTTCCAACAACGATGAACTGGTGGACAAACTGAGCATCGCTGGTGAACGTACCGGTGAACGCCTTTGGCGCCTTCCCATCTGGGACGATTACAATAAGGAACTAAAATCGGACGTAGCCGACCTCAAAAACTTCAGTGGCAGTCCCGCCGCAGGAGCCATCACCGCAGCCAAATTTCTTGAAGCGTTCATCGAAAAACACCCTGCCTGGGCGCACATGGACATCGCTGGGATGGCCGTCGCCGACTCAGAATTTTCTTCTCAAAAAAGTGCCACAGGCTTCGGCATCCGAATGCTGATTGATTATATGCAGGGCTTGATTGATGAGGCAAAAGCTTGATTTTTCTTACCTATTTTTTTCTTTGATAAAAGATTGAAATGGCTTTCCTTCGCCCTTGTGGTCGCCCAATTTATTGGGCTGACCGTTTCAGGATATTCGGTCAGCCCAATAAATTGGGCG
>JAIPBL010000101.1 GCA_021739645.1 Saprospiraceae bacterium | reverse complement strand
TTCCTCTTGTTCAAGCATGCTGCCTTCGGTCTTCAAGTTCATGGTGATGGTGACGCTGCTGTCTGTTTCTATTTTGTGCTGTGCTATCATAGGTGTTATTTTTGCCCCTAAAGTACATCAAATTGGAGCCGCACCCACTCCAACAGGCATAGCAGATATTTCACTTCCGTTTAGGGTATTTCCTCCTGGCGTGCAAAAATCAATTACCTGTCCACCTATCATGGCCTTACAATCAGGTGTAAGAAGACTTCTAGTTTCTTCATCAGTAATAATATGGTCATCTGGATTGGTGGAAGGATCAAGCACAGAATTGTTCAGCCAAATGTCCATCTGGCTTTCAATGCTTCTTCTAAGGCTCATGAAGCCAAGGCCAGCTTCCACATCAAGCAAAGGTTGGTCTTCATTCCAGCCCAATGAATCAATGATAGCTTCGATTTCTTCATCCGTAGTATTCGGATGGGCAGCCTCGAAGTCGTCATTGTAATTGTCCACACGGGTTTCAAGGCAAATCACCACTTTGTTAAAATGTGAAGCATCTGTAAACGATAACATGCCAGCTGTACTATTATTTGTAATCTGGCTAATCAGCAAGGCACAAGTATCGATAACGTCGGTAGCCGATGTTGACCCATTATCACCCTGTTGGGTCAAGCTAATGGGTTGTGGATGGATTTTCTCTTTGCTGCAAGAAATCCAAATCAAGGTTGCGAGGAGTGCTGTTAAGGTTAAGAACAGCGGCAGTTTAAACTTTTTCATACTTTTGTAAGGTTTACTAACGTGAACAAATGGGACTTTTGTCGTTTGGTCTCAAGCAAGACGGCATTAGTCCCTTCCTTTATCTATTGAAATCAATAGCCGAAATAGGTGTACACCCCGCACAGTGCAGGTTGTCAAGTTTGTGTGTTATATCCCCAAATCAATTTCCTCTTTTCACTCATTCTCCCAGCCACTTCCTTTTATTTGGAAGGCCGGCGGGAAGGCCGGCGGGAAGGCCGGCGGGAAGGCCGGCGGGAAGCATTACTTAATAAACAAGGCGCAATGTAAGTCGATGCTTTGAATATGCAAAGCTTACTTGAAATTTTATTTTAAAATATTTGCACTTAAAAGTATAGGCAAAATACCAGGTTTAGTATGAGAGCTATGCAACTGCCTTTGACTACCGGGCGGGCACCAGCGCAATAATTGTCTTTGTGGGAGGCAGGCGTTTAACAGGTCTGTTTCACCGTAGAGGACTGTTTTGACTAGAACTCCGGTACTAAAGCAAAAAATACTGCCTTCTACGCAAAAAAACTTCGCAACAAAAATCCATTGGAACGTAGCCATTTATATCACGGCTCCACCACCACAAACGAGCAGTGCGCCAGCACCCGCTCCGTCCGCTGCGACTCCAACGTGGCGATGTAAAAACCGGGCGTCAGGTTCGTTCCGGCGGGCAAGTCCATTTCCGGTTGGGTGGCGGCCACCGTTTTCAGCAGTTTGCCGTTGGCGGTGTAAATCTTCAGGTTGCAGGCTTCCGGCAGTTGTTTTTGGTTGGTAGAAAAACGCAGGGTCGGCCCGGCGGGATTGGGTTGGGCGGTGAGTTTTAGGGGTCCTTTTTTTACCACTACTTCTTTCCCAGCGTTGAGGATGCCGCACTCGGCGGGCAGTTGCGGCAGGAAGCACTCGATGAGCGTTTGGTTGTGATACTCAGTGCCATGTTCGAAGCAGAGCAAGTCAGAGCCGTGGTCGGGCCCAGGGTCGGAAGCCCTGCCGAGCAGCCCGAAGTTGCTGCCGATACCCTCCATCCAGTACTCCACCGGAGCATTCAGATAGCCCGGCTCGAAGTAGATGACCTTGCGCATTTTGCCCGCCAGCATTTCCATTTTCACACTGTCCACCTTGCGGCTGACGGTGTTTCCAAGAAAAACTTCGGTCAGGTCAATGACGTCGTTGGGCTGTAAGTTGAAGTCGTAGAGCAGCAGTTCTGCCGAGAAATCGTTGGGCTTGAAGCGAACCACGCCGTTGTTTGAGCGGAGGCCACCGAAGTAGAAGGAGCCTGTAATGTTCAGCGCCGAATCTACCTGTACACTAAGGACTTGTGAGAAGTTTATCCCGTTCAGCAGGGTGTCGCCACAGAGGGCGGTGTGAGAAAAAATTGGACCGGCAATGGTAGTATTTGCCTCTTTCCAAATGGCATTGCTTTCGGGGAAGGGCAGATTTTGAGCGAGCGTGGCGCCGGTCCAAACAAAAAGGAAAACTATGGATGAAAAAAATGTCTTTTGCATAAAAGTCGGGTGATAGATTGGTTTCAATTGTTGATTCAATGGCATAGACGGCTGAAAACGACCAAACGTTGGGCTTACCCGACCCGTTTAATGCTAAGAAAATCTTAAAATTCCTGCAGTCCATCATTCCCTTTTTTCACGGGCCAACTGTTCGGAGTGACCGCCCTTGCGGTTCTGCTCGGCTAGCGTCCAGTCGTCGGTAGCAGAAGTCTGGAGCCAGAGGCTGCCGGAACGACGGAAAACTTGGGCATTCAGGCCGAATTTTTCCAAAAACAGCCGTTCCAGTTCGCTCACCGACATCTCCTCTCGGATGTGCAAATTGCCTTCGCTGTGGACACTGCGTACCTCGTCAATCAACCGTTCTTTGTCCAGTTGCTGGCGAGCCGGAGAAGCCTCTCCCTCCCGGTGGCTGCCTTCGTAAAATTCGAGTTTCAGGTGGGGAAAAACCCGGTGGAATTCCATTTGCAGGTCCTTGATTTTCTTGCTGTTATCTATCAACATGGGCTTGTGTTTTTAAGTTATCCGGCAAGTTAGCCAATCTGCCGGCCCCATGCAGGTGAGAAAGGTCAGACTTGCCAATGATTTTGGTCAAAACGAGGCCCAATTCCATCGCACAAAACCCGTAGTTTTGCGCCAGCTTTTTTACCAGCTTTTTTATGAAAAAACGATCGAAACACCTTTGTCTGCTAATGTCCGCTGCTGTCCTCCTGGCCGCCTGCACCGAGCCGCCTGCACCGACCTTGGTTTACAGAGACCGAGAGCTGGTGGACAGCCTTTACCGCCATCAGGTGGACTCGCTCAAGCCAATTTATGACAGCCTCTGCACCGCCCATTTCGACAGTGCCGTGCAGTTCAAAACCGACTCGATGCTCAAGGTGCGCACCACTGAAATCCAAAAGGCCCTCGAACGACTGCGCCAAGAAACCAGCCAATGATTTTGATGATGAAAAGGATTGATTACCAACTACTTGCAATAATTTTAGCAGCCTTGCTATTGGCTGGCTGCCACCGTCAACCCACCAAAACCAAAGAGCAGGTGATGCAGGAGCGCCTCACCGACCGCCTCGACCGCTGGAAGGGGGATATGGTCAAAAAATGCAGGAATGAAGTGGAAGACAAAGCTGCTGCGCTCACCGATTCCATCGTCATTGCGAACGCAAAACTGAACCGGGACACGTCCATCCACCTACTGATTCCCGGCAGACCCACCCGCCCGGACTACAAGCCGCCGACAGATTCCGTGCCCGTGAAGCCTATTTTAAAGAAGGATTGAGTTTTTAGAATCTTCGCATTACCCGCCGAACTCCACCAATTTTTGCTGAAACTTCATGACCAATTGTTTATAGTGGTCAAGCTCGGTCGTCTTGTTGAACGTCTCCTCAAACATGCGCCGAATGGAGGTACGGCCTGTAAAAAACGGGAAAGGCGCACTCAATGTTTGCATGTTCTGGTCGAGCACGTTGATGCCCTCGTTCCCGGTTTTTTGGTCAGAGGTATTGTTGCCGTTGAAGGCCACCAAGAAGTCACTTTCGAGCGACAGCGAGGGGTCAATCTGGAGTTCAGGACTGTAGAAAATGCCTTTTCTGACACCACCTTTCAGGGAGATGGCTGCCGTGTCCGGCATGAAAAGCAATTTGGAAAAAGTATAGTTTTTTTGAAAAGCCTCCATGAGCCACAGATTGTGGTTGCGGGTATCCTCCTGTGTTTCCGCCAGCATTTTTTCAAAACGCTGGCGGTCTTTTTCACGAGTGGTATTTGCTACCATCTTTTCCAGTGCCGCTATCTTGCGGACGTTGGTGCTCAGGCGGACAACCAGCGTTCCGTTTTTCAATACCTCCATGGCTTCATTGGCCGAAATCGGTTGCGCAACGTCTGCTTGCTGTCCATGTGCTATCGTGCCAGCAAAAAGAGCAAGTAGGCACAACATCAAGGTTTGTAATTTCATAGCCTTTTTTCTCAGTTTATTGATTTTCAACCAGTTGTAAATACCCCGCCGCCTCAAACGCATTCCACACCGGGTCGTCCGGCAGGGCTGCGGTTAGCTCTACGCTTTCACCCGAAATCGGATGCTCAAAGCCCAGTTTCCAAGCGTGGAGATGGATGGAGCGGTCACGGTTACCACGGCGGGCACCGTATTTCACGTCGCCCTTGATGGGACAGCCAATGGCGGCGAGTTGCGCCCGAATCTGGTGGTGACGGCCTGTGTGCAGGTGTACCTCCAACAGGTGGTAGTTGTCGCTGCTCCCGAGCAGGCGGTAGGTCATTTCCGAGAGGTCGCCATCCTCATTGTCGTCGGAAACGGCGGTGCGGTTCGCTTTTTGATTTTTTTGCAAAAAATGGCGGAGCGTCCCCTCCTTTTCCTTCGGCAAATCCTTAACGACGGCGAGGTAGGTTTTGCGCACCGTGCGCGCTTTGAATTGGTCGCCCAGCGAACCAACCATCGTTTTTGTCTTCGCAAAAACGACGACGCCCGTAGCGGGCCGGTCAAGACGATGGACAAGGAACAGCTTCGACTTGGCGTAAATTTCAGCCAGTTGCAGCAATGATTTGTCGCCCGTCTTATCCGCTTGCACGGGTATGCCCGCTGGCTTGTTGAAGGCGATAAACTGGTTGTTTTTGAGGATGACCCAGTCGCCGATGGATGCTTGCGGAGCTGCATTCCCAGACAGTGCCGAGTCTTGGTTTTCGGAGGAAACTTCCTTACTTAATTTCTTCATAATCAATGAATTCGCCTTCGTTCTTCATTTTTTCAGGAGTAGCATCCCGTCGGTTTTGTTGTTCCATAAAATCACGTCGCCGCCCTTCTTTGAGCTTCTCCTTCATCTGAAAATACCGGTACACGATATAGCCGACAAAGCCCCAGAATAATAATTTTAACATAGTGAACTGATTTTGTACAAAGGTAAGCCTACTCCACAAACCCTTGTGAACGAACCACATAAAAAGTGAAAAAGCCCACTTTATAGCCGCTTTTTGACCCCGCACCGGAAAAATATTTTAAACAAAAGCAAATTGGCACTCGTTTCTCTCTCTAAATAACCTTATTTTTAGGCGTTGAAAAACTTCCCCTTGTCCAATAACGATACAGTTTGCCATGAGAATTGAGAAATACAGCTTGCTAATTTTATTTTCCTTTTGTGCGCTTACGATGGCTGCACAAGAAACCATCCAGCCCAAGCAAATGGAAGACCCGTCGAAGGGTATCATCTACAACCGGGAGTTTGCCATGAACTTTCGGCTGCACACGCACGGCTATTCTTTTGGCGCCAATGTCGGCACCCTCCAGACTTACTACCGCACCAAATACTGGCATATTGAACTTGGCGAGCTGAAACACGCCAAAGAGTTCCGGCAAAGTTGGGATGCTCCAAGTTCACTCAATGGCCGGGTTTCAAAAGCATTCAAATACGGCAAGCAAAACAACCTGTTTGTACTGCGTGGCGGTATTGGCGCCAAGCGTTATTTTTCCGAAAAAGCAAAACACAAAGGCGTAGCTGTTGGCATTTCCTATGAGGCAGGCGCCACGCTCGGCATCCTCAAACCCTACTACCTCGAACTCCAGGCAGGCGATGGCAACCGGACCTACTCCGCCCGCTACACCGAAGACGACGCTGCCCGCTTCCTCGACATCACTAAAATCCATGGCGCCTCCAATTGGACCAAAGGCTTCGGCCACCTCTCGCTTCTGCCTGGTGCCCATGCCCGATTCTCCGTTCATTTCGACTGGGGTGCCTTCGACGAGTACCTGAAATCCTTCGAAGGTGGCATCATGGTAGATGCCTTTTCCCGCAAGGCTCCCATCATGGTTGATCTGCCAAATGTGGAAAACAACTTCCTCTTCCTCAACCTTTTCCTAAATTTGCAGTTCGGAAAAAGGTGGTGATTCGATTGCGGATTTATGATTGCGGATTTCGGAATCAGGCCGCAATCCGCAATCCGCAATCCGCAATCGAATGATAGAACTTCCAATCGCAGAACCTGCCGAACCACGCCGCCGCAAGCCAGATTGGCTTCGGGTGAAACTGCCCATCGGTGAAAAATACAAGCACGTCCGCAACCTCGTGGACCAATACGGCCTGCACACCATCTGCCAAAGCGGCAACTGCCCAAACATGGGCGAGTGCTGGGGCGAAGGCACGGCCACCTTCATGATTTTGGGCAATACCTGTACCCGTTCCTGCTCCTTCTGCGCCGTTAAAACAGGCCGACCACCCGAGTACGACGCCGACGAGCCACGCCGGGTGGCAGAGGCCATCATGCTCATGCAGGTAAAACACGCCGTCATTACCTCCGTGAACCGGGACGAACTCGCCGACCGGGGCGCCGAAATCTGGTACCAGACCGTGCGCATGGTCAAGGAAATGTCGCCAACCACCACCATCGAGACGCTGATACCCGACACGAAAGCCAACTGGCCAGCACTGGAGCGTATGATTTCCGCAGGCCAAGAGGTCGTCAGTCACAACATGGAAACCGTGGAGCGACTCTACCGAAAAGTACGCCCGCAGGCCAAGTACAGCCGCAGCTTGGAGCAAATCAAACGCACGAAGGAGTACGGAAAGCGCACGAAGTCCGGCGTGATGGTCGGCCTCGGCGAGACCCGTGACGAGATGCTGCAAATCATGGACGACCTTCGGGCGCATGGCTGCGATGTACTTACCATTGGCCAATATTTGCAACCCACCAAAATGCACCTTGAAGTGGCCAGCTTCGTGCATCCTGACCAGTTCGCTGAATACAAAGAAGAAGGAATGGCGAGGGGTTTCTCCTTCGTGGAAAGCGGGCCGCTGGTGCGGTCGAGCTACCATGCGGAGCGGCATTTGTAGCACGGAGTGCCAGTCCGTGCTTACCCACTTGCCATTTTGCCGTGAGTTTATTATTTTTGAAAAAAATCAAAGATGGAAATTGTAGCCAAAGGCTTGACATACCAAGAATTTAAACAATTGGAGTTCGCTGACGACGACACTTCATGGTACGAACTCATAAACGGAGAACTTGTGAGAAAACAATCCCCTACCATTCGCCATCAAGGCATCTCTGGAAATATCTATTTCAGAATAAGGCTTTTCGTTGAAAAAAAGTCACTCGGTAAAGTATTCAGCGCCCCACTTGATACGGTACTTGACGATGGCAATTCTTACCATCCTGATGTTCTGTTCGTAAGCAAAGACCGCTTCCACATCCTTGATGAAAAGGAAGAAGTCGTCATTGGCGCACCTGACTTGGTAGTAGAAATTTTGTCAAAAGGAACTGCCATTTATGACCGAGGTGACAAGAAGGATATTTATGAAAAATATGGCGTCCGGGAATATTGGCTCGTTGACCCAAAAAGCAAGACCGTAGAGGTTTATTCTTTTGAGAAAGAGCGATTCAAACTCAAACAATATGCGGAAGAAACGGGCGTGATAAAATCCACCGTTTTGAAAGGTTTCAAAATCGAATTGGAGAAAATATTTGAGGAATAAGTAACACGGACTGCCAGTCCGTGCTTTCACATTGGCAGTTTAGCTGTTGTTGAGTAGGGAAGTGGAGAAGCACGGACTGGTAGTCCGTGTTACATACCCAAAACCAAATTCCTGCGTTTACCCTTCCATGTGTTTTTTAAAAAAAATTGCGAAGCAAAACCGACTAAGCCAAGCTGTGCTGCTGGCGGTAGCGTTTTTTTTGTTTTTGGTAAAAACCACCGCCCAAACCCCCATCTACCTCCACCTCGTCCCACTGGACGTTGACAGCGTTTCCCTCCATAAAAAGCTCAAGTACGAAACCCGCTTCGCCGACAGCACGCTGCTTTTCAACGAGTTAAAAAACATCACCGACCAACTTCTCGCCCAAGCCTACCTCGAAGCCTCCATTGACAGTACCACCCGACAGGACAGCACCCTCACCGCTTGGTTGCACGTCGGCCCGGCATACGAGTGGGCCAGCATCGCCAACGGCAACGTGGACAAGGACTTCCTCGACCGCAGTGGCTTCCGACCAAGATTGTACGCCCACAAGCCGCTCAATTTCACCGACATCCAAAAAATGCAAGAACGCATCCTCCAGCAAGCGGAGAACAACGGCTTCCCCTTTGCCAAAGTCTGGATAGATAGCATTCAGTTCGACAGTTCGGCAGTTGGCAGTTGGCAGTTCGGCCTTACCAATTCTCCAATTTCGGCGAAGCTATTCCTCGACAGAGGCCGCCTCGTCCTCTTCGACAGCCTGACGGTGGAGGGCGATGCCAAAATTTCCAAAAACTACCTGCGCCAGTACCTTGGCATCCACGAGGGCGAGCCGTACAGCCGACAGCGGGTACTGAAAATCAGGCAGCGGGTGCAGGAGTTGCCCTTTTTACAAGAGAAAAAAAACGCCCTCGTCACCTTCCGGGACGGCTCGGCCAACCTCCAACTTTTCCTCGAAAAAAAGAAAGCCAGCCGCTTCGATTTCCTGCTCGGAGTGCTGCCCAACAACGGCAGCCCTGACCAAAAACTGCTCATTACTGGCACGTTCAACGCCGAGTTCCAAAACCAGTTCGGGCTGGGCGAGCGTATTTACGCCTCGTTCGAGCGGCTACGGCCACAGACCCAACGGCTGGAGCTGGCCTTCACCTACCCGTATATCCTGCAACTTCCCTTTGGCGTGGACCTCAAATTCAACCAGTACCGCCGAGACAGCACTTACACCGATGTTATTGGTGAATTCGGGGTACAGTACCTGTTTCAGGGCGGAAACTACCTCAAGGCATTTTGGAACACGACGGCCTCCAACCTATTGACGGTGGACACAGTCGCCATCAAACAAGGCCGCTTTCCCAGCCAACTCGACGTGCGCAACCGGGCCTTTGGTTTGGAGGCCAGTTGGCAGTCGCTCGACTACCGATTCAACCCCCGGCGGGGATGGGTGGTGGTGGCGAAGGGCAGTGCTGGCAACCGTAAAATCGAGCGGAACCAGGCCATCCTGAACATCTTGGAAAGTTTCTATGACACTTTGCCGGAGCGCAGTTTCCGGTTCGTGCTGGATGGGCGGCTGGAGCGGTATTTCCCGTTGTTGGAGCGCAGCGCCGTGAAGTTGGCGGCCCGCAGCGGCACTATTTTTTCCCAAAAAGAAATCTACCAAAACGAGCAGTACCGCATCGGGGGCAACCGGTTGTTGCGGGGCTTCGACGAAGAGAGCGTTTTTGCCACTTTGTATGCTGTTTTCACGGTAGAATATCGGCTGCTCATTGGCCGTAATTCCTATTTCTACACCTTCGGCGATTATGGCTACGTGGAGGACCGCCGCATTGGCCAAAAAACGAACTACGACCACCCGCTCGGCTTTGGCGGCGGCTTGACTTTCGAGACGACGGCTGGGGTGTTCGGCATCAGCTTGGCGGTGGGTAGGCTATCTGGCAACCCGCTTGATTTTCGGAACCCGAAGGTGCATTTTGGGTATGTGAGCGTGTTTTAGGGCTGAGGAGTGAGGGATGAAAGGAGGTCAGTCAGTATTTTTCCTCCTTAAATCCAGGTTGTGGAAACACAGCACCTGCCACTGCGGCCTTTTCCTTGTCTCAAAAAGCTGGTACATCAGCCCCGTCTCAAATCGCAACGTGGGCGTGGCGGCATAGCCAATGCCTCCGTACAATCGGTCACGGTCGAAAATGGGCGTTTTTGCATTGATGAACAGCTCGTTGTAAGCCGATAGGTAGAGGGTGCCTTTCGTTATTTCCGGCTTGTTGAGGCAGAGGTTCAGCCCAAGAAAATAGCGAAACCTGGCCCGGAAACTCGCTGGAAGAAACCGCTCCTCCAAGCGGTAGCGGTGGGTGAGGTACACCCTGCCAAACCGCTGCCGAGTGATGAATTGCTGGAAAATCCGGTGCTCATCGGAATAAGTTTTTTCGTCAAGACTTTTGAAAGATGCCGTGTAGAAAAAACCGTAGCCAAGCCCAATTTGCGAATTCGCCTTTGGCAAATCGTAAAGCAGTGCTGTTCTTGCGAAAGCCTGCTCCAAGTCGCCGGCGAAGTTAAAGTTGCGATGCTGGCCCTCCACCCAGATGCTCAAGCGGGGCGCTACCCGATAGCTGCCGAAGTAGGCAAACCAATTGCCGAGGTCGCTGTCCTGAGCTTGGAGCGACATGGAGCAAAGCAAGAAGGCAGTCACAAGAAATAAATTGTTCAATCTAGGCATAAACTCGTTTTTCGCAAGACTACAAAACAACTGCGATACCGTTGGGATAGGTGAGATTAGATTCCGATTAGATATTGCCGAAGGCAACGAACAAATTCGCAGTTATTGGTTTTACTTGCACCTAATAATTCAAACTATGATAGCACTAAAACTTATTGCTGGCTTTGTACTGTTGGTTCTTGGCGCCGAATCGCTCGTGAGGGGCGCTTCAAAAATAGCAGCCGCAGTCGGCATTTCACCGCTCATCATCGGCCTGACGGTGGTGTCGTTCGGCACCAGCGCACCGGAGCTGGCGGTGAGCGTGGGTAGCGCCCTTCGGGGAAATGCCGATATCGCCATCGGCAATGTAGTAGGCAGCAATATTCTCAACATTCTTTTTATCCTAGGTCTCTCTTCCTTGTTCCTACCGTTGGTTGTACACCAGCAGCTAGTGCGCTTGGACGTGCCCATCATGATTGGCGCCAGCCTGCTCACGCTGCTTTTTGCATGGGATGGTAGGATTTACTGGTGGGAAGGTGTCATCCTTGTGGCGATGGGAATCGGGTATATCGTTTTCCTCATCCGTTTGAGCAGAAAAGAAAAAAACAAGGGTGTGTTGGAGGACTACGAAGCGGAGTATGGCGAGGAAAATAAACCGAAAAAGGGAAAGGTTTGGGTACAGCCGCTTTTTGTGTTGGCAGGGCTGGGGCTACTGCTGCTTGGTTCAAGTTTTTTGGTGGACGCAGCGGTGAACATTGCGCAATCCTACGGCGTCAGCGAACTCATCATCGGGCTGACCATCATCGCCATCGGCACTTCACTGCCGGAAGCTGCTACCTCCATCATCGCAAGTATCAAAAAAGAGGAAGACATTGCCGTGGGCAATGCGGTGGGCAGCAATATTTTCAACCTACTTTTCATCTTGGGCATCACGGCAATGGTCGCACCGGGCGGCGTCCCCGTGAACCATACCGCTATTCAGTTTGACATCCCCTTCATGACCGCCGTGGCAGTGGCCTGCCTGCCGTTTTTCCTGCACGGCTACCGACTTGACCGCTGGAAGGGGTTTGTGTTTTTGTTTTACTATCTCGCCTACACGGGCTTCCTCATTCTGAAAAGCACGAAGAACGGCTCTTTGGAAATTTATACGGATGCCATGCTTTGGTTCGTGGTGCCGCTCACCTTGCTCACGCTCGTGGGGATGATGGTGCAGGAAATGCGCAAAAGGCGGCAATAACCAACTCGGTGTCAATAGGTTTTGTACAGTTGCGGAGTGGAGGTTTCCGAAATCTAGTTTGCAAAAAAAAAAATTGCGGTGCGGAGCATAGCATAAAAGTCGAGGTTAAAATGCTATTGGAAAGTGCTGTGCAAAGAACCTTTGCCGGAATTTCATTTCAGAAATTATCTACGCAGATATCAATCATCATTGCTGGTCCGGTAAAAATTTCCAAACCTTGTCCAAATTTCCAAGCCATGAAAAAAACACAGCCAGACCTTCGTGAAAGCTTCCCTTGCCGTCCAAATGAATTGGATCCGCTTATTGAGCAGTTGCTCAAAGTGAGGAACGACGTGCTGGAAAAGGAAAAGGCGTATAAAAAACTGGACAAAATCCATGCAGTCAACCAGAAAAGCGCCCGGAACCTGCTCCAATATATGGCCTTCCGCCTCCACGACATCCGTGAGCTGCAAGTGCAAATGACAGAGTGGGGCATCTCCTCCCTCGGCAGGGCAGAGCGCAAGGTGCAGGCCTCGCTTGACACCGTGCTTCAAACCATGCACCACCTCGCAGACCGAAACTGGGAGCCAAAAGAAAAGCCGCCTGTTTGCTACCGGGACGCACGGCAAGCCTTGGAGGACAACACCGACCAACTGCTGGGAGCACATCCCGCCGGAAGACGGGTCAGGATCATGGTCACCATGCCAAGCGATGGCGGGAGCAACTACCATCTGGTCAAAAACCTTTTGATGAATGGCATGAACTGCGCCCGCATCAACTGTGCCCATGACAACACGACTACCTGGAAAAAAATAGTCGAAAACATCAAGCGGGCGGAAGAAGCTACCGGTAGAGAATGCAAAATTTTGATGGACCTCGGCGGTCCCAAGCTTCGCACTGGTGAAATCAAGCCCGGCCCGAAAGTCATCAAAATACGCCCAAAACGCTCCGAAGCTGGTACGGTTGAACACCCTGCTAAAATTTGGCTTTGCCCCAAAGGAACCGAGGGGGCTAGCCCCTTTCTTCCGCTGCCCGCCTCATGGCTGGCACAGTGCCGGGTAGGCGATAAAATCCGGCTGACCGACGCTAGGGGTTCTTCCAGAAAGCTGACCATCATCAAAGCGACTAAATCTGGCTGCCTGGCTACCGCTAACAAAACCATTTATTTTGAACCTGGGCTGAAATTGACGCTCAAACGGACAGGTCAAAAACTGAAAAAAAGCACTGCCAAAATCGGTAACGACTTGCCCAATCGACCAGGAGGCATCCTGCTCAAAAACGGCGACTTGCTCATATTGACAGCGAAGCAAACCATCGGCAAAAGCGCCATTTTTGGTGACAATGGAAGTGTAAAGACGCCAGCAACCATCAGCATTTCCTTGCCTGAAGTGCTAAACGATATTCAGGTAGGTGAACCCATCTGGTTTGACGACGGCAAAATTGGCGGCATCATTGAGCGGGTATCTAAGGGGCAAGCCCATGTACGCATTAATCACTCCCGTCCAGAAGGGGACAAACTGCGGGCTGAAAAGGGCATCAATTTACCCGAGTCAAATCTCAATGTTGCGGCACTTTCACCACAGGATTTGGAAGACCTCGAATTTGTGGTCCAGCACGCTGACATGGTCGGCCTCTCCTTCGCCAATCACCCCGAAGACGTGGAAGACCTTGTGTGGCGCATGAAGGCGCTCCGCAAAGACCAAGTGCCAGCAGTCGTACTGAAAATCGAGACCCGCATGGGCTTCGAGAACCTGCCCGCCATGCTACTGTCGGCCATGCAGGCTCCCTCTTGCGGGGTGATGATCGCCCGTGGCGACCTAGCCATCGAGTGCGGATTCGGCAGGCTGGCCGAGGTGCAGGAGCAGATACTCTGGGTTTGCGAAGCGGCGCACGTGCCCGTCATCTGGGCCACGCAGGTGCTCGAAGGGCTTGCAAAATCAGGGCTTCCCACCCGGGCCGAGGTCACCGACGCCGCCATGGGCCAGCGGGCCGAGTGCATCATGCTCAACAAGGGCGAGCACATCGTGGATGCCACCAAGGCGCTGGCCGAAATCCTCCTGCGCATGCAGGACCATCAGACGAAGAAGCGATCGTTGCTGCGCAAACTGAGTATTGCGGAGCGGTTTTTTGAAAAAAACTCGGTTGATAAGGATTGATGGGGGTTGATTTTCTACATTCAGACGCTCCCATCAACCCTCATCAACTTTATCAACCCAAAATAACTTTGCAATGAAATTACCACATCTTTTTATCAGCTTGATTCTTTGCCTTTTTTGCTTCGCAAAATCGGCGGAAAGCCAAAACTGGGCACTGGGTCTGCACTTTGGCGAGAACCTTTCCACCCTTCGGGGCAATGCCAAAACAGACTATCAACCGGGGTTCATGGGTGGCCTGCACGTAAGCCACTACCTAACCAAAAACGTCATCTTGAGAATGGAGGCAAACTAAGACTTCGTGCCACATGTGCTGAAAAACCGGGGACTTACGCTCAGCCAACTCTCGTGGCGGATATCCGACCATTATCCGCTTTGGGCGGAGTTTTCGTTGGAGTGAGGGGGGAGAATGACGCCCTGGACATTTGGGTGGTCGGGGTGTTTTTGTTTTTCTAATATTTCAGTAATTAGTCACTGAACCCATCAATTTTATCGTGTTTATTAGACTCCTGTTTTTTGATAATTTCTTCAAATTCCTTACCTGCTGGGCTTTTTTTAAGCTCAGGCATTTTAGCTAGATTGTGTTCAATAAAATTCAGGATTGCAAAATCATTTCCTTGAAAAGAAAGTATCCTATTTACACCTGCTGTTCCTTGCATTTCTATGTCATGCCAATAACTATTCATCGTTAAGCCTTCTGGATATAAGCCAGTATAGCATTTGTATAGTGCTAAAAATTTGTCGAGGGCGTAATCTGGATAAAAATAAAATAAGGACTCCAAGACCCAAAATGCGTAGATACCATTTGCTGAAAAAGAATCCTTTATAAGGCTGGCCATTTCACTGCTAATTATCTGGTCACCGATGCTTTTGGCTGTCTCCAATTTGTCAAAATACAAGCATGCTTTTAAGGCTTGGTATTGCGCATAGATGTTTTTGTCATTTCTCAATTTTTCAATATTAGGGAGTTCATCTCTTTCCTGCATTAAACACAAATGAGTGACAGCATATCCAGCTACTGCATCACCTTTCTCAAGGTAATTTTTTAGTATCGCTAATGATTTTTTTGAATTGTAATAGATGGTGTCCCCTCGCAAAATTACACGCTCATTCATCATTTCAGCAGAAGGTTTCATTCTTCTACTGAAATATTCTTTACGCATGTCACATTTGCAATCCTCATACAACTTGCGTACTAAATCATCTCCATCATCATGGGTAAGGTAATGTTCTATATTATCACAATAGCGAAACTCGTCTTGCTCGTCAATGATTGCATTCATTTGCTCTATCTCGTGTTTTTTAAGTCGTTTACTAAAAGTTTTTTTGAAAAACTTTGACCTTGTATGCCATAATTTATTTTGAACGATTGATTCACGCTCGCCAAATCCTTTAATATCATGTGTTATTTTGATTCGGGTCTTCTTTGAAATATCAATTTTGGGTAGTCCAAGATAATTGCCATTAGGTTTGTCAGGAGAATTGATTTCTATATGAGTAATAAATGCGGCGCCTTTTGGGTAAACATCCAAGCGTGTCAGTGTCAGGAATTTTGATTTAGCATTTAGTACTATGTTTTGTTCGTTATTTCGGATTGTGTCAATTAGGGTGTTATCATCCAATTTAATCTTGTAGTATAACCTGCATTTGTCCAAACAAGTGTTTTCGTAAAAATAGAGGTCAATAGATTGAATGAAAATTTCTTTTTCAAACTCAAATTTCATCCAGTTGCTTTCTTTCAATGAACCATGCCTATCCTTGTTGGAACCCACATTTTTCAAGAGCATTTCTTTATCCAAGTTTTCAGCACTTACTACAGTCGAACGGACAAAGGCATAATTGTACACCACAGTTTGATTTTGACTGCAAAGTGCTGTTCCAAAATATTGCATGATTATTATTGTGATTATTCTATTCATAGTCGATTTATTAAATGCCCATGAAAACCTAGAACTATATGCGAATATGTTACTCAAATGTAATAAATTCTTTCTTCTACTCTTCACACCTCCCCCCGCCTCCCATACTTCATCAACGCCCCACCTGCCGCAGCAACTCCAGCTCCCGCAAACTGCACGGGTGCTTTGGCTTTGTTGAAATAACACAGCTTAAAGGTAGTTTGCAGCGGCCTATTTTGCAGCGGCTCGTACATCCTTTTTGGGAAAGGTAGTCTTTGGAGTTTGTTTGGCTTTTGCAGTCTTTAGTCCTTCGATGAGTTCGTCCAGTTCGCTAATCAGCCATTCCTTGTCAGTTGCAGTAAGCTCATCTTTGCGGATAGCATCAGAGATGGTGTTGACCAAATCTTCGGTAGCTTCTTTGAATGTCTCAGGTTTGGCGATGGAATTTGCGAGCATAACCGATAAGATTTTAAATGGTTAACTTAATTTTCGTCCAAGTTTCTTAAACTTTCTCGAAGTTCAATCAAATTGTCCAGTATCCTGTCTATTTCATCCTGGATGCGGACACCTTTAGGCAATCCAAGTGACTTTTCATCCAATCCACCCTTTGTTAACAACAAAAGCCACTGTTTGTATAAATTGATTTTAGCTTGGATGACTTCTCGTTTTGTCACAGTATGTTGGTTTGGTGGTAAAAATAGGCTTCATTGTGAAGCTGTCCAAGTGGGGTGTCAAAAAATATTGCGGCATTTAGATGCTAGTATCTCTTCACACCTCCCCCCGCCTCCCATACTTTTTCAACGTCCGTACCGCCAGCAGCAAGCTCACCAAACAAAGCACCGCCCCCATCAAAAACGGCGCTCCCGCAAACTGCACGGGTGCAGCCTCGCTGGTAAACCACGAGAACAGCCACGTCATCAGCAACGGCCCGATGATGGAGGTGACGGCGAGGAGGCTGGTGAGGGAACCTTGGAGTTCGCCCTGCTCGTTGGCGGGCACCTGGTTGGAGATGATGCCCTGCAAGGCAGGCCCAGCAAATCCGCCCAACGAGAAAGGCACCATGAAAGCGAACATCATCCAGCCCATATTGGCAAAGGCGAAAAGCACGAAGCCAATGGTGTACATGGCCAGCCCAAAATAGAGCGATTGTTTGGCACCGAATCGGGGGATGACGACCCGGGTTAGGCCGCCCTGCACGATGCCGACCATCAGGCCGACAAAGGCCAGCGAATAGCCCACCATTTCGGTGTCCCAATCGAATTTTTTCATGGTGATATAGGTCCAGGTACTTTGGTTGGCGTGTGCGGCGACGTAGATGAACATCAGCGCTCCGGCCAGGCTCAGCACCACGGGGTAGCGCCGAAGGTTGAGCAGCGAACCAATTGGATTGGCTCTTTTCCAGTCAAAGGGGCGTCGGTTTTCGGGGGCGAGGGATTCCGGTAGGATGAAGTAGCCGTAAACCCAGTTGAGCAATGCCATGCCCGCTGCCAAAAAGAACGGCGCTCTTAGTCCGTAATGCGCCGATACCACGCCACCAATCAGCGGCCCGATGATAAACCCAAGGCCGAATGCCGCCCCGATAAGGCCAAAGTTCTGGGCCTTTTTATCCGCTGGACTAATATCGGCGATATAAGCCGAACAGGAGGAAAACGATGCCCCCGTGATGCCCGCTAACACCCGCCCCAAGAAGAACCACCAAATGGTGGGGGCCAATCCCACGATGATAAAGTCAATGCCAAAGGCAAACAGCGAAGCAAGGATAACAGGCCGCCTGCCGTACTTGTCGCTGAGACCCCCAAAGATGGGGGAGAAGATAAACTGCATGGTGGCATACGTGAACATCAGCACGCCACCCCAGCGAGCTGCGATAGAGAGGTCGCCCCCCGTCATTTCTTTCAGCAAGCCGGGTATCACCGGGATGACAAGGCCGAAGCCGATGACGTCGAGCAACAGGGTGATGAAGATGAAACCGAGTGCAGGGGTGCGGGACATGGTGGAAATTGGAAATTAGGAATTGGGCGGACGCAAAGGTAGGGTGTAGGGTTGGCTTGATAGGGTGTTAATTTGAGCTTTCTGCTCGGGGTCTTGTCATGGGGACACTCATTTGACCTTCAGTTTGAGGGTGTTCAATAAACTGTGTCAAGGTCTAAATCAAAATACCTTTACAGTCAAAAGAACACCTTATGAAGAAAACAAAAGTATCAATTTTCCAACCAGGGGTAGAAGAATCCTTGGTTGCCGAGCTGATGAGCGG
>JAIPBL010000100.1 GCA_021739645.1 Saprospiraceae bacterium | reverse complement strand
TACATAAAAGGAATTGTAGTGTCGGACGAAGCGCTTGAAAAGGTGAATTTGACAGAAGCTAAATTTCATGGGGAATGGAACTATAGTATCGCCCCAAATCAAAAATATAAGTAGGAAGTTATTTTTGCGCAAACCCTTAATCGTCGTTCGTCACTCATGTGGGCTAATTGTATTTGACCTCCGTCACCTCCACCTTCAGCCATGTAAAATCCCCCTCCTTCAGCCTCCACGTCACTTCTGATGAAACAGGCATGCGCACCCCGCCCAGTTCTGCCCAATCCTTCGATTCGATATGCCATCGTTCCAGTGTGGACATGCCTTTTCTATCATAAAAGCGGTCTGCCTCAAAACTCTGCAAGTCGCCTGCTGGGGTAAATTGGAAGGTGCCAGTAACGGTAATTCCGCCATAATTCATCGTGGCCTTAGCCGAGGTTGAGTCAATTCCTTCCCATGAAATATAGCTTTCAATTGCCGCTTGCGGGAACCAGATAGTTTCACTGAGGTAACGCACCATCGAGCCTTGGTCTATTCCTGGCCCTTTGGCATCAACGATGGGCAATATTGACATGGCTTTTATGAGCATGTGCCCTTTTCCTGCGATGAACTTGTCTCGTCCAACGAGGCGGAAAAACGGTTTCATTTCGACATTGGCCAGCCAAATGAAACCAGGTGGGCTTATGGTGAAATATTGCTGTGCATTGAAGGGCATCCATCGCCCCTCCGGACTGGTTCGCATCGCTCCTTTTTGCCGGAGATGGAGACTGGAAATGGCAGGTTTGCCAACAACATTGGAACGTCTCAGCCAAGTTTGGACAATGGGTGGCAGGGCTGCAATTTTCTCTTCCGTAACGACACCATGATTCATTTTTTTTGGGGTTAAAAACACCTGCAACTCCCTGTTTACCAATTTGTTATGATGCCAGCTTCCGTAACCAATGACGATGGCAACGGCAATCAGCAGGTTGACCAAAGTGCCGAATTTGGCATCCTGCCAACTGGTGAAAATCAAGACTTGGGAGATGACAACAGCCGCCGTGGCCCATATCCACCAACTGTCTTTTTTCAAAATAAAAAGCACCCCAACAAGGACAAAAAGCAGGGTCGAAAGTCCCCAAAACACTCCTGCGGATTTGGATATGGGCTGCGAGAGTTGGGTGATTTCAGCAAACTTGAATCCCTTTGCGAAACCCATCAGGTGGAGGAGGCCATGAATAAGGAGGAGGGAGAGAAAAATGATTCTCGACATATCCGTAATTGGTTATAAGCGATTCATGGGCACAAATTTTTAGCTATGTTCCCAATAATCAAATGACGGCAGTCATTGCTAACGATGATTTTAGTTGGTAAAAAAGCCATGTATAGGCAAAGGTTCCAGCCTTTTCACTTCACAACTTCCAGTATCCAATCCGACACCAGGGCCAACGCCTTCGGGTCGAACGTTTCTTCAATTTTGAAGTATTCTGAAGGAGCACCCGTGGTACAATTTTGAAAAAGGTGGTTCAGTCCCGGTAGCTCTTTCACAACGAAATGCTTGTTTCCGCTCTTTTTCAACGCCGCTTCAATGCCGCCGAGATTGATTTTCGGTTCTACCTGCAAGTCCTTTTCGCCGTTGATGGCCAGCACCGGGCAGGTCACTTTCTCCAAGGTGGCTTTCGGGTCGTATTTTATGAAAAAACGGAACCAGTCACTGGTAAGGGTTTCCGTTTGAGCTTTTTGAAAAGTTTCTTTTGTGCCTGCTGCTTGCTTGTCTTCTTCTGAAAGGCTGTCATAATACTCATCGAACAACAAATTCATTTTTTGCCGCAACAGGGCTGTGTCATTTTCTGACTTGACCATGCCCAATGCCTTGCCCATCATCGCCAGTTCAGCCTTGTTTTTTTCCTCGGACATATCATTTGCCCGGTTGATAAGGTCAATTTGTGTCAGCAAGATTTCCTCGCCATCGCCGCCCGTACCCGCCAGCAGCACGATGAAGGCCACATCTTTTGAACGGACTGCGCACATGGGCGCTATCATGCCGCCCTCGCTGTGCCCTGCAATTCCAATTTTCTTTGGGAGCACCTCTGAGCGAGTTTTTAGATAAGCAACCGCCGACTGGGCATCGGTTGCAAAGTCCTCCGAGGTAGCAACGCTATGGTCGCCAGTGGAGCCGCCCACGCCCCGGTCGTCATAGCGCAGAACGCCGATACCGTGGCGGGTCAGGTAGTCTGCAATCACCAAAAAAGGCTTGTGGCCGAGCAATTCTTCATTCCTGTTCTGCGCTCCTGAACCACTGACCAGCACCACGACTGGGTATTTGCCATCCTTGCTCGGCAGCGTCAAGGTGCCAGCCAGGGTGATTCCCGCTGACTCGTTTTCATAAGTAACATCTTCGGTGTAGTACGGAAATGGCGGCTTGGGTTCTTGTGGGCGGAGGACGGGCTTTGCTTCGACAGCATTGCGGGTCATGGTCAGCGGCATTGGGGCACCCTGGGTAAATGTTCCAGTCATTTCTGTGAAATCGGTATTGACCGTGCCAGTGTATTCCGCTTGTAGGTTTGGCATTTTGATGGTCAACGCTGGGGCATTGAAATCCGTTTCACTGGTTGGCAACCCAAATGCGCTCTGGTCAGGACTATCGAGGGTGGATATGAGTTTCCCGTCCGTTTCATTGATATGAAATACAATTCGGAGTGTCATCACTCCTTGAACATCAAGTGTTCCATGCCAGTCACCCGTGATGTTTTTTTGCGCATGCGTAAAAGGCATGGACATCATGGAACCGCAAAAAGCCGTGAGAAAAAAGTGAGAAAAGTTCATTGATTGCTGTTTTGGTGAAAATGCTATATTCTGCACTAAATAGATACTGTTTTTAGATATGCGCATAGCATGAATGCCGAGTGCATAGTTAGGGTGCAACTTGAAGTTGCGCCCTAACTTGGCCACCTATTGCACTACTGTCCCACTCTTTGGGAAAACCTAATGGAGCGTAGCATCATCACATTTTCACCAACTTTTCCACCCATTCTCCCTTTCCATTTTTCAACACCAGTAAATAAGTGCCGCTCGGTATTTGCCCTAAATCAAAATCTCTGGCACCAGTGGTCGTCACAGCCATTTTGTCGGCCAGAATTGTTTTGCCTTGCATATCGATGACGGAGACATGCAATACCACAGGTTCGGACACGGTCACTTCGAGCCGAATGCTTTGCTGGAATGGGTTGGGGGTCACTAGCACAGATTTCAACTCAGGAATAGCACTGGTGGCAGTAAATTCCACGAATAGTTCATTGGAGGTGCCAGTACAACCAAAGACATCCGAGACAAGAAGACTGTAAATCCCTTGTTCAGTGACCACATAAGTTGAGTCAGTAGCACCGACAATGGCCGCCCCACCCAATAACCACTGGTAGTCGGTGTAAGTGCCCACCACGGTGAGCGTGTCATTTGATGCATCAATGACTGGCATGGGCGACGTAAGCAATGGGCTTAGGTTGAAGCTTGCAGTCAAAACGCAACCCTCGGCACTCGTCACCGTCACGGCATAACTGCCAGCGGGCAAGTCCGTTCGCTCCAAGTCCGGAGAACCATCCGACCACAAAACCACCGGAGTGCCTTGGGTGCCAACGACGGTGAGCGAAATGGCGCCATCCTCACCTCCCGGGCAGGTCACGTCACTGATTTGGGAATCGAGCGAAACAGTAGGTGCGATGACCACTGTCTCCGTGGCCACACTGCCGTTTGCACCCGTGATGGTGGCAGTGTAAGTGCCTTCCGGCAAATTGGTGCGAATGGGGCCAGTGGGGCCGTCCTCCCAAATGATGGTTGGTGTCGGGACGTTGCTTGGGAAAACGAGCTGGATACTTCCCTCGGCCGCACCTGGGCAAGGCGGTTGCTGGGCGTTGATGGTGTAAATCCAGTTTTCCGCATTGTCCACGACCCGGTAAACGATGCCGTTGGAGTTGCCAAGGGCGAAGAGCTCGCCGTTCCTGTTTTCCCCAAAAGAAGCCAATTGGTTGTTGATCAAGTCAGCAATTTGCACGTTCGTCCAGCCGCCGGCGCCATCGGGGGTAAGCGACCAGAGCTTGCCCGTGCAGTAGTCGGTGTAAAGGTATTGGCCGTAAAGCTGAGGGTAGCTGAACCCACGATAAACGAAACCACCTGTCACGGAGCAGCCAAGCGCACCGGAATTTGCGTATTCCGCCACCGGAAAAGTTATCTCAGACATGTTGGGGCATCCACTGGTGTTGAAGCTGCTGTTGCCTTCGTAGCAGCGCCAGCCGTAATTATGGCCACCGGGGTCTCCAGCAGGTTCGAAGTCAATTTCCTCCCAAGCGTCCTGCCCGACATCGCCTATCCACAGGTCGTTGGTGAGGCGGTCGAAGCTGAAACGCCAAGGGTTGCGCATCCCGATGGCCCAGATTTCATCGAGGGTGCTGGCGTCACCGACGAATGGATTGGAGGTCGGAATGCCGTAGGGTGTGCCGTTGTCCACGTCGATTCGCAGCATTTTCCCCAAAAAAGTGGTGCGCTTTTGGCCGTTCGCCTGTGGGTCGCCCCCAGAGCCACCATCGCCGAGGCCGATATAGAGGTAGCCATCTGGGCCAAACTTGAGGCAGCCCCCGTTGTGATTGGAGTAGGGTTGGCTCACCTCAAAAAGGTTCAATTCGCTGTTGGGGTCGGCCTGGTTAGGGTTCGTGCCCGAAACGGAAAAGCGGGAAACACGAGTGTTGCCGCTGTTATTGGTGTAGTTGACGTAGAAGTACGGCGTTTGTGGGTAGTCCGGGTGAAATGCCAAACCGAGCAGGCCACGCTCGTTGCCGGTGAAGCCCACGAGGGGGTCTATGTTGAGGAAAGGCGTGATAAACTTGTTGCCGTTTTTATCCAAAATCCAAATATAGCCCCGCTGCTCCACGACGAAGAGGCGGTCATCGCCACAATGGGTAATATCGCAAGGTCTATCGAAACCATTGGCAAACTGCTGGAGCGCGACCTGCGCTGCTGTGTTTTCAAAAAGGAAAAGAAAAAGGAAAAATAGTGGTAGTAATTTTTTCATTGTCAATGAGTTGTGGGAAATATGAGTTTTGATTTAAGCGCAACGAGATAAACCATTCCATGCCTACATTCGCAGATTACCTTTGTTGCAAAATTGAACTTGCTGCTGAGTTTTGAAATGGCAATTTCTATCATTCAAGTCGTATCGTTTAGCATTTTGGCGAATTTACACTTACTTTGTAACGCTATTTACAAAACAAACAAACATGCAAAAGATTATTACTTCCATTGCTGTCGCAATGCTGATTGCAGCCAGTGCCTTTGGCCAAGATTTGCCCACCTGCAATATCTACTTGTTTGAAACCTCCATGCGGGATACCCTTCTTACACTCACCAACCCCCAGTTCCTCACGGATTTCAACAAAAGCGGCTACAATAACCAACCAAGTTTCATCAACAATTCAGAGCTATTGATTTCCTCGGCAGCGCCATCCGACCGCCAGACCGACATCTACCTGCTCGATTTGGCCGCAAAGACAAAGTTGCGCCTGACCCAAACCGCCGAGTCGGAGTTTTCACCGAAACCAACGCCGGACAACCTGTTCTTCAGCGTGGTACGGGTGGAGACCGATGCAGACCGTTCCCAGCGCCTCTGGCAATACCCGCTCGACCGCCGGGACGAGGGCAAGTCGGTTTTCAGGTTCCTACGGGGCATTGGCTACTACCATTGGCTCGACCGCTTCAAAGTCGCGCTTTTCAATATCACTTCCGCCAACCTCAACTACCTGTCGATGGCAGATACCCGCGACGCCGCCATCGCCAACCTTTCCCCGTCTGTGGGCCGCTGTTTTCAGACCTCACCGAATGGCCGCCTGGTTTACGTTCATAAAATCACGGACGGCAACTGGGTCATCAAGGCCCTCGACAAGAACACCCTTGAAGTGGATGAAATCGTAAATACCATCAGTGATGCCGAAGATTTTGTCATCATGAAAGACGGCGCCATCGTCATGGGCAAGGGCAGCCGGGTCTATCGCTACCACCCATTGCATGGCAAAAACTGGCAAGAAGTGGCCGACCTGAAAAGAATTGGCGTCAACAACATCACCCGGATGGCCGTGAGCGGAGATGGGAAATTGGCGATTGTGAATGGAGGGTAAATTGAGTTACGACTGACGATTTACGATTGGAATTCGTGCATATTGCAAGCCCCAGCGGCTATGCCAAATTGCTGGGGGAATCGTCAATCGTCAATCGTCAATCCCATAAACACCCCGTTTGTCCACCCAAACCCGTCCTGGTTGGGGTATTCGCCACCACCAGCATGGGTGCTTTCTTCGAAAACATTGTACTTCTCCGTCATCTTCCCGGTTTTTTCAAAGTGGGTTTTGACAGTGTTGACCCACCTCGACCTGACCTCCTCGGCGAGGCGGTCATGGTTGTAATTTTTGAGGCCCATGTAGGCAATCCATTGAAGCGGGGCCCATCCGTTGGGGGCATCCCACTGTTGGCCGGATTCGAGGAGCGTGGTGGTGAGGCCGCCAGGTTTCAGGAAGTCATGCTCAATAATATCAGCCACTTGGTTGGCCTGCTGCTGGCTGCAAAGTTTGAAAAACAAAGGGTACATGGCGGCGAGCGTGCGCTGATTGGTGGTTCGGCCAGTTTTGAAATTGTAATCGAAAAAAAAACCGTCAGTATCATCCCAGCAATGACGGAGCAGCGCCCGTTTGCGGTCTTCGGCATCGGCCAGGATTTTCTTCTGGAGGTCTTCTTGACCAATGATGCCGCAGGTTTCGGCGAGGGTAATCTCAAGGTGCCAGAGCAGACAATTGAGGTCAACAGGCACAATATCGGTGGTGCAAATGCTGGCAAAACCGCCGTTATCGGCGAACCAGCGGCTGCTGAAATCCCAGCCCGATTCGGCGCCTGCACGCAGGTTCCGGTAAATTTGGGGGTTCGGCTGCATGGAGGTCAGCGCCAATTCCACGTCTTCCCGATACGACTCTGGCCGAGGCGTATCGAACTCGTCCCAGTAGCGGCCAAGGTAGTCGGCACCGCCGAGTGCCACCATCCGCTTGGAGTCCCGCTTGCCCTGGTCGAGGTCTTGGAGGCCATCCTGCCAGAACTTGTACTCTCTCGTCAACAGTGAAAAATATTTGACCAGCACCTGCTCACCGGCATGTTCAGCGTATAATTTTACCATCAGCGAGGCAAATGGTGGCTGCGAACGACCGAGGTAATAGCTGCGGTTGCCGTTGGGAATGAATCCGTAGGTCTCGGCGAGGTAGGCGAAATTGTCGAGCATCCCCTCGATGAGGTCCCAGCGGCCATTGGCCTTCAGGCCGAGCATGGTGAAATAGCTGTCCCAATAATACACTTCCCGAAACCTGCCACCCGGCACCACAAAGGCGTTGGGCAATGGCAAGAGGGAACTTTGCCGGGGTGGTTTTGCATCAGTCCCGATAGCTATCGGGAGTCGGGTGAGTACATCCCAAAGTGCTTCGATGTGTTGCGATGGTGAGCGGCTGGGGTCGCTCACATAGCCACTGCCGCCAGTTGGGGGCAGTTCGAAATGCTCGGCGACGAAAGCCGCAAGGTCAAAGCCGGGCTGTTTCTTGCTTTTATCGTATTGCTTCGCAATGGTAGCCAACGCTTTTTTCGGAATACAATCAGGAAATGTCTTGCCATCTGGGAAGATTCCGCCCATTTGAACATCATGGAAAAGTGGCCCAAGTTCGTGGATGTATTTCATAAGTGGGTTTGCGGGTTTGAGAGAAAATGGATTTGTGGATTATCCTTAGGCCGTTTTTGCCAGTTCTTGTTTTTGCAATTTATTGAAAAAGAAAAGGCTGATTGCCAAGATCGTGATGGGTATCAAGGAAAAATAAAAAGCATTTTGCCCGCCGAAATGTTGGAAGATAGACCCAGTTATGATGGAGCCGGTCGTGCCGCCCAATGCCGAAAAAATGACAATCAGCCCCGACATCGGGCCGTGCATCCGGGGAGGCAGGGCACTCAGCACGGCACTGTTGATGGCCGGGTAAATGGGTGCCAGGAACAAGCCGATGAACGGAAAAACAAATGCCGCCAGTGGTGCATCGCCCCAGCCAGTGACCGCCGAGCCATCCACGCCTTGCGCCAGCGGAATGGCCGCCAGCACCAATCCCGCCGCTGCAAAAAGACAGACTGTGAGCACGAGGTACCAGTGGGCTTTGCGAAGCACAATCCCAGCCAAGAATCGGCCCAGCGCCGTGGAAGCTGCGAGAATGCTCGCCATTTCGATGCTCAAGGTGGTGGGGAGCTTCAGCACTTTACTGTTGAAGGTGGGCAGCCAGCTCATGATGCTCTGCTCGATGAGTACGTAAATAAAAGCACTGACGATGAACACCAGCACCAGCATTTGCGCTAGCAACCTGAACATTTCCTTAAAATCTTCTGATATGGGTTTGCCGGGCGTTGCCTTCACTGAAGATTCGTCCAGTGGCGTGGTCAGCAGCAGCAGAAAAGCCACGGCGGCGATGCCTGCCAATAAGTAATAAACACTAAGCCAAGCGGTGCTTTGTGGGTTGGTGTCATCCACAAATGCGCTGAAAACGAAATAGCCGCAAAGGATGCCCACCATGAAGAACGACTCGATGAAGCTCATGAAGCTGACATGCTCTTTTTTGTCCTGTGTGATGATGCCAATGGTGGCGTAAACACTCACTTTTATGAGGGCAAAAGAAGCACCCACGGTGGCGAAGAGCAGCTTGCTCATGGCGAAGCCACCAATGTTCGGCATCAGCAGGCAGGCTATCGTGACGAAGGCCAAGGCAAAGAGCATGGCCCGCTTGTAGCCGATGCGGGTGATGTAACTGGCCACTAGAAAAGAAACGATGGCAATGCTCAAGTCTTTGAAGGCTTCCAGAATGCTGGCCGAAGATTCGGAGACGCCGTAGTTGTTCTGCACTTGCAAAATCACGGTTCCCACACTGTTCAGGAGGATTGCAAAAACAAAGTAGTTGAGGAAAAGGGAAAGTTTGATGCGCCAATTATGTGCGTTCATTTCTTTTTGTTTTTTTGCGAAGAAAGCAAATATAGTGGCTACTGTTTCTTTTTTTCTTTCAATACCGAAACAAACGACCTTTTGTGCAATCGACATTCCGCCCAACTGGTGATTTCTTCCAGACCTATCACTTGGTTAATTTCGTATTTCTCGCCGATTTTTTCCAACGATTCGAGCAAGTTTTTCCACAGGGCTCCTTGGCTTTTTCGTTTTCGGCTTTCTCCAACAGTCTGATGTGCGTTAGCATGGTCTGTTCAAACTCGTGCAACTGATCCTGCCGCTTTAACTTTCGGTAAACGGAAGTACGCATGTCATCGAGAATGCGAACATGTCCCAACTCATAATGGACGATGACTTTCATAATCCTCGCCAATGCACGTAAATCGGCTTTGGACTCGATTTTGGTATCCAATTCCATGGTATGCAGCCAATCGAGCGCTTCGGAAAATTTCTCGTTAATGAAAAATGTGATGAAAACATTGAATCGAAAGGTCATTTCCCGGGATTTGCTGATTTTTTGTTTGTATGCTTCCATCCCTCGTTCCACTTCTGGCACAATTCCTAATGCCTCTTCAAACTTTGCGTTGTTGAGCAGGTAAAGCAGTTTGATATGGTAAAAGTCTTTGAAACTTCCTGCTTCTTCGTCAAAGTTGTTGTCCTTGATGTTTTCAAAAATTTTGAGCCAAGCGTCGAAATCATCATAGTTTTCAATTAAGAGGCAATTGTTCAAGTAATTGGTGATATGGGCTTTATAGAGGCGATTATTGACACTTCGGACATGAGGATATTTTCCCCAAATTTCTAGTATCTTCCTATGAAAAGAATCGGCCGCTGTGAAATTGCCCTTGGCACGGTTAACTTGAGCATGAAAAACAAAATAGAACAACCTTGCAAAAAAGGTATCATTTGAGGCAATACCTTGTACACTTGGAAGGCTTTCAAGCACTTTGACAGCGGCAATCGTGTCTGGATGCCTTAATGGCTTTGAAGCCAGAATAATTGACATTTTGTAAGCCGCTGCCCTGATATCAGCCTCTCTGTAAGTGGATTCTTTTAAATTTTCCATTTCTTTAGTTAATTCCTCCAGCCTTTGAGTCGATCTGCCCAAAACAATTTCAATATGCAAGAATGTCAAGCGGTTGAGTATCTCAAAAATATGGTTATGCATTTCATAGTGGTAGGCGATGGTTTTTGCCTTATCAAGATGCTTGATAGCTAGGCGATAGAATCCCTTGTTTTTTAGGATTCCCGCCTCGGAAAGCATGGAGAGGATTTGCTGCTCATGAGATTTACCCTCATGGAAGGTGCGAAGCGATTTCAAAATCAACTTGAAAAGTTGAAGTTTCAAAACCGCAAAGTGGCCCACATTTACACCCTGTGCCTTCAACTGCGCTTTTAGTTCAGCCTCATCGTATTTTACTTGGTTATCTGCCTCCCGGAAAAGGGACATATAGACTTTTGAACCTTGCTGAAACTGGGCATTCATAGTGAAATACCGCTTTTCTGACTTTGTCAGTTTTTTTATCAGGTCAAATAAATCAGAATTTGAAACCATAGGATTGTAAAATTTATTAAGTGGCAGTGATTAATTTAAGCAAAAAATCAAGGTGAAATTAGCTTTCAGCACTAAATAATGCGCCATTTCGGGAAGATTTTTTACTTTAATTTTTTGGACACTTAAAAAAATAGGATTTTAGGATTTTAACAATAAGGTCAAAAATGACTTGTCGCCTGAAAAATCGCAGCCTATTTTTGTATCGTAAAAAAACCAAAACATTTTCAATTCCAGCTTCTTTATCCTCGAACCAATATCCATTTGACCATACACCACCAAATGGAGACAATTTACCCAGCATTTCCAAAACCAAATCCCTAAACCAAACCCTAAAATGCTGAACAAGGCTGGCCGATAGGCCAGTCATTTTTGGATACTTATGCTTCTGTAAAAGGGCATAAGTACCATTTTTTATTTCACCTATGTTCCTGTAAAATGAAATCAAGTTCAGCGGCAGCAATTGGGGCCGCACTTATAATTGGAGTCAACAACCTTGAGCCTAATCATTATGGGACAACTGCGGCGGATCTATTAAGTCCGGAAAAAGATGTAAGAGATTATGAATTAATTAGCAGGCTGAAAGGTTATGAGGTTCAAACTTTGGTAAATAGCGGTGCTACCAGGGCAAAAATCTTGAGCTTACTGGCCAAATCCGCAAAATCCCTGAAAGCAGGAGATTATTTTTTGTTGACTTTTTCTGGGTACGGGGGCATCATCTCCAAATTCGGAGCTACAGCGTCCAAAAAATTTAGCCCTACTTGGTGCTTATATGATGGACAATTTCTCATCGCTGAATTGCAGCAGGCATTGTCCTCCTTTCAAAAGGGCGTCAACATCTTTGTAGTCGCTGACAGTTCAAGCATCTTGAATGGGATGATTTGCCAGATTCGGCATGACATTTTGGGATTAGCAGACCACCATCGGGCATTACCAACAGAAATTTCAGAGACCGTTTACTTGAAAAACAAGGACCATTACGATAGTGTGTACCTCTCCACCAGAAAACCAGCCCCAGAAATTGTTGCAAATGTAATTTGGCTGAATGCCTGCCAGGTAAACCAAGTCGCCCACGAAACTGAATACAATGGCTGCCTCACTGCTGCCATTAAACATATTTGGAATGGTGATGCCTTTCGGGGTAACTATGCAGATTTTCTTAAAGAAATAATCATAACCCAGCCAGCTTTTCAAAGCCCCTTGATTCATACATTTGGCGAAGCCAATTCAGCGCTCATGCAGAAATCTCCATTTTCCATTTAGCTAATTTTGCCCTTAAAATTCCGATATGCCCAAAAAATCCCAGACCTTAGATTCCGTTTCTTAAACACTATAAACAAATACTTATGACAGCTTGCAAAAAAGACAAAACAATTCCTTTGTTGGATGGGTCAGCCAATCTTATTCGTCAAATCCGCTTCACCAGTAATAGAAAATCGCTTGAGTTGATTTTAACCGCTGTCGAATGTACAAACGACATTGATTCAGGTGCTTACCTCGGTGTGAAAATCCAAGGAAACGACTTGGTCTTCACAACCGCCATTAGTGGCCTTACCACTAACCATTCCTCAGCCGTATCAGACAACCCTTTGGTTTCAATTTCTAATGCTGCCAGCACTTTAAACATCATCGGAGTTGATGATAACACCATGAATTTTTCGGTGACCCAGATGAATGTCCGATACGATGTAGCAACAAACAGCGTAAAGTTTCAGATATAGCGCATTAGTTTAATTATCCGTGTAATAACCTTACATAACTTACTGAGACGCCCACCTATGCTTACCCACAGGGCGTCTCTTTTTTTTTGGTGGTGTATCAAATGTAAGGCTGACACCTACAAAGATTCAGCAAAATATTTGACGACCTTTGCCTGCCAGTGCGCCCCTGCACCCAACATCAATGCCTACTGTTTGTCAACCAATATTTTACATAAAAACACCGAACTCATCCGCACGGAAGCGCTCCGGTTGGGGTTTGATTTTGTCAGCTTCGCAAAAGCAGCACCGCTTGACGACGAAGCCCGCCGCCTGGAGGCATGGCTTAACATGGGTTTTCACGGCAAGATGAACTACATGGCCAACCACTTCGACCTGCGCACCGACCCAACCAAATTGGTGCCAGGGGCCAAGTCGGTCATTGTGCTGATGCACAACTATTTTCCGAAGGAAAAACAGCTAGACCCAACAGCACCCAAGCTCGCCCGGTATGCTTACGGCGAGGACTACCACCATGTTTTAAAACGAAAAATGAAGGAGTTGCTCCATTTCATCCATGAAAACATCGGGGAAGTGGATGGGCGCTGCTTCGTGGATTCCGCCCCCGTCATGGAAAGAGCGTGGGCCAAGCGTGCGGGCCTCGGCTGGACGGGCAAAAACACGTTGTTGATACGCCCCGGTGCTGGCTCCTACTTCTTCCTTGCCGAGTTGATTCTTGACCTGCCATTGGCCACCGATGACCCCATGCGTGACCATTGCGGCACCTGCCGCCGCTGCATCGAGGCTTGTCCCACCGAGGCCATTTCACCGCAGGGGTACTTGCTGGATGCTTCGAAGTGCATCAGTTATTTGACGATAGAACTGAGAGAGGATATTCCAACGGAATTTGAAGGAAAAATGGAAGGCTGGGCATTTGGCTGTGACATCTGCCAGGAAGTGTGCCCTTGGAACCGTTTTGCGAAGCATCACAATGAGGCTGCTTTCGAGCCTCACCCCGATTTGCCCGGCATGAGTTCAACTGATTGGATGGAAATAACGGAAGAAGTTTTTCAAAAAATCTTTAAGAAATCGGCGATCAAAAGAACGAAGTTTGATGGGTTGAAACGGAACTTGCGATTCATTAAACCGGAGTAATGGCTGGCATTGGCTTAATGTTGACGCCGCCCCAGAAGCCGTGGATGGAAAGAATAGACCGGTCAAGTTCGTTCAGGTCAAGTGGCTTGGCTACATAAGCATTTGCTCCCAATTCATAGCATTTTGCAATATCCTTTTCATTGCTGGATGAAGAAAAGATAATGACGGCCAAATGTTTCCATTTATCATTCCTAGCCAATGTTACTAAGATTTCAAAACCGTTCAAACGTGGCATGTTTAGGTCTAATAGCACATAACAAATCCCGTCATGCCCATTCTCGCTCAGGAACGTTATGAATTCTTCGCCATTTTGAAAATGAACAATCTCTACCGGCAGGGATAGTTCACGGTAAATAATTCGAGTTAGGTCGGCCTCAGCCTTATTGTCTTCCACCAAAACAACGGTGTTGCACAAGGATTTTATCGGTAGATTAGAATTTAATGCCATTTTCATGGTGTGTGTATTTAGTAAAGTGGACAAAGAACGTAAAAAAAATTAAAAATCCGAATGGAGAATAACAAACCTCTGACTGGGATTTGGCATTTGGTCACCATGCCCTAAAAGAAATTAACTGAAATGTTTTTTAACAGCATCATGCCTACTTTTGCATTTATTACAAAAGGGCTAATCAACAAATCAATATTCAAAACATGATGCTTCGACTTTCCTTATTTCTTTGGCTTAGTTTGATTTTTCTTTCTTGCACCCAAACTGAAAAAAAAGTAAGTAATCCTGAAACAGCCACTGAAAAAAGCACCACCGCTGCCCCCGACATCAACAAGAAAAAGACCATCGTTTTTTTCGGGAACAGCCTAACTGCGGGCTATGGCCTAACTAACGTTTCTTCCGGCTATGTCTCCCTAATCCAGGTTGCACTCGATTCATTGGACTTGCCCTACCGTGCCGTAAATGCTGGCCTAAGTGGCGAAACTTCCGCCGGAGGAAACGACCGGGTTGATTGGGTGCTAAAGCAGCCAGTTGATGTTTTTGTATTGGAACTCGGCGGCAACGATGCCCTGAGAGGCATCCAGCCCGAAGAAACAATTAAAAACCTCGGTTCCATTTTCGATAAAGTGAAGGCAAAATACCCCGCAGCAAAGCTCGTCCTGGCCGGTATGCAAGCACCTCCCAACATGGGGAAAATGTACACCGACAAATTCCGGGCGATGTACCCAAAGCTGGCCAAGGAGCACGGGGCAGCACTTATTCCCTTTTTGCTCGAAAACGTGGGCGGGATACCTGAACTGAACCAGGGCGACCGAATTCACCCAAACGAAAAGGGACAGTATATTCTGAGGGACAACGTTTGGAAAGTACTCAGTCCAATGCTTTAGAACTAGCCATCATTTCAAAAAAAGCATTTCCTTAAAATAGTGGTAGGTTTCCACTTGCGACTGTATCCGCTTCTCCCCTGTTGGTCGGTAGGTATTTGTATTATCCTGGTCAATTATCCGTGCCTTCGTGTTGTCGCTCCACTGAATGGAAATAACGTCCCTGATTTGTTTCTTAATGGCTTCGTCGTAAACAGGGAATACCACCTCAACCCGCCAACTAAGGTTGCGGGTCATTAGGTCGGCACTTGCAAGGTAAATTTCCTCCTGGCCATTATTGTGGAAAATAAAAACCCGCGCATGTTCGAGGTAGCGGTCCACGATGCTGATGATTTGGATGTTCTCACTCACACCGACGACTCCTGGCACCACCGAACATATCCCCCTGACAATCATGCGAATAGGCACTCCGGCTTGACTAGCTTGGTAGAGTTTCACAATCATTTTTTCATCCTGAATGCTATTGAGCTTGAGCGCAATGCCGGATGGCTTACCCGCTTGGGCATTGGCGATTTCACGTTCAATTAAGCACTCGATTTTCTGCCGCATCTCGAATTGCCCCACGAGCAAGTGGTTAAAAGCCTGGACTGGGGGTATCCCCGTTTCAAGAAAATGAAAAAGCCTTGACACCTCGTCGGTCAGCCGAGGATCCGTGGTGAAAATGCTGAAATCACCATAAATTTTTGCGGTTTCTTCGTGGAAGTTGCCAGTGCTGAGATAGGTGTAGGTTTGGGCGCCTCCTTCTTCTTGCCGGATAACTTGTGCCATTTTTGAGTGTACCTTCACACCGGGCAGGCTCCAAGCCACTTTCACACCAGCAGCACTGAGGTGCTCACCCCAGTTCAAGTTGGCTTCTTCATCAAATCGGGCCTTCACTTCGATGAAAACAAAAACCTGCTTGCCCTGCTCCACGGCCTCCATCAGGGCATTCATGATTCGACTTTGCTTGGCCACTCGGTACTGCGTGATTTTTATGGTAGTAACGAGTGGGTCGTGTGCCGCTTTTTCGAAAAAATCAATGACTGATTGGTAGGAGTGGTAAGGAAAGGCCAATAGATGGTCTTTGCCCCGCAGCGCCGCAAAAAAATCAATGGCCGCCTGAAGTGGCTTGAATTCCAGCGGTGGAAGTGGTTTGTTCTTCAACCCAGAAAGGCCGAAATCAGGGAATTTGAAAAAATCGAAGTTGTTGTGGTACCTACCCTCCACGAACAGGTCGTTTTTTTTCAACTGGAATGATTCAACAAGGAAATCCAGTAATTCCAGCGGCATCTCTCGGTCGTACACGAAGCGGCTTGCCGGCCCCACGTGGCGTTTGGTGAGGCTTGCCCGAACTTTTTCCAGCAGGTCACCCGTGAACTCGTCGTCAATGTACAGCTCGGCATCTCGGGTCAGCTTGATGGAGTAGGTGTCTTGAATGTCGTAGCCGGGAAACATGTCGCTGACGCTGTGACGCACGATATCGTCGAGCATGATGATTTCCCGTCGGCCATTGAGCGAGGGAAGTTGGATGAAACGCGGCAGGTGGTCACTCGGTACTTTCACGATGGCGTACTGCGTGGAGTGGTCCTCCTTGTCCTCCATGTGCACCATCAGGTAAAGCGATGCGTTGTTGAGGAATGGCCTGATCTTGCCCTTGAGCAACAAAACCGGCTGCACAAAAGGCAACATGTACTCGTCAAAATATTGCTCCACAAACATTCGCTGCTTCTCCCCCAATTGTAGCCTGCGCTTCAGGAAGATGCGGTGCTTGCCCAGCTCCGGCACGATTTGTCGCACAAAAATCTCGCTGAACTCCTGCTGTTGGTCGTTCACGATTCGAAGTATCTGCTTCAAAATCGCCTTGGGGTTGTAGTCGAAAACTTGGCGTGTCTTTTTGCCCACCCGCATCAGGTTACGGTGGTTCGCCACCCGCACCCGAAAGAACTCGTCGAGGTTGGAAGAGTAAATTGCGAGGAATTTCAGCCGTTCCAGCAGGGGCACAGTGGGGTCTTTGGCCTCCTGCAGCACTCGATAATTGAAGGATAGCCAACTGATGTCGCGGTGCAAAAACGGGTAATTTTCGGTGCCTTCGGCTTGTATTTCGTCTATGTCTTCTGCTGTGAGCATTTTCTTGGTAAAAATTTGAGCGGCTAAAATAGAAACATTCATGGGGTCGGCTAAATGAAGGCAATGATTGCACCGAAAAATAACGGAATCTGCTAAAATAGGCTCATCTGCTTCCCCGTCTCTTTACCGCCTATTTTGGGCCCACGGCTGTTTACCCCAGCCATATTTTTTGTTTTTTCATAAAAAGCTGCCGCAATATCGGGCGCCAGCAGGTTGTCTGGCTCGTGGGTAAAAAAGTAACATTCCTGCAATCCTTTCGAAAACCAATTGGCAAGACGCTCTGCCCAATCATCCAGCCGGGTAAAATCGGTCAGGTCGAGGTTGTTCCCGACGAAGCGAACAAGCACGCTGGTCGTGGTGAGCCGCATGTGCGCCACGTCCCGTCGGCCCGCCACGTCGGTGATAACGGTGGATGCCCCGTATTTTTTCAATAAATCAAAAAACTTTCCGGCGTTCATTTCGCTGTCAAACCAACTGTGGTGACGCACCTCCACGGCCAGTGGTAAGGTAAACTGCTGTAAAAAACGCTCCAGCACCGCCAGCCTGTCCACCCCGAAATACGGCGGCATTTGGATGAAACAAGGCCCCAGCTTGCTGCCCAGCCCGCCCATTGCCTCACAAAACCGCTGGATGAGGTCGCCGCCCGTGCCAAGGTCGGCGGCATGGCTGATACTTTGCAGCACTTTTGGGCAAAAGCGAAAATCATCCGCCGCCTCGTCGTGCCAGTGCTGCACCGTGAACGGGTCGGGGATTCGGTAGTGCGTCGTGTTCAGCTCGATGGTGTTGAATTGGCGGGTGTAGTGCCGTAGGTATTCGGGAGTTTTTGTGCCCTTCGGGTAAACTTTGCCCACCCACTCCTTGACGCTCCAGCCGGTCGCACCCAAATAGAGCGTGAGAGGTGGTGAGAGGGTGAGCAAGTGAGCGGGAGAGGCTGCTTCGGTCAAAATATTGGCATTGCCCGGCGGGTCGGGCGGGAGTTTGAAATTGACTTGGGTGATGTCGGGCAGTTTGCCGAACTCCATGCTGCGGGGGATTTGTTTTTGCAAATAACCTCAAAACTAGGCGGATTCCCCTTGTGGTCGCCCAATTTATTGGGCTGACCGATATAGCCGCTACGGTCAGCCCAATAAATT